>JBIKOL010000005.1:0-110373 GCA_044358055.1 Obscuribacteraceae bacterium (SeqCode)
AAAGTAGAGGCTGATTTCCTGCCTGGCAAAGCGCGACAGTTCATTCTCGATACTCGGAATTGCTTTTGATTTATCATCGAGATTCAACAAGCTACTCGGCAAGATAATTCGTGGATTGTAGCGGAGCAATCCGTAACTGAAGGTTTCTTCAATTTGGGTATCAACTACAGCGACTCTTATGTTCGAAACAGCGAGTTTCTGGCACTGTTGCTCCAAACACGCTTTCAATTCCGGATTATCTTTGGCTACATCTTCTAATTGTAAGAAGCGCGCTTTCAAATATTTTTGCTCACTCCAATCAAGCACCAATGGAAGTATGAGCATCAGAAGCACGTTCCAGCACACCGGCAAAATGAAAGCAGCACCGGGTGTGATTTCACCTAGTTTCAGAGAATAGACAGTCAACGCAGTGAGTAAAAGACCAATGACTCCACTGGTCAACAGATATACCCGCAAGATTTTGGAGGGCTTCATTAAGCAGTCAGCTCCTCTGTTTCCTTCCATGCAGAGATACAGACAATACTCGTAAATCTGGTTCTATTAAGAACTTGCCCAAACGAATGGATTCCAAACCGAATGATAAACGGATCTGTTGTCAAGACGCCACCGCTAGTTCAGGGTTTCCAGCGGGAAGAAAAATTCACGTGGCAAGCATTCACGCATCCGGGAGCGCCGGCGGCTCGCCGGCTTCTAATTTAACTAATCGATCTGCTCATTAGCCGGCTAGCCGCAGCTAGCCGTAATGGAGAACCGTGCGAGCAAAGCGAGTGGGGTTGAAGAAGCGACAAGGGCGCTCCCTCGATTGGCTTTTATGTAGGCGCCCTTTCCTTAAATTGTCGGATTATTGCTCGCCTTTGGGAGGTGGCGCCTGTCCAGCTCCACCGCCTGGTCCACCGGGACCACCGCCACCAGCAGGCGGTCCTGGCGGGGCTTCCCCACCACCGCCGCCACCAGCGCGCTGTTTGAGTTTCTCAATAATGCTGGGATCGTTCAACAAGCGCTCTTTAATCGGCTCTGGCAAGCTATCGAGTTTCTTCAATTTATCTGCCATGGCTCCGCCACCACCTAATCCGCCACCACCGGGTGCTGGCGGTCCTCCGCCTTTATTACCCGCCGGACCGCCATGATCCGGCAGATCGCCCCCGGTCACTTGCGACCCCATAGGCGGAAGCGGCTTCTGATTTTTCAAAATTTTCGCTCGTTCAATTTGATCGCTCACAGCTTTGTGAATCTGCGCCACCCGTGCAGATACCTTCTCTTCAGGGTCTCCAGCTTTGACGCGATCTTCAATATCCTTAAAGGCAGCCATGTAGCTGCTGATACCCATCCCCTGTCCCTTTGCCTGCTGAATGCGTTCAAAGAGCCTCTGTCGCGCATCCATAGCCGGTCCTGGAGCAGGCCCCTCATCGGCGAAAACAGGGCTAAAGCATGAGAACGCCACCATGCTCATAAATATGGCCGATGCGTTATTCCTGTGTTCTTTTCTGTTCATTCCGATTCTCCGTTTAATCGATCACTATTTATCTTGCCCTTTTCTCTGGTCGGCAATTTTTTGCTGGTACTTATACTCCTCATCACGAGGTGCTTCTATCAAATTTAGCAGTTCGTTGAATTTTTTGATCTGCTGCTCCAGGCCGCTGCCCCCATTAACTACTGTAGCTTCCATTTGCAAATAAGGCGCCCGGAATTTCTCCACATTTTGCCCTCCGCTCTGCATCTTCATTATCTGATTGCCGATATTGAAACGGTCTACATAAAGCGGACCGTAGTGTGGATAAAAATCGCCCATTTTCTTTTTGTAAACTGCAATACCTTCTGCAAACTCAGTATCAGACGTGCCAGAAGAAGAGCGCGAAGCTGAGCCGGCGCCAGGGGCCGAACCTTGCCGCACGGTAACAGGAGAAGATGTATTGGCTTTTGTAGCTTTAGCTTTCTGATAACTCTTCTCCATGCCGTCAATGCTGGATTTAAGTCTATCGATGTTGACCTTCGCCTCAGATTCACGTCCGTCACGGACAGACTCTTCAATGCTTACAAGCATTTGGCGAGCAGGAGACTTAACTCCTTTTTTCTCCAGATCTTGAATTCGGCGCAGGAGATCCGCACGTGAGGCTTGTTCATAACCAGGAAGAACAGCGATTAAGGAATTCGGATCTATGGGTGCGGCTTTGGCTACAGCAGAAGCTGCTACGGTAGAAGCTGCCGCAGTCGAAGAAATCGAGTTGTTTGCGCTGCTGCTTGCATGTGCAATCGTAACTGTTTGACTGCTCGTCGCACTTGCTGCCCGGCTTGTTGCACTGGCATCCACAGAGCTTGTTTTAGTAGCTCCTTTCTCGTTATCAGTCACTTTCGCTTCGGTATCACTTGAGGCTTTATTTCCATCAACTATTCGCATCGGCAATGTGGTCAGCAGCTCTTTCTCAGGAATAATGCCGGCAACAAAGGCCTTCACAAGGCCAGGCACAACAGTAAACTCCTGATACCTTTTGAAATCCAATCTGTCAAAATAACGCACCTTACAAGTTTTGAGTGAATCAGGAAATGCATCCTGCAATTTCTTTGCTATCAAAACTGAGTGAATTCGGTAATCATGATCAGGATCTGTCGAGCGCGGATCTTGCCATGTTTGAACAACTATTTCATCACCCTGAAGGTACGAGCTTACCTTGAATTGCTCGCCGAATATGTCTTCCGACTCGAGAACTTTCTTGATCTTGTCGGGACTTATGGCAGTGCCTTTTTCATCCTTCTTTTCTGCACTTTCTTCATTTTTTGCCTTGGGCGATTCTGCCGCAGCAATAGATGAGCTGACTGGAGATAACAAAAGACTGAAACTCAACGAGGAAATCAAGGCTTTATTGGAAAAAGCTCGCTTCATCCCATCAACTCCTTAAGGCACGCAATGCAGGCGTTGTTCATTTATTACCCAGTTTGCCTGGGTTTAACTACTACTGGGGACGGTTTTTGACAAAGCTGGAAGCGCTTGCCGCTATATTTCCGATTGCCGCATGATTGCTGCATGCTTATACTGGTTGATTATTGCCGAGGATGAGTGTGAGCAAAGACTTTTCGCTTGATCAATACATCAAAGATGCCGCCACATTTCTGCGAAAGTACGAAGCGGAGCGCCTGCGTGGCAATTTAATTCAGTTAGAAGACCTTGAAAATACAAGCGATATCGCCCTTGTGCGAAAATGGGCATGGATTAGCGCAATCTGCGGTGCTCTTTTCAGCTTCCTCGCCATGCCTTTGTTGCTTGGGCTATTGCAGTCACTTCTGCCCTTTATGCTCACGCAGTTTCTATGGGCTTTTGTGAAAGTTTCAATGGGGATGTCGCTTTTAATGTTCGCCGCAGCAATTTACTTCACGATAGGAATGTCGTCGGAAAGATAAAGGCCCTGACATCATGGAAGCAAACAATATCCTGAAACTAGTGCAGGACTACAACATTGACCTGGTTCGTTTCCTCTATTGCGACAGCAGCAACATAATTCGCGGCAAAGCATCAGGAAGAGAGGGGCTGCAAGGCAGATTGAACTCAGGCATTGGCCTGGTAAAGGGCATGATGGCGATGAACATGCTCGATCAGATGCAGAGCGATACCGGATATGGTACCACCGGCGAAGTGCGCCTGATTCCAGATTTAAGCACCTTTCGTATCTTGCCCTATGCTCAGTCTTCTGCCTTAGTTCTCTGCGATATGCTCGAGCTCGACAAAACGCCATGGGCGCTCTGCCCACGTTCTATATTGAAGAAACAGATTGCCCAGTACAATGAGTTTGGAATACGTTTTGAGGCGGCTTTTGAACCGGAATTTTTTCTAGCGCGCAAAGATGGGGAAAAGGTAACTCCGATCGATCAGAGCAATTGCTTTGCTACAGATGGAATGAATAAAGCAGCTAATTTTATTCGCGAATTCATCAATTCTTTGACGGCACAGGGGCTTACTGTCGAGCAATATTATCCCGAACTCGGACACGGGCAACACGAGCTCAGCATCAAACATGCTCCGGCTTTGGAGGCTGCAGACAATCATATTATCTACAGGGAAACACTTCGTGGTGTTGCAGCGCGGCATGATTTAATCGCAAGCCTTGCACCAAAACCTGGAGAGCAGCTGCCCGGAAACGGATGCCACCTGCACCTGTCTGCATGGGATGTGGAAACAAATACAAACCTTTTCTATTCAGATGATGGATTGAGCAATCTGGGCAAATGTTTTGTTGCAGGTCTATTGAAGAATCTTTCCGCAGTTCTTGCATTCACCTGTGCAAGCGCAAATTCATACCGTCGCCTGAAACCAAAATCCTGGAGTTCGGCATTTTGCTGCTGGGGATATGAGAACCGCGAGGCAGCTGTGCGTGTACCTTCTCTTTATTGGGACAGAGAAGTAGAGACAGCAAATATCGAGTTAAAGTGCGTCGATAGCAGCGCGAATCCATATCTTGCACTAGCCGCCGTAATCGCAGCAGGCATGGATGGTGTTAAGAAAAAGATGAGTCCTCCGGAGCCTGTCTCAACAGATCCTGGAGCCATGACAGCGACTGAATTGCATGAGAAGAAGATTGAACGTCTACCGCAAGCACTGAGGGAATCATGCAAGAGCTTGCTCATGAATCAAACTATAACGCAGGCAATGGGCGACGAATTTGTGCGTGTATACTTGAGAGTAAAAACCTCAGAAGACAACTACTTTTCGAAGGTTTCTGCTGATGAAGAAATCAAAGAGCACCTCGTTCGTTTTTAACGCAATTATTCGGCAAGAGAAATATAGAGCGATAAAATAAAATCATGAGCTTCGACATAGAGAAATTCGTCTTCATCGATAATCATGCTCACTCTATTTCGGAAAATTTTCGCGAGATGGATAAAATCGCATTTCGCCAGAGTTTTAGCGAGAGCCGTTCTATTTCCATTTTGGAAAATCACATCACAAAAAATGTGCACTATATCGATTTGCTTTTGCAGTTAAAACGATTCTTCGATGTGAAATCAGAGGAAGAATATTTAGAGTATCGTTCAACACTTTCGCAGGAAGAATTAATTCAAACGCTCTGGGATGATGTTTCCATTGGCTCAGTAATCATTGACGGCGGCTTTGGCGCTGGCGAATTCATGAGCCGCAGCAAGCTGGGAAAGCTGTCCGGCAGACCGTGTTTCCATTGCCGCAGAATTGAACCGATACTCGAACAATGTATTGAGCAAGCCGATTCCTTTGCCAATTTAAGCGAACAGTTTTTGAAAAAATTGTTCGACCAGTCGACAGAATCCGTGACCGCGCTCAAATCCATCTGCGGATATCGAGGCGGACTCAAGCTATTGCAAGCGACAAAAGAGGAAGCGGAGAAAGACTTTGACAAACTCAAGCTTGACTCGAAGGGTCAAAAGAAAATTCGCATACACAAACGCCCCCTATATCATTACCTGCTCCTGCAAGCATTTCTGATTGCAGGAGAACAAAACATTCCTGTGCAAATTCATTCAGGTATTGGTGATGATGACGCAGACCTTGTGGAATGCAACCCTGCTCTTTTGCAAAATATTTTCAGGGGTGGAACATATTCCAAAACACAATTTGTCTTATTGCACTGCTACCCTTATGTGCGCGAAGCAGCGTTCATGTGCAGCCTCTACGGCAATGTTCATATGGATCTCTCACTCGCGATTTCTCACGCTTCAGGACGTGCTGCACGCATGGTCGCCGACGCACTTTCTCTTGCACCAGCGACTAAATTAATGGCAGGCAGCGACGGACACAGCTGCCCGGAAACCCACTGGTACGGCGCCCTCAGTTGGAAGCGCGCACTCACCCAATGCTTGTGCGACATGATAAACGGTGGCCTCGTCACTCAACGTGAAGCCGAAACCGTCGGCGGTCTCATTTTGCACGACAATGCAATTCAATTGTATAAGCTAACCGGGCTGATATAAAACCCCTTACGCTCAGTTACGTGAATTAATTAGCAGCAATCAATTTCGCTCAAGAATAAAAACAAAGATGGCTAAAAGGTTCAAAAAACTTTTCTCCGTTCACTGAAAGCCATTGCCGGCGCCTCCGCGTAATCATGCGTGGCAGCTCAATCAGGAACATATAGAGTCAAGCTTGATTCTCCGATGGGATCAAAATCATCAACGTGACCGATAACCCGTTCAGCAATATTCACATGAATGTGCGTGCTGCTTCCTTGTGGAATAAATATTCCTTGATCATCAGGAGAATAAAATCCAAGCATTTCAGCATGCAAAATCTTGTTCTGTCCATGAAACTGTTGCGTCTGCTGACGTTCGGGAGTGAGCGGGGTACCATCGTCCTTCACACTAGAGATATGCCAGACAATGCGACCAAAATGTCCCTTCAGCAGAAAGGGATACCTAGCAGGCAAGGGCGCTCCACCGCCGGAAGAGCCGGACATTGAATTAAGCCAGCTATTGAATGTCGGCAGACTGCGCACCGCAGGTGGTACCTTGATTTTCTTCCACTTGGACACAGAAGACCATGCCAAAAATGCTGCGGTTTCGTCCCAGTCTGTTTTGACCTGCACGTTACCCATATTGGCCCGGCACTCGAATGGACGCGAATCCCAGATCAGGATTTCGCCACGCAACTTCGATAATGGTCCAAGTGCATAAAGATGCGGAGTGTCCTTCAAATCGTTGAGATTTACTTTTGGCGCTCCGCCGTCTACGTACACTTCTTTCATGGAACCGCGTTCGTTTATGATCGGTACTGCCGACGACGCAGCAGATGCCGGCGTCCGCGCGAACGATAAAATCTCCAGGAAGAAAAGCCCCAGTAAAGACAAAAGGCAAGGGCGACGCCAAGCGCCGCCCCTGTTCTCTACGTTATTGCCTTCTCGACTAATCATTACATCAACGATTTCATGATCTCATCGAGAGCGTTCTTGCCCGGTCTAACCTTCTCTTGCGGCAGAGTAGCAAGCGGCTCGTCTGCCAGATGCATTAGATCGGTGAACGACTGCTTCTCTTCATCAACATAGAGCAAACCGGTGAGGAAATGTCTGTCCTGATTTGCTTTATGGATCGTGGCAATCGCTTGCGCTTTGTTGCGCGGGTCGAAGTCTTTCTCGGTTTTCTTCAAGTGGATACGCGAACCATCGTGCATCACAACTTCCTGAACTGAACCAGGTTCATAATCTACTGTGATCTGTTCGAAGAATCCGACAAAGCCCAGTTCATGCAACGGCTCTTCATGCTCTTTGGCGTACTTATAGCTCTTGGTGGAACCTTCGTGGTTGTTGAAGGTAACGCAGGGGCTGATTACGTCAAGAACAGCAGTGCCTTTGTGTGACATTGCGGCTTTCAAGAGAGCTACGAGTTGCTTCGGATCACCGGCAAATGAACGAGCGACGAATCCGCAGCCCAGTTCAATTGCAAGACCACAAAGGTCAATTGATTGCAGCTCGTTTTGAACGCCGGTTTTCAGCTTGGCGCCCTTCTCGGCGGTTGCTGAGAACTGACCTTTAGTCAAACCGTAAACGCCATTATTCTCAACGATATAAACGATGGGAATATTGCGGCGCACGATGTGGCAGAACTGACCGAGTCCGATGCTGGCTGTGTCGCCATCTCCGCTAACAGCGAGCAACTGCAATTGCTTGTTAGCCATTGCAGCACCTGTGGCCACTGAAGGCATACGTCCGTGCACTGCATTGAATCCGTGAGCTTGACTCAAGAAGTAAGCTGGAGTTTTGCTCGAGCAGCCAATGCCGCTCATTTTAGCGACCATGTGTGGGTTGATGCCGATGTCGTAGCAGGCTTTGATAATCTGCGAGGTGATGGCATCGTGGCCGCAGCCATCACACAATGTTGAAGGCGAACCTTTGTAATCATTCAGCGTTAAACCAATGCGGTTGGTTTTAGGAGCTGGTGTACTGGTAGTCATTTTTGTTCTTACCTCTCTTGCTCGCGAATGCCATCAACGATTGATTGAGCATCAATTGGAAGTCCGTCAAAGTGGCGCACTGAGTGCAGCTTCATTGTGTGCTGCGGCATCTCGAGTCTGATCAAATCGCGCATTTGTGCATCGCGATTTTGTTCTACCACATAAATGCGATCGTATTTCTCGACAAACTTGTGCAGTTCGTCGGTGAATGGAACGGCTTTCAATCTCAAGTAGCTCACCGCTGTGCCGGTGCCCTTCATGTGATCGATTGCTTCCATTACTGCCGGATGCGATGAACCAAATGCGATGATACCAATCTTGGCGTCTTTGGCTTCATGCACTTCCGGTTTCGGAACATACTTGCGAGCGGTTTGATATTTCTTGTCAAGGCGATTCATCAAATTGACGTAATCTTCCGGGCGCTCGGTATAGAGAGCTTTCTCATTGTGACCGCTGCCTCTGGTGAAATAGGCGGCGAGTTTGTGGTCGGTTCCGGGAAGCGTTCTATAAGGAATGCCATCACCATCAACGTCACGATAGCGTTCGAACTTGCCGGCTTTCTCAAGCTGCTCGGCATTCAATACCTTGCCGCGATCTATTGCCTTTTCTGGATATTTGAACGGATCAGACATCCAGTTGTTCATGCCAAGGTCGAGGTCGCTCAGCACAAATACCGGCGTCTGGAAGCGTTCTGCCAGATCAAAGGCATCCATTGCCTGCGAGTAGCATTCTTCAACTGAACCCGGGAGCAGAATGATGTGCTTGGTGTCGCCGTGCGAGAGCAGGTAGGTACTCATCAAGTCGGCCTGGTGAGTACGCGTAGGCATACCGGTTGAAGGACCAACACGCTGAATATCGAAAATCACGGTAGGAATTTCGGCGAAGTAGCCGAGACCTGCGAATTCAGCCATTAGCGAAATACCAGGACCGCTTGTGGAAGTCATACTGCGTGCGCCAGCCCAACCGGCACCGAGCGCCATGCCCACTGCGGCGATTTCGTCTTCAGCCTGAATAATTGCGAAGCTTGCTTTACCGGTCTCTTTGTCCACGCGATAGTCATGCATGTAGTCGCTCAAAGTTTCGCAAAGACTCGAGGACGGAGTGATGGGATACCAGCTCACGACTGTAACTCCGGCGAACATGCAACCAAGGGCTGCTGCCGCATTACCGTCGATGATGATTTTGCCGGCGGTTTTGTCCATCTTCTCGACGAAATAAGCATCTTCTTTTTTGAGATTCTCTTTCGCCCACTGCCTGCCTTTGTTGGCAGCATTCAAGTTGAGATCAACAACCTTAGCTTTTCCTTCGAACTGCTTGCGAATCGCTTCTTCGATTTGGTTCTGGTCGATTTCCAGAAGCTCAGCTACTACGCCTACATAAATCATGTTGGTGAGCAGTTTTCTTAGCTTGATGTTATCTGTGGCTTCATTGGCCAACTGACCAAACGGCACTTGATAGTGTCTGACATCGTCGCGAACTTTATCGAGGTTGAGCTCGATCGGACTGACGCAAACCGCACCGGCTCGCAGAGACTTGACATCCTCTACTGCGGTTTGCGGGTTCATAGCGACAAGTATGTCGATATCTTTCTTGCGAGCAATCCAGCCATCCTTGTTCACTCTAATCGTGAACCAGGTCGGCAAGCCTGCAATATTGGAGGGAAACAAGTTTTTGCCGCTTACCGGTATGCCCATCTGGAAGATGGAGCGCATGAGCACGTTATTGGAAGATTGGCTTCCCGAGCCGTTTACCGTTGCGACCTGAATTGAGAAATCGTTTATTACTTTGCCCTGTTCTGTTGTCTGGGCACTGTTTGCTGCTAGGGTCTTCACTGAACTTATACCTTAAATATGTGATGACGTGACCCAAGTTTATCAAGGACTGACGCCCATCCCGCCAAGCTACAAGATCTGCTAATCATTTTGTAGCAATACTCAGCAGCAGCGATTCCAGCGTTCACGCTCGATGTCAGGAACGAACAAGCTTGACAACGACTTGCACCCCGGGAGCGCCGGCGAGTTCGATCGATCCCTTTAGAAGCCGGCGAGCCGCCGGCGCTCCCGGGCACTTGCTTTAGTTGTTGCTCGGGGCTTAGAAGTGGTCAAGTTCGAGCAGTGGGGGGACGGGCAGCTCGGTCCAGCATTTGAACCTTGAGGCGAGGTCTTCTCGTAGTGACAAAATCATGGGGATGGACCAGTCTCGATCCGAAAACTCCTGCCTGCCTGGCAGCGGAGGTGCCATTACAGCCCACGAGCGCAAGAGTTTGGCATTTCGCCTCGAAGCAAGACGGAATATCTGTGACCAGAGCGAGTACGAAATTCGTTCTTCACCTATGACTTCAAGAACTCGAAGATAAGGACCCGATTGCTCGAGCAGAGCATAGCCACCTGTCTGCTCACCGTAGTTATCGGAAATAAAAGTTTGTTGTGGCCAATTTAATTTTGAATGATTGAACAAATAATTTTCTCTGCCGATCTTGTAGCGCCAGTAGTCCTCACTGCGAGCTAACCCAAACGACTGCTTCCTCAGCCATCTGGCGTGGTGCCTGCACATTTCGTAAATGTCTGCAGAACCTGCAGCCCTTATCGAAAAGGTTTCGTCGAGATCAGGATCAGCCATTTTTTCAAAATAGGCGATCGATTGTTTGAGCCACGCAGAGCTTGTTGCTGCGCTGTAGGTTTTTGCAGGAAATAAGCTGTAGCCGATTCTGGCGTAATAAGCAGGATCGATATCGGAGTTGAGCATAATTGCATCGAAATCTTCTGCTTGCGCTCGTGCCTTCATTTCTTCAAGCAGCTTCAACCCATAAGAATGCCCACGTAAATAATCAGGTACAAAGACGGCACCGATGCCGGCTATTTTAAATGACCGCCCTTCAGCAAAAAATTCCAGTGAGTAGAGCTTGCAGCTTGCAAGCAAACCGTTTTCTTTGCTGAAGATACCATAATAGAAAATATGCCTGCGTCCCCAGTCGCTCAACAGCTGCCACCACTGGTAGTGCCTGTAGCGAGACCGATCTAATCCAGGGGACCAGAATTCATAATTCTGTCCAAGAACTTTATTTATTTCATGGGCTTCCAGTCTGCGCAGCTGCAAAATCAAATCCTGAGCGATGGAATTCGGACCGGGCACGCATGGCGTGCTTCTACCATAGCTTAGTATACGCCCCTCTCAGGAAAAATGAAACAGCAGCCGCGATCTGCACGAAATCTGGCACCGCCGACGGTGACAGCCCCCACAATCAACGGCTGCTGAGAATGGCAGCTACACACTGCCAGGCATGAGAATTAGATATTAAGGTACATAATGTCTGGGATTCATGCGATAATCAAGATTCCATGGCTTGAAAGCACCTCCCCACTTGTAGGAATCGCCCCAGGTGCTGTATGGCGGGTAAACCCAATTCTGCAAAACAAAATCCTTACGCGATGCGTACAGTTCTCCAGCGCGGGAAACGACTGGGTCTAAAATGACTGACTGTTCCATTAGCACTTGTTTTTGTTTGTCGCATTCAGGGCAAGCCAGCATCGGCGTACCGAAAACAGCGTTTGAAAAACTTGCCACACAAGCCAGTATAATCATGGGATATTTCATCTTCAAGGCTCCTTTTTCATTCAACGGCCCGACCGATAGCGACGGCTCTTGCTCAGCTTGGTTCCAGAAAAAATATCGCAGCCAGCCTATCCAGACTTTTGTCAAGAAAGTACAATGAAGAGCTTGCACTAAGCTGAAGAATTTTGAAATGAGCGCGGAACCTGGCAAACTAACAGCCTATAGAGGTCACATAATCAGTCCAGTAGACGAAAACAACTTCGTTGACTGGACTGATGGCTGTCTTCTGGTAGATGAAGCAGGGACAATAAAGCAAGTCGGGGATTGGAACGAAATCAGCAAGCAACACAAAGAGTTGACAAACATTGTCGATTACGGCAAACAAATTATTATGCCCGGGCTCATCGATCTTCACATTCACCTGGTGCAGATTGCGCAAACAGGACGCTCCGGAGATACGCTTCTGGGCTGGTTGAACAAATATATTTTTCCTGCTGAAAAAAAGTTCTCCAGAAAAGAACATGCAAGCAAATTAGCTGATTGGTTTTTCAGAGAGCTGGCGAAAAATGGAACAACACTGGCTTCCGTTTTTACAAGCATCCACAAAGAAGCAGCAGACATAGCGTTTGAAAAGGCAGCGGAACGCGGTCATCGAGTGATCATGGGTAAAACTTTGATGGATCGCAATGCACCCGATTTCCTGACTGAAGATTGCGCGCAGTCTTTGCGCGATTCAGAAGAACTCTGCGCAAAATGGCACAACTATGATAATGGCCGATTGCTTTACGCCTTCACTCCACGCTTTGCGCCAACTAGTAGTTCTGAGCAATTGAAGGGCGCCGGTGCTCTTTGGAAAAAATTTCCCGGCTCGTACATGCAAACTCATCTCTCGGAAAACGTAGACGAAATAGCCTGGGTCAAAGAATTATTTCCCGATTGCAAGGATTACCTCGACGTCTATGCAAGTCACGGGCTGACAGGCAGAAACAGTATTTTTGCCCACTGCATACATTTGAACGGCGATCAAATGCAACGGATGAGCCATTCAGATTGTGCTATCGCTCATTGCCCAAGTTCCAACATGTTTTTGAAAAGCGGCATTTTCCCGCTTCAGCTCGCTCGAGAAAAGAGAGTAAAATTTGGCTTTGGCTCGGACATTGCAGCCGGTCCAGAAATGTCTATTTTCAAAGCCATGAAAGACTGCGCCTATAGACAAGAAGAACTCTGGCTAGCACCGCGAGAATTGTTTTACCTTGCCACCTTATCTGGTGCACGGGCGGTAAATCTCGATCATAAAGTAGGCAGCCTGGAAGCAGGCAAGGAAGCGGACTTCATTGTCATAGATCCCGGTGCGAAATCATCAGTTCCCAGAGACATACTTGAACAACCGGCTGACGACATATTATCAAGTCTCGTATATGTCGGCGACGACCGGATGGTCAAAGCCACTTATATTCGAGGCAGAGTTGTTTATAAAGAAGAAAGCTCCAGACAGAGTGATTTAATAGCCCAAGAGGCATAGTTAATGTTACATAGACCAAATAGATAGTTGCATCTATCCGATTTGGGTTACCATATGTATCTTTCTGCGCGGAGGAATCAGCATGGCGGTCGATCTGTCATACCGAGTTTACAAGGACATGAAACCGGGACGGGCGACGATACGAGAAGTATACTCGAACGACGTCGTGCGCGCTCGAATCGCCGAAATGGGCAAGCAAATAAGCGAGGACTATAAAAACCTCGAGCGCCCTGTAGTAATCGGCGTAATGAAAGGCGCAATTTTCTTCCTCTCCGATTTGATGCGCACCATCAGAACCGACGATCCGCTGCAACTGGAATTTGTCAGACTGGCAAGCTACGGTTCGGCAACAGAGAGCTCAGGCACTGTACAAACACCTTATTTGGATCTTCCCAATATTGCACATCGCCACATACTCGTTGTTGAAGATATTATAGATTCAGGAAGAACATCCAAATTTTTCCTGAACTATCTTCGCGAGCAATTTGATCCAGCCACTCTGAAAATGGCGGTCTTGCTCGATAAACCGGCTCGCCGAGTAGTGGAGATGGAAGCAGATTACGTAGGCTTCAAAATTGAAGACTTTTTTGTCGTCGGCTACGGACTGGACTACGCAGAACAATTCAGAGAATTGCCTTATCTTGGTGAAGTTGTAGGATTCAGCTAATAGAACGCCAGCTCCGGCTCTACTTCACTACGCCAGGCATTGATACCGCCTCTTAGATTGAGCACTTTTTTAAAACCGTTTTCTTCAAGCAACTTTTGTGCTGTTTGCGATCGCATTCCACTCTTGCAGTAAACAACTATGCGCGCATCTTTATTCAAGTCTTCAATGTGCGCCGGCAGATCTGCAAGTGTAATATGCTGAGATCCGGCTATTTTGCAAATAGCCACCTCGCCCTTCGTTCTCACATCAAGCAAAAGCAGTGATTCCTTTTGCTCCAATTGATTATATAACTCACGCGGGCTGATCTCTCGTGGCACTGTTTCTGGATCGCACAGGATTTCTGCACTATTGAACTTCAACAGATCTTCTTTAGTCTTGATTAGTGGATTTTTGCCACAAGAAATACAATCTGGGTTTTTCGGAAGCGGCAAGCTATCAACGGTCATCGCAAGCGCATCATACAAGAGCAATCGACCCGATAGCGTTCGACCAATTCCAAGAATTATTTTTAGAGCCTCACCCGCTTGAATGCATCCAATGGTGCCAGCCATTACACCGAGAACTCCAGCTTCCGCACAGTTGGGCACGGCGTCACCTTTGGGTGCTTCCGGAAAGAGACAGCGATAACACGGACCATCACCTGAGCAAAAAACACTTGCCTGTCCTTCGAATCGGTAAATAGAACCGTGCACATTTGGTTTATCTAGAAGAACGCAGGCATCACTGACTAAATAGCGCGTGCTGAAATTATCTGTTCCATCAACGATAATGTCATATCCCGAAAAAATATCAAGAACATTGTCCGCAGAAATGCGCTGCTTGTGTTGCCGTACATCTATCTGTGGATTAAGCTCAGCCGCTCTGCCTGCCGCCTTTTCTGCTTTAGACAAACCCACATCTTTATCGGCGTAGAGAATCTGTCTTTGCAAATTCGATCTGTCAACCGTATCAAAATCGGCAATGCCCAGAGTTCCTACGCCGGCGGCAGCAAGATAGAGCGAAACAGGCGAACCAAGCCCGCCTGCACCAACAATTAGAACCTTTGCTTGCTTAATCTTGAGCTGACCATCAATTCCAATTTCTGGCAAAAGAAGATGGCGGCTATACCGGTGCATTTCTTCTGCATTCAATTGCGAGTCCATATTAGCCACCGCTGAGAGCGCAAACAATTTGAATTGTCTCTGAGCCACGAAGAGGCAGATTTAGAGCCAATGCAGGCTGACGGTCTACATATATTCTAATATGCTGGCGAATTGCTTCTTGCTCATCAACCATACGAAATTTTATGCCTGGATAAGATTTATCCAGATTGTTAAGAAGCTCAGCAAGCGTCTTTCCACTTGATTCGACGTGGCTCAAATTCTGAGTATAAGATCGCAACGGACTGGGAATCAACACTTGCATAAGCTCACCGAAATTATCGCATTACAGTTACAGAATAGATTTCTGGAAGATGCTTAACAAGACATTTCCATTTGTCGCCTTCATCACCGCTGCCCCAGACTTCGCCCTGGCTGTTGCCGAAATAAAGTCCGAGCGGCTTTGCATAATCGCTGCACATAGCCTGCCGTTTCACTGTGAAGTAAGCATGTTTGCGAGGCAGCCCCTTTGCCTGTCTTTGCCAGCTTTCACCGGCGTCATCGGACATATAGACAGCGGGTTTGCCATCAGGGCTGGTGCGCGGCCATACTGTCGTTCCATCCATAGGAAACACCCAACACTTATCTGGATCTTTCGGATGGACAACAATGGGAAATCCGATGTCACCTATTTCTTTGGGCATATTGTCGCCAATTCGAACCCATGTGCTGGACGGGCGATCGATGCGATAAATGCCGCAATGGTTTTGTTGATATAAACGCTCGGGCTTGAGTGGATGCATCACAATGCAATGAGGATCATGTCCGTATTCAACATTAGGATCCGGCATGAAGTCGGCAGCAATTCCCTTGTTCAGTGGGGCCCAGGAAGCACCCTGATCAGTTGATTCAAACACGCCTCCAACGGACAAACCAAAATACATGTGCTTCTTATTCTGTGAATTTACTATGATGGAATGGGGAAGCTGCCCGCCGGGCGTGGGTCCCATTTCTGTCCACTTCGGATACATAGGATGTTCGTTGAATCCGTTTAACGGCTGCCAGCTCTCGCCGTGATCATTGCTTTCAAACAAGCCCGCAGGCGAGGTGCCTGCGTACCATTTGCCTGCTTCGCTTTCATGACCAGGGCTGAGATAAAACACCACATCGACCGCTTTGCCTTTTTCTCCATCTGTGGCTTTCGGAAAGGCGGGCGGGTTCTTGGATTCTACCCAGGATTTGCCGCTATCGCTTGACCAGTAGACAGTCGGCCCAAGGTGCCCTGTTTTTGCTGCCATTAGAATACGTTTGGGATCTCTTGGATCTGAAACCATGTGATAAATAATGTGTCCAAGAAAAATCGGATCGGACAGCTCCCAGTTATCGCGATCTTTATCGCTTTTAAGGATGAATGCGCCTTTGCGAGTTCCAATAAGCAATGTGACTTTGGGCATTCAATGCTCCTCCAGCTCAGAGAGATATATAGTTTACTACGCCTTCAGGAGCGTAGTTGCGTTTCACGGCAGGAGCAACCGGCCTTCCAATACAGTGATCGCTTGTCCGAACAATTTCACTGACTCAATCTTGTCTCGCGGACCCACTACTTCCAGCCGTGTTTGGCCGGGGCGCTGCATCCAATGCCCCTGTTCTGCAATGATATGCGCTTGCTCGATTAAACCGTAATGCCATAGATACGAGATCATACATCCCGATGCAGAGCCGGTGAACGGATCCTCGAAAGTGTCTGGAGGAATTCCAAAGTGACGAGCGAATGTGTCTCCGTCGGGCGTAACTCCTTCTAAACAAAATAAGTGAGGGCTGAAGAAATCACTTTTGGATTTGAATTCGACATAAGCGTTCACATCCATTTCGGCGCGACGAAGCGCATCGAGACTTTTTAGAGGAATCATCAGCATTGGTGTTCCAGTGCTGACAGTTTGAATTGGAACACCGGGCAGAGCATCAGAAACGGAAAGCTTGAATAGTGGCAAAATCTCTGCGGCTTCATAGGTGCGCATGAAAACGGGCTTTAGTTGATACATGACGATTCTGAAGCCGCCTTCGTATGATTCGATATCAACGCGAATCTTTCCCGCGCTCAATTGCAGCGATATTGTCTTAGGAAGCGCGGAGACATCGATAAGTCCCGCTTCAATCAAGCAATGAACCGTCGCGATTGTTGGATGGCCAGCCAGGGGAATTTCTTCTCGTGGCGTGAAATAGTGCGGGCGAAAATCACAGTCGCTGGATTTCTTGATGAAAACGGTTTCGGACAGGTTCATCTCGCGTGCAACGGCGAGCATTTCCTCATAATTGAGATCGTCCGCGTCAAACACAACGGCGCAAGGATTGCCCTCGAGAGCCTTCTTAGCAAAGACATCAGCCTGCATCAATTTGTATTTGCGCATCAGTCCACCTGCTTGCGGAGGCACTATGATAGCGCATGGAACCATGTTGTTGGAGAGAGCCGGTTCAAGATCCGAGTGAGCCGCTTCGGGATCTTTGCAGAGTGCTCAAGCGGTAGCGATTCATCATTATGCTATTGCTGGGTTCAACGGCTTCCAGCCAAGCGGCCCTTTGGGTAGCCGCCAGATGGCTAGCCGTCTCATAGGGTCAGACACCATCGTATTGGGCGATACAATATGAAGTCGAAAATCCGAACTAGATGCAGTACTGGAAAAGTTCAGCTAGACTTAATAGCAGTAAACCGATGGGCATTAGGAATGAAGAAATCAACTCTGTCAATTTTGGTCCTTTCACTCTGCTGGCTGGCTTTGCCGGCATTGGCTGATGAGAAAGCAGGCGGCGAGGCGGCTCCGGTAAACGCGGCGTCTCCGGAAGCTAGCCCCAGCGGAACTTCCGAGACTGCAGAAAAGAAGACAGTATTGCAGGGCGGGGTGCGGGGCAGCGCTGTGAGGCTTGAAGAGGGTCTGGCCCTGATTGAGCAAAGCGCCAAGATGGTGCAGGCGCCCGCCCTTGAAATCGCCAAAGAATGCACGAGAAAGGAAACAGCGGTAGCTAGAGGTCCAAACTACATTGGCAACGGGATTGTAATTCCGGCTATCGGTAACCCTAACGGGACTTTTCAAATCGGTGAGTTGCCTGCTCGGAAGGACAGAGTGGAGAGTTTCTTATCTGCTGAAGAAGATGCGATTAAAGCATTGCGCTCTCATGTGGATGGGCTGATCGTGCCTGAAGGCTCTTCGGAAGATCTGGTCAATCTATGGAAGGGCATGCAAAGCACAATGCAAGCGGCTGAAAACAACATCAACTCAATGCGCGAATTAGTTGCACAGACTCCCGTAAAGAGAGGGGAAATCAAGCAAAAAGACGCTAAGCCGCTCGGTCGCGCGGCATTGAAGGTGTACGATTCTATGACTGCGCTTGAAAAAATGCGCAGCCAGATGGACAGCATGGTGGCTGCCAATCTGAAAAAAGAGTAGCCAGGTCGAGAGCAGGATGCTCTTCAAAAAAAGTAGCCAGGTCCGAGAGCAGGATGCTCGTCAAAATAAAGTAGCCAGCGCTCAGCCATCTCCCCAGAACTTGCGAGCGCTGGCTTGCAGAGCTCAGGCGCGTTTACGAGAAAGTTCTCTCAGTTTGCCTGTGCCGCTGAGAACGAATCCGCAGGAGAGGACTCCAAATATGCTCTGCGGATAATCTGTTGAAACAGCTTTGTTTGAAAATATATTTTCGGAAATTTCTTCTTCGTATATTTGCACACAAAAATCCTTTTCGTTGAAGAGATTTTCTTCTGCTTTTTTCAAAATAATTACTTGTCCCATAAATCCCTCCTTCATGGTTGATTGAATGATTGCTTATAAGGTCTAAACGTCAGCAGCTGCAAAAAAGTTCAATGCATTTGATTGCTTGATAACTGAATTAATCTATTGTATGAAATCCGCCAGGCGCAATCACTTTATCCGGCAGTTCGGGATTTAGCAGATTCGTGTTCAGTACGCGATACTGCTCGCACGCCATTGCACCACATACGGTGCACAAAACTACCACCAATCAGGCGCGATCACAAATTCCATCCGCAAACATAAGCCTGCCAATCCTCGATATTAGCGCGACAGGTAAGGTCGTTCAACGCCAGGCTTAAGTCTAAAGTAGTTTTTTATTCCTTCGGCTATTTTATGAGCTTCATATCTATGAAACTCTGGCTTCATCATCTTGCCGTAGTCCGTCTTGTTCTGAGAATTGGCACCTTCAATCAAAACACCAACGGTATTTACTCCGCGCAAGCCAACCAGCTTGCCATTCTGCGTTTCCGTATCAGGCTTAATGCAATAGTTCGAGGCATCCTTAACTTTCCAGGCAGAGCTTTGAATGCTACGAGCCAGGGTCATCGCCTCCGATTGTTTTGGTTCAGCAAAGAAAACACATTGACCGCCAATTCTGTCGCCATCATTATCATGATGAATGCTCACATATATGGAGTCTCCGCCGGTGCGGGCGATGTCGCTATTAACAACATTGTTCCGTCTTTGCAAATCCTCTTGCTTTGATACTATTGGTGGTGGCGCCGCAGGATCCCATGTCGGAACAACTCTATAGCCGTCAGAGCGCAGCTCTTTTATAAGATTGAGACCTACCGCTTTGTTTACCTGGCACTCGTTATACTTATCGACTTCAAAACCAAAATCGAACTTCCCTTTGTCAGAGCTGGTGCAATGCCCGATGTCTATGTAGACAGTCGGCAAGTGTCCATTTCTGTCCGCGCCGGATTTAGTAAAATTTGGCAATTCCTTCGGCTCCGGACGCGGAGCTGATTGATGCGGATTGTTCGAATTTTCAGGTGTGCGCGGTGCAGCACTTTCTTGAGGGCGCGGGGGCTGCAACTGAGGCATCGGCCAGCGCCAGTCCGGAGTTGAGCTTGATGAACCGGGCTCAGACCTTTGCGTTTCTTTCGGCTGAGTTGACGATGGTGCATCTGAAAAGGGCGAGCGATGGGTATGTGCAGGCGGATTAGCCGTCTGAGGGCTGTCATTCCCACATAAATCCGAGATCGACAGCTTATCTGCCAGTTTGCAGAGATCCTTAGTTCGCAGGTCGAAATTCTCAGCCATAAAAGCCCTGATACCACTTCCTTACACAAGGGTACAGGGGATCTTGCGTGGGCTGAAGGGTTCTTGAGACAGGAACCGACTACCTAAAAGCACAGGCTCATACATGTCCCCAGTTTGCTAGATTTTTTGATTTATTCCATAGGCTGTACTCATCGCTTGAGTCCCTTTTGCGGCGCCACCGTCACCGATCAGTTTGATTGCGTCAGAAAATCTCTTATCGGCAAGTTCGCTTGCAGGAAATTGAAATGAATTTTGCAGAACTTCTCTGACTAGGCGCAAATCTTTTTGCATATCTTTGATCATAAAACCAGGCTCAAGATCGCCCTTTACGATGCGCGGTCCAAGGTTCGACAGAGCCCAGGACCCACCAGCACCAGGAGAACATACGTCAACAACCATTTGTGGATCCAGCCCCATGGTTTCAGCCAACTTCAACGATTCACAAACCGCCAGCATATTTACCGCGCATAAGATTTGATTGCAAAGCTTGATTGCCTGACCGCTTCCTGAGGGTCCACAATAGCTGATGTTTTTGCCAATTTTTTCAAAGACCGGAACACAGGCGTCAAAGATTTCCTTTTCGCCGCCAACCATAATTGTTAGTGTTCCGTTTCGCGCGCCTACGTCTCCGCCTGATACAGGGGCATCAAGGAAATGCATCCCTTTTGATTGAACAGCACCCGCCATTTTTTCTGCACAGCTAGGACCTGTTGTGGACATATCCACAAGAATTGCGCCGTTCTTCGCGGAAGCGAGCACGCCTGATTCACCGAGTACAACAGCCTCTAAATCAGGTACATCGCTCAAGCACAAGAAAATAAGATCAGCATTACTGACTGCTTCTGATATTGAGGCAGCGACCTGAGCTCCAGCTTCCTCTGCTCTGCGGGCACCTTCTTTGCCTGGCGTTCTGTTCCAAACAGTGACATTAAGCCCTGCCTTCGCCATATTGACCGCCATTGAGGCGCCCATAATACCCATTCCCAGATAAGCAATTCTCTCAAATTTCGTGCCCATAGAGCCTCGCATAGTGATGACATCTGCAGGGCATAATGGTAGCAGCCGTCGTGTGTGAAAACGTGAGAAAGAAAAAGAAAAAGAGCATCAAAATAAAAGAACAGCTACCCGAATGGCTTCGGGTTTATGTTGATGACGCTGAGGACTGGTGCCACGGAAGGATGTGGTGGCCGCGTGTGCTTCTTTTGCTTTTCTTAGCACACCTTGCTTTTAACGATCTCAAGAATCCATTGAGTGGAGACATTTTCAAGGGATTAAATTTAGCGTTTCATGAAATGGGACATGCGATATTTCAGCCTTTTGGTGAATTCATGACAGTTGCTGGTGGATCCTTATTTCAGTGTCTTGTGCCATTACTCTCCACATTGATGTTTTTCCGCCAGCGTGATTATTTTGGAATTGCGTTTTGCTTTGGTTGGTTAGCAACGAATCTGTTCGATGTAGCGACTTACGCTGCCGATGCCAGAGCACTGGCACTACCGCTGGTGACACCGTTCAAAGGTGGAGAGGAAACCATCCATGATTGGAACTGGATGCTGGACAGGCTGAACATCATTCATCTGGATTATCAGATTGCATTCGGGTTGAGAGTTTTGGGTGTCTTATCCATGTTGTTATGCCAGGGGATGGGATTCTGGCTCGTTTATCACATGGCTAGTTATAGAAACGAAGCTAGCGCAATCGACGAACAATCAGTGACTCAATAAAAAAATCTGTTAAAGGGATGTTCAAACATCCTCGGCTTCAGTTGCTCTGCGCTCAAGCCATGGTACCCCTTCTTGCATGGTCATGTCGACTCACTGCTCCAGGGGGTAAGCATTTTAAGCCCCGATTTTTCAACCGCTGGATAGAACTGAGCAACAATTCGAAAACCTTGTAACAACTAATTCAATGGAATAACTTTGCTTGATTAGGCAAAAAGTTCATTGTCTGCTCAAAACCGAATTTGACTAAATATAAGTATCACTTGAGTGCCTGGTTCAATCAACTTTAATTGGTCAAAGCAAGAATTCGACTAAATATATTAGATAGCGTAGCCTCCAATTTCCCCTCAGCTCACTTACGTTGTCTCCACACTATTTCCTGAAGATAGAAGCAACGGGAGCGAAATTATGAACACATTCAAAACAAAAGACGAACGAATTTTTTTTGAGCTTTGCGAATTAGCTGTAATAGAAAAGAATCAGGCCGAGAACATGATTGCAATTAAAGGATCAAATACTCAAACTAAGATGGCTTCAGCGGGAACCATTTCATCTACTTTGCAAAATCGGGAAAAAATGGCCGGGCTAATCTCAACTAATTTTTTTGGTATTGCATAGGCTCAACAAGCGTCTACCTCGAAGAGAAAGGGTACTTTGCAGAAGCAAAGTACCCTTAGATTCGATAAGACGGCTAGTCTTTTTTAGCCGCGCGCACGAGGCGTTTTGGGTATGCCAATCGCATCGTTGACAGAGTTGGGTACGGACGGCAAGTGCGGTCCATTAGCATCAACTGTCATGCCGCCGGCACCGAGATCGACGGATTGAGTTCCGCCTGGTCCCTGCACAGTCCAGCTTGTGCCTTGCTCTCTGGCGTATGAGGTTTGCGATGATTCATTGCCACCACTCGGGATCTTCACAGCTTGATTGACTTTGCCTTGATCGTCGTACCAGAACCAGAAAGAATCTCCATCTACTGAGGTGTATCTTTCGATCTGTCCGCGATCGTTGGTGAATGATTCACCAAACTGTGTCATACGGTCATTCGGTCTGAAAGTATGAATGTCTTGCAGCGGTTGATTATCTGCGCTTGTTATTTCGATGTTAGCCCACGTTCCTTTGTTAGGATCCCACTGAGCCAATTGCAATTGCTCTCCGTTCGGATTCTGAGCGGCAAGCTTGCTGGTTTCGTTTAAGAGGCTGTCTTGTGCATAGATGTCGCCTCTTAATCGGTAGAGATCATATTCGAGTTGATCGGCAGCTTCCTGAGTCATGTTTGCACCAAGCTTGTCAGCGATGCTGTGCGCTTCTCTGTCGATAGAAGGTTGATTGTCACCATGATTGGGATCTTGATCGTAGAACCAATCATCCCATCCCTTGCCCCAGCGAGCGGGATCTTGCCAGCCGTAATCCGATCCTGGTGGTGGCAGATAGGGAACGGGAGGTTCCACAATGATTACGACAGGATCTGGTTCATAGCTGCGCCAGCCGCCATGCCAGCCGTGGTGCCATCTGTCTGATCCGTCCCAGCCGTGATGATATGGACCTGGTTCTGGATTCGGATGCGGAATCGGACGTGGCGGTTCCGGATGCGGATGTGGATGTGGGTGCGGTTCTGGATGTGGATGTGGTGGTCGCGGTTCCGGATGTGGCGGACGCGGTTCCGGATGCGGTGGTCGCGGCTCTGGATGTGGCGGACGCGGTTCCGGATGCGGTGGTCGCGGCTCTGGATGTGGCGGACGCGGTTCCGGATGCGGTGGTCGCGGCTCTGGATGTGGCGGACGCGGTTCCGGATGTGGCGGACGCGGCTCTGGATGTGGCGGACGCGGTTCCGGATGTGGCGGACGCGGTTCCGGATGTGGCGGACGCGGCTCCGGATGTGGCGGACGCGGCTCCGGATGTGGCGGACGCGGTTCCGGATGTGGCGGACGCGGTTCCGGATGTGGCGGGCGCGGCTCCGGATGTGGCGGACGCGGCGGTTCCGGTCTCGGACGCGGTGGCTCCGGTCTCGGACGCGGTGGCTCCGGTCTCGGACGCGGTGGCTCCGGTCTCGGACGCGGAGGCTCCGGTCTCGGACGCGGTGGCTCCGGTCTCGGACGCGGAGGGTCTGGTCTCGGACGCGGTGGCTCCGGTCTCGGACGCGGAGGTTCTGGTCTCGGACGCGGCGGCTCTGGCCTCGGACGCGGTGGTTCTGGTCTAGGACGCGGTGGCTCTGGTCGCGGCATCGGTGGACGTGGCGGCTCAGGACGTGGTACCGGGCCCGGACCACCACCTGGCCTTAAAGCATTCGCCAGGTGAAATTCAGTATTTTGATATGCTTCTTTATGTAGATTGCTTTGTTGATCATTTGAAGCAGTGGTGTTGCTATTTTGATGATCTGCCAGCTCAAATTCGCCAGACATTTAGCTCCCCCCCAATGAGTATGATGTCATTCAATTCCCGGAATCACTTTCGGTAAATGTGCAAATCACGAATGAAGTTGCAATGCGGCTCGAAGCTGAAATACAACTTAGACGTTCCGCGCCGAAAACCGTGATCCTCTGCTTCGCAAGCCGAAATCCTGCCACGCAATTCTGCGTAAAACAACAGTGCTCTCTGGCTGTTTTACATCAGTAAACCGACAAACCTATCTTCGTCATTCTTCATAAAGACGAAATCCATTTTAGCGATTGAATAAATGATAAATCGCTGGCGGTATGGTGCTCATTCCCGTTCCACCATTATTTAGAGATGACCATGCTTGCAGCAAGTAATTCCTCGCATCGCCCTCAGGTCCGCCGGCTAAAGCCTCGCTGATGAATCGTGCGGACAGATCGCGTTGAGAGCGCCCCGATTGGGCTGTTTCTATGAAAGCTTTTGCTGCTTGTGCAGCCCAGTCCGGCGATGTTTCGTCATACTGAATACCAGCCGAACGCCCTCCTGGAAATTGCGCCCATATGGTGGCTTTGGCAGGCGAGATCGACGCGCCTTTTGTAGTTATTACCGTCGACAGAACAGCCAGGGCGTTTTGGTGCATAGTCTGGATTTCCTTGTGCAACTCCGCAGGCAAACCTTGCGACACCAGAGCAGGATCCATAGTAGCGTAGGTCAAAAGCTTATCAAACTGCAGCTGGCGCTGTGATGCGAGATCATCCACTGCGCTCCTCGCGCTGTCATCATAACTATCAAACCAGCCGACATGCCGATTTCTTACGGATAATTGAGCTTGCTTTTCAAATTCATCGTGATTTAGCAATGGAAAATTCTCCGCTATCCATTGAGCTTGTGAAATGCGATCAAACTTTGCCAGGCCCGGGTATCGTTGTTCTATATCAGCAACAAAATGTCGAAACTCGTTCAATTTTTGCGGCAAAATTTGTGAACCGCTGTCTAGTTTACCGATCTGATCTTGAGTCTTAGCATCAATACTATATTTCAGATCGCTGAGAAATCTCTCCACCGAAATGTCTTTATCATTGCCAAGTCTCTGCCCTACCAATTTGCCCAACTCAGGATCATCCAATGTTTTCAATGCCTGCAGAGCACTCGCTCTTACAACCCCACTATCATCGTTGATAAACAAATGCTCCAATTGCTCAAAATTGTCTCGTGATCCTAATTGAGCCAGAGCTTGAATTGTTGTAACTTTCAAAGCAGTGTACCCTGATGGTGAATCAGCATTCAAAATCCAATTAAGACGCTCCTGAAAAGCGGCTCTTGTCTCGCTATCAGCAGCCGCAAGCAAAGTGGGCATCTGCTTCATCATTTCGATAGCTTGTGCTTGCTGCTGAGAAACGAAATTATCCCGACCGAGATCAATTACTTTCATCGCATCAGAGCGCAGATTAGCAGCAAGAGCTGGGTTGTCTTGGCTCAATTGCTTGAATTGCTCCGGAGAAAATTGTTTTAGTATATCTATCTTTTGCTCCGGGTTTGCCTCGCCAAAAGATTCTGCAAGTGATTGGGAAATGATTTTTTTAGTGGCGGCATCAAAACTTTTGTTTGCGGTCAAAATTGCAGTAGCGGCATCCAGGCGCCGCTGTACGTCTGAGATGTCCGAAGCTGTCAGCTGTTTCTGTAGAGCAGTATTAGCGAATCTAGCCATCTCGCCACATTGAGCTCCGTCCTTCTCAAATTTAATAAACATGGTGTTGATACCATCAACGATAGCAGCGCCCTCTTCACGGTTTGCAAGCGAGCGCTTCACTGCGAACAAAACGGCGCTAGCCAGCGCCTGTAAATCAGAATTGTTAGTGTCGTTGCAGGTATCAACAAGAGATTTTTCCATGCTTGCTGAATCTGTCCCGTAATTTCTTGCTCCATCGTCAGCCGCACGAGCTTCCGAAATCGCCCCGCTTTGAAGGGCGCTGCTCTGAACAGCTTCCCGTTGTTTTAGAGACAGTAATATCTGCACAAAAGAATCAGCATTAGTACTGGATAAGATGCGCATTTTATCGAGCTCGCTTTTCTCTGGATCATTTAAAGCGTCTTGCAAAACGGCACCATTCCGACGAATAGAATTAGCATCACCCCGACTCAGCCCATCTTCCCTATCCTGTGATGACCGGGGAGTTTGCTCAGCCAAACCATCGTAATTTTTAACTGCATTTTCGGCAAGTTCAGGGCTAGTCGGCATGTCGTTAAAATGAATTATCTGGTCTGCAAGTCCCGCAGAAATTTGCGCAGCCATAGGGACTTGCCCCCAAGCCATCACGCTCTTCGATAGCCGGTCAGTAAGCTTAATTGCTGAGCCAGATTTTTCAATTATTGTGCCAAGCTCGGCAGCGCTTTTTGCTTCGTGCGCAGCATAACTGGCACTGAAACGAGATAAGCCCTGAGCGGAGAGCCCCCAGGCTATATTGCCCAAGAAAATGTAAGCACGAGTAGTGGCGGCGGCTCCGGAATCCTTTGATGTCCAGTATGCGTTAGAGATAGGATCTGTAACTCCTAAACCAAGGTCGAGGCTTCCTTTTCCTGCCGTAAGAGCAAGACGCGTCGAGTTGACAGCCGCAACAGTTCGAAGTGCGCGGGCTCCAGCTACTACAGCACCGATCTCGACTCCGCCCATGGCCAGCATCGCAGCATCCATAGTCAAATTTAGAGCTTTCTCACCGTATAAAGTAGCGGCTTGCGTTGCCTGTTTGGAAGCCAGGCTTTTTGCGTCCACGTACTCAGTACCGCCACCACTCTTAACACCGACCAGATCGCCAGGTTTATAGAAACGCTCATCGAGCGACATCGGATTACCAACGTTTGTGGCAATCAAATTCTGCGGGCTGTACCATGGCACATTTTGAGCCTGCACGTACTGAGTTACTTTTACATAGCCATCGGGCGCCGTTGCGGCCATATTGTGCTCTACGGCAGCATTAAAAACATACTTTTCCGAATGCTTTTTGAGGAAAGCCAGTTGCGCGTCAGAGTATGTGCCGTCAGTGGTTTTTAGTGCCTCAAATGCTGCTTTCTGATCAGAGCTCAGTTTTGACATAGCGTTGTTTATAAGAGCAGATGTGTCTTGAAGTCTGGTGGACGACTGCTCTTTGTTAACTTGTTGAACTGAATAGCGTTCCTGCAACAGGTTTATATCATGGCCATTTCTTACATAGCCGTCCGGTGAAGAGAGTGCTTGCGTCGCCGGATTGACCACATCAAGCAAATTCCCTTCTTCATCAAGTCTTGCCTGAGCGCTTATTTTATTTCCATCAGTATCAAAAACCTGTGGTATTACAGTATCCGCAAAAGCTAAAATCGGTAGATTCCTGTCTTTTAGAACATTTTGTATTTTCTCATCTGCCTTCTGCAGCCACTCACGATTTCGCTGAATTAGGTCGGCGATTTTAGGATTCTCCTGCCGCAAATCTTGAGGCATAGGCATTTCTATATGAATAATGCTCCCGTCGCCATTCCGAATAGTCTTGACGCCTGAGGGAAGATCTACCGGAAGGTGATTACTGTCAATCACATCAATCGCACGTTTCATCCGGCTAAAAAGATCGATCATCTCGGATGCGGAACCTCGAGCGGCAGCTGTTTCGGCGCCGGAAGACTCTAAGTTATAGTGCCAGCCTTTTGGAAATCCCATAGCGTCGATTGCATCATTTAATTTCTTGTCTTGTAATTTCAGCTGTTCATTTTTCAACAGGTCATTTGATTGGTTGGTCCAGCTTAGTGCATTCTCAAGCTTTTGAACCTGCTCAAGCGAGGGAATTTGGTGGCAGTCAATTCCTAAATTAACAGCGAATTGACCGGTGACAATTTTAGTTTCCAGTTCTCGCGGAGACATTCCCGCAGGTAAATCCACGGGGCTTCCAGGCGGCTCAGCTAGACCTGCCGACACCAGCGCAGAGAAAGTTGGTGGTATCACTTTAGTTTGCAACCAGTTGACGTAATCGTTAAAAGCAGACTGACTCGCAGGGCCCCAAAAAGCTTCTCCAGGGTGCCCAGGGTCAGAGCCCATTTCAATTTGCAATTGCTTCTGACGCTCTTGCAATTTTGTTATTTCACGCTGATTAAATTGCTCTTGCGTCTCATTAGACAGGCTCTTGTCCGCAGGCGTAATTACGCTCAGGACATCAGGACGCGACAGACGCTGCTGCACATAATTCATCAACTCTGCTTGTCTCGTGTCCTTCGGGCGCTCAAGATTCTCAAGAGTAAGTGACGGCAGTTCCTTTTTCTCTACCATTCTTTGAGTTGCCGAGCTGTTTGCAGCGCCCTCTGTTTGAATTTCGGAAAGCCTTGACCCTGAAGAAATGTTCAAAAGGCTCAGTTCATCACTTTCGCGATTGCGATTGCTTTCAGGTTTCTGCTCTGGCTTCCGGTCGGCTGTAAAAGCCGTTTTCTTTGTTGCCGTTTCTGCTATCTCTCCCATATTCAGTCCCCGCAGTAAAATACGACGATATGCGGGCTGTTCTCGAAACTTGTTCGCCGCGGAAAAGATCCGACGAGAAACCAAAGCTCATTGTTCTGGAGTACGGTTGAACCGAAATAGCGGGATTTTCTGGTCAAGGCACTGACTCCTTTGACGCAACATTTGATTCCTCTGATTTATACTCAACGGAGCGTGAATTTCGCATCAGCGTTATGCCGTCACACAGATTGATGAGCCGCTGGGGCTCATCAATCGATGGGTGTCAATTTTGTCCAGACAAGGCGAGGATTCGCCCTTCAGTTCAGTCAACCGAAAAAACCGGTACTTTGTGATTCAATACGGGCTTTTGTTGGCGGTGTTGTTGGGCGTAATAAACTGCAGAGGAAATCGCAGCAAGTAGTCCTGTTGCCAGGCCGACTTTGCCGAGAGTTTCCATAGTTACGTCACCATGAGCGCCACCACTCAGCAAGTGCTCTTTGAAGACTTTCATTTCTTCGGGAGACATTCCCTTAACCTTGTCTCTAAGGTTTTGCAATGCCTGTCTTTCTTGATCTGTCCTGGCCGCATCATTGAGTTTGACAAAGCTGTTTAGCGCAGTCTGATCGTTATTTAGTGCGGCCAGGAACAATTCTTTGCTGGCAGTATCATTGCCGATTGTCTTGCCAATTTCTTTCACGGTTTTGGCTATGTCCGCTTTAGCGATAGAACTCAATCCGGAAGCGTCAGCGCCACCATGAGCACGGTTAAATGATTTCACGTAATCTTCATAGGATTGCTTCTTCAATTCCCGATCGGATGATTTACTGCGCAGTGCTTCGTAATAGGCTCTTCCGACATCTTCCCTGGCGGTGGCAATCACCAGGGCTCGTGCAAAGGAGTGAGAAGCACCTGAATCACCAAGTCGATCAGTGTCAGTTAAGGCCTTTTCCATGCTCTGCCAGCTGAGTTTCGGTCCGCCATTTTTAGCAGCATCGGCGGCTTTCTCAAGCAACGCATTAGCATCAGCCACGTGCCTCAACATGGCGTTATCCATATCCGCCCCGAAACCAGTGAGACCATTGCCAGCAGCGGATTTCTCCACCAGGCTGCGCCAGGTTGTCTCATTTGCGACCTGGAAGCCCGGCTTACCTGGATCAAGTGGGGCGTAGACATCAGTTCTATTGGAAATATTTGCAGAGTCGCTTTCAGGCTTTGCCGAAGATTCGCCTTTCCCAAGATAGGCAGTTTCTCTACCCGCTGCGATTACGGCATCTCTAGAAGCGTCCTCGCGCAAGAGCTTGTTGTGACCGTCGGCAATGAGGCTGGTCATGTTTGAACTTATTTTCTCGCCGTCCTGGAGCTGAGCAACGGCCTGCCCTACTCCCCACTGGCGGAAGGCGGTAAGGTCGGTTTTTGCTGCAGGATCACCTACACGAGCATGTGCTTTCCAGCCGGCTTCCTCAAATTGTCTTGCCAGATCTTTAGCTTGCTCCGCAGTCAGCTTGACGCGATAATCATCGTTAGCATCGCCAAATTTCTCAAGCCAGTTGAGTACTTTACCGTTTGGCTTGTTAGCATCGTCTGCTTTTAAGACTTCTGGAAGTGATTTGATCATTTCATCAACTTTGGTTTGCTTTTCTGCAGCTTCACGAACACGTCTTTCTGCAGCGGCCTTGCCTTCAGGTGAGTTTCTGTACTCCTCTGCCCTGCGTTGCTGCTCGGCTAAGTATTCTTTGGTCATTCCGTCAACAGTGGAGCCTTCGCGTGCTTTCATCGTTACACCGTTGAAATCAAAACCAACTTCAGCACTACGCGCAGTCGCTTGCTCGATAGCGGCGGCAGCTCCATCCTTAAAATTGGCCCCAGCAGTTACTTCCATTTTGAAACTGCCGTCTGCTTGCTGGGTCATCTTGAAGCGGTCACCTTGAGGACTAAGGATAAGCTCGCTTGTTGTGGCCTTCATGCCACCGAATTTGCTATCAAATCCCTGGACAAGATTTTCGTAACTTGCTTTACCCTGACGATCGAAAGCTTTCAACATTGCTCTACCCACGTCTTCACGTGCAGAAGCTATTGCAAATCGCTTAGTGATGCCAGCAGAGAATCCGGAATGGCCCACAACATCTGTTTCATTGAATACTCGCCTTACTATTTCTGGCGTAAGTGCAGATGCGCCATCTTTATCAGCGACTTTTTGCAACTCGGAAGCAAGTACTTTGGCGTGGTTGATGATGCCATAGTCGAGTTCCTTCCCATATCCAGTCAAATCACCAGTATCGGCAGCTTTGACCAGTGAAGCAAGAGCCTCAGGATTTCTTGGTGTAAATTTGAGATTATCAATCTCGGGCCTATCCATGAACTTGCCGTATTCGGATTCCAGCTTAGTTCGCTGAGCATCCTCTTTTGCTTGGCGCTCTGCTTGCTCTTGAGCGGCCTTTTTGCCGGCTGGGGATTCCTGATAAGCCTTCCACTGGCGATCCGTCTCGTCGTCATAAGACTTAACCATTTCAGCTACTGTAGACTTAGCATTGGCTTTCACATTTATGCCATTAAAGTCAAAGCTAACTTCAGCATTACGAGCGCCAGCCTGTTTGATTGCCTCTACAGAGGCATCTTCCAGGTGATAATTATTTCCCGTATCCATTTTGTAGGATCCATCGGGCTGACGAGTGATTTCATAGCGACCATATGGACCGTGAACAGTTTCAGGACGAAGCGATTCCGAAACATTGCTTGGCGTTTCGAATGTTCTTGAGCCTCCGAAATGCTTGTCGAAACCCGCAACAAAATCTTCGTATGAAGTTTTTGCGTTTGGCTCTAGAGCCTTGTAGACCGCTCTACCGACATCTTCACGGGCAGTTGCCATAATATAACTTTCTGCAGCCGAAGCAGAAGCACCTGAGTGGCCGATTACGTCAGTATCAGCGAACACTTTGTTAACCACATCGGCAGTCAGGGCATTCGCTCCATCTTTGTCCGCTATTTTTTGCAACTCAGCATTCACCACGTTGACATGATTGATTATTCGGTAATCCAAATCCTTTCCGTAACCAGTTAGTCGACCGGTGTCGGCCTTGTTTATCAACCCCTTCAATCCTTCTTGATTTGCTGGTGTGAATTGAACTTTATCAATGTCCGGACGATCAGAGAACTTGCCATACTGCGCCTCCAGAGTTGATTTCTTAGCTTTCTCAACTTGCATTCTTTCCGCCTCTTCTTTTTCAGCCTGAATGCCTTCCGGAGACTTACGATATTCTTCGGCTTTGCGGCGTAATTCACCGTCATATTGAGCAGAGAGTTGATCAAGGCTCGATTTAGAATTTGCCTTCAGTTCTGCACCGTTAAATCTGAAACTTACTTCGGCTTTTCGCTGAGTGGCTTGTTCAATCGCTGCAAGCGCGGCAGAGTCAAACACAGTCCCTCCCCGTACCTCCATTTTGTAGTTGCCGTCGGCGCTCTTAGTTAAGTCGAAGATTCCTCCCTTAGGACCACTAACCTTTTCGATTATGGAAATGGAAGGCTCCGTGCTGGCACTTGTCGGCGTTGCTTTTTCTTCAGATTTTCGCTCTGGGTCAGAATCAGCCAGTCCAGTTCTTTCCTTAGTATCTGCTGTCTGAGATGGATTCAGATGCTCATCGATAACAGATCCTAAGCCTTGAGGAAGTTGACCTCTTGCCTCAAGATTTTTCATCGCACTTGAAATAATCCACGAGCCCATCTGTCCATGGTTATTACCAGGATCAAGTGTTGTAAGTGATGATTTGTATCCGGCATCTCCAAGATGTTTCAAAACGGCTTGCGGATCGAATTGAATATCACCTTTTTCGCTAGCAGAAGAGAGTTGACCCAGCCAGGATAGAATTCTTTTTTGTGAGCCACCAGTGGGAAACTCTTCCATCATCTTATTAACCAGCCCCTGTCGCTGTTCAGCAGGCAGTTTATTCAATTCTTCACCTTTGGGTGAATGACGCTCGCCAGCAGCGTTATCGATGATCAAGACGCCTGTATTCGCATTACTCGATGAGGAGCTCTTTGCCTCTTGTGGAATTTCCTTTCCACTCCACGCTTCTGCCCGCAGAGCAGCTGTGCCTTGTTCAGCTTTCTCTACATGTTGAGCATCGCCTTCTTTGTGTGCGTCTTTTTTATCTACCGAGCCATGTTGAGCATCTCTAACCATGGGAACCTCCAAACTCATCGCCGAACACAGATATTTTTAATGAGCGCGTGTGAATTTCGTATTAGCGTATATCTGTATTTAGCTGCAGGAGTTCGACTCCCAAGAATTGGTTTTCCGAAGCCGGCTCAGCCGCGATAAATTCTGAAATCAAACTCAATAGCGTGCCAAACAGAGCGAAAAATACAATTAAATTCGCTCTGTATTTTGACCGCGCAATAATTCTGAAATCAACTCAATAGTGTGGCCAAACACAGCGAAACTACAATTAAATTCGCCTGTTTAGTTGACCGCTAATCAATCTTATTTTTCAGTTTGAGGAATGTCCGTTGAGACAGAATATGTCTTCAAGGTTTCATCCTTATTATCCTTGTCGTGTCTGTGCACAGAAAGCTCAGCAGCTATGTGCAGGTCGCTGATAGGGTCACCTTTGAGTGCGTTTTTGTATGCTTCAACTAGTTTTCCGAGAGGTTCGCCGAGTGCTTTCTCATCGGGGAGTTTAAGCGGCCCATCGCTCTTGCCCTGTCCAATCGCAACCTCGTGAGGCCGAGCTCCTGCTCCGCGACAGTAGGTGTTTTCATAGTTGCTCTGCAGCGCCCCGGTCACTTCAATCGCTGCTCCAGAATTGGCTTTTGATATGTCTTTTGCTAAATCGGTCATCACAAGATTCAGCTGCCTGGTCACAGCAGCCAGGTCGTTTTTCTCGATGTATTGTCCACTGGGAGGCTGGTAGCAAATCCATACTTTGTCATCCTGTTCAGCCTTGGGCGAAATACCAGGGCTAGATGAAACCGCATCATTAAGTAGCCTGCTGTGAGCCTCTTCGTGTTGCGCTGTAGCGGCTAGCTCCCGCTTGCCTACCAGATCATGACCTGCATCATTACTCATTCTAAAGATCTCCTCGACTATGGTGGTAGCGCAACCCAAGCCTTGATTCAAAAGTTTCACTTAGCATGCGTGAAAAACGCATTACCTCTGTGCGGTTTTTGCTAATCAATCCGCTTCCTTTATACTGTCTCTCCCGCTAAGGTAGCTGCTGTTCCACTTAACCTTGTGTGTAGCTGCTATCCACTGTATAACCGCCGCCAGGAAGTTTGCGCAGCAGTGTGGCAACGCCTTCTTTTTCCAATTTTTGACGCAGCGAATAGACAAGCTGCCGGACAGAATTTTCCGTCGCATCAGAATCTGATAACCAGACAGAATCAAGTAGATCTTTTGCACTAAAAACACGGTCCTGGTGGCGCATAAGATGTTCTAAAACTAAATACTCTGTTTTAGACAGCCGGACCTTCTTGCTATTAATCACGACGGTTCCTACAGTGGTATCAAGCTTTACGACTCCCAATTCGATAATTGACGGAACCATCGAACTTGCCCTTTTTGCCTTGGCGCGAATTCTCACCACAAGTTCCTGCGGATTGCAAGGTTTGACCAGATAATCGTCGGCGCCCAAATCAAATACCGCAAGCTTATCAAGAATTGAACTGCGTCCTGTCAGGAAAATAACGGGCGTCTTTCCGCCGCTTCTCCGAAAGGAAGTAAGAATTTCAAATCCGCTAATTCCAGGCAACTCCCAATCTAGAACCAGGACATCAAAGCTTCTCTGTCTTAATATTTCGAGAGCTTCTTCACCTGAGTTTGCAAAATCAATCTCCAGGCCTGCAGCTTGCAACCATTCGGTAATAGTTTTGCAAGCGACAAGATCGTCTTCAACTAGTAGAACTGCAGTCACAAGAACTCCTTTCGGACCGATAACATCTTAGCGTGCCAGTGCAACAAATCAAATAAGGGGCGACATCGAATGACATCTAAGGATTGCATTCCCTGCAAACCTATAGATCGAGCATTCCAGGACGTGGTTACGGGTATAGGAAAAGCAGGCGAGAAACAAGCTCAAAACGGATGCATTCATGCACCTGATTGAAACAAGCACTGAGCGCGTAAAACCCAGGCTGTCACAGTCCATCCTGGTTCTGGTTTTGCTGCCTTTGATGGTTTTCACACTAACTCTGCTGATACTAAAGGACGCATCGCTGCAGGCAGAAAGAATATTAGTGCTGGAGGATCAACGATGTGCCAGTGTCCGCCAGTTGTGTCTGATATCTTCAAACTCGTCCGACCTGGGCAACGAAATGCTTGCACTAGGAACCCAGCCCGCAAGTACAAAGCAGAAAACAATTAATGGAAATGAAAAGCCGGAAGCAGCGGGAGATATTGAGGGGAATCCTTTTGTTACGGATCTTCTGAGCATTGACCGTTTATTGTCGAGCAAAGCAGCTGCCATTTCAATGCGCGACCGCATTTTATCAGAATGGCAAGATGAGCTGCGCTTGCGCAAGACAGGAGACAAAAGAGTAAAGGAGCAGAAAACTCTAGCCGTAATTGTTGCCGGCATCGATGTTTTGATCGCAATTACAGCGCTTGGTTTAGCTTTTCGAACCTTTGTTGCCCGACTGCAAATTCTCATGAAAAATGCCGCTAGCATTGGCATGCAGAAATCGGCCTTATCTGAGCTAGAGGGGAATGATGAAATCACGTCCTTGAATAATTCCCTCAAATCGATTCATCAAGACTTGATCGAATCAAGCGATCTGTATGAAATGACGGTTTCAATGGTGGCTCATGACGTTCGCTCTCCGCTCACAGCCTCGCTGGTAAACCTGCGCTCAATTGAAGCGATAGTATCCGAGCATTATGACGAAGCCGAAGCAAAGTTGACTAAGTTTACAAAAAGAGTAGAAGCAGAATTGGCTTTTGTTGGAGATTTGTTAGAACGGCAAAAGGAAAAACTACTTCAAGAATCCGAAATGACTCCAAAGCCGGAGACAAGCGCAAGGGTAATAACAGAAAATAAATGGATTCGATTGAACTTGCTCCCTAAAGGGTTGCTACTCCTCCTGATACCACTGTTCGTTCAAATTGCATTTCTAGGGATTGTCAATCTAGAAATCAACAGAAAGCTGAACGTTGTAAACGAAGCCAGAGGTTTGTCCGAATGGATGACAAACTTCCAACTATCCAAATTGGACTTCATTTCTGCAGTAAGCTCGTATGCATCATATTTGTTCACCGGAAATAGCGATCTACATAGCGACTTCGAGCTCAGTCTCTTAAGCATCAGATCCAGACTGGATGAGCTGGCCCGAATAAGCAGCTCGAAAGATGAATGGCAAAAACTCGCCCATGAGTCCGAGAATGTCTTCAAGACGCAAATGTCTCTGGTGAGGCAAACGGATCTTGAGAAATCAGCTGGGGGTAGTGATGGGGTTAAGGCTAAGCTAGATCAATTGAGAGCTTCACTACCACCTCTTAGAGTTCTCCGTAAAGACTTCTTCGAACTCAGCCAAATTGAGGCAGCCAGGCTCGAAAAACGAGAAGCGGAAATTATCAGAGAAAGCGATGAGACTAGCACCCTTTTCTCCTGGGGAATTGTCGGCAATATCATTATTTCTGTTGCGCTTTTGCATTGGTTTAAAAGTGATGTTCAGATGCGCCTGTACAATCTAAGGCTGAACGCAAAGACTATGATAAAACAGGATTTGCAGTTTGCTCCAGTGAGCGGACATGACGAATTAAGCAAGTTGAATACTATTTTGGCAAGAACGAAGGAAGAGATTGACTCAAATTTTAGAAGAAGAGAGAACTTAACTCAGGAGCTCGTAGGCAGGCTAGTAATGCCGTTGCAACAGCTTAAAATTGAGATGCTCGAATTAGTAAGAACGAGCAGAACGAAGCTTCCCGAGCGAGCGCTAAATCATGCAGAGCAATTTACGAAAAATATAGATAGAACCCTGCAAATTATTTCCTTGCTCGAGCAAACTGGAAAACGAAATTGCAATAAGATGAATTTAGAAATCGAGCTCTGCGATTCAGACAACTTGATCAAAGAAGCGATTGAATCATTGCAAGAATTCATTACTTTTAAGGGAATTCTTGTAGAACGAAACACGGACTCGATAAAAATTCCTGCAGATAAGCCAAAACTTGTGCAGGTATTAATCAACCTGCTGAGCAATGCAATAAAGTTCTCTCCCAAGAACAGTACCATTGAGCTTCGTGCAGAAAATGAGAATGGCGAGCTAGCACGATTTTCAGTAAAAGATGCAGGACCTGGACTTAGCTCAGAAGATCAGGCAAAAGTATTCGATCGCTTCGTCCAGGGCGAAGCGGCTGAAAAGAAAAATGGTTACGGCATGGGTTTAGCGATTTGCAAAATGATCGTCGAGGCGCATGGTGGACAAATAGGAGTAAGCAGCAAAGAAAACTCTGGATCTACCTTCTGGTTTGTGCTGCCATTCAAGCCGGGCTTAATCACAAGAGAAACTCCAGAGCTAGGGGCAGATTCAACGCCGGAAGAGAACAGCTCTGTTGAAAATGTCTCGACAGAACGAGTCTTGGATCATACAAGTAATCGAATATCAGTTTGGGGAAAAGATGATTTTTCGATCTTGGGGTTTTTCTGTTGCCTGTTCGCAGTTGAATTTTACTTCAACGCCCACATTGATCAAAATTTGAGAAAACTAGAATCCAATCTAAAAGTACAAAAATTACCGCAAGTGCAAGGCAACATAGCTGACGATGAAAAAGCAAGAAGAATGCTTGAGCTTGCGATTACGAAATTCCACACCAGCCCCTCAAAGCAAGAACGGCTAGAAATTATTGAGAGTGTGAATAAGCTGATAATTGAAACTGATAAGCCTGAAATAAAATTTGCTTCTTATGTTAGTAAAGCAGACTTTGAGATTGTACTTGGCCAGGTCAAGAATGCCATAGCGGCGCAGAAACAAGCGATAATTTACTCACTTCAAAATGGACAGGAAACAGCCCTTACCGGACGATGTTATTCACTCATGGCAATGTATTACTTCAGATTGTGGGAGGAGTTCCATTCATCTTCACAGAATTTTGCTAAGCTCCTGGAACAGTACGCACAACGTTCATTAGATTTGCTGGAAAATGAAACGACACCCGCATCTTCAACAGAATACTCAAGTCTCATTCACAATTCTTTGCCCTCATCGCAGATGTCGCGTTACCTCGATTATTGCTATTTGGGAAAAATATACATACGAAGAATGGACAAGCACTCATTGGAGAAAGCGATCAAATATTTGACTACTGCACGCAGTTTGGCGCAAACGTCAGAATTAGGATTGGCCTCCGCAGAAGCTAGAGCAAACCTGGCCACGGCTCTATGGCTCTCTGGCCAAAAGAAGGAATCATTTGAGCTAATCCATGGTTTAGAAATGAACGTCAGACACGATGCAAATCCCGAGAATGAGAATCACGCACTTGCGTGGCACTCGATTGCTAAATATTACGACAGCATAAATGATAAAAGAAAGGCATTAGAGTCTTTCAAATTCGGATTGGACTGCGTCGAAAAGCTCAAACAAAACAAATCTGTTTTGCGCAATTTGTTTGAGAACTCGATAAAGCAAGTGGAGCAACGGTAGTATCTAAGATACTATATTAACGGTGTATCTAAGATACTATATTTAAGTAGATGACAGCGCCACAGCAACAGAGGCTCAAGCATTTGACAGTTTATTTCATGCCCATTGGCAGCGGAATCGGAGACATTCTTGTATGCAAGCCGGCTTTTGAATGGTTAGTAAAAAACTGCGATGATGCAGTGTTTTTGGTGGCGCGCGGGCCACGGCAATCCGGGCTTTCCAGGCTTCTTGAAGGAGCTGCCGGTGAAATTGAAGAACCTCATTTGAAGAGTATTCAGCAGCCCGAAGACAGAGTCGTCAATCTACGTGAGCACCATTGGCAAACCTCGCACGATTGGTTCAGCCCGGAGTTCAAAGCTCGCTTCCCAGAACTGCGGATCTCCCAGATCTTGCAGGACATTTGTAAGCTTCATCATATCCAGGCAAATCATAATGAAATAAAGCCCCTGCACTTCTCCCCCGATAAGCGCTCCGAGAACAAGATAATTCTTGTACCCGGCACGACAATGAAGAGCAAGAAGCTAGCGGCGGATTTCTGGCTGAACGTCAACGCAAGGCTTAGAAACAGAGGCATCCAGACCATTCTACTGGGCAAGACAGATGAGCAACCGCTGCAAGAACTAATGCACGATATCGCTCATTTAGAAACAGCTGATCTTCAAGAAGCCATCAATTTGATTAGCAGCTGCAGGGGAGTTATTTCCGTCGACACAGGTCTGATGCATATCGCGGTTCAGCAGCAAATCAAGACGATAGCCATATATGGTGTTTGCGAAGTGTACTACAGACCAGCGGCTCACTGTTACCCGATATTCACTCATATTTTGAAGGTGGCGGATGAGAAGCCTCAGTTCGACAGAAACGCGAATCCCCGTTTTAGCACCACATTTGATACCTGGGAATATCTTCCTGCTTCCGCGGAGACGGGCGAATTTCTCGAATTTTCTGATTATGACAGATTACTTGGTCTACTTGAAGAAGCAGAGATGATCTAGCACCATCTTTGTTAGCCACGCAAAGTGGCGATAGCTAATTAGCCATGACTCCGCCGAACTATGCAGCTAGAATTTGCCACTGGGCTCGTATAAAATACCTTGCTCAACTAAAGCGTTCATAACAGCGTCCACACTTATCTTCGACATACACCCTCGTTCTTCTTGCTTGCAGCGCATGTTACTCCAAACATTAAATGAATCATCTGATTTCCAATCAGGAAAAAACAGATTTGCGTTAGGTACGAAATCAAACTGCCCTTCAAGACAATTGTCCTGGCATGCAGGCGCAATAATGTTCTTTGCGTGAGAATAATCGCGAGCGAAGAAGCTATATTCGCGAAACAGCGCGACCGTGCTGATACCTTGATGAACAGCCAGATGCATCAAGCCGGTATCAACAGAGACGACTCCTGCACAGGAGCTTATCGCATCGAGCGCGTCAATAATTGTAGGCGTCTGAATCCAGGGAACACCTTGTTCGCACAAGTGTTTCAGTTGGGAGTTCTCTTTCATCTCTCCAATTAAGACCGATTCTTTACCCAATTGCTTAAGTTTCTGATGTAACTCCAGCCAATATGATTGCGGCCAATTCTTTATGGGCGCAGTGCTCCCCGGAATGAGCACAATTTTTTCTTGAAATCTCTTGTCGAATTTATACTGGAGTGGTTCCAGGCTATTCTGCCCGTCGTCTATTCGGAAATCGTCGCATATCCGGCGAATGACCTCGCGGATTCCATAATTGGGGTATTTTGCAAAAAACTCTTTCGAACCCCAGACAAAATCTGTTTGAAGTGGATGAGCGCGCAGATTATATAGTCGTTCACTCTGAAATTCAGGCGAGCGAAGAAAATCAGGCTCAGAAATTGAGGCGGCCAGTCCTGGTATGCGCTCGGCTAGACCTTGTTGTGCAGTCGAGCGAAGCACAAGGCATACATCGTCGCTGCTTGACGCGATCAAGCGCTGCAGCGGAGGCAGAGAGACCACAAGGTCTCCGAATAATCTGGCGATGGGAGCGAAATAAACTGTCAACTCATGCTGTCCTGACTTCTGACCTCACATAAAACGATATGGTATTTTTGTGATTTCGAAGTGAACGTAGGTAGGCAACTTGCGATTCTGGTCTGCCTGCCAGATGCTTTAACGAGAAACTCTTATAACGGCCCTGATTAAAAGCGCTCAGGGAAATCGAGGCATCTTTGCTTCAGCAACAAGCTGTCGGGGAATGATATGCTGGGAGCAGCAATTTTCAGAGGCAACTACCATGGTGAAAAACGTACCTTTGCCTGCGGCGTTAGTAGCCATCTTCCTTGGCCTCACAGTATCCTGCTGTGCTGCCAGTTGGCTGTTTGCTCGGCGCGATTGCCAGTACCAGAGTCAGCCCTCTTTCCAGCCTGCTGATTTGCCAGTGAGCCCTGCCACAGTTTTGAGCGACAAACTGCCGCCATTTATTCCGCCTTACTTGCTGGAAGAGTTAAGAATCAGAACTCACGACGATCCATACATCGTTGCCACAATTAATGAAACTGCAAAAATTGAAAAAACAGGATTTAGACCTTTGCCTGTCAGCGCAAAAAGTGCGAAAGCAAAAATCGAAATTTACGACGCAAAAGGAGAGGATAAACGACCAGGAGAAAAGGCCCGCTTCGAAGGTGACAAACCTGCCGGCGACAAAGAAGTCGACTCCTGCTATGAATTCTCTCTCCAGATTCGCAGCTTCTATAAAGATGTCTTTGCTCGAAATTCAATCGACGATAAAGGCATGAAGATGATCTCTACGGTCAACTTCTCGAAAGAATTCAGCAACGCATTTTGGGACGGCGTTCAGGTAACCTACGGTCGCCCCGGCGCGTCAAGCCCATTTAGGACTTTTGTTTTGCTTGATATTGCAGGACACGAAGTTACCCACGGGGTGACGGAGAAGGATACCAACTTGAAATATTATGGGCAGGCAGGCGCCCTGAACGAGAGCCTTTCAGACATATTTGGCGCTTTGATAGTTCAACATTCCAAACATCAAGCTGCTATGCAGGCAAGCTGGTTGTCAGGTGAGGGGATTTGGAAAAAGGACATAAAAGGGCGGGCACTGCGCGACATGCTAAATCCTGGCACTGCCTATGATGATCCGAAAGTAGGAAAAGACCCGCAACCCGCTCACATGAAAGATTACATTAAAACATCGAGCGACAATGGTGGCGTCCACTACAACTCTGGAATTCCCAACAAAGCGTTTGCAACATTCGCGAGAAGTATTGGCGGCTATGCATGGGAAGAGCCAGGACAAATCTGGTACAAGGCACGCGCTCTAGCGGGGCAAAATCCATCCTTTGCACAATTTGCTCACCACACAGTGGAAGCGGCTAAGGAGCTTGGCTATGAAAAAGATGTGGTGAAGCTGAGAAATGCGTGGAAGGGTGTTGGCGTGACGCCATCTGCAAGCGCTCCGGATAAAGATACTCCTAAGTTGCAAGAGAACAATTCAACAATTGTCTCTGTGCGTTAATAGACATCTCGTTTTTTCCTCTGGTAGTCTTAACCACCATCGGGTTTTTATTTTTTTGTCGACTATTAAAAGTACGCCCAACACAAAGATCAATTAGCGTTTATGTTCGCCAACAAATATACTACTGTAACTGCCATGACCCGAAGTGCTCATTTGTAATGCGGCTGCAGTAAGCAATATTTTTCTCTTTGCCCGTTCAAACGCACTTTCAATATTTGTCGAGCGATTTCTGCACTTAATTAGTTCAACCAACAGGCTGACGATAGGGAACTCAGCAAGAAACATTTGCTTGTGATTTTGCACTGTAAATTGCCTGAGGCTGCGATAACCAATTTTAAATCCCGGATTGATCTCCAAGAAACCTTGTTTTTGGTTTGGCGCAAGCACTAGTTGATCACCAGGTAAAAGCCCGATTGACTTTCCATTTAAGACAAAAATTACGCTTTTGCGATGCTCATCGTGCAAGTCGTATATGGCAAGAGCGTTATCAGTTTTCATCCCAACGACAATGGCTCCGGCGGATATGTACAAATCGCCAACCTCGGTCGCGATGACGATATCACCTGCTGGAGCAGCAAACAAAACTCCATTTTTGAGCAACAGCTTATTTAGCTGGGCGCATGACCCAAGGTTGAGCCCTTGCCTGGAAAGGTCCTTAAGCTGATCAGCGCCAAAATCCTTGCCGAAGAACATAGCCACTTGCTGAGGTGGCGCCCCTGTGGTGGCCAGGCGCTCTGCTCTCATTAGAAACATCAATTCGTCTACGTCGATACCTGCGATCGGGGAGTCCTTCGTATTGACTGGTGTTTGATCTGTTTCGATTATGGTAGTTCCGGCAATGAAGTTCCCAGGAAATGCTGCAAGAAACAAAGGTGCATTGCCGGCTGTAGTAGTTGTTGTTATTGAGCTTGAAGAGGAAAGAGAAGATGAACTTTGCGCTGGAAATGTTCCACTAGAGACGAAGCTGCCTGCAGAAATTCTGTTAATAACGATTCCGCTTGTGGCGACTATGCTCCCGCTTGAGCCGTTAGGCACCGAACCCACAGTAAATGAAGATCCGACCCCCGTGGTAGTTATAGACACAGCGCCTCCTGGTCCTGAAGCATTAATTGAATTGCTCGCGAAGGGAGACCCCGAGAAACCGGCCGAACCACCGTTTATTTGACCGATCTTATTGTTAATACTAATGGTTAGACCTTGCAAAATGACCGCATTGGCATTCCCAGTGCCACCAGATGTGCCATCAGATCCAGTTCCTCCAGCCTGACCAACGTTCCCCCCGTTGACGGTGGAACCGACGGGGCTGGGTCCCCCCAGGCCGAAATTGCCTCCGGGCGTAGATGGAGCTGGACCATAGGAGGGCGTGTTTGTCGCTCCTGACGCGCCGCCCATTCCAGCTAAACCTGGCGTCCCAGCATTATATGTGCCATTAATAGGATTGCCATCCATGGGGCCGGCAGCGCCTCCAGCCACACTGCTACCGCCGCCTGCAGCACCGAACCCTGGGCCGCCGCCGCCAAACAATCCACCGCCGCCACCTCCACCGTAAGGACCTGTTGATCCTCCGCCTCCGCCGCCGAAACTTCCTCCGCCCGAGCCACTGTATTTTCCGTGCGCATCGGAGGGACCACCGCCACCTCCTCCTGACGCCAAAACCGGCCCTGAGATAGACAAGAATGAGGGAGTGCTAAGCGACACCGCCCCAGCGGCACCACCAGCGCCACCATTGCGAAAACCGGAGCCGCCGCCGCCACCGCCTGATGAATTAACTAAACCGGCAATAGTTATTGCAGCACCTGCCTGTGCATAAATGCCGGCACCGTTTCCGCCAATACAAGAATCACAGCCTATATTGTTACTTCCACCAGCACCACCACCAGTGGCTATGAGTGAGCCTGATTGCACCAGCTGTGCGGCACTCAGCGTTATGCTCCCGGCGGCACCGCCGGCTCCGCCAGTGAAGAAGCCCGCACCTCCGCCGGCCCCGCCAGAACTGTTTATGTTACCAGTCGTAATCGAGCTGACCGCAGAATTGATTGTTACTGCCCCACCCACTCCACCAGCTCCGGCGTTCATGGTCATATCATTGGCATTGAGGCTTAGACCAGTTCCGCCGAAGCTGTTAATTGCTCCCGTATTTACAGCTCCGCCGGCCTTTATTTGAACACTGCCGCCATTGCCCCCGCGTAACCCCGACACTGTCGCATCCGCCCCTGTAGTGCTGATGCTTCCCACATTGATTGCGCCCGGTGCCTGCACGGTAACACTGCCGGCGTCTGTTAAGCTGCTTGTTTGCAGACTAGACCCAGAAAGATTTACCGAGGCACCGCTTGTGGTGACAACACTTGTGTTAGTAGAAAATAGACCAGTACAGTTAGAGCACGGATTGACGCTGCCTCCCGGAGGCGGGGGGGCTCCGCCTGGAGTAAACTGGTAGCCGGCGGAAATAAAAATCTGTCCCCCATTTGTGTTAATAGTAACGGCTCCGCCATTTACATTTCCTCCAGCAAGCGCAATGAAGTCGCTCATGAAACCGGGATTGAAGTTGCTGATGGTCAAATCTCCAGAGCTGGTGAAAATGGGATCGCCCGTCAGATTAATAGAAGCAAGATTGAGGTTACCAGCCGAATTCGAGATGTCTGCGGAATTACCGCTCAAGTTTACACTTCCGGAAATACGCTCGACATGCGCAAGTATCGCCCCCATGGGACCAGCATCCAAATTCAGCTTGTTTGAATACCAGTTACCACCAGATAAATCTAGATTATTGCCGGCTAGCGGAGTGCCCACGTTGATCGAGCCATTTAGCGCCTGGATCAAACCATTTGCATTATTTATATTTATGGGCTGAAGCATAGTCCCGGCTTGCGGTAAATACGGATAATTTGCAAAGCTAACATTTCCGTTTGTGGATTGAATAATTGCGCCGTTGTTAATAATGTTTTGCGCAAAAATACTCAGATTGTTTGCCGCGGATATTGTGGGCACTACCCCTGCATGCGGAGTAGATGCATTCGTGAGCGATACACCGGCCAAAATATTTAAATTTCCTGCCGAAGAGATGACACCATGATTGGCGATACTATTGCTTGCATTGAGGCTAAAACTGTGGGCAGGTTGAACACCCATAGAATAAATGGACGAGGGTAAGATCGAGCTGAGCAGCCCGCTTGACAGATTTGTAATATTGAGTGCACTTACTACCGCATTATTGGAAGCAATGTAGAAGTTTCCCGCGTTCACAAAATTACCGGAAAGGCTTACGTTAGCGGCCATATCAACAGCCGTGACACCTTTCGGTATTATCAGGGTGCTTGCGTAATTGCTGAACTTCGGCCCGATGATAAAATTTCCCCCAATGGCATCACCATGATCACCGAGCACAATACTCTGATGTCCGCTTGAATAGACTTGATAGGCTGCAAGGCTCTCTGCAGGGGTTAGCAGGCTGGACCCGTTTACTACAAAGTTCTTTCCACCGAGCTGAATACTCAGCTGATGTTGCTGTAGAAATGGAACCGATACATTCGCCAATGTGCTGGACAAATCGAGCACTGTTGAACCGGAACTGGCGGACTTTGGGTTCACGTGCAAGTTTGTATTGCCATTGCCGCTTGTACTTGTGCTTAGGCTTTGCGGGGTAGCGGCCGATTTTGAGGCATTTTCTGGCGCTGCATCTGCTACCGTGCCGTGCAGAGACAGAAGGCAAAAACTCAAGGCCAGCTGCTGGTGAAATTTCATAAATACCATCGCCCGACGGTGTCACTTTTATTATTCCCCGAAAAATGGTGCTGCTAATCAGTCAAATGACTGATTAAGACTTGCTATCAGACACAAATATGTGAACATCAAAATATCAGGCTTCGATGAAAGGGCAGGCTCTCCCTTTGCAGAATAGAGAATCCGCCAGCAATTTATACAATAGAACTGCCGGGTACATGCATTAACGCAGAGACCGTTTGCAATGTATCTGCTTCTTCAGGTTTTTTGTCGCTGCGCCATCTGGCGATTCGCGGAAAGCGCACGGCGAGTCCTGACTTATGTCGAGAAGAGTTTTGTATTCCTTCAAAAGAGATTTCGAATACTAACTCAGGTTTGACTGTTCGAACAGGTCCAAATTTTTCTATAGTATTCTTGCGAACGAATGCATCGACCTGTTGAATTTCTTCATCTGTAAGACCAGAGTAAGCCTTTGCAATTGGCACAAGCCGCCCGTTCTGCCACACTGCAAATGTGTAATCGGTGTACAGGCTTGCGCGCTTTCCATGCCCACGTTGTGCGGCTACCAATACTGCGTCTATTGAATACGGATCTATCTTCCATTTCCACCAGTCACCTTTTCGACGTCCAATTCCATAAACTGATTCTGCTCGTTTCAACATCAGCCCTTCAACTTGCAATTCGCGACTTCTCTCGCGCTCACTTTGAAGTGATGACCAGGATTCTCTCAGCACTAGAGGAGAAATTTGAATTGACGGAATACGAAGCGTTCCATTGCCATTAACTAGTAACGCCTCCAACAATTCTCGGCGCCGGCTCAAAGGTTCGCGTCTAAGATCTTGCCCCCCGTTTTCGAGAAGATCATAAGCAAGAATCACTGCCGGAATTTCTGCTAGCAATTTTTTGTTCAATGCTTTTCTGCTTATTCTTTTTTGGAGGAATTGAAACGGCATTACTTCTGAATCCTTCCAGGCGAGAATTTCTCCGTCAATTACAGTACCATCCGGCAGCATCTTCGAAGCTTCCAGAATTTCGGGAAAACTTTCGCTAATGAGTTCCTCACCGCGCGACCAGATAAACGAGCTCCCCTGTCGCCGTATTAACTGCGAGCGAATTCCGTCCCATTTCCACTCCGCAATCCAATCACTTATCTCTCCGAGACTGTTCAATTCTTGCTCTAGTGGATAGGCTAAGTAAAATGGATAAGGCTTACTTATATCCGCATCACTTGTTTCAGGATGCATGAGCTGCTCGAAAAATGCTGCGTTTGGTGTCCAATCTCCCATGAGGCGATGGGCGATCGTAGCCTCGTCTACGCCGGATGCAGCGCTCAGTGCTTTAACCACCAGTTGTTGCGAAACTCCTACTCGAAAACTTCCTGTAATTAGCTTGTTAAACACAAGGCGCTCGGGAACTGTCAATTGGTCGCAATATTGCAGCAGTTTTTCAACTTGCTCTTGCTCACTCATCGAGCGCAGTGGAAGCAAGCGCTCCTCGACCCAGGTGCTAAGAGGCGATTGACTCTCGGCAAGCGGCGGCGGAAGCAATAGCGCGATGGTTTCGGCAAGGTCTCCCACCGCGTCATAGGATTCAACCAGTAACCAGTCTGGATAAGCTGTGCGATCTTGCACGGCGGAGCGCAGCCTGGCAGTCGGCACTATTTGTCTGAGTTTACGACCTGTGAGAAAAAACACGGCCCATGCGCCTTCCGCTGCGATAGTTTGCGCAAAATAGTCGGCCATTACCGCGGTTTTTTCGGAAGTCTTAGTTGTATCATCGATAGATTGAAACAACGCTGTGAAGTCTTTCACCGTGCACCTCAACCAATCACGGATTCGCTTGCATTTTCCAGCTCTGCGGCACGAGCATCTTCCGCTTCGCCTTCGCCTTCGTATTGCGTACTCAGAACATCCGCATGTAGGCCATTCTCGCGAAGGTAACGCGCAAAAATTTGCGAGTAACCATGGGTTACAAGAACTTTTTCAGCCTTACTCAAGGCTACCGCTTTTAAAAGTGAGGGCCAATCGCTGTGGTCGGAGAGTGCAAAACCTTTATCAACGCTCTTTCGTCTTTTGATACCACGAACTTGCATCCAGCCTGACGCAAAAGCGCTTGACACCGGGTTTAGTTTCCGCATCCACGGTGTTCCATAAGCCGATGGGGGCGCCAAAATCAACGCGCCCACCTGAAATTCACTTTTGGGCAAATGAGTAAGACAAGTTGTATCCGGCAGGTTCACCCCGGAGGCTTTGTATACATCGTTCATTGCTTCAACGGCACCATGGGTGTAGATGGGCGCGATGCTTGAATCTAGTTCCATCAGAAGGCGCTGAGCCTTTCCGAGCGAGTAGCACAGAAGCAAACTGTTTCGTGCGTTCTCTCTATTTTTACGCCACCAGTTATTTATGTCGGAAATAACTTGAGTAGGATCCGGCCAAGTGAAAATCGGCAGGCCGAATGTAGACTCGGTGATAAAGGTGTTACATTCGACGGGTTCAAATGCTGCGCAGGTAGGATCCGCGTTTAACTTAAAGTCGCCAGAGATGACGCAAACATCGGTTTTATGTTCAATACGTACTTGAGCTGATCCCAATATGTGCCCAGCTGGATGCAGTGACAAAGTTACGTCGTTTATGCGCAGTTGCTTGCCGTAGGGAAGAGTTTCTATGTGAGCATCTTGTCCGAGTCTATGGCGCAGAATATTTTCGGATGTCGCGGTGCATAAATACGAGTTTGATAAAGCTCTTGCGTGGTCAGCATGACCGTGTGTGATCACAGCTTTTTCGACGGGCAGCCAGGGATCAACGAAAAAGCCTCCGGCCTCGCAGTAAAGTCCTCGTTCTGTGCTTTCAAGCAGAGCCATTCATTTTCCTCTAGCTTGAAATTATAGGAAGCAAATTGAGCGCACTTTCATTAAAAAGCTGGCGATCCACCTCGACATCACAAGTTGCTGAGTACTGGAGCGACCCCGTACGTCGACCGATGACGCTCCTTAACAATGAGAGGGCGGCGCATAATCGGGACGCGTTCACTTTCTGTTCACTGCCTTGATTCATAATTGAAAATGCGCAGGTTTGCAGGTATGAGCATCTTGGTCAACGCAAAGCGACGGCAGATATTAGAATTCCGGACCGTACTCGACGCGCCGGCGGATGAGGTGTTTCGCTGGCACTGGCAGAAAGACACGCTCACTAAGCTCATTCCGCCCTGGGAGACTGTCGAGCTAGTACAACCGGCGGTCGGTCCTGTTGATGGAGCCATCGCTGTTCTTTGCATCGCCGCAGGACCATGCAAGCTTAAATGGGTCGCTTACCATTGCGAATTCATTGAAGGTCGCCAATTCGTGGACATACAAAAGAGCGGTCCGTTTGCATTCTGGCGTCATCTCCACAAATTCGAACCGATAAACGATGGAAGATGCCTGCTTCTGGACAGAATTGAATACGAATTGCCGCTGTCCGGGTTAAGCCAACCCTTTCTAGGATGGTTTGTCGAAGACAAGATAAGGCGAATGTTCAGGTACCGGCATGAGCTTACAGCAAAAGAGTTGAACTCCTCGATTTTAATTTGATGACAATTTTCAAGAATCGAGAACTAACAATAAGCATGTTACGTCACTGTTGAAGAAAAAAACATCAAGAATTGAATTACGTCGGTCGTTTAAAGAAGGCGGACGTTTTTGTCTCAATAAAAAACATGGTGATACCAATGAGAAAACTACTTTTCGTTCTTTCCTTTCTGGCGCTCTTGTCCTGTTCTACTAGCCAGAAAGTGAATGCACAAGACAACACTGTAAAGAACAGGACTGCAAAGAATTACACTGCACAAAATCAATCAAACGAACGTTCAGACATTGCGATCACGAGCTCCCTCAGAAAAGCAATCATGTCAGATCGAAAAATGTCTGTTAACGCTCAAAATGTAAAAATCATCACGGAGAATGGTTCAGTGACGCTGCGTGGGCCAGTGAATAGCCTATCCGAGAAAGAGCGGATTGCTGCGAAAGCTCATAGTTTGAGCGGAGTTTCGAAGGTTATTAATCAACTGGAAGTGCTAAACAGGAAGCTGTCGTCAACGAAAGGCAAAGAAATACACTGAGATGGGGGACTAAATCATGGCCAAAGCAATTTATTGTATCTGTACAAGTGAAGCTCAGCTGGACAGAATGTTGAATGACCTTAAGCTTGCTGGTTTTTCAAACAGCGACATCTCGGTGTTATATCCGGACGAAAATACTGAAGGGGGTCTTGAGCCTAAGCGCGCGACAAAATCTCCGGAAGGTGCTGTTACCGGCGCAAGTACTGGTGGTATCGTAGGCGGTGTGCTCGGTTGGCTTGCTGGAGTAGGAGCGTTAGCAATACCTGGGCTTGGAGCATTCATAGCGGCCGGGCCGATCATGGCTGCGTTAGCTGGTCTTGGAATTGGCTCTGCTGTTGGAGGCCTCGCCGGTGCATTGATCGGTTTGGGAATTCCTGAAATCGAAGCAAAACGCTATGAAGAAGCATTGAGATCAGGCAACATATTATTGTGTGCGCATTGCGAAAATGGCGATCAAGAAAAAGAAGTAAATCGAATCTTTAAAGCCAATGATGGCAGTGATATCTGTGGCGTTATGGAAGACAGCGATGAGCAGCGCATGAAAAAGCAAGAAAAGGAAATTAAGAAGGAAGCGAGCAAGGAAAATATATCTAGCCCGCCGAATGCTTACGTCGAAGATCCGGACATTTATATTCCGCCAAGCAACACCGGCACGGGTGCTGAGTATCCCGGACAGCTATAGTTTGATGAGTGTTCGCAAGAAATCGGCCGCCTGCTGCATAATTGCCGCAGGCGGCCATTCTGAGCGCAAAATCTCTCTCGTGCCACGAATACTTAAGCCGCTCACGAGGAATCCTCCTAGTCTTTAAATTGTCGAGACGTTTCACAAAATTCTCACCGACGACTAAGTAGTATCAGGCAGTTGCAGAACACCTCCTTACGCAAACTGTGCCGTAATCCATTGTTGGCGCTCGTTGAACAAAGCGTTCAGTTGCAGCAAACACCGGCACAGAACTAGCAGCGAGCAAGAAGGAGCGAGCAAGAAGCAGTGAACAACGAAGGATCCTGAATTGACGGAGAATCGGCGATGGCAGTAATTCGAGAGAAAGAGGAAGCTCAAGTCGATAAAAATAGTACCAGAGATGCGGAGAACGATGCTCGCGAAAAGTTTTCGAATGAAGTTGAAAATAGCAAGGATTATTCGCTTGGCGGTATTCGAAAGGACTCGGCTGAGTCAATCAAAGCCGAGAAATTTTTGCCTGCGCTTGCAATTGTCGGATCAATTAGTGACAGCACAAGCTCATCTCAACATGATGGGGTATCAGAAAAAAAACCTGCCGCCTCTCCAGAAAAAAATGAACCACCTGAAGACACTGAACCAGATCCTGTAACCAAAGCTAAAGTTGAAGATGTCTTGGAAAAAGCCCGAAAAGAAAACAAAGGTTGGGATCAAATGAGCCCGCCGGATAAATCTGGGCTCAAAGAAAAAATCGGAGATGCGCAAGTATTATTCTGGGGAGATAATCATATAGATCCTACTTCTGTAGATCGCCTGGGCAACGTCTTGAGTGCATTAAAGGATGCCGGTGTTAAGGCTGTAGGAGTGGAGGGTCTTGATGATGACGGACAAAGGCTGGTAGAGCAATGGCTCAAGACATCCGATCCTCAGCAAGCATCCGAGTTGCAAAATCAAATCTCGGACTATTTGAAAAAAGTCATGCCAGATAAAGCCGATGAAAAGCCAGCAGAAAGACAGGCAAAGGAACTCTGGCGCGCCAAAACCATGCAATTACTGGAGAAAATTAAGGAGGCTGGTCTGGATGTGATCGGCCTCGAACCTCATGGTAATCCAGATGGTCAAAACGTTGATAGGGATGTTGAATTTCAAGCAAAAATAGACGAGTATCTCAAGGAAAATCCTGGCGCAAAAATGCTAATTTTTGCCGGTTCGTTCCACTTTGTACCGGGGCTTCATGATGCCGCCGGCAATTTAGTTCCGTTCCACAACACCGCTGATCGTCTCAAGGGAGGGCCGATAAAAACAGTCGATCTCACTCCACCATCTTACCTGCGTGCTCCCTGGCATACGCCTCAATAGCGCGGTTTGTCAATTTCACCTCGCAGCCCCACGACAAGCGCAAACTTGATGCGGAGCAGGTCAGCTCCTCTGGGAGATTGAGGCTATGCCTAGTCCTTCAGTGTCCAGACAGTTGTTTCTTCACCTCGCGACGCACATCTGCGTGATTACCTTGCCTGCTTACGTAATAGTCGTTTGCCAGACCGTAGCGCGCACTTAAAGTTCCAATTCGCACACTTTTTGAGTTTGAGCCAAAGTCCAACAGACCAGGCGTAAAGTTTATTGCCGTCACGTCTCCGCTACCGTCTCTTTCTACTTTTGCGACTGGAGCAGAGCTTAATATCCCATTGCCTTTCTCGAGCGAGTCACCGACCTTGTTCAAGTCTTGGATTGGTGTGCTGTGTCGAGTCATAGTATTCTGGACGCAAGATCCGCTAGTTCAAAAATTATGGAACCTGATTAGTCTGCCTTTCCGGAAATCTTTTTCAACAATGCATTAGAATCTAAGGGGCTCTCAAAGGCCGAAGTAATTGCCGTAGGAACGTCCACCAAACGCGAAGCCCGCGCCTCTGTAAATCCATAAAGGCTTGCCTTGTTGGTAGCAAATATGGAACTTGCCCCTAGCAGGGCAGCGCTTGTCTCCGCCAATGAATTTCCATATTTTTGGACATCCTCGTGCAACATGTTCTCTAATTGCTTAGGACCTGAATTCTGCTTGAGCTGATCAAGCATTCTGTAATCTTTACCGATCTTTGCAGCAGCATCTAGACCAAATACGCTGCCCGCAACTAAGCCTACTGCGATATTTAGGCCGTAGGCGATTTTGCCTGTTACGCCCAGATTGGGGAGTTCTCGCGTGAAAGCCGCTGCTCCCATGCCCAATAGGGCGGTAAAAGCCAATTTCCCAGGATGTTCGCTGATCTCATTTAGAATGCCCTTGCCCAGATCTGCAGTTAGTTCGGAAGGATGACCGAAGAGCGAGCTAAGATCTGCCCCCATGCTGTTACCACATTTTGCTCTAAGGCTTTCCTTTTCCCAGTGAAGCTGTTCTATTGTAAGTCCCCCATTTTCTTTTGACTCTGCATCGCTTTTATTCTGATCAAAGGTCGCTTTTCTAAACGATGAGTTGCTAGAATTCTCCGGGAACCCGTTAGCGTTGCGCTCTCTCTCCTCTGTAATGGACAAAAAATTGAGATGCCCAGAAGCAGCGCCTTCTCTTCGTAAACTGTGGGGCTGGTCAAGTTCTGTCATGTCGATCCTCTCCGAAATTCAAAGCTGCTTAGCCAATTGTTTTAATTCCCATGAAAAGAACTTAGTTCAGATAAGGTGAAATATCAGTTATTCACGACTGCATAATCTTGCAGAAATGACTGCACATTCACTCAAAATCAATGTTTTATTGTTGTATGAAAAAAGGCAATTAGCCTGTGGTATCAGAAGCATCCTTGTGGTTTAGGAATATTTAGATGCGGGTTTGCGTGGTAGTTCTGGCAGCTGCGCTGCCGCTCCAGTTGGTCTTGCCGCTGGCTTTCATAACGCTGCTGATTTCTTCTAGACTCAGCTTCTTTTTCTTGGCGGTATTTGCTTTCTTCTGCCTGATGCTTTGCATATTCTTCGGCACTATGATCCCTGGAAGCACTAGTTCCAGAACTGCGATGAGGACGCTGATCGATATACTTATTGTGATTGGACTCAGCAACAGCGCAGCGATTGCTAATCCACTGCTCGCTTCTGTGAACGTGTTTCGTGTTTTGCGTTGGGTCGGAGAGTGCGTGTTTAACAGCCGCCACACATTGCTGATACGCTACCCCATGATTAGCGAGGGCTGCAAGTGAAAAGACGGTACCATTGTCATTTTGAAGAGTAAGCGATGGAAGAGATGGGTGCTCCTGTTTCTCTTGCATAAAGTGGGACAGCCCCGATTCAACACCGGCTGATCCTATGTTTACCTCCGAGCGAAAATGTTGCTCTCCTTTTTCGTCTGATGACCTGTCGAAATGTTCTATTGACATAATTTTTCCTCCAATAAGCGTCTTAATCTCCAGCACCATGGCTTAGTACAGCATCATTCGAATCCTCTTTTGCCATCCTGTCGCCGCCAAACTTCACTTCTCTACCGTGCGAATCTCGCTGGTGGCTGACACGGCCATGTCCATCGACTATTCCGCGAAGGATTGGCATAAAAGAACCACTGTGGGAACTGGTGCTAACCACTACCCCTGTTCGATTCCCATATTTCTTGGTTTGGATATCATATTTTTTTCCATCATGTCCTTCAAATGATTTATGTCCAGAAACAGCTAAATCCTGTGCTGCTCGAATCTTATCTGGAGCTGACGCTGCAGGATTGTTCAGAGTGTCGATATTCTTTTCAAAAGAACTGGGCTCTCGTTTATCGCTTGGCTTGAGATCATTCGATTTTGTATCATTGGGCTTAGAAGATTCATCTGGTATTGTTTTCTCGCGATTGGAATCAATTGATGACTCATTTGATTTAGAATCGCCAGGTCCTGATTCATTGGATTTTGAATCAACTGGTGTAGAATCACTCTTCTTGCCGTCCCTTGAATCGTTGTTCATCTCTGGATGCAGCTGCGCCCCACTCTCCTTTTGTTCACGTCTTAGCGCCTCGGCCTTGTCACGTCCTACGAGTGCATCGGCAACTCCATTTGGCAGTGCGGCGAAACTCGATCTATAGTAACGACCATCCGGTTCCGGGGTGTGACCATTATATTTGGCGTCAGAATCACCAGGGTCTTCACCAAAGCGCCGGTCCATGGTGAACCTGCGTCTCTGTAATGCCGACTCGTTGTGATAACGGCCTACGATACTGCCATCGGGTAAACCAGACATCCCACCTGGAATGTCTTTTACAGGCACTCTTGTAAAACCAGCTTGATTCGCTACTGTTTCTGCGACCCTGGCTCCTGTCCAAACATTCTGTTTGTCTTGTGCAGAACCGGGGTCCTCTCCTGGTTTCACGACGTATCCCATGGACCTGAGTTGTTCGACGGTACCACGCCCGCAGTTCGCTGCCGCTCGATAGTTCTGAAGTCCTACTTCTTTTGCAGCATGATCACTATTTTTCAACCACTGCTTTTCTTGCTCGGAATTCATTGAGCTGAATTTTTCAGGTAGCTTCATACCATCTAAGTTAGCTTGCGTCCTAATAGCCTCATCATTTTTGGTGTGGTTACCATGATTGGCAAGAACGGCAGATTGATGGGATTCTGCGGCAATTTGCCGGTAACCAGTACTCCGAGCCTCCCCGGTGCCTATCAGACATGAGGGCAAGGTCCCATTCTTTTCCATTTCGCATGTGTACTGTTTGGTTTGTTCAAACAGCCTTTTTCCATCTCCAGGCTTTGCATCTGAGTCACCCAGCAGGCCGGACCGGTGCTCACTTCGCCCGCTGGTCTCGTTGGCTCTCTGCTGCTCAGAACGTTGCGCCTCTTTCACGGTCAATAAAAACTCCCATTTTTTTTTCGACTATTAAATAGACTCGGGAATCCTTTCGTGTTCCTCCAACAAATCATCCTGGAAGGAACATGGTATTTTTTGTTCATGCATTGTTACAGAGCCTGCGTGAATTTCGCGTTAGGACAGATCCAGTGCTGTGATCCCGTCGCGGCGAAAAGCCCTCCATTGGGCAGAGAGGACAACAATGAAAATAAAGTATCGATTTCTCTGGATGCAGCCGCTGCTCGCTCGAGAGTTAGTCGGCTAAGCAAACCAAATTTCTGTTCCCAGCCGGGATGCGCATTTAGTCCAGGTTTCTCTATTCAAAAATGAACACAAATACTTCATAATTTGCGGGAACTAAACTCCTGAGAATCAGGTCTTTTGCGCCGAAGTGATACAACAGGATGAGACCGTTCTGAGCATGAGTTCTGAGCATGAGTTCTGAGCATGAGTTCTGAGCATGAGTTGCGAGCATTCGCCGAGAAAGTGTAAGGAAGTTTCCGAAAGGCACCACTAAGGCACCATTCCCTAACGCAGTTTTCCGAATCTTATTGCGAGCGCGCAGTGTATTCCAAAAAGCATACCACGCCATGGGAAGTCAAACAACGTAACGTGGTGGGCACAAGAATTGGCCTGAGAGACTGACGAGGGTCCGAATTTGCATTCGGTGCCCGCTAACTGGCTCGTTATTCGAGCAGGAGGACGTGATGAAAGATGGTACAAAAACAACGATTGCAGTATGTCTTTCGCTGCTGGTAGGCTTCCTTTCCGGATCTGCGTGGAAGGGATCACAGGACAAACGTGAATTCGACAAAGCAGTAGCGACAATGCCGATGTCCGGAGCGATGCCACGTACTAACTTTGATGGTGTTGCTGGGCCTTCAGCCAGGAATATCACTATTGATCCAGCATTTATTCCGAGCCCGTTACCGATAGTAGCAACCGTTATCCCGAAAATGATGACTCTTTTGCCGAAAACCAAAACAGTAGAAACTGAAAGAGACGTACGTGTGATTGCCAAACTGCCTGGACTGAATGAGAAACAAGTGAATATCGCAGTTGCGCCCGATGCGGTGTCAATCTTCGGAAAGCTGGCCGGCGGCGACAACCGGCGGGCTGATGTCGTCCGTGAAGAGTTTGCAGAAACAATACCACTTGGTGTAAAAGTCGATGCCACCAAAGCACAGGCTGCCTTCAAAGATGGCGAGCTCACTGTCGTGATACCTAAGGCCGGCAGAGGCTAGAGCAACAGGAGAATCAACAATGACAAGTACAATGAAAAATCCGGGCGCGGAACCGCTTGGAGAGCAGTATTCGTTTGTCTTCCTTTTCATGGGAATCACTCTGGTAGTTTTAGGGATGATTACAGCATTTGCTGCAGTATTTTCCAATTTCATTACTGTGGTAGTTTTGGGCTGCATTCTGATTGCGGCAGGGATAGCTCAGCTCATACACACGTTCCGTGCTCGCGGACGAGAAAACATGTTATTGAATGTGCTCTCGTCGCTGCTTTATCTGATTACAGGCGGAATCGTGCTATACAATCCCATCGTCGGTGCATTAGGATTGACCCTGCTAATGGCTGCATATTTTTTCGCCGCCGGCGTAATCCGCTGTGTTAAGGCGGTGCAGCACCGCAAAGAATCGGGTTGGGGATGGCTTCTTTTCGGCGGCATCGTCAACATCGTTTTGGCAATGCTGATCACCGTGGGTTGGCCCGTTACGGCCTTTTGGGTAATCGGACTCTTTGTCGGTATTGAATTGTTTATGAATGGTGTCGCGATAATTGCGCTATCTGCTGCGATACCAGCAGTGGAAAAGGTCAGCTCAGACAAGCCGATTTCCGGGCCTTCGCCAGGTAATGTGTAAGGCATAGCGACCAACTCTGATTCAATCATTCATCGTTGTCACATCATACAAGTCGACTATCCGGCAGGAAGGTAAAATCATGGCCGAGAAACTGTGCGAGATCTGTCACCAGAGACCAGCAACATTGAGGGTTCGTGTGTTGCAAAACGGGCGCGAACAGACAATGGAACTATGCGAGCTTGATTATCAGCGCTTGCAAGCCGCCAGCAGCCGCCGCTCCCCATTCGAGTCGCTATTCGGCTCAGACAACCTGCTCGGCAGATTTTTTGAAGATCGGACAGAAGACAATGGTGATGCTAATGACAGATTCGGAAACTTCAACTGTCGAAATGAACCTACGCGAAAGAGAGAAGGTGACTCGATTAACGTACTGGATTATTTTAGCGATCAAGCCAAGGAGCTACTTCAGAAAGCAGCTAATGAGGCTGCGCAAAGAGGCAAGAGTGAAGTCGATACCGAAGACTTGTTGTATGAATTGGCGGACAACGAAGTTGTATTGACGATTCTCAAACAGTTCAAAATATCAACTCAAGATTTGAAAGGCTACATTGACGCGAACGTCCCTCAGTTGAGCAAGGGCGCGAAACCTAAAACTGGTGAAATTGGCATTTCGCCCAGAGTCAAGAGTGCACTGCAATTGGCTTTGCGTGCCGCTCAAGACCTGGGGCACAGCTATGTGGGTCCAGAGCATCTTCTGATCGGATTATCCGAAGAAGAAGATGGTCTCGCCGGTCAGATCTTGCGTAAGTTCGGTTTGACACCACAAGCACTGCGTCAGCAAACAGTTAAAGTCGTTGGCAAGGGAGCTGAGGAAGGACGGGTTTCAGAACCCTCAGATACTCCGCAGCTCGACAAGTTCAGCCGCGACTTGACGAGCCTTGCCCGGAAAGGGAAACTTGATCCCGTAATCGGACGGTCAGAAGAAATCGAAACGATGATCGAAGTGCTCGCTCGTCGTAAGAAAAATAATCCTGTGCTTATCGGTGAACCAGGCGTCGGCAAAACGGCCATCGTAGAAGGACTTGCGCAGCGCATCAAAAACGGAGATGTGCCTGAGGTTCTGCGAGACAAGAGGCTAGTAGAATTGAACGTCAACTCTATGGTCGCCGGTTCGAAATATCGGGGAGAATTCGAAGAACGTGTCAAAAATGTGCTTGACGAAATTGTCCAGCACTCCGAGAAACTGATCATTTTCATTGATGAGCTGCACACAATTGTCGGGGCCGGTCAAGGCGACGAGGGCGGTCTCGATATTGCGAACACCTTTAAGCCAGCGCTGGCACGCGGAGAGTTGCACCTGATCGGTGCCACCACATTAAACGAGTACCAGAAGCACATCGAAAAGGATGCGGCTCTGGAAAGACGCTTCCAGCCCATACTGGTGGCGGAGCCCACTGTCGAGCAAACGATCAGAATTCTGCGCGGTCTTCGCGATAGTTTTGAAGCGCACCACAAAGTGATCGTCACTGACGAAGCCATCGTTGCCGCCGCCGAGTTGTCCGACCGTTATATAAGCAACCGCTTCCTTCCGGATAAAGCCATCGATCTGATCGACCAGGCCGCGGCTCGCGTACGCATAGGAATGACATCGCGTCCAGCAAAAATGCACGAGCTGGAAGCACAAATCAGACAGCTTAAGCGCGAACAAGATTATGCCAAGTCTCGAAAACAATTCGACAAAATGAAGGAGTTAGAGAAAGAAACCAGGGAAAAAGAACATCAACTCGAGGAAGACATCAATAAGTGGAAGGGACGCGTCGGCTCAGGCTCAGAGGAAGTAAAAGTTGAGCACGTTGCTGAAATCATCTCCAAATTGACCGGCGTCCCGGTAACGGAGTTGACCACAGAAGAGCGCAAGCGTCTGGTGCAGATGGAAAAAAGATTGCACGAGAGAGTGGTCGGTCAGGAAGAAGCTGTTGTAGCGGTGAGCGATGCTGTACGGCTGGCGCGCGCCGGATTACGTGAAGGCTCCCGTCCAATCGCCACCTTCATGTTCCTTGGACCAACAGGCGTCGGCAAAACCGAACTGGCGAAAGCGTTGGCGGAAGTTGTTTTCGGCAATGAAGATGCGATGGTGCGCATCGACATGAGTGAGTATACAGAGAAACACACGGCGGCTCGATTGATCGGTGCGCCTCCAGGTTATGTCGGCTACGATGAGGGCGGCCAGCTGACCGAAAAAGTTCGTAGACAACCGCACTCTGTGGTTCTGTTTGACGAGATCGAGAAAGCACACACCGAAGTACTTAACGTACTCCTGCAGCTGTTTGATGATGGACGGCTTACTGATGGCAAAGGTCGTCTCGTGGACTTCACGAACACGATAATTATATGCACGAGCAACATCGGCGCGGACCTGATCCGGCAAAGTTTGAAGGAGCACAAATCGAATAGGCAACTGGAGCGTGACGTAATGCCGTTGGTCCACAACCATTTCAGACCTGAATTCGTAAACCGCATTGATGAGATCATCGTTTTCCACCCGCTGAGCAAAGAACAGATCAAAGATATCGTCCATCTTCAGCTCGAAAGACTGCGCCGCACGGCTCACGCCCAGGGACTGACGCTTACGTTTGACGAAACCCTTATCGATCATCTTGCCGAGGTCGGGTTTATGCCCGAGTCTGGTGCACGCGAACTCAAACGCAAGATTCGCAGCGAAATGGAAAAAAGATTGGCATTCGCGCTGCTGAAGCGCGATGTGCAGGAAGGCGATTCGGTGACAATAAAGTTCGACCAGAAAACGGAAAGTGTAAAGATCCAGACTACGAAGAGGAAGGAGAAAGCGTCCACTCACGCGTGACCGCATCATACATAGGCTGACAAATACATTAGCGCCATGGCAGAACAACGACTCGACCCAATCACAAGTAGAACGAATCGCCCTGGAGAAATGGACGATCGGTCCCTTCGCCAGCTGCTGCGCAATTGGGTGATGCACGTGGCTGTGAAACCAGAAACGCTTTTACCTGTATTGTTAGCTTTGATGACTTACGCGGTACTTGTTATCCACTTCCTGCAGGAACATCCGAACATTCGGATCAGTGAACCGAATGAAGTCTTGTCTATGTCGAGTCTAGCCATTGGACTGATCATGGGTTTTCGCACGCAGAGTTCTTATGACCGCTGGTGGGAAGGTCGCAGGCTGTGGGGAGACCTGGTCAACAAAACCCGTAATTTTTCGATAAAGCTGTGCGAGTTTGTGTCCCTCAGCCCAAGCGACAAACTACGATTTGCGCGGTTGCTCAGAGAATTTTCGCTCAGCCTGAAGGACCACCTGCGTGATATCAAATATGATTTGGCTGCCGGCAGTCTTGTTGAGCACGTCGAACCATCTAATCACGTTCCCTTGCACATCGCTTCGCTCCTTCATCGGGAAACAGAAAAGATGCTCGACAACAACACAATTTCAGAGACGAAATTTTGGCTGCTCAACGATCAGCTTTCGGGTTTTGTCGATGTTGTTGGCGGATGCGAACGTTTAAAAACCAGCCCACTCTCGGCCTGGTTTAGAGTGGGCATCTGGCTCTGGCTTCTCTTTTATTACCTGATATTACCCCTGCTTCTGTCACCGCATTTCGGATACTGGAGCATTCCGATTGTGCTGCTTGCAGTTTATTTTGGCGTTGCGCTTGAACTTACCGTTGAACAATTGCACGAGCCTTTTGGTCGCGAGCTGAACGATCTGCCTCTCGACACCATCACCGACAACATCCGCAAATCGATCGATCAGATTTTTGGTCCAGGTACCTGCCCCAAGTAATGGTAGCTGTTTGAAGTTCGACTCTGTATCAATATAATTATTCCACCATCAGCCCATCCTATTTCTGCCTGAGAAATTGCAATACTTCATCGGCAAACTGATTCGCTTCTGCAAGTTTGTTGCCTTTTAGGAGGCTATCTAGCCTTTTCATTTTCTCCTCAGCCAAATCTTGTCTGTGTGTTCGCTGCAGGAACCATGGTATTTCGCTTTGAATACTGGCAATCTTCAGACGAAGAGCTTGAACCATTGATGGAGCACGCGGTTTTACTTCAAGACGGGCACCACTCAAGAATTTGCGATATGCAGACAGCGCTTCCTGATTTTCTGTTGCGCGCCTAAATATGTTTCGGTCTTTCTCAGCCTCTCCACCAATTCCCCAGGAGAAGATGTTTACGCCGACAGCCCCATTGTTGAACATTTTTGCCAGGTACGACTCCATGGTCGCCTCACCGTTGCTTCCATTAGGAACCACATTTGTACCCTCAGCAGACATCCAGGGACGTGCGCCGTTTCTCTTCACCTGCGACACAATCTCTTCAATAGCACCGACCTCAGGATATGTGCTGAATCCAGCACGATACTTCTTGTCAAAAGCAATTTCAGGAGTAGCACATCCCGAAAAGTAAGCGGAGTTGCTCTGTCCTTCAAAGCCCTGCGGAGTAAAAGCAATATGCGAGTATATCTTATCCCTTGGGATTCCTTGTGCTGCTAGTTGATCAGCCCAGAGTTCGATGTGTTGCCTGATGATATCGCATAGCTCTCTGCTTGGGTTTGAAGGTGGTCGAGCTTGTGTAAATCCAAGATTACTTAGTGCATGATAGCCTAATGATTTGCCAGAGCTAAATTCTCTTCCTATCATCGTTTCCGATCCGGCAATTATGCCGACAAACAAGTACTCCTTATGCTGACTTTGCAATGTTTGCAAATGGTTTCTTATTCTGGTACCAATTATTGTTGCTCGCTTCCTTATTGCCTCTTTCACAGCAGCGCTGTTGAGGCACAGCTGAGGAGGCGCCTTTATAGGTGTTTCTGACCAATCCAACCGACGTCCAGTGTTGCAGGTACCATGCCAGTCACTCCACTCCAAGTTTTCTTTGCTGTTAGTTATTTGAGAGCTTTTGTCCCAAAACATTTGATCATCAATATGAAATGCAATAGCCAAATCTTTTTGTGTCGCTATTTCAAACGATTCATCAATCAGGTGGTTAACTTGCTGATCACTTTGATTGAATGAAAGTGGACCGATGCATATGCCTAACTTGTGTTGAGCATTTCCAGTCGAGCCAACTCGAGAGAGAATATCCGCAACAGCATACTTTATTGGCACAGATGGGTAAGCATTAGAGTTGTCAGACGTAAAAATCTGGAAGAGTAGATATTTGCACTCCTGGTACGTCTTAGCATTTTCTGCAAGACTTGGATAGCCTGAACACGAAAGGCACTCTGTAAAGAAGAGAATTGCAATCAGAACTAAAATAATACGCAAACTAATACCTCAATAAAACCAGGGGCACAATGCTCCGATGTTCATCTTTCTTGCTTCGGATCATGGTGCAAGAATACTGCAAAATTATGGCCAATGTATGACCGCGCCAAGATAGCTGCAGTCGAGAACTACAAATCTTTGAAAGCGAAAGTAATGCACTGAGCAATCTAGTTAGTCGAAAAACGAGCCGCCAGAAAAGCAAAGGAGATAATACAAAATTGGCGTATTCTCCGCATTCTCAACTCACGCTATTTTCACGCTGATATTGCCAACAATGAGAAGATTGACTTGGTAATGTTCATTTTGACTTAGAAACACGCGGAGACAATATTGATGACTAGCGAAAATTTGCGGGAAACTGAAAAACCTGCACACCCTCAGTACTGTGTTTTCAATTACGAATATACGACCTGGCACGACGGACAGGTCGAAAAACATTTGTCCCGTGGCAGTGCCGATGCTGCAAATGGTGAATTTCAAGCAGCACGCGTAGAAAACGGCACTAGATCCATTTTGGGATTCCCACTCAGCGAGGGGTTTGGGACATCGGCCAATATATATGCCAAGCTGCCAAATGGGGACCTCGTGGTTGAGAATACGCCATGGACTTCTCCATTTCCTGGTTTTGAAGACAAGCATGGTGCAGTATTTCCATACGATCCCAAAACAAGGACGCGGGGTAATGAATTGCTGCCGGGCACTGAAAAATACGAGGAAGCAGTGAAAGCCGTTAATCAGGTGAGACACGACCACGAAGCTTTGCCAACAGCTATCCAGCAATATGCACCCCTCGGGTTAGGAGGACTACCTAAATGCGAGCTCATCGGCATCCCTGACGGACCCATTCCATCAATAAAAAGCCCCTAAGTCCTCCTGCAGAATTTTGCTTCCTGTGTAATCGAGCACAGCGCAAGAAGCAATAAAACACAGATGGCCAATGACCCAATTTTCACGCTGAGAGAGCTAACCTTATCGCAAGCTATACAAGTAAATAGGACATGAGCGGTGTCACATAGTACAAACGACGAAACATAAAAAGAGGAACCAGCAAAGTGACTTCAAATCAAGAACGGATCAATCACTCCGAGGCCAAAGACAAGACAGCCAAAGACGATAACCAACATGAGATACAATCAGGAGCACTTGCACGTTGGCATGACGAACTACCGTCAAATACTGCGGCCAATGAATCGAAAGGAAAGATCCTTGTTGTATTAAGTAGTGCCGACAAGATCGAACTGGCAAACGGCGACATGCACAATACCGGCGCATACCTGGCTGAGGTTGGTGAACCAACAAAAGCGTTGCATGATGCAGGTTACGAAGTGGTTTTTGCCGATCCTGCCGGCAAAGTTTCCGCTATAGACAAATCTTCCGAACTGCCAGTTTGGTTTGGGTTTAGCCAGAAAAAAGTTGATAACATGCTCAACTTTGTTCAAACATTGGATAACTGGAATAATCCTCTTAAACTTTCTGATGTCGCAAACAGCGACCTAAACCAGTACAAGGCCGTCTTCATTCCTGGTGGGCTTGCACCGATGCAAGACCTCTGGAAAGACCCAAATCTTGGCAAAATCCTGAACTTCTTTCACAACAATAACAAGACAACAGCTGCTATTTGCCATGGTCCCGTAGCGCTTCTATCCACATTGCAGTCACCCGAGCAATTTGTCAAGGGAGTTGAAAATCATGACCCTTCTGTTAAAGCAACTGGCTGGCCCTATGCAGGATACAAAGGCACTGTAGTCAGTGATTTTTCAGACCATCTTCTTGAACCCGGCGGAATATTCCAGAAGGTTGAAGGACTGAGTTCACAACTCAAGTTTCTTCCCGAAAACGCCTTGCGTCAGGCTGGAATGAACTTGCATGAAAAATTGCCTCAGCTTCCAAATGTCGTAGAGGATCGAGAACTAATAACAGGACAAGATCCAGGCTCTGCCCGGCAGCTAGGAAAGAAATTAGTGGAAAGACTGGATAAGCTCAAATAGACAGGCCAGATTGTGTCTCTATGCAGTTCATTTTTTTCCAGCCTGCCAGATACACCTGATGGCATTGCACATTAATGCATCTGGCTACGATAATGCCAACCTAATTTTCGCAATTCATGGTAATAGCACCACTTCAAGTCTTCACAGCGGCAAGACTTCGAACTATCATCACTGTGGTTCCGAAATTAAGAGGACTTAGCCATGGCGGGCGAGCAGTCAGAATCAAATAAAATAGAACTCTCAAGAACAAGCTTGCTGGAAAATGAAAAGCAATCTGCAGCAGATCGCCTTCTTTCATCAGCGTATAATTGGGTAAATGACAACAAAGTAGATTTGGCAATTGCAGGAGTTGCTGCTGCCGGTCTCGGTACGGCAGTCCTGGCAAGGAAGCTCTTGGGCGGCGCAGTTAGAGAAGAAGCAGAACTGGTTTCAGGTTCACAACTAACTGATTTGCTCGGAAAACCGAAAGGCTATGGAGATCGATTCGTTGCCCATGATGATGCAATCTTGGGTGGAAGAATCGGCGAGAATCCATCCTCGAATATTGCAAGATTAATTGATTCCTCGGGCTCAATATCTACTTCTCTCACCGAAAAAGGCGACGGAAGAATGTTGCATTTGAAGTCCATGAACATGACTGTTGACGGTGCACCTGTTGATCTCAAATTTGACATGGAAGCAATCGGCAAGGGCATTGAGCCTCCCGCAAACATTTGGGGAAATGAATTGCCCGCGCCCCAGCACACAAAAGTTAAGGTATTAGACGATTCGCTATTCGGAGGCCGGATTGCAGAGAAATCCGAACCGGTTTTGGTTGGTAAGCCAAACTTCTCTCCAAATGCTCATTTTGAAAATGCCGAGAATCCATTTTTTATCGATTCAGCCGGGAAGAGATTTCCGGATGTAACTTTGCACGAGCTTCCCCACGGCAGAACAGATGTCCCTCTGCTTGATGCCCATGTTGCGCAGTTCATGAAGGAGTGGAGATTCGACACCCTGACAGCAGCGATTGAAGGCAAAATTAAGATTTCACCTGAATCCTACGATGAACTGGTGAGACAGGTAAGGCGTGATACGCTTTCCCAGGTTGGTATCAAACCATTCAGCTTGTTATAGGCCGCTGTATTGAAACCTGCATCATAGTCGGCTCGTTTTGAGGAAATTGTTTTGACTCGGCCGAGCCAACCACGCCCTGCGCTTAAATTAAGTCCACTAAACTACACTATCAGTAGAGGATTGACGGCAAGAACGCTCCGGCTGGTTCTTTATACAAGCCCATGGACATGAGATTCAGGGGTTGTACTACTCGCAAGCCGTTATTTAAGCACCAGCGGAATAGCTCACTGTTTCTTATGGGTATTATGAAACCGGGTCCTTGGAACCCCGTGGCTGCGCCAATCAATGCTTTGAGATCTTCGTTGGATTCGCCAAGTGAGTGTCCGGAGAATCCGAGCATGGTCGAGTAGCCTGTGATTCTGCCATTATGATGCACCACTCTTGCCAAGCCCTGGTCTATACCCATCTGGAGATCGTTTGTTCGTGTGCAACCGTGAATAGCAAAATGCAGGTTGTCGCAATCACCGATATCAGATGTGGTGGCGAGACGAACCTCATATCCGGGCACTGATATATTCAGCGGCGCTCCCTGCAGCACCGCCAGTGGTTCCATAACATCAAAGCCTAATTTTGTATACAAAGACAAGGATCTGTTGTGGAAGGCAGCCTGGACGAGTCGCATTGAGCTAAGACCTCTGCCAAGACCGAACTGAATTACCTCTTGCATGAGTCGCTTACCAACGCTGGCGTTTTGACATGAGGGGTCTACGGTAATTGGTCCAATGCCACCGACGACGCCGCTTATACGGATGAAATTACTTCCGACTATATTTCCGTCTTTTTCCGCTATCACAGAGTGAACGCCTTCCCGTCCGATCATCATAGACATTATCTTCAAAGGGACTTCTTCAGAAGGGAAATCTGGGGGAAAACCGTGAGACTCGGATATTGTTTTGAATGCCAAATAGCAGATTCGAGCGCACGCCTCCGCATCCTCCGGGCGTCCTGGCCGAAGCGTAAGTGTCACAGAAGAATTTGATTGCTTCATCCTTTCCCACTCCCTTAAGGATTAAAGTAAGCCCTCTAATTATCAATGATTGACAGCCGCGCGCAACAAACATTGACAACACAGCAAGCCTAACGTTAATGCTCAGTTCTGCTTTTTCATCTGCAGGTTGAACTAGCTTCTTAATTAAATGTAGCCATACCATTTCACTACGTCAGTCCGCGATTACTGTAATATCAATGTTGTGCTAGTTCCAATAGATATGTCAAAGCTTCTGCGAAAGCACGGTGAATTAGATGAGCACCAGGTTCCTGAACGCATCAAATTTTACTCGTTTCTGTCTTTTTATTATGATGCTCAGTTCCGCCCTTGTTCCAGCATTAGCGGACGATGTGCTTACCGGGCAGGCGGCTTTTAACGATTATAAACAACAAGCTCCCGGCGTAAAACGCAAGATAACCGCAAAAGATCTACCTAAGCCATTTGCAACACCTTCAGCAATAATGGACCCCGGATTGTGCAACGACCTGAAAAAGCATGGCCCAAGTGTTTGCCCGGATTTAAAGTCGACTTATACGCAAGTAATTTAAACAATCCTCGGCTCATCAGAGTAGCGCCAAATGGTGATTTGTTCGTAGCAGAAAGCGCCCCTGGCAGAATAAAAGTATTACGTGGTATCAAATATGATGGCACTGCAGTCGAGACGTATGTATTCGCGGACGGCTTGAAGCAACCGTTCGGTATAGCCTTTTATCCACCGGGGCCGAATCCTAAATGGGTTTACGTAGCAAACACCGATTCGGTTGTCCGTTTCGCCTACAAAAATGGTGAGGTCAAGTCAGAGCTTCAGCCTGAAGTAATAGTAGATGATATTCCGGGTGGTGGAAGACTTCGAGGTGGTGGGCATTGGACGCGCGATATCGCATTCTCAAAAGATGGAAAACGAATGTTTGTCTCTGTTGGATCGCGATCGAACAATGATGATATTGATACTCATCCAGCAGAATTCCACAGGGCGGACATTCTTGAATACAATCCGGAAGGCAAATTTGTAAAAGTCTATGCTTCAGGAATTCGGAATGCCGTTGGTATTGCGATCAATCCTGAGACTGGCGTTCTATGGGCATCTGTAAACGAGAGGGATACCCTCGGTGATAACCTGGTGCCCGATTACATTACACACATTGAGGAGAATGGATTTTACGGATGGCCCTGGTACTACATCGGAGACAATCAAGACCCAGGGCATCTGGGAAAACATCCAGAGCTAAAGGACAAAGTAATTGTTCCTGATGTCCTGTTGCAGCCACACATAGCCTCGCTGGAGATGACATTTTACACAGGCAAGCAATTTCCAAAGGAATTTCGAGGTGATGCATTTGCTGCCGAGCACGGCTCATGGAACAGGTCGCGGCGCGCTGGATATGAAGTCATCCGCGTACCGCTGAAAAACGACAAATCGAATGGCGTCTATGAAGATTTCCTCACTGGATTTACGACTGACGATGGAGATGTGTGGGGTCGCCCAGTTGGTGTGGCTATAGGACCGGATGGCTCCCTGTTTGTATCAGATGATGCATCCGGCTCTATTTGGCTGGTGCGATATATTGGCGATGCAAACTAACGCGTGTATTTCTGCATTGGAATCAGCATAGCAGCTACAAAATCACTTAAGTATTGCACATTCCTTTTTCAGAAACTTCATTTCTGACGTGTTTGCCTTAGTTTTTTCCAGCAACTTTAGTTTCCATTTCAATGCATCAGCCAAACTTTTTGAAGAATGAGTTGATTTTGCTATTCGGATTGCCGTATCAAGGCAAGACTTTGCCTGATCCGGATCATTCAGCAATAAATACTTCGCTCCAGCCAAGGTATTGACGCTGCAAAGTTCATCAGGAGAATCCGAGTTTTCGTTGGCAAACCTGACTAAATTGGCCAGATCATTTTCAGCCATCTTCTTATCTGATTCAATTCCCGCTGCTGTGATGTAGTATTGCTTCTCCAGGGAGGGCTCCATATCATGATCAACAAGATTTCTCGCCTTCTTGAGCAATTGGGCGGCATGGTCTTTATGGGATCTATACAACTCCTGCCTGGCGAAGGAAAGGAGCCCGTGCAGCAACAGTTTTTTCAATTCTCGCTTCGTCGCGTGATTGTTAGCCAGCTCCAACTCGGCACTAGCATCTCTGCACAAGACAATCGAACGCTCCAGAGCCAGCTCGTCCGTTTTCCATGAGCGAGCATCGCAATCATTCGCATAAATTCTCAGGCGTTTCAAAACGTTGTGCGTCCGTAAAGTACTGTCTATAGGTTTGACAGTATCTTTAATGTGGGTGTGCGAATCGCCTCCGGACTGTAAGCTATAGCAAAGATAACCCAAAGCAGAAGCAGCTAGAATGCAGGCGAGAACCGAGAACAATAGCTTTTTGGGCGGGACTTTGCGTTTAGCATATCCTGACTCGGTCATGACATAGCCGAGTTCTTCAAAGCTTAAAGTCGCTTGCTCCGGTTTCATCTTCTTCCCTGGGCACCTGGCCGAGCAGGATTTTAGCTGAATCGACGTGAAAACAAGGTGAAAATGAGTACTACCGCCTGCCTGGGCGATGAAAAGCCAGCCAGCAGCAGTTTCCCGTCTTTCGAAAAATTTTCACGAGGAATTCACCTAGCAAGTGTCAATATTCTTGCACTTACTAAGTCCATAGAACGAAATTTCTGTTGCAAACCTCTTTTAATTGCAGGGTCTGGAGGATTTGAATTATGAGCAGCAATCCCAAGTTGGCGCTTCTTATCAGCAAAGAATCGAATGAACAATATTCCATCGATACTTTTGCCTTCGCAATCGGCAGAGGAGCAGGAAATAACATCGTGATTAGCCGGGACGCATTAGTTTCTCGGCAGCATGCAGTTCTTCTTCATATTAACGGCAAGATGTATCTCCAGGACATCGGCAGCCGAAATGGAACCATGATAAATGGCAAGCGGATCCAGAGCTTCCATATGATGCAACTGCGAACTGGGGATGAAATTTGCATTGGAATGACAAAGTTTCTTGTCACCGATTTGAGCAATGAGTGCCAGAGCAAGATTCAAGCCGACACAGTACCGCTACAAGCTATGATACGCGAATTGACTGTACATCGATGAGGATTGCGGCTTTCCTATTTTTATTTGGATTGCATTTCGGCTTATGTCCGCATGGTACTGGACAAAAAATTCGCCTTTATTGACGGGTTATTAGCCCGCTATTTCTTATCACACGGCTTAGATATTATCGTCACTTTTGGAGTGAACCAGGAAGTACTTTGCAGCCCAACGGAAAATTTTTCCATTCCCGGTACAGCGGTATTGTCCAGGGTCGAGCGGTATCCTGGCAGGTGGGGATCAACAAGGGCTAGCTCATTTGAGAGTTCATTCCAATTGCAGACCCCCGCCCGTTCTATGATACTTCTTGCATCGAACACTTTGTTTTCCACCAGGTCGTTATAAAGTTCTTCGGCTAGATCTTTCATGCTTGCATTAGGATTCTCAGAAGCTTTTGGCTTGTCACTTTCAAATGGCCACATTTTTGCACCTCTCATTTGTGATTTGTTCAGTGAGCTTTGCTCGTTGCTAATTATTTGGTGGCACCGGTTAGGAAGTCGTGGAATTTTGGAGTTAATTTGTCCTTGCTTCATTCTTTGCGTTTTTTCTTCTTCTCTTTCGGCATCGAAGGTTCAGGCGGCATTGCTCTGGACGCGGCATCTGATGATGAGTGCATTAGCTCAGTTATTCGGTCTGCGTTTAGTCTAACAAAATCGAGAAGTTCCGCAGAAAGACCGCACTGTCGTGCAAGCGCTTCCAAAACTACATCTTTCATCTCAAGCATAACAGCTAGCTTCTTTACCCTGGTGAACTCAGGCGGTAATTCACTGGCAGAAAGATCGGACGGAGGATGCAGCTTTCCTTGAGCATCGGGCAGCCATGCCAGGGCTTGCAATTGTTTGATCCACTTTGGTTTTGCCCTTTCGTTAATCGTGCGTGATCGAAACTCCCGTGGAACTTCGGCAAATGGCGGGTCAGACACATTCGTGATGTCGCAAAGAATTAACCAGAGAATACGAGAATAGTTTGCTCGCTTTGGCGGAACTTCATTTGAGAATCTGAGCAGAAATTCCTGCAGACCTTCCATTTCGAAATCCATAGGTTGTCCGCGTTTGCGTGCATCAGGTTCGATATTCTGCAGCTCAGCCTCCGTAAGTGCATGTTTTTGCGCACGAACAAAACGAGGATACTGGAGCAATCCCATTGAAGCTAAATGCGGCAGAACTTCTTGAGAATCCGACGTTAATTCGGGAAACCAGACATTCTCAGCTGTTCTAAAATAATTTAGCAGGCGGTCGTTGGGTGAGTAGAGATCTGTCGGTCGCAATAGGCTGGAGCTACGTAAATCACCATGGCGGCCGCGCAACCAGCAAATGTCTTTTAATTTGCTCAGCAGTAGATTCGTCTGGTTGCGGTCCGCCTGACGAAATGCAGATGCTATCTTGCGCAAATTTTCTTTGTAAACTTCCTCGTCGAGCAATATGCCACCATTTGCGCTCAGCTCTGGAATAAGGGAGGTCAATGTATCATACAGGTCGTCAGGTTCTGTAATTCCAAGCTGCTGCAAGAACGCTTTAGCATCTTTGTCTTTCAACAGTTCCGCTTTAACATTCGGCAAGCCGCTAACACCCTTCATGGGGAAGTAGGCATTCAATTTTCCGGTCGGTCCGACAGCATTAACGTGAGAGTCATCATCAAGCCGCACCACAGGCAGTGTGCGCAATTTTCTGATGATAGTTGCATCCTGCTTATTGCAAAAGCCATAAAAGCGGATGATCCAATCATCTGATTTCTTGCTCAAATATCGCTCATCAATTAGTTCAAGAATATCCTCGAGAGTAATTTTCCGAATACCAAGATCATTTGTCAAATAGTCCGAGAGTTCCTTCTTATCCGCTATGGATGGCGAAAGCCAATCGGCACCTTCTCCTAGTTTGAACAAGAGCGAAATTTCATCACGCCCAAATAAATTGCGAATTTCATTGTTCGATGGAATCAAAAGCAGTCGAGCAGGAGCATTACCTCCAGAGAGAGTTGGTAATATCGTTTCCTCCAAAAGAACCTGCCTGGTCTTGTCGAAAATGGGTCTAAAAATGTCCCCGGACGGAAATTCGCGGCGATCAATAGCAAGCGTGGATAGCGTGCCGCCATTTATTAGCTTTTCCTTCTTAAATTGCAAAAGCGCGACTCTGAGCAAATCAACCGATGCCCTAATAAAATGAACGTTTTGATCGTGACTGTTGTTATCGAGGTTGTCTCGAGATGGTGTGGTTAGAAACGGCGCATTCAAGATATAGCCCACGGGCACTTTCTTGTGCGTGGGAAAGCAAACATGTAGCAGCGACGGCTTGACGGCGCATATTTCAGACCCCGCGGAGCTTGATTGCTCCAGAAATGCTATTTCCACTCGAGCCGATAATGCTGCATCAAGCGGGGCTTGCATGGAAAATACGCGCCACTGTTCCGCCTGCTTTCCATATCTTCCAATGCTGCTTACATAATAATCTATTGAGGCAGACGCGCTTGAATTGCTGCGGTTTTCATTATCCAATACATGATGTGATAACACAGCCTTTCGCAATTCGCCACTGCGATTTCCGGGCAGCCTCCACTTTACCGAGCGAATAGAGTTGAGGAATATCAGGCTGCGCGCATCAAGCTCTACGAGAGCTTTTGATATCTCTTCTACTATTTTTTCCTGGGCGAAATCCATACGATTGAATGGAAAAATGAACAGTGTACGGTCGGCATCCAGCTGTTTCGGTGGAATTTCATAGGGACGCACATAGTCCTGTATGCAGAAGGAAAAATCTTGTGAATAGATTTCCGGTCGCGTAGTGTAGTTGTATACGGCTTTAAAACCGATGCCGAACTTACCAATTTTTGTCGAATCATCTTTCTTGGTTCCCTCAGCAATTCTCGAAATCGCTTCGACGTCGCGGGCGCTAAAAGCGCGACCGTCATGAGAAAACTCAAGATGGTCTGAATGAAGACTGAATTCTACCTGGGACGCATTGACATCAGAAGCGTTCTGAATCAGCTCGAATATAAAATGCGAGCGTTCAGGATAAATTGAGCGCAGCAAGTCCAAATGGCTTTTGCCAACGCCATATTCAATAAGATTACGCGCTCTTATTTCATCAAGATTGATTTCCACTTGAATTCACACTTCGCTTTGTGCTGCGTCCACCCAAACAAACTCAATCACATTGTACTGGAATTGTGACTTCAAGCTCAGAGGAACTGCTCTGCGCTTACCGGCTTACTCAACCGGCAGAGTTGCATGGCAATAAGGGGAATACGTAGCAATACTGGAACTCAGACTGCGCAAGGTGTTTACAGAAATCTCATTTAGCCCTCAAGAGCTCTCAAACAGCCTCGCAAAGGAAGTGCTCATTGAACCGCATTGTAAGCGGCTCGGTCGGCTGCCTCTTGCGCGCGGTTGGCTGCTGCTCGTGCTTGTGCTGCGTAATCTTTGGCGTATCCTGTCGAGCTGTAACTCAGGCTTTCTGCTTGCTCTGCGGCTGCACGAGCATCGTTTGCATGAGATTGGGCGCTTGATGCGCAGCCCTGTCTCGTTGCTTGATCGTTGCCGGAACTCGTGTTAGCTAGTTCTTCATCAGACAATGCTTGCGCCGCCTGAGCGTTAGCCCTCTGGCAGAGCGATTCTGCTTGTCCTTGAATGCTATTGTCCTTGACTGCTTGTGCAGCAGCAAAATTGCCGGATGATCCAGTGCCGAATCCGCCTGTTCCACCACTTAGAAAAGTCTGCAAGAGATTCTGATTTGAAAACGGATTGCCTGATTTAACTGCTTGTTGCATTCTGCCATACGGCGCAATTCCGCTTGAGAGTGGAACACCTGCACCACTTCCGTAAGGAATGACGCCCATTTGTTGGTTCACGCCATAATTCGGCATCAGGTTGCGACGCGGTGCTGGCTGAAACATTTGGCTGTTGTGATCAACCGAGTCTAGAATTCTGCTCAGATGCGAATCTTTCTGTGAGTTGCCGCCGAAAGCGTTGCGCGCAGGAACAATCGTACCGCCTGTGCCTCCCATTGCAATGGGAACATCCATGGCGCCCATCGCTCCCATAGTGGAAGCCCCGCTGGAAAAGCTCGCGGGAGCGTAAGCGGCGCTATGGTATGCTCTGGTTCCTTGGGGAACGCCGCTGAAAGCGGTACCGTAGTTGTAGTTAGAGGGTGCCCCGAATCCAGTTAAGCCATAGCCGGGTGATGGCTGGGTGCCACTCGGCGCGGAGTCTCCCCTCGGGAGTGCAAATGCGAAAATTAGCATTGCTATTGCAATCAAGCCTATTAAATTCATTGCTTCGAGTTCACTAGAGAGATGCCTGCTCTCCGAAGGTAACGATACATAGGAATCTCCTATTAGCCAAAAGCCACACAAGTAATATATGAATAGTCTCTCCGTGGCTCACGGAAGACAATGAACATTTGGCTCTGCTCACACTGTTTCAACATACATCTGTGCATGTTCAAAAGCACAGCTATCTGCTATCCCACTTTCCTGTCTTATGTTTGTATGCCAGTCAAAACTGCTGGCGATCAGCTTTGTCACGAAGTAACAAATTTTGGCTTGTCACTACAATGTCACTCGGCAGTGATGATACTTTCTGCACGGGCGATTCTAGTAATTAAGAGAGAGGCGGAATACCCTATGGCAAATGACACCACGCAAGCTGCTGAGAAGACAGCTCAGCATCTGGAAGAAGCAGTAAGAAGCAACGATGCAGGCAAGTACGATGAGGTGCATAAAGAAGTTGACGAATATCGCAAATCCCACTCTGAAACTGACACAAAAGCTTATGCCTCTGCGATCACCAACAAACTTGAGCAAGATAAGCTTCTGCCTGCAGTATCGATGTTTGAGGCAAAACAAGACTTCGATAAAATGGATACCAATACGGATGGTGAATTGAGCCAGCGCGAAATCAAATCATTCCGAGAGCAACGGCAGGTCAATGAGCTAAAACAGTTGCTCCTGGACAATGTGATTAATGATCAAGATCGTATAAGTAATTTATCTTCGGACCACGGAATTGGTTTTAGCTTTCGTTTCGGGAAAGATAAAGATATAAGCAAAGCAGATCTCGACAGCGGTCTATTACAAGAAAAAACCGCCGAGAAAAATCGAGTTCATCTGAGCAATCTATTCAGCAAGGCTGGCAGCGAGCAACAAAGCCTGTACGACAGAATCAAGGACTCCGATGGTAACGGCAATGTTTCGCTAGATACAATAAATGAAATGCTGAAAAACAAGGATTCGTTGCGACCAAAATTAAATGTCGCAGATGAGAATAGCTTGAAGTTCTTGCAACAAACGTTCCAAGATAATACAACAATCTCGAAACACGATTTGCAAAACTTATGTACCACAAACGGTTTGGACTACAACAAACAAGTACCCGAGGAAGCGTTACAAAGAGAACATGCGTTCAAACATTTGTTCAAAGGTGATGGACAAAGTCTTTTGGATACGCTTAAGGATGCCGCCACTGGCGAAATATCTGCAGAAAAGATTCAATCAGTATTGGATGACCATAAGTCGCATCCAGGCTGGCGCAACCTCACAGCTGAAGACCTTCACTGTCTGAAATATATGCAAGCCGACCTCAAGAATTCAGCTAAACCCGCTTATACGGCGGATGAGCTGAAGGCAGAGAAAAAGAATGTCGACGAGAAAGTTGCAGCAGACGAAGCGGAAGCCGCAAAAGCAAAAGCCCAAAAAGAGGAGGCTGCAAAAGCAAAAGCCAAAGAAGAGGAAGCTGCAAAAGTAAAAGCCAAAGAAGAGGAAGCTGCAAAAGTAAAAGCCAAAGAAGAGGAAGCTGCAAAAGTAAAAGCCAAAGAAGAGGAAGCTGCAAAAGCAAAAGCCAAAGAAGAGGAAGCTGCAAAAGCAAAAGAAGAAGCAGAAGCGAAGGCAGCAAGAGAAGCACACTTAAATGAAGTAACACGACAGGTCAAAGAAGAAACAAGCATTGGTCCAGTCCGATGCGGCGAGGGCTATTACGATTCCGTAAAACGTGCCCACCCGGAAATGTCGGAAGAAGATGCTGCAAAAGAAGCACATCGAATCAAGTATGAAGTCTATCATGGCAGGTCTGAGCTGAAAGTTGGCGAACAGTTGCGAACAGTCACTCCGGAACAAGAACAAGAACAAATCCGAAATAAAATGGAAGAATATGAATTAAAACGCTGCCTGAAACAAGAGGGTAAGTAGATTGAAGAAGATTTCAACTAATACTACGCGTATGAGCAGAGCCCCTGGATACAATTTCGTTTGATATCGCATATGATGGCAACGCTTATCAGAAATGCGCCGTGCTTAATCTGATTCCTGCTGGATACTGGCAATTGCACATGATCTTCCAGACGGTTGCCTTGGCAACCGCCGACACTGGTGCAATTGCCGGCCAGGCCCCGGCTTCGAATTAAGTATTCGCCCTTGCTTAACCGGCTTACCCAAGTGGAATAGTAATAGCGTAGCAGGCCGCTAGAAGTCCATAAAATGTCCCTTTCGAAAAAATTACTTGCCGCCGTAACTATTCCGCTGCTTATTCAAGTAGCTTTTTTTGGCTTTTATGCCTACTTGTTGAGAGAATCTGAAAAACTTCGTGCAGCAGAGACCCATACCGCGGACGTTATTGGACAGATCAACTGGATTAGCACACAGCTCTCGTTCAAATCAGTTGCGACCTTACAGTATGCCGTAACGGGCGACAAAGAATTCTTAAGGCTGGCCGAGTGTCGCCGCGAAGTGCGACGAGAGGTCAAGGACGTGGAATCCCTCTGCTCCGACAACATTTCAGAGCAGAAACAGCTCCAAACCATGATTGAAATAGCAGACAGCTTGTCAACGGTTTGCGATCAAGTGCTTGATTCAAGGCAGGCAGATCACGATAAGGCCAGCCTTGAGTGCCCAACTGTAAAAGAGCGCTGGAAAAAGTTTTTGGATGCGCGCAACTCATTGCTCATGGCGGAGCAAACACGTCAAAATGAAATAATGGAGAAGATCCCCCAGGCACTCCAGGAGCTTGAGCAATTGGCCCTTATCGGCATGGCCGTGAATCTAATTTTGGCTATAGCACTCATGAAATTGATTGGCCAGAGAATCGTCAACCGCATAAAACTCCTGACCTTAAATTCTCAATTGCTCGCGGAAGGAAAGCCCCTGAGCGGCGAACTCAAAGAAGGAAAGGACGAGATAGCCGCACTGGACAAAACATTTCGCTTAATGGCGCAGGAACTCAAAGACGCCATGGAACGGGAAGCAATTCAAGCAAGAACAGATCTCCTCTCCGGGCTGCAAAATCGCCGTGCATTTCTGGAGACATCAGAGCAATTTATTGCGCTTGGACAAAGAACCAAGCAAGAATTATCAATAATGATTTGTGATATCGACCATTTCAAGTCAATTAATGACCGTTATGGTCACGGTGTTGGCGATGAGGCAATTAAAGCCATGGCCGAAGCAATTAAATCTGTAGTTCGCAGATCAGACTTCGCCGCACGCTGGGGTGGAGAGGAATTTATTTTGGGAATGCCTAATACCGACAAGTCGGGAGCGATGATGCTTGCTGAACGTCTGCGCGCAACTGTTGAGAACATCAGCTTAGCGCATGAAACTGGAGCTATTCGATTTACAACTTCAATTGGTGTGGCATCATTTGACGCCAATCATGAAGGCTTTGAACAATGTATTCAAAGAGCCGACGGCGCTCTATACAGAGCGAAACAGCAAGGACGCAATCGAGTTACACTTGCAGATGAGGACGGTACACTGCGTATTCCTTTAATGTTTCCTCCGGCGTAGATCAGCGAAAAACGCAGCCGAGGATGCAAATTACAAACACTTGCGCGACATTGACAGTTCATTTAATTCATAAACGAACCAGGGAAAACGCAAGAAAGCAATAACAAGAGTCGCAGGGTTTAATACAACCAGCATCCGGGTACCGATAATACAACGACGCTAACGAGGGTAATAGCATGCTCAATCGTTTTCTCTCCTTCGTGATGCTTGCGGTTTCTGTCATATTGTCCAATTCAACAGAAACATCGGCCGATGCTGGCGTGACGGACTTTGACCGCACGTTGCAGAGCATTCTGCCCACCAGAGATGAAGAAGTGTGGACGCAAATTCCTTGGCAGACGAATTTGACCGCCGCCCGTCTCGATGCTCAAAATCAGCACAAACCGCTCTTCCTCTGGGTAATGAATGGTCATCCGCTTGGCTGCACTTGAAACAATGGTCAGATGGATCGGCGATCCTTCTCAGACCCACAAGTCAGGCGACTTTTACTTCAGAACTTTGTAACGGCAGCCGGCGATTGCAAGGAATGGCAACACGGGCACTCGGCTGCGCACAACTGGTTCGCGAGACTCGTGCGTAGCATTAATGACCCCGAATTGAAGGAACAATTGAAACAACACGGTGACGAGGGCGACACCGCGCAAGGGCTATATGTAGCTGGACCGGACGGAACACCATACGGCTGGTACAACGGCTGGCGCCACACTCCGGAAATCATGCAATTTTTGCAGAGTTCACTTGCGCGCTTTCATGAAAGCCCCCCGAAGGTAGCCGACGTACCCGTAAATATAAGCGCATCGTCTACTCGCCTTGCTCCTGCGGCATCAACCGCAGTAGTGCGTGTATTCAGCCGGATAAGACCGCTACCTACCGGTGCAGATGCAATCAACGCGTCTGTCGGGAGAGACCATCTCTGGCTGCTAGCCGATGAAGCCAGGGCTATTCTGGAGCAATCCAATCCTAAAGCTGCAGAGCTTCCTCCTCCACTCATTGCTCGCATCTGCCGTTATCATCTGATTGACAACGTGCGCGGCGAGCCGGACGCCTGGGAAGCGAACGAAGTGATTGCTCGGGACTGGCGCGCAACTCTCATTTCGCAGACGGGAACAGTTAGTACATACAATTTCAGCGGATCTTTTAAGATGACTGCGTCCTGCGCAAATCGCGGATATGCAGGCAAAATCAGCGGGCAATTCAATATCGATCGAAGCGAGCACAAGTTCACTCGGTTTCGCGCAATAGCCTCAGGCTACGCCTGGGGCGCCAGCCGCTTTACCCCAAATCCGCCAGAGGGAAAGTTCCCTCTAGTGATCGGTATGCTGGACGTTAATGATGCAGTATCGCATGCGGTGCCTCCCGAATTCATCGGCGAAGATTGGAAAGAGGGATATCTGCAAGCAGAACTGTCAACGGGGTCTAATTGAATTACTGCGGGGGGTTCGGCATTTGCCTCAAGTTTCGCTTGTGTGATTTTTCCGAACTTGCGTAAAAAAAATGGCACCTTGTCGGTGCCATTCGTGGATAGGAGAAAACTCCTTAGACCATGTGAGGAGCTCTTCCTGGCGCACCGAGATCAAGCATCTCGTGCGAGCTTCGATCATACCTGTTAACTATGTCTACGGTGTTGTCTGGGTTGATGCGAAGCTCACTTACGCCAAAACCATCTGGTCCATGCACATCTGTGGGAAAGTGCTTGGGACGAATTTCGTCAGAGCCGAAGCGAATCATTTCGCGCAAATTAGGATTGAAGATTTCCTGCGCCAGTGTGTCATGCACATCCGGCACGTTGCCTGCCCGCAGAGCGTCACCCAGATGGTGCGCTACTACATTCTCGCGCGGATCAAGGTTCCAATCATAATTGCCAAATCCATCAAATATACTCATAATTTTTCTCCAAAATCGTGGATAGGATTCATGCCAAATTCGATGAATCCTTTATCTTTTCGCTGTGTGAAACCATTTCACATCTTGCCTGGTAAAAAAATTCGGAAAATGATGTGTAATTGTTGTGACTGTTAAGCCTCAGGAACGCACAAATATAACAAGGGCAAGGCTTTCAATTCCTGCTGAGAGTAGGGTAATCATTGAAAAATAAGTTTACGAAGTATGCATCTCCAGGTTGAAGCTAGTGCGTTTTGACTGCTTCTTTGTGTTGAAGTTCATCAGCGATTGCAGCGGGCACTGGCGCTAAATGGGCAAATTCCCAGTGATAGAAACCTAATCCGCTTGTTATGGTTCGCAGCTCGATGATGTAATCCCAGAGTTCTGCTTGTGGTACAAATGCTGTGACCTCATCCCAACCAGGTTCATTTTCTCTAGCTGAATAGCCAAGAATCTGTCCGCGGCGTCGGGTAATCTGTGACAGCACTGCTGATAGATGCTGGCTCGGTGTAACTACGACAACAGATGCAATTGGTTCCAGAATGCGAGGGTCGGCTTTTGGCACTCCATCTCTAATGGCTTGGATTGCTGCAGTCCGGAATGACATTTCATCGGAGTCGACATCATGGAATGAACCATCAAACAAATTTACGGACACGTCGACCATCGGAAAACCAGCTAATGGACCGCGCTGCAATGCCTCCATAACTCCTTTCTCGACTCCCGGAATGTACTGCTGCGGTATGGCGCCACCAACAATTGATTCGGAAAACTGATTGCCGGATCCGTTCTCCGCCGGTTCGATTCTCAAATAGACTTCGCCGAATTGTCCGTGCCCACCAGATTGCTTCTTGTGCCTGCCATGTGTCTCCACTGAAGCTTGAATGGCTTCTCTGTAGGCCACTTTCGGTTTCTGAGCATTTACCTGCAAGTGATACTGACGTTCGAGTCTCTGCAATGAAACTGAAAGCAGAACCTCACCCTGTCCTCCAAGCCGGTGTTCGTGCAAGTCAGCATTCCAGTCTAGAGTGAGGGTGGGATCTTCTTCAAGAAGCTTTGTTATAAGACCCATTACTTTAGCTTCATCGTCGTGGCTCTTCGGTGCAATAGCTAGGACATATAGTGGTGGCGGCAGTGGTGGCTTGTTGAGAACCACAGTGCAGCCGTTGCTTGTCAGTGTATCTCCAGTTCTTGCTTTCTCCAGGCGAGCGATTGCCACTATTGAACCAGGTCCGGCTGATTGTATAGACTCCTGCTTCTTGCCTTGCAGTTGATAGAGACCGCCAATGCGCTCTTCTCCGCTTCCTTCAATCGAGGTGTTGTGCAACTTCAAGTTTGCATTGATCGTGCCGCTGAATACTCTGCTTACTGAAAGTTTACCGAATTGTGGGTGGACATAGGTTTTTATCACCTGGGCGATTACTGGTCCATCTTCCTTTAATTCAAGCAAATTGCCGTCACAATCTCGGTAATCGTGGCAGAAAGGCGTAGGACAGAGCGCAATAATTGCGTCAAGGAGGCAGAGTATTCCAGCGTCATTGTGTGCGGAGCCAACCAGAATAGGAACAAGTGCTCCTTTCTGCACCGCGCTCTTCAGATCCTTTTCCATTACATTGAGCGGTGGCTCTTTGCCTTCAACAACCATTTCCAAAACATCGTCATCAACATCAGCCAGACATTCCAGCAAAAGCTCATGTGCTTTTGCGATTTTTGGACCAAGCTCCGATGGAATATTCATTTTTTCGGCCTTACCGCTAGAGCTATATTTAAATGCTTCCACCTTGAGAATGTCTGCATAGCCGAAGACATCGTCAGTCTTAATTGGGAAATGCACCGGCACAAGCCGACCTTTTCCAGGTCGAGGCATGGCTAACAGTGCTTCCAGAGTTTCTTCAAAAAATGTGTCCTGTTTGTCGACTTTGTTGACGAAGACCATAGAGGCAATGCCGATACTCTCGGTGTAGCGGAGCAGTGGTTCTATCTGCAGAAGCCTGGCCGGATCTGGTTCAATTACAAAGATTGCTGTGTCGACTCCAAGAAGTGCCAGCTTCACTTCTTCAGTAAAGTCGATGAAACCCGGACAATCGAGAATGTTGAAGTGGTAATCCCTGTATTTTGTGTTGACGACCGACACTGCCGTGGACATTTGCCGTGCGATGGATTCGGGTGAGTGGTCTGCTGTACTGGTCCCGTCTAAAGTTTTGCCTCGGCGGCTGATCGCTCCTGTTAGAAAGAGAATAGATTCTGTCAGACTCGTCTTTCCGCTGTGATGAATGCCGATGAAAGCGATATTGCGAGTCATTGATGTCGGGTTGCTCATTTTCATACCTTCTTGGATAAACGCGATGATTGCCGAGGGTCAACGAGGCTGCGACGCTGCGCTTTCCCGTGATATGTCGTCCTGCAATGCGTTTGCAGATAAACATCGAATTGACAATCGCCAATTTTAAGCAATCCTATTGCAATGTTCTTCAACCGTCGGGCTGATTGCTGAAATATATGGCTCAACCCAAGGAAGGAGTCATTCTCTGTACAGCACTTTGCTGGTGGAAAGCACAAAAGCAAGCCTTCGGACTGCGTGCACAAATCTTGAATGAATGGCGCAAGAAACATAAAAAGAAACAACCCTGTAAACAAGGTTGTTTCAATTGATTCATTCACCTTTGACGTGTTTTTGTTATCTTATTGGTTCGAACTAGCAGTTCCTAAACTGATACTGTCCACATCAACGGACAAACCCCTTCATTTCTTTCTAGCCCTTAAGAGGGTTTTGCTTGGGTTAGCCGTATGAATTTGTATGATTGGATGATATCGAATCCAACTCGCTTGCGTATCATCTGAAAGGACGATACTGCTCGGTTGAGTTTTGACGATGCGTCTAAATTTTTACGATGCGGTTTTTACTAATGAAACGGAGAAGCCAATATTCTCAAAGCCGTGCTTGTGAATCGAGCTTCTTTCAGCCATAGACTGTGTTTCGGTGAGAATTGTTCACATCGGAAAGAGGCGATTGGCAGCCACTCACTTAGAAGAAACTTACACTGCCAGGCGGCTCCAAATCAGCATGAATGTGTATAGTGTTTTTGGGCAAGCGTAGTTCGAATAGCTATCAGTTTTCGGTTTGTACATTCTGGCGCTTGATAAACGTTCTGTTGCAATCGCCGTGCAATCACTTCGCGTTGCCGAAATATTCGTGTGCAACAGCGACACACCATACAACACTGGAGCACACCATGGTAGAGAATCTGACTGCAAGCGCAAAATCCACTGATGCAAAAGAGCCGCACGATCATTCGGCTAAAGAAACAACGTTTACCGGAGCACTGGCAATGCTTCAAGAAGAGTCTCAGCAGTTGCGCTCCAAGAAGCCGACGTCCGCAGAAGAGGCAAGTAAGCCGTTGCCGAAAGCACAGTGGACGGTTGCAATAAATATTGCACAAGACTGGGTTACTTTTCGCCGCATGGATGAATTGAAGCAAATCGTAAACGACACAAAGGGCAAGAATGTGTCGATTTTGGTGCAAGAATCTGTTTCAGATAGCGCCACGCCTCGTGCTCCTCGCCCTGCATCACCGTTTGATCGTTATGATGCTGCGACTGGTCAACCCGCAAGAAAAAAAGATGTCAGCACACCGACTGAGCAGCCGAAGCCTGGTACTCAGTCTAAGTCTCCTTCCGGCTTTCATTTAGATCGTTATTTGATCAGAGACGGGCAGATTCAAAAACTGGAAACAGTTCCATCAACCAGTTACGCTGCTGACGTTGAAAGCTTTGTGAAATTCATGGAGAAGAAAGCACCTTCGGACAAAATTGCATACATCAACGATTCTCATGGTGGTGGCAACATTGGTCTTATGGGAAATGTCGGTGATGCGTCCGTAAAGGAATTCAGAGAAGCCGTTCAAAAAGGACTGGTCGGTAGCGGGCACAGTCGACTGGATATTCTTGATTTTGACGCCTGCCAAATGGGACAAAATGGCGTGCTGAGAAACATGCAAGGTCTTGCGGATCATATTATTGCCTCAACTGAGAATGAAAGCATTCGCGGGCCTGAGCTGATGAAACCCATTCAACAGGTTCTAGCTAATCCCACACTCTCAGCTGATTCACTGGCCGAAAACATTATTGACGCCCAGCGCAAGAATCCACCAAATGATGTTCGAGTCGAGACGAACTCTCACTATGACATGTCGAAATATAAGGGATTCCACGACAGCCTGGATGTATTGGGCGATAAACTCACAACTGTTCTGAAAGATCCGGCAAGCCGTATGACCCTGGACAAACTGATTGACGACACCAAGAGGTTCGGCGGCTGGGGAGATGGTCCCAGCGATTTGCAAGACTTTCTCAATCGTGTTGTGGATGCAATCGACAACACGAAATTACCTGATTCCAACGGCGAATTGAAACAAGCCATTAGAAATCTCGAGAAAGAAGAAAAGAAACTTGTCGAATCCTATTACGGGCATGGTGACTACGCCAAGCTGGGTGGCATTAGCGTGTTCTTGCCTGATGCAGGAGATCGGGCTAATGGCGACGAGAAATACAAAGAAGAGCTCGTTGGCGAAGAGAAAGGCGGCTGGACAAACTTTCGCATGGCGCTGAAGGAGCCGGCAAAAGGAAAGTAGCTTCCAATCCGTCGTGCCAAAAAAAAGCCAGAATTTTGCCCAGACTTGGACAACAATTCATCCTATAATCTCGGTCATGGGTTGGGTTTGGGGTTCAAAGCTATGAAAAACATCGAATTAAATGCCAATAGACTCTCCGGAATTAAGAGCCTGCGTAAAATCGATAATTCAATTAAACCGCTTCACCTCAGCATCTTCTTTTCTATTTGCGATGCCATTGCTTTCCTGAGCCGAATGGCTAGCTGCAATGCGAGAGCACACGTGGTACTTCCAGCCACAGGCGAAACAAAAGCAGTTCGAACGGTAATGAATGAAGTTGGCAAATGGGTTCCCGCCAAAGACTAATCCGTTGATGGCAGCAAGGAAAGATCAGGCGTTCAAAACAAACCAGAAACTACTTCCGATTCCCATTTGAGATTCGACCCCTATATTGCCACCATGCTGTTCAATAATAGCCTTTGAGATAGCAAGGCCGAGTCCTGAACCGCCGTGCACTCTTGCATCGTTTTCTTCAACCTGCACAAAACGATCAAATATCTTGTCTTTCAACTCGTCTGGAATACCCCGGCCACGGTCCATAACCATAAACTTAATGCGGCCTGCAGGCAAGCTTTCCACGGCTAGTTTTACTGTTTCATTTTCTGGTGAATATTTTATTGCGTTCGACAAGAGGTTAATTAGAACCTGGCACAGACGATCTTTGTCTGCCACCAAGGTAGCAGCATCGTCGAAGCATTCTGTTTCTAATTTTACCGCCTTTGCCTCGGCCAGTGCGCGGACAGATTCGATGCTCGTTTCGACCACCTCACTAATATTGAACTGTTTGGTATCTAAAACGAACTTCCCAGCTTCCATCTTTTCAATATCAAGCAAATCATTTATAAGGCGAATCAGCCTGGCCGATTCACCTTGAGCAAGCTTCAGTCTGGCGAGGCCTTTTTCTGATAATTCTCCCATTGCACCAGCACTGAAAAGCTCAAGGGCAGACGAAATTGAAAGAAGCGGCGTTCGTAATTCGTGACTTACAATTGAAATCAATTCTTGCTTGAATGCCTCCAAGCCAAGCAAGTGATTGCCCGTTTCAAATAAGACACTATCGAGATATGCAATCTCATCGCCACCGCTCTTTGGTGCGTCAAGCTGTTCTCGTTTTACTAATCTGGCAGTATTTTCCATGACATGTTGCAAACGCCCAGTAAGGCTGCGCATCAGATATAGTGCCAGGAGAGAAGATAGAGCAATACTCAGGCCAAATCCGCCAAGAAGAGTGAGCCTGAGATTATTTATCATGGTCTCCCGCTCTTTTGATAATTTCTGTCCCACGACCTTTTCTCGATCCATCAATCTTTCTTGCGATTCTTCCCCCTCGATTAGAGGTCTTATCAACTGAACCATGACGGAATCTTTCAAAAGCGATTGCATTTGCCCAAACATGCCCAGCGCACCAAGACCACCCATGCCACCACTTTCGCCATCACGACCACCCATGGACGCGAGCATTCCCATCATGGCCAGCATGCCGCCGCCGCCACCTTGCCCTTCACCTGAAGAGAATCTTCGCATCATGCTTGCCATACCGCCGCGAGGCTCCTCGCCCCCTTCGCCAGCTTCCTCTGAAGCAAACCTTCTCATCAGGTTTGCTATGCCGCCGTGATGCTCAGCACCTTCATCGCCTTCCTCTCCTGAAGCGAACCTTCTCATCAGGGCTGCCATGCCCCCTTGATGCTCAGCACCTTCTTTGCCTTCCTCTCCTGAAGCAAACCGTCTCATCAGGTTTGCCATGCCACCATGATGCTCCCCACCTTCTTCGCCTGCGCCTTCTGAAGCGAATCTCCTCATCAGATTCGCTATGCCACCATGAGGTCCTCCCATCGCTTCGCCTCTTTCAGCAAAAGCCTGGTCGGCGCGCTCATCGCCCGGACCGTGCTCTCCATCCCTCATAAAATGCGCATTTTTTCTTGCCACCAGTAGCTCAGCAGGAGTCACGCCTGCAAGTTCCGCAAACTTATCAGCTTTTGCATAGTTACTTTTCGCTGATTCGGCACTGAGCACCTGGGATATCTTATCCAGAGCAAGCCTTGTGTCGTGAATATCTTTTAGCTGCTGAGGATCTGAGGCATTGCTCGTAGCTTTATCTAGAAGGGCAAGAGCCTCCTTCTTGCCGCTTTCCCATGCCTGCAAAAGTTCTGGATTTTTTGTATAGCTGTAAAACATTCCCTGACGTGCAGATCGCATTACCTGGTCGGACATGCGATTAAGTGCATCGAGGACCTCTTTGGATTTTTCTTCCCGGATCGTTTGCTCTCTGATTTGAGCAACCATTGATGCCACCACACCTGCGAAAATAAATTGAAACACGAGGGGAACTGAAATTATTACCAGACCCTGTTGCAGAACACTGAATCTCCGGGAAGAGCTTTTTGCTGCAGGAAGCTCTGATTTACTTGCAAGCACTGACGAGTGAACTTGCTTATCTGATCTTTCAGCAGAACCAAGAGGAACAGGCGCAAGAGGGATCCTGAACCAAAAAGTACTTCCTTTCCCTTCTTAAGAGTCAACACCAATGGTGCCACCATGTTGCTCCACGATAGATTTCGAAATCGTGAGTCCCAGCCCTGTACCTTTTTTTGTGGTGGCATCAGTAGCATCCACTTGTTTGAACGGCTCGAATATTGTTTTCCGAAATGATTCAGGAATGCCTCTGCCCTGATCGCTCACTCTGCACTCAAACCATTGGTCATTTGCTTTGGTTTCTATGGTAACTTTTCCATTGGCCGGAGAGAACTTCATTGCATTGGAAACGAGGTTGATGACAACCTGGACGATGCGATTGCGATCTGCATAAACCTGCTCGGCATGGTTGTCGACTACAATTTCAATGCCAGATTTCTCCGAAAGTTCTTTGACTGTGTCTATCGAAGCCGCCAGTATCTCTGATGCGGCAATCTGCTGGGCGTTCATCTCAAGTTCGAGTCTATCTAGATACAAAAGTTCTGAGACCAGCCCCATGAGCCGCTTGACACTGTTGTAGGTTCGATCAACTTTGTCTTTCGCTTTTGCGGAAATATCGCCATAGACTCCTGCACCAAAAGAAGAGAGGAAAGTGCCAACAGAAGAAAGAGGGCTTTTAAGTTCATGGCTGACGATACCGATCATTTCTTTTTTGAAACGCTCAAGCTCGCGGATTTCGCTAGCAGACTTATAAACGAACTGATCAAGCTCGGCGATTTCGTCATTACCCTTGAGAGGAGGATTTAAGGGAGTTCCTTTTGATAAGCTCACAGTATTGGCAAGAATTAAGAGAAGCCTGCTGCGTATATTTCGATTAAAGAAAATAACCAGTGATGCGGAAATGAGAGTAGAAATCAACAGCCCCAGAAGCATGTCATTCTGAATTGTATTCATTGCTTTAATTGCCAGAGCGCTCTCGTCATCGCATTGCTTTTTTAAATTGATGTAGAACGGATCTCGGGAAGTATCCATTCCTTTTTCAACACGCTGACCACCACGCATGCCGGACATGCCCTCCACCAGCGCGGCGCGTCCGCTAATCTGCAATTCTGGAACTTGCAATCCCTTTTCATTCTTCAGCATCTTTTTCAAACGATCGTTTTCTTCAGTCGCTTGCTTTTTGAAAAATGCGTATTTCTCTTTGTAATAATTATCTCGGCTGAAAAGATACGCCATGGTGCAAACCTGTGTACCACCAACACTTCGGCGCGCCTTAACGAAGGTAACCATTGCATCCTTCAGCTTCAGTTCTCGAAGGATATGGGAGTTCGCTTGATTGAGATTCCAACAAAACATCGAATCAAGGATGAGTCCAACAAGAAGTGGGACTGCAACTAGAATGATTCCTTTATGTGCAATTCGCAGCTTAAACACAGCTACCGCCTTGCGCCGCTCTACCCCCAGAGAACTTCATACCCTGAAGGGAGTCGGGTTAGTCTTATCCTTTATCCTTCCGGCACAGCGGGTGAAAGAACTAGTCGACAGCCCAAAATGAAAAAGGATTTCGTTCAAGTCCGATTTCAGTTAATCTGTTTCCAATCCCAGATAGTACACAGCCTGGCGGCATGCGTCCGTATGGTTGATAGTCGGATTATTGCGCTTTACTTCCTCTATCTTTTGCAAGCGTTTTGGCAAGTCCTCGAGCGGTTCGGAGGTGCACATCCAATAATCCATGGGGCTCGGCACCAGACGAATTGTTCCGTGAGAGCCACCAACAATGAGCAGTCCTCGAGAGTCTCGGCGTATTTCGCTATCCGACCCGAAATTATCAATTGCCATTAACTCTGCATCAGTAAGCCGCAAGTTCTCTTGAAGCAGCTTAAGATCTGCTGGATCTTGCCTCATTATCAGCCTCATGTGCGCGTTTCTTAACACCGAATTTGTTAATTCCGCGTGACGGAAAAAATCATTTAGTTGCTGCGTGACCGTAAGCAGCATCATTCCATTTTGGCGTGAGTTGCTCGACAGATTGTTGAGCAATTGAGCCCCTGCTCTAGATTGAGCCATCCGTGTAGCTTCGATGATCGCTGCAAATTTGTGGCCCTGCTTCCTGCATTCTCCTGCTTTGCGACTGATGTATTCCTCCAACAGAAAGCTAGCGATTCGCTCGGAACGAGCATCATTAACCTCACTCAAATTAAAAACCGTAAAAAGCCTGTCGCTGGATACATTGGTGAAGCCATCTAAAAACTCACCATAGGCTTGCTTGTGTGTATAAAGCGCAATACCACGCGACAATTGTTGAACTCGCTCTCGCCTCCATTGATCGACTTCTTCGCTAGCAGCCTCGTTGGCAAGGCGTGCTATATCTCGCATTAGAGGAACGCGATTTTCAGACAGTGCTTCCTTATACGTGGCTCTTATCAATTCATCGAGCAGCGATTTATCTTCGATGCTAAGCTCTTCCCGCCCTTCCGGCGCCAGCATGATATCAAAGAGTGAAAGCAGGCTCCTCAGTTTTTGCGGCGAAGGATACTCCGGCTTATCATCACCGTGGAGATCAAAGGGATTCAATATAGATCCTGAACCTAGTTCAGCATACTGACTATACTCAGGACCGAGGATTTCGCTAATGAAGCGGTATGAACCATGTTTGCCGGCAGTCTTATCAACGAGCACAAATCTCACGCCCAGAGGCAAGAGGCGCAATATCAACATGGACACTGCAAATGATGTTCCGGAGCCGGTTGTTCCTGTAACAATCATGTTGTTAGCATCCTTGCCAGCACCACGAAAAAATGGATTTAGCAATACCGGCTCGCGAGAAGCAATGGCAAATCCAAAGGGTACGCCATCTGGAGTGCCGCAAGCTGCAGTGAAGAATGGCCAAAAAGTACCAACAACCTCCGATGTAATCCTGTGTGTTGCCGACATTTTGTCTATGCCCAGAGGCAATGTCGATTGCCACGCTTCTAGCTGCATCATCTGAGCCCGATCTATCAGAGCATCACGGTTTCTAAATACTCTACGAACTTCGTCCATGGCAGCACTTAGGTTTTCCGGCGTGCTGCCATATGTCTTGATATAAACGCTTATATCGAAAGCCTTGCCCGAGCCTCGCAAGAACTCCTCAATTTCGGACGGCACTGCCGCATCATCGCGTACTTCAGGATCCGACGATTGAATATAATCCTGGTACCTTAGTTTCAAACTTCTCCGAACTCTGTCTTGATCAAGACAATGAATGAAGAAGGAAAAGCTGTATTCCACAGATAAAGTCAAAAGGTCAACCAGCCAACCCATCCACGTTTCGTGTGGAAGTTCTCTAAGGTACTGAGTACCTACAAATTTATTGTCCAGCTTTATATATGAATCGTGTAAGTTCAAAGCTGAATGAACAAGAGCCGTCGTTTCCGATTGTTCCGAGCTGCTCGCCGGGGCGTGCGGATCTGTTTCAAATAGTGACGGGTTGAGATGGGCGTAGATGAGGTCTCTCGCCTCTTTGCGCTTGAGCATTTGGGGACGTAAATTGGAGCCACGAAGCTGTTCAAATACCGACTTACTCAGGCGATTCAGGACCTCTATATACTCGTTCTGCTTTTGAGCAGACAATTCTTCCCAGTGCGGGGTGCTGTGGTCTTCGCGCTCGGGCAAGCGGAAGGTGACGATAACATAGAAGTCTCGTTGTGGCACGAAATGAACGTCCTGCATTCGACGGAACCATTTATTCGTGTAATCTGCGTACCACTGCAAATATTCGTTATCAGTTTTAACGAGCTCGCTGTTCTCCGCCAGGAATTGGTCTACAGGAAGATTGCGCGAGATAACTAGAATTTGAACATCCGAATCACAAGAGTTAGCCACAGAGGCAAAACCTCTTGCCAGGCGCTCTCGGTCTGCTTCATCGAAAAGTAATGCATTTATGCCTTTGCAGGCAATGTATTTGCACAGGGTTCCATTTGTCTGGATAAGCAGTGCTTCGTCTTCGTCACTGCCCGGAAATTCTCGCACCGGGCAGACATCAGCCCAATTGCTCAGCTCTTCATCTGGAGGCAAAGGCTTGTCTGCTGACTCCGCCGGGGTCGCCTTCCGAAAGGGGGGCAATTTGCTCTGTTCATTAAGCCTGAGTACGCGAATAACTTTAGACATGGCAAAGCTCCTCTGCGAAAGGAAGTGTCTGTTCGCGGTGTTAAATGGTTTATTTTGCGCCTACTTACTACACTCTAGTAAACGCTTCTGTAAAAGGCAAATAAATTCCAAACTGTGAAGATAGTTCCAAAAGCCGCACTGCAAGTGGAGTACGCTAATAAGCGTACGTATGCAATTAGAAGCCTGAAGCTATAAGTTCAGAACGCAAGTCTTGTGGTCACACAATGTACAAGTCAAGAAATAATGACCATTATGTGAACAAAATCTTGGGTCTCTTCTGGCCTTATATGAACAAAAGCGTTCAAACCAGCCGGGTTTTGTTCATATATGAACAATCAATTTCAAAATTTATGGCAACGCTGGTTTGCAAATTAGATTCAATGGCTTAAGTTCGCACACTGAACCAAAAATTCAGGGCTCAAATCGAAAGAAACGAGAACGGATAGCCAGAGTTACGCTAGTCGAGCTCCAAGGATGCCATTGTGATAGAACTCATCGTTTTGCATGAGTGCCAGAAACTGCGAGGTCTCATCCTTTTTTGCGGTTTTCCCCAGCATTTGCTTCAAAATAAGCGTAGGCCTACGAAGTTAGCAGGTGACGTAGCTGTGCGTTTAATATAGGATGGACTAGCCCGCGGTTAACTTACGCTTCCAGCTCCGTTAAAAGCGGGGGGAGATTGGCATGGCTTTGGACACTCCAGCATCTGGACCTTCGGACTCGTTTATCAAGAAAACTGATGAGCATCCGAACGAATCACTCAAATCTTTGCAAAAAAGTTCGCTGCTGAATCTGAGCGAAGAGAATCAACATACAAGTGGAACAGGGAGCGATGTTCTCCTTGGCGCAATCAAAGAAGTACCAGGACAAACAGTAAAATTGGCACAAGAAGCCTGGGAAGACCCGGGCAAATTCGTTGTGAACTCAGCCAAGACAATTGGAGAGTCAGCCGCTATTGGTGTCGCCATGGGAATGCTTATTCCCTCACGAGGCATCGCTGCAGGCGTTGCCTCATTGGCATTCACAGCGCCCATTGCCATTGGTACTTACAGGCGCATTGAAGGCGCATATGATGCCGGTAATATGGCTGGAGCGAACGTCAGAGACTTAAGCAAATCGTTAGCCAACGATCTCGTTCACGAAGGTTGGGAATTTGCTCTTGGTAGCGCAGGTGCATATGGCGGAGCCACGGCAGGGCATCGAATCGCCACCAGTGATACTGCATTTGGTGCGTTCTCTCAAGCAGCACAAAGACTAACATTGAAGGTTGAGAATGGTGCAATGTTCGGTTTGTCCGCGGCATCGTTCTTGCCCAAAGATTCAGCGCTCAGCACAAGATTGATGCAGTCGAGCGCCGAACCAAAAGAATACACAATTCGAATGGGAAGCCTTCATGGTCATTCCTATTATTCCGACGGTATGGGAACTCCGGCAGAGATTTTTGCAAAAGCGAAAGCTGATGGAATGGACTTCTATGCCATAACTGATCACAATCACCTGGCAGCAAGAACTGGAGTTGGCCCTGATGATCCGCGCGCTGCGGATCAAGCAAAAGTTCCAATTATTGCATCAATGCCATCTGAATATACAGCAACGCTTACGGATGCAGCTGCCGCTACTGAACCAGGAAAATTTGTAGCAATAGTTGGTGTCGAAATGGGCACCATCGGACACGTTTCTGGAGGAGGAAAGGGTGGTGGCCACGGTGGTGGTGGTGGTTCAACCGATGGCTTCTTTGCACAAAGCGAAACGTCAGTCGCCAGCACTCACACAGAAGCGGACGCCCACAACGGTCATTCTCACAAATTGCCGGAGGAGTTCGCCCACATGGCAGTGCCCGAAAACCTTCCGGCGCCGACAGTAATTCGCAGAATATTTGAGCCAGATGGAACAGTAATTGAACACACGCATACACTCCCACAGGAAGCAGCGGCACAAGCCTATCGAGAAAAGATGTTCTTGAACGCACAAATGGCAAGCCGACCACTTGCAGCAGAAGCTCCAGTTCAACTCAGTCCCAGAGAACAAGCAATCGCAGATTCAGATGCACGTGATGCCGGCCACTATAGTGGTATCAATCACGTAAATGTATTCGAGTTCCCTCAAATGATCATTGCCGACCGCGCTGGAGATACGGGAAACAAAGCCGCAGGAGCTGTTCATTACGATGACGGCGATTTTAACGGACTTATAAAAAAAATCGGAAACTCCCCTGACACTACAGGTGGTCTGCCGGTGTGGCAGCTTAACCATCCTCGCTATGTTGCAGATAACAATCCTAATACTCCGGCTAATTTGCGTGGACGAGATTATGGAACGAAATCTTTTCCCAGCTTAGATGCCTGGCGAGAGGCTATGGATCCCCGCGTGCATCAAGTTGAGATCATTACCGGCGAAGCTTTGAATCCAGATCCTATCGAGGTGATGAAACCGCACGATCTCGGACCCATTAACATGGCCGGTTACATTGATTACGGTTTGCATGTCTCCCCAAGTTACGGTCGCGATGATCATTTCGCTCTACCTGGTGGCAGACCGGCCGGCACGGGTATACTCGCGGAGAATTTAGATAAAGAAAGCTTGTTGAACGCGCTGCGCAATCGGCAAACTATCGCGACCACTTCTACCGAATTGCTCCAGGGACACATGACGGCAAATAACTTACCTATGGGCTCGATACTTGACGAGCACGCAGTTAATGATCTGGCTATTACAATGAATGTTGCAGGCAAGGTTGACCCAAAAGCTCAGTACAAAGTAAACCTCTGGGCAGATCCAAAAATTGGCGATGGAAAGCTGGCAACAATGGTTCAATCGAAGAGTCTGACTGGACAGCAGATTTTAGACGGGAATGGACAGGTGCAACTTGATACCGTTCACCATACTATAGGCAATAAATCGGCCTGGTATGTAGAAGTACAGCGCACAGACCCGAAAACTTCCAACACAGATTACATGTGGACAGCTCCTGTTTGGGTCGAGCCGCAAATAGCTGGTGGTCATTCGCTTCTCACTCGCGCAATTGTTGGCGCCGGCAGTTCTTACATCTTGAACGGCGGCAAGTAATAACTTATCGCCGACAGAAATTAAGACCCTGGAAAGTACTAAAAGATATTTCTGTTATCATTAAAATGCCCAGCACATCAGTATCTTCATTCAGCCAACTCAGGAACAGTGTTAGCTAGACATCGTCGTATAACCAAAATTCAACCAGTTTGAAGGGACGTAAAACCATTTCGACGATTTGCGATCTCTTCGTGGGGGAGGCAAATATGAAGAAACCGTTGATCTTTTTGGCGCTTGCAGCATCGTTATTCGCGTTCACAACAACAACTGCAGAAGCGCGCCATATTGTTTTCTCGAGTCCAGTAGTTGTGGGTCCTGGCTATGGCTACAACTATTACAATGACTATTATGGCTATGGTCCAGCTTATCCCTATGGATATGGATATCCGGGCTATTATTATGGCGAATCAAGACTCGACAGGACCGAACGGACTGTAAATGGTGTTTTGAATATCCTGGATAGCATATTCTAAGTCGAACATCGACAAACGAATAGTCTCGTTCATCTCCGTTCTTTAGCACCGGCTTAAATGGGGACTTGCGTCCGACATTTATACCGGTGCTATAACAAAGCTCATCAACAGTGTATGATCTTCTCTTGATTAGCAAGTTCAACAGCTATTACTGTCACCTTGCAAATCACCACAATGGCTGAAGCGGGAAATGCACTAGTGCAAACGCACTCGAAAGATGCAGAGAAGGGACGAGTAAGAACCGGAAAGTTTGCAGCTTTGTTTAAGTCAAAGCTTGCCATGACTTTACTGGCCGGCTTCCTGACAATTGCGAGTATTGAAGCCGGGTTTCTTTCGGTTCTCGTCTTTGATGTGCTCAGCGCCGATCGTGCAGCTGCCCATGAGTTTGAGCTACTGCAGGGCTCGGTCAAAATATCAGATCTCTTGTTTTTGGTAGTAAGAGCAGTCGATGCTGCAGACAGGGCGCAAAAGGATCTAAGTGCAGAAAAGCAGAATGAGTATGACAAGCGCCGCAAAAGCACAATCTTGCGGGCGACAGAAACAGCAAAATATTTTCAGATGGTCGGACTAGATGCCAGTCCTGCAATTAAGCTCGGAGATTCATTTAGCAAGCTGACTGAGATATTACAGGAAGTTCTAAATGACAGAACGCAAGGCCAAGATACTACTGAGTTTATAAGACAAGTTCTCAACTTGAGCGGAGATCTGTATAGCGATTTCGCAGCCGAGCTGAAGGCAATACATGCATCCTTGGACAGCAAATCTGCAAATAAAGCCGTGCCTGTTGGAAACATGGAGCCCCAAAATTTACTCTACCTTGCAGCATCCGTGAACATGGTCCTGCTGCTTGGGTTTCTTCTGCTAGTAGAACACGGCATCACAAAACCAATTGAACGTCTCGCGCGCAATTGCAGTCGCATGATGAGCGGAGAGCTGATGCCCGAGCCTAAATCAATACGTAATGAGATCAGCTCGCTTGAAAAAAGCTTCTACGAAATGTCTTTGCTTGTTAGCGAAAACGAGAAGCGCCGCCATACCTTTTTAGAGTTCTTTCAATCGGTCCAAAGCGCTGCCCTAGAGAAAGTACGAATATGTCTCGACAAGCTTCTGGCAAGCGAGCTTAGTGCTGGAGCGCAAGACAAGCTGCGCATCGCAAGGACAAACCTGGGTACTTTAGTTCATCTTTTGCAATCTATGACGGATGCTCTTCGTTTTAATTTTCAAAATTCGGTTGAACCGCATCAGGAAGAAATTCTTGTTGCACAGTTGCTTGCTAATGCGGCAGCCGCAGTTGAATCATTAGTTCAGAAAAGGAATATTAACTTCATCGTTGAAAACGACGCTGAGAACTGCTGGCTGGATCCAAATTTAATCGGCAGAGTGCTAGTGAATTTTTTGTCCAACGCGATCAAATATTCTCCTCAGGCCGGCCAGGTAATACTTAAAGCAGAGAAACTGGGGACGGAGCTACGTTTCAGTGTTCACGATCAGGGACCAGGTATTCCTGCAAATGAAATAAATAAGCTCTTCAAAGAATTTAGCCAGCTTGATGCAGTTGATGGAGTTAAAAGAAGCGGTACTGGTTTGGGTCTGCTGATCTGCAAACAAATCGTTGAGGCCCATGGGGGGAATGTTGGCGTTGAAAGCGAGGTCGGCAGAGGTTCTTGTTTTTGGTTCAAATTACCAGCCAAACAAGTAGCTGTCAGCCCCCTACCTGTTTCGCAGCAGCCCTCAATAAGCTCCGCGAAATCAAAACAGAGGGGAAGTATCAAAGCCTCCTTTATTGTGATGCTACTTTGCTTGCTAATACCTCAATCGCTCGTTGTGCTGAAGCTTCACTCAATGTTCGACAATGCATCAAAAAGAGCTAAGGACTTCAAAAACAACAAAGAGGTCTTGCTGCTTGTTGAAGAAATGGCATGCAATCACCTCGTCTGGAAGGTGGAAATAGCAAAGATTGTCGATAGCAAAATAATTTCCGACATAGTAAAAATCAAGCCGCTCATGAAGGAGCAGCTTGAACACAGTGCTTTGATACTTTCAAAATTATCCCCAGACAGTGAATGCCACCACGAGCTAGAACTAACCCGCAACGCGTTGCTTAAGCTGCAAAAGTTCGACGCATACCTGGAAAAACACTCAGAAAATATAAGTATGGTCGCTATGCCAGGTCTGGTTGAACAGGTTGTACTGTTGGCAAAGAAGGTTGATAAAGGCGTTATTCGAGCAATGACGCTACAGAATGCCGGCGTCCAAAATTCATATGAGTATTCGATGGAGATGAGATCGGAATTGCTCCAGGCGTTGTTAGCAGCGACTGCGATCAACTTTACTTTGTTAGCACTAATCAGCGTTCTCGGATTGCGCATTACAGAAAGAATCTCAACTTTGCGGGAGAAAGCATTAGCATTTGCTGGCGGAAAGAGCCTTGAGCCTTCTTTGACTGGTCAAGATGAACTCAGCTTTCTGGATACACGGCTATGCGAAGTATCGCAAGCGATTAAAGAGGCTGATTCACAACGACAAAAGTTGATTGCCGTAATTAACCACGATCTTCGCACCCCTCTGAGTGCAATCATGAATGGGCTTGAACTGGTTATTGCTTTTGGTGAACTTGGTGAAAATGAGCAAGTATTGGCCAACGATGCAGAACGGGAGCTCGAACTTTTACTTCAGCAAATTAACGATCTTCTTCTGATAGAAAAAATAGATGCCGGCTTGTACATTTTGTCCAGCCAGCTATTTGAGCTAAGGCCCGTACTTGAGTCAGTAGCCAGCAGTTTCGATGAAACTGCTACAAGAAAAGGCGTCAAAATCAACGCCAACATAGCTCCGGGTTGCGAAGATCTGTACAGCAAAGGCGATATTACACTAGTCGAAAGAGAGTTTGCGATTCTATTGTCAAATGCGGTGAAAGCCGCTCCTTCCGGCTCCGCCATTGACTTTTCTGTTGAGCGCAGCACTGATGAAATTGCAATATCCTTTAAAGACAGAGGAACTGGAATTGACAATGAGCTTCTGCCTCATATTTTCGACCGCTTCCGTTTTGTGGGTGGCAAGCCGGTTACGGGGCTGGGGCTTCCACTGGCACAGCGCCTTAGCAAACTACAGGGAGGTTTGCTGGAAATAAATTCCTCCGCACAGGGCACGGAAACCAGGCTAACAATGCCTCTTGTGGACTAAGGAAGCGGAGCTGATTTATTAGCCTTTCTTCGGATCCTTCCAGGCTTCTTGTGTAATGCGAGTCGCGAAAAGAGGTTTCGAAGCACCATCTTGCATTATCCACATCAAAGGGGGCTTATCCATCTTGTATGTGACATCCCGGTTAACCATCAGGCTGCGAGTCATAGCAAGTCCAGCACCTTGCTTTACTTCAGCACCATTTTGATCGATATCGATTGATGTGAAAAGCTTCGCCTCGGAAACCTGAAGCCCGCCGGCGGCACGCATACCGATAAGTTGCGGCATGTCTCCTTGATCGCGAAGCATCATTTTTGGAAACACAGCTTTATTGAACTCCGCCTGAGGGGTATTAGCTCCAGGAGTCAGTTCAAAAGCCTTATTGTAAGGCTCATAACCTTTCATATCGCTGTCTGTGGCAGCCATATACATTGTGATGCCTTTTTTGTCATCACGATAAACTTCAATCACAGTCTGTCCATTAACGTTGTATGATTTCACACCTTTCTCGAATGCACTGAACTGCTTTTCTTCGCCCTTTTGATCTTTGGCATTTAAAGTAGTTTCACTACCCTTCCAATCCGCCTTGAAATGAAATACGCCACCAGTAGCGATACCATCAGGTCCGACATCTTTCAACGTTATGGGAATACCGTGTCGAGCGAACAGATCGTTGACCTTATCGCTCCCACCCGCTTGTGCTGCAGCATCCAGCAGACCGAGTTCGACCAGCGATTTGACTTCTGGACCTAAAGACGCTGATTGCTTGAGCAATTGTTTTTGTGCTGCAGTGTCACCGGACCAGTTCGGGTCCATTTTTATGTCTTTTTTCATTGCTTCAGTCAATGCAGCAAAGACGTAAGGGCTCGGAGCCAGCTGCGCTGCTCCTGGAATTTTATCGCCCCATTTTGCTTCCGGCTTATCCGAAGCTCTCTCGGTCAGCTCAGGATTTCGCGGAGTCGGCTCTGAGATTAAGCGAGAGTATATTTCTTTGAGGTCAAGATCCCTTCGCTCGTTTCCTTGCGCTGGCTCAGGCTTGCTCGGCGATTCGAATGGAGAGGGACGACGCGCGTGTTCTTTGTTATCACTGACAGCGGAATCTGGTGAAGCCATGCCGAAAACCTCGCAATTACTGTCTACCCGTTCTAATATTCTCGCTTTCAGATGAATTCTGGTAAATACATTCACATGTGAGATTACCGTTGCAGAATACATCGATATGCGAGAGAGGCACCCGTTTAACTGCGCAATTCTGCACTTGGACCCAATTTTTGCTCCGTTATTGCAGCCCTTAGCCGTTCAAGTGAATGTCCATGCGAACTCTGTTTACAGTCTGTCCTTCAACAGTTGCGAGTAAATGAGTTCACAGCTCTTTTTGGTGCAACGGGTGATCTGCAATTTGCCGCCCTTGATTGGCTCTCGTATTTTATGGCAGGTTACAATCTGCCCGTTTATAACGATTGCAACTGTCTTGCCGACATTTTTTTCGCTTAGCCGTTCCAGATTAGCAGACTGGCTGGAAGCCAATTCCATGAGTATCCGTGGTTTACCAGTGCCTGGCTCGTGATCTTCTTTGGGGCTAACAGTAAATTTGAAAGGGACAAATGCTGTTTTATCTAGTACTACATATTCAACTGGTCCTCTCTCGGACGGTTCAATAAGGTGGCCATCATTCACGAGAAACTGTTCTTGCTCGCTGACGGGTTTGACTTCATTTTCAATTTCAGCCTTGCGAGCGACTAGGTACATTCCATCGGCAAGACCGGCCGCGGGCTTTAAAGCAGTTCCTTCTGGAGTGGCATTCGAAACAGGCAGAGAGTAAAAAACAATGCAAATAAACGCAAAGACTGGAATAAAGTGCTTCACAAGCGAGCTCCCGTGCCAACAATTTTTGCTCCAGTTTATCATGCCCATATGCATCATTGGAGACGTTATCTATCTCCAAACGGTGACACAGCACCGGAGCAAATTGCAAGAAGGGCGCTTAATTTTCGGCTAAAAGTGGCAGAATCTCAATGATGCCGAAGATGCGTATTTTTCACAAGGGCTTGCTTTTAGTCGCCATTCCTCTGTGTGCGGGAATAGTGTTTATCTTGTTTCTCTTTCAGGGGTTATTGCAATGCAACAGCCTTATTGAACGTGAACTTCTGCTGAAAGACTCAGTTATCAGCTACATCAGATCCACATCCTGCCGTGTGGCTTATGACATCTACGATAATTTTTATCGGCTTACTCGAGATGTCTCGTTCAAACAGCTAGGAAAACATGCCATCAAGGATTCAAATCAGGCAAACGCCCATTTAAGACGTCTGCTGAAAAATGAGCCAGAATTGAGAGTCCCGGACCCCTATATGGAAAGTGTCTATCTCTTAAATGCAGAACCTGGGAAAAGCTCGCCGTTTCTGGTGCAGTTGCAGCAAAGAGCCGATGAACAGAGCAAGGACGCATTGTCTTCGGTTAGCTCATTCTATACAATTCTTGCATGCGGTCTTGCTGCCTGTATCTTCGTTTCATTGATTTTGGCAGTATTCTTTTGCCTTAATATTACAAGCCGATTGCTTCTTATTATTCAAAACACCAGGCGTCTTTCTTCAGGCGCCAACTTGAATCCACCGATCAAAGGCAGTGATGAAATAGCCGAGCTGGATCAGTTTTTGTATCAGTCATCGATAAAAATTCAGGAACTCGAGAGATTCAAAAAAGAGATGATCGGTGTAGTGAGTTCGGAATTGAAGACTCCGTTGTCTTCCATCAGCCAGTTTCTTGGGTCGCTTTCCAAAGGCAGCTTTGGCAATCTAAGCGATAAGGGGAGAAACAGAGCCGAGCGCACTCACAGTAATACCAGACGCTTGATGGAGCTTGTTGAGGACCTGTTATATCTTGACCGACTGGAGCTACAACTGAAGCCCGAGAGCGTAGACGTTAGCGAAATAGTCGCAGCATCAGTCGATACAGTAAGAGAGCTTGCGGATAAATCAGCTGTAAAAATCGAAGTTAAAGATAATGGAGGAAAAGTATTCGTAGATAGAAATCGACTGGTGCAAGTTTTAGTAAATTTCTTGTCTAATGCAATAAAGTTCTCGCCTCGTGAGGAGATTGTTACTCTGAACGTTGCTTTGAGAGATGATTTTCTTGAATGCAGAGTAAGTGACCGCGGTAAGGGTATTCCCGAGGAAGCCAGAAAATTAATTTTCGAACCATTTCAACAAGTTGACAGCAAGGATGCAGTAGCAAAAAAAGGAACAGGTTTAGGACTTACCATTTCACGCTCTATTATCGAGCAACATGGCGGCATGATTGGAGTCGACTCAGAGCTCGGTAAAGGCAGCACGTTCTGGTTTAAGGTGCCTGTTGCGGCGCGAAATAAGGTTGACGACAGTGCTCATGATATGAGCTCGCATACAGAATCACTCAGCCATTCGAGCGAGCCAAGCACCGCTAAATTTGGCGTGCTGCAACAAGGGCTTTTAATCATATCCGTTCCCGTTATCTTTCAAATTGTTTTTGCTTGCATCATCGGATTCATGTTCAACAATCTGCAAATTCAAATTCACAAGGAAGAAAAATCGAAGGAAATATTGAGAGCAGTCAATCATACGACAGATGAAGTAATTGGCAGCTCCAAATTTGGAGTGGTATACGTTCTCTTCCGCGAAAAAGGATTTTATGATGTCTGGCTACACTATATGAACGCTGCATCAAATTCGTTGAACAGATGTCTTGAATTAACAACGAAAGACAAGAAGGAACAAGACCTTTTGAAGCGAAACCAGGCATTTCTCGAGGAGATAAAGAAAAGGACGGAGATTGAATCTCAGAGCAAGGCGAATTATGATTTTGTAAAAGAGTTTGGATCGCTTAGACGCCTCGGTACAGCTTTGCCACCATGGGCAAAAAACATTTTGGACAAAGCAGGAAATGAGCAAGACGATCAAGAGGTGGAGCCACTTAGTCCTCCTGAAATGATGAGTCTTCTGCAGCACACTGCTAATAATGAGTCTTATCGCGATTTCGTTGCACCTTATGCAAAGGTTCAGGCTGTTCAAGAGAAAATAATGGATCGTGAGAAATTGAAAGGAGATGTCCTCACTAAAGAACGTCGCAACATGATCAACTCCCTGGAACTTACTCTTTACGCTGGAATTATATTGAGTATTATTCTCTCAACCGGTCTGTCGATTTTCTTGCTGCGCAGCATTCGAAGCAGACTGCAGCACATCATGGAAAACACTGCATGCCTGGTCAAAAGAGAGCCCCTGCAAGCCCCTTGCAAGGGCAGCGACGAAATTGCGTTTCTGGACAAAGCACTTTTTGCAGCAGGAACCCGCCTCATTGAATTGGAAAACTTCAAGAAAGAACTGGTATCCATTGTGAGCCACGAACTCCGCACCCCACTTCTTTCAGTTTCCTCTGCATTAGAATTGTTCGACAACGCAGTGCTTGGTGAGTTGTCTGCAGAAGGAAAAAAAGAGCTCAGTCAGGCGCAATCAGAAACTACTCGCCTCATCAGGCTGATTAATGATCTTCTTGATATTGAAAAAATGGAAGCAGGAAAATTTGTGCTTGATCTAACTGACGTCAGCGTTTCAGAATTAATCGACTTCGCTAAACAAACTGCCGAGAGCAGGGCTTCAAAAAAGAAGGTTGTCCTTGAGCTAAGTGTCAAGAACAGTACCAATAAAATACTGCATGTGGATAAGGAACGCATCTGCCAGGTGCTCGTTAATTTAATTGCCAATGCAATTGAACGCTCTCCAGTTAACTCAATAGTCAAATTGCAAGTTAGTGAAATTAACTCAGAGAAGAACGCAGAGATCAAATTCACTGTGATGGATCAAGGCGCAGCTGTTTCTGAAGAGCTACGCGAGAAGATATTCGAAAAATTTGCCCAGGTAGAGAATCTCGATACTGCCGAAACAGGTGGAAAAGACCTCGGACTTGCTATCGCAAAAGCAATTGTCGAACAACATTCCGGCACTATTGGCGCAGATTCAGTAGTTGGTACGGGGAATTCCTTTTGGTTCTGCTTGCCATTTTCATCATAGGCAATTGACTCTGCTTCTGCTTGCCATTTTCAACACAGGCATCTGACTCTGGTTTTGCCCGGCATCTGCAGACGGAGTCTATACAAATCATCAATATGTACTGCACTGGTGCAGGAACGTTTGATGCGGTCGCCCGTCAAACACGCAAAACCCTCATATTCAGGCGGACAAATGAGCAATGCAAGAACCGAAGAATGAACAAAATGACAAGCGCCAGGCGGACGCTCCGCAGCCGGAGAACACATCATGGGCCGAGCTCGAAACAAAGGCACTCGCCAGTGTGGCAGAGAGGATGAAGTCTGCCTTGCTCAGACTAAACAAGAAGAGTTCGCGCGGTCGAATTCACGATGCACGTACTGCATTAAAGCGCTGGAATGCCGTCTGGTCGGTGCTCGCAGCTGATGGTTGGACATTCGATGCTGATGCAAGTGATGAACTGAAAAAGCTGTTTAAAAAGTTGGGCGATGTTCGCGATTATGACGTGTATCTGAAGAAAGCAGAAGAGCTGGATGTCCCTGAGAACCTGATCGAACACTGGAAATCGCGAAGAAAGAAAGCAAGGAAACAGCTGGAGTCGAAACTGAAAAATTCAGGCTTGCGCCAGGTGTGCTCTCTGCTCGATAAGGCAATGAAGCATAAACCACCCGTCATCGCGCATCTGGCCTCAGAATCTCCGAACCAGCAGCACATAGATTTCGTTTTGCAAGAACAAGAGAAGCGCGTCGAAAAAGCGGCAATTGCACCTGCCACACCTGAAGACTATCACAGCGTTCGCAAGGAACTAAAAAATTTGGACTACCTCCTGGAAGAACTCAGGCATGTAAAAATTGAACAGCTATTAGAACTTGAAAAAACGCTCGGCGACCTGCACGATCTCGATAAACTGGCACCGCTGCTACTCGGCAACGAGCGAAACCAGGCAGCGGTTCTCAATCTGCAGACAGAACGCGAGCACTTGATCTCAGACCTGCAGAATCTTAAAGACAAGTTGCAATTGGGATATCAATCATCACAACATTCCAAAACAGCTTGAACCAATTGCCACGCCTTAAATTTCTATTTTCGGCTATATGGTGCCGTTAATAATGTCACAGTAGTGCTTAAGGAGCACAGCTCTGTCTCTTACAATACGCACTCGGCTTGCCGCTTGCGAGGGCGCATACATAGAGCCTGATGTATGCGTATACACATCGTCGATAAGTTTTAGCTCCTGGTCGCGCCATTTTATCCATTCAAGCTCTGACGATTGCAGGTGCTTTTTCTCATTCGGATCTAGCAAGCTCATCAGGGCTTTGTAATGTTTGTTCAGTTCCTGATCCCACTTTTTGTAGGCTTCTTCCCAGCAAGCTATCTCTCCGCCAGTGCTTCCATTTTTTTCAAGACAGTTCTTTGTCCACTTGTCTATCGGATATTGATCATGGTCAACCCAATCAGCTTTGCACGGTTGGCTAAGCATCGTAAATATCAGCGCTAAAAAAGCAACAAACAGATATCGCACAGTCGGTCTATCCTCCTCTCGAATTTCTTGCACATAGATGCTTGTTCTAATTTCACGAATTATACACACATTAGTCCAGATTTATATAGCAGCAGAAGCATAGAATTTGTTTGGATACATCTACGGGGTCTGCCTCCGAACTAGCGAAAAATACAAGGTCAGGCGGCTTCTGGGTCAATCCGCGATAAAGCTGAAAATAAAGCAAGTACCAGCGAGCAATAATATGGAAAGCGACAAAACATTGCCCCAGATTGAGATCAATGAAGCGCATTCAGTTCCTTACAATCAAGTTCTAAAAGGACGTTATAAACTGCTGTCTCCAATTGGAGAAGGCAGCAACGGTGTCCTTTTCAAAGCAATAGAATTAAACACAGGAAAAACTGTAGCAATCAAGTTTCTACGAATGGGTAACTTGAGTAAAGAAGATCTGCTGCGATTCAATTCCGAGGCACAGTTACTTTCGGTGCTTTCGCACTCGAACATCGTTTGCTTAATTGACTACGGGCGAGACGATAACGGCAGTCCTTTCATAGTCATGAATTACGTAGAAGGCAGCACTTTGAAAAGTCTGCTTGAAGAAAAAGGCATCCTCGGACGGGAAGAGTTTTTGGACATCTTTCTCCAGTTGTGCGAGGGGCTTTCTCACGCGCACGAACACGGGATTATCCACCGAGACCTTAAGCCCAGCAACATAATGGTAAGCTTCGAGCCAGACGGTCGACGAAAAGTAAGAATCATTGATTTCGGAATTGCCAGATATTGTTGCGCGGATAGTAGAATAACCAGAACCGGTTATCTGGTAGGCAGCCCTGCATACATGAGCCCCGAGCAGGCACGAAGCAGCAGTGTAGATTGTAGATCGGACATTTACTCCTTAGGATGTGTAATGTACGAAGCGCTTAGCGGCTCGCTGCCTTTTGAAGCAGAAAACGCACTAGAAACCATGGTTAAGAGATTGCACGAGGACCCTTTGCCGATGCAAGCTGGTGGTCTGGAGCAGATCGTAATGCGAATATTGCAGAGAGATCCAGAATTAAGATTTCAAAATGTACAGGAGCTAAAAACTGCATTACTAAATACTTGCAGCCATAATTTAGCCCCGCCGGAAAAGAGGCAAAGAAAACTTGCTGCTCCTACAAGAATGAAAGCAGTGGTAGTGGTGTCTTTGCTTATCGCCCTGGCAACTATTGCTTATCTGTGATCGAACAGCTACGCCTTTTTGTTCTGGCGGATTGATTGCACAATCGCACAAATGGCCGCGGGAACGCATGCCAAAATAATGAACGTCAACAAGTGAGTGACAAGGGCAAATGCCCCTGCCTGAGCCTCGCCCACACCGGCAACTTTTTGCAGTGATTGGCTGGTGAGGTAATGGTAGCCACCAACGCTACCTGGTGTAGGCACCAATACGCCTACAGAGCCGATCGTGAACGAGATTAACGTTTTGCTGAAATCAAAAAGGTTTTCCAGATGAAACGCGCAAATCATCAAATATAAATTTGCGAGATAGCAGCCCCAGATTGCAAATGAAAAGACGCAGATCAAAAGCAAATTGCCAATGCTCGTCAGGCTTTTTGTACCTTGATCGAACTGTGATAAAAGCTGGTCAAGCTTGCCGACAAGACCCGTCGGCACAGCTGAATGCACAGCATCGACGGCCAGTAAAGCTCTGCCGATTTTTCCTACAAATGGCAGCGCGACCAATCCGCAAATTGTGGCGACGCACATCAAAATTCCTAGAGGTCCCTTGATGCGTTCATCGAGAATTCCAGGCGGCAACTTGCTGATTGTCAGTCCCATGAGCAAGACCAGCATCGCAATATCTAGCAAGCGATCTATAAACATTGTAGGAAGAACCCCAGCCCATGGAATGGACTCAGTCTTGCTGATCGAAACCAGCCGCGCAAGCTCTCCACCGCGCGGCACAACCAGATTCACCGCATACCCATACATCACAGCACAGAAGGAATTCCAGATACTGATCGGGCGAGTGGAGAGCGGCTGCAAAAGATAAACCCAACGCCAGGCGCGCAGCCAATGGCTAAGCAGGGCTGTTCCGCAAGTAAAGAGCACGAATTTCATGTCCACTTGCTGCACATAGCCCATAAGTTTCGGGACATCAGTGTCTTTGAAGGTCCAGTAAAGCAGCGCGACGGCAAGTACAATGCCAATGCCTTGTTTTGCGATCTGCTTTGCCATTGGCTCTTTAGCCGGCTGCTCAGCTACGTCCGTAGGATTCGGAGCCGCACTTGTATCGTTTTCTGTTGATGCGTTATCCATTGTCATCGATGAACACTCTGCGTCTTCCCGCATGCTTAGCCTCATACAATCGTTTGTCCGCCACAGTCAATAATTCATGAAGAGTTTTACCGTCGTCAGGGTAGCTAGCAACGCCACCACTGAAACTGACGTTGAATTTGCGCCCGTCGTCGCTCTCGAAAGTCATCTTGCAAAATTCGTCCTGCACGCGATTAATAGCTGCGCGCATAGTCTCTTTGTTTTCCCGGCGAAAAGCAATGATGAATTCTTCGCCGCCCCAGCGTCCGCGCAAATCATCTACACGGAAGCGGCGCAAAAGCAATCCACCGAATCCTGCAAGAACATGGTCGCCTGCAATATGTCCGTAAGTATCATTCACTTTTTTGAAATGGTCCACATCCATCAGGCACACAGACATTACTGAATTAGCTCGTTCAACGTCGGCAAGCATTCCATTGAATTGCTCAACGAATGCTCTGCGCAATAAGAGCCCGGTAATTGTATCTTTATCGGAGCGTTCTTTCAGAAGGCGCGACTTTTCCAGACGCACACGTACTCGCGCCAGCAATTCTTCAGTAACAACAGGCTTGGGTAAGTAGTCATCGCCACCGGAAGTGAAGGCCTTCACTCTTGCCTCAATGTGAATTTCAGCAGTAATGAAGATAATCGGCAAGTCTCTCCAGCGCGGCATTCCCCGCAGCATCTGGCAAACTTCGAAGCCATTCATTCCAGGCATCATCACATCGAGAAGCATTACGTCCGGAGGAAACTCCTGCAACGCATCGAGCAATTTCATGGGGTCGTGAACTGTTTTTACCAGCAAGTTATCATTGCGCAAATCAAAAGCTATTTTCGTCGTAAAGTCGGGATCATCATCCACAACCATAATTTTTGGACGGCCGCCCTGGCGAATTGCTACAAGGTGACGAACAGCTGCCTCAAGGGCAACTCCATCAATAGGCTTGTCCAGGTGCAAGGAAGCGCCTACGTGAGCAGCTTCGACCTCGGGTCTGGTCTCGTCCATTGCAGATATAAATGCAAGCGGTAGCGTGTCGTAGCCCGGCAGGCTTCGCAAATCGGTAGCGAGCTTGAATGATTTTTCCTGTGTCTCATGACTCAAATCGATTATTGCAGCGTCCAATTGATGCATCAGCGCTGCGTTCATTGCGGCACCATCGTTGTTAGCTTTAATGATGGCAACGTTGGCCTGCCGCCCAAGATGTTCAACAACATCGAGAAACGCATCATCGTTGTCGACAACGAGTACTCGGGCAAACACAGGTCCCATCGGGCGTGAATCATCTGCCGGTCGCTGCTTCTCCAGCTCGGCAGCTTCCTCGGCAATGCGCTCGGCTTCGCCCATTCCAAGCCGCAGACTTTCCTCGATAATGTTCCAGAGGCTTTTTGTTTCATCTTCATCTTCGGATTTTGAAATTTCAATGGCACTCTGCTCAATTGATCGCATATGCATTGCAAATTTATCGTAGCCGTAAGACCCGGCTGTTCCCACAAGTTTATGTGCGACCTGCCGCACTGTTTCAAGCGCTTCTTTCTCTTCAGGTTGATCGATAGAAGCGTGAATATCCCGGCCCAGTTCTTCAACTTTTGCAGGGAGCGATCGCGCGTATTTGACTTTAACAATGAGAAACAGGTTCTGGAATTGTTTCAGCTTTTCAGCCGCCTCCGCATTTGGTGCAGCAGCTTTTGCAGATTCAGGCGACGAAGCTTCTACCGGCGCTGGAGCTACATAGGCAGGAGTCTGTCCGTTCAACTTAGCCACGAGCGCTTGAATATCATCTTTGATCAAATCAGGCGCTAATATCACGGCGTCAGGATTTTCCCTCTGAATCAATCCGCTGGCATCATCATTCTTGCGCAACTGCATTACGGAATAACCGTAACTGACGAAAGCTTGGCGGAGGTCTTCCGATTTTTTTGGATCATCCAGTATCAGTAAAATCTTCTTTTGCATGTTCACGCTCTAAAACATTCCGGTATTACGGCCGGTGCCAGGTAAATAACGCTCATGATTCTCCATCAAGCCTGGTACCTGAAGTGGTGCATCGAGTTGAAGCTCCATGCGAGTCCCGTTATGCAAATAGGTATCACGCCCCCGGCGATAGAAAAATGTTTCCAGCAAACCAGTTGCTCCTCCCATTAAGGCTCCGGCATAGGAACCTCCGCCAGGACCGGCATGAGAACCACCTGCAAGTGAAGCGAAGCTGGTGCCAGCTCCCCATGAGAGTTCGGAACCTACACCGCTTCGCCAGGCAGTGTTCAAAGCCTTGTTTGCGCCACTGGTGCTGTCTCTAAATTCATAGTTTCCGATTCTTCCAACAAGATGCCCGCTCATGCGAATCAATCTGCCATTAGGTAAACGCACCTGCATGAAGTTTATGCTTAACCTCCCGGCATGTTTGAAGTGCCCACCGTCTTTGTCTTTATCGTCATCCTTATCAATGGTGCCGTTAACGATACTTCCACCGGGCAGGTAAGCAGCCCCTCCTGCTGAGATGTTCTGAGTGATGTGTCCCTGAACATAATCGCCTGCTTGTGCTTTGTCGATATCAATTGTGGTATCGAGTTGAAATGGTAAGACCAGTCCCTCAGGCAAAACTGGAGCTTGAATTCGCGTGCTAAGTATGCCCTGTCCTGAAGAATAACTGTTCTGTCCTGAAGAAAAACTGTTTTGCCCGGAAGAATAATTGTTCTGCCATGAAGGAAGGGAGCCTGAAGAAAAGGCGGATGAAGGCTGGGAGAATCCTGACGACTGCTGATAGGCGGAAGGCGCACCCCGGTATCCATAAGGTGCGGAGAATCCACTTGATGGTGCACTAAACGGTCTCGGTTCGTAAGCAGATTCGTAATTTTCAGAAGCCTGCGAAGGTGCCTCTGTTGCGTTCGCAAATGATTGCTGGTTCATTCCGTTATTTGCGCCATATTCTTGCGCATTTTGAGCCGATACCGCGGGCAGTATCAAAACTCCGGCAGCAGGAGCCGCCAGCAAAAGAACTGTCAAATGAGGAAAAGGTTTCCAAGAAATCATCAAGAGCAGGCCAGTAAGAGGCACCTTGCAAGTGTATCAAGTTTTGAGCCCCGCGTTCTTACCGGCAGATCAGCCTCAGCTCAGACGGCAGACTCTGCGTCAATTCCCGCAACCGCTTCGCCGGCCAGGCGCGCCGCTTCATTCAGAGCTGCTTCCAGCCTTAACCAAAGTTCAGCACTGACATCCTGAGGATTTTTTGTGATCTGCTTCAAGCAATCGTCGATGATTACCGCCTGTTCTCCAATTTCATAAGCGCCATATGAAGAAGCCGTGCCCTTTATTTTGTGAGCCTCGCCCTTAGCTACTGATGGATCCGCAGCACCAGCTTTTATTTGCGCAACCTCGTTAATGAGGAACTGAAATCTTTCAGGCAATTCACGCATGTATTCAAGGGATAAAGCCCTTATCTCCCTTTCTATTTCGTCAATATCTGTCATCGACTTAGCTGCTTCCAGTTTTCCTGTCAGAACGAAGATCTTACACAAGTGTCTTTTTCAAAAATTCTTCTAGTTCAGCAAAACTACTTTCTATGTTCTGCAGAAGCGATTGAGAGTCGTCCCAGGCATCATTTTTCGCACATTGCTCGAGCTTGTAGCTCAGGTCAGCAACTCGCGTCATGGTCATGGTTGCAGACATACCTTTTAACTGATGGGCATCTTGCCCAACTGCTGAAGCATCGTGCCGCGGCACGGAGCTACGCAGACCATCAATCAAGCCACGAGCTTCTTTCAAAGACATATCAAGAAGTTCTCTAACGGAGTCTTCGCCGTATAGATTTCTCAACTCATCAAGGTTAATAAGGTCGCTTTTCATCTGAAATCCATGCAATTGTGCCACAAACCTATCATACTAATAGTTCCTCAATTGCTCATTAACACAATAGCGGGGTTATGTCGCCTCAGATATTCATTCCGCTGCTAAAGGGCAATATTTCAGGAAACTAGCAAACGAAAGCGCTAGTATTCAACAGATACAAAGCAACCCCTCCTTGCAATGGTATGTAGCAATGACAGAAACAGGTACGACAAGCGTTGTTTTCGACAGTTTTCTTGATTTCATCAAAAATCTAGCCTGGTGCAAGCAGGGAGACCAAGTGCTTGTAGCAGTGCAGCCGTGCACACCGGAAATAATTGTCGTGCTTTCCGACCGCGAAGCGAAGGTTTATCCGGGTGGAATGTCAATCAAAATCAATAAGTCATGGTTGAGCACATTGCAGGAAAAGAATGCTGATGGAACACCCGTTCCATTATTAATGGTATGGAAGCCGGGGCAGCTGGAAATCTGGTATCGCCGCCAGAAGAGCAATGATTTTCCGTATGACGCCTGGCAAAATCCCGCGGCTGATGCTTATGACAAAGAGTGCGTTCGCATTCCGGCAAGCGTGGGCGGGGAGAAGTACCAGCAGTATCATCAGGAAGTTCTTGAGAAAGCTAAAACTTGTCCATCTGTGATTCCACAGATGTAGTTTGAGTTTGGAGCTCTAAAACGGGGAAACAGGTTGTGCTGGAGACACAACCTGTTTTTGGGGTTTTTGCTAATTGGGGTTCAGCATAACGAAACTTTTGATTATCTGTGGCGGCGTCCTTCGTAGTAGTTGCGATGCTCACCACCGAATGCGCGGTTAATGAGTGCGCTGCCGAGTCCGGCGCCGACTCCGATGGCAAGCCCTTCGACAAGAGCTGCTCCCGGGTCTGGACGCTGAGGCTCGACGATAACTTGAGGCATGTTCATCGGGCGCTCGTAAGGCATTTGTTGGTACGGGTATTGAACCTGGTACTGGCGATCAGGACAGGGGTAGCGATCGCGATCGCCATAACCATAAGCTGCGGGAGGGGGAACAATAGAATAAGTTTCACG
>JBIKOL010000049.1:0-50121 GCA_044358055.1 Obscuribacteraceae bacterium (SeqCode)
GGTTCACGCAAAGCGGCCAGTACTACTTCTGTTTGCGCAATTGCTTTTTCTGTTTGTTTGTCGTCCATGAAAATCCAGCCTTTTTTCACCCACCTGATGGCATCTTACTTGCTGGATAAGGCACTGTCAGTGGGGTAATTACGAGCTGGCTCTTGCTGTCACGGGTGACACGGGGAGGCTGCATCGGACCGGCGGATCGACACACTATCCAGGAGGGGCATATGTTACGGAGGCGCCCGGATACAGTTTGCAGCTAACCCGGGAGCGCCGCCAGCCTGGCGGCTTCTAAGATACGGTTCGATCCGACCGGAGTAGAAGCCGGCGAGCCGCCGGCGCTCCTGGGTAAGGACCCAGATAGGATGACGACGCTCTCAATACTCAGCATAGGCTTGTGCAACTCGATTCAACTTTTCATTCATTTGCACTGGTACAGAACCATAATCTACCCTATTTCTGTTCACGAGATCAAGCATGAAACTCGGCAGATTCACATTATCACCACTCGGGCTGAAACGCACTCCTTGAGCCAAACATGCGCTCGAAAATAACCCAAATAATGCAACTAGAGCAATAATTTTGGGCGCAAAAAAACGTGAGTGGCTAATTCTCCAGGTGGAACTATCCATGATACCAGTACCACGACAAACAAAAGCTGATTTTCCAGAATGGGCAGACAAATTCTGCACGCTGATGATCGTCTGAGACGTCAGGCTCGCTCTGATGTTTCCGCAACAATTGCAAATATTTATCGCTGTTTCCAATTGACTTGTTAGGTATTGCTATCGGAAAAGGAATGTTCCGCGAAAGTTGGACTTTCTACGTGAATTTCTTTTCTTAATCTCGGATTCCAGCTACCAATGCACCTTTCGCACAGCACCTTGGAAAAATTTCCGAGCACCATATCAAAGAATCTGCTAAGAAAAGGATTGGATAAAGGAGGATTGCTCATGGCAACGGTTAAGCACGTTCAGTTTATTTGTGCCTCTCTCGCTTTTACTTTTTTGGTCGCGCCGGCAAGTTTCGCGGCGACTTCACAAAAGGTAGGCGCAAGAGCGAACATGGCCGCCCCTCTTTCAAGAAAAAGGATTGAGCCCGCTTTTCGCGAAAGACTATTCAAAGGAAAGGTCAGCATCGGTGCATCCAAAGGCGAATCATTGCTGGTCGCTGGAAAATTCGATGAAGCCTCTAGAACATTCCGCCAGGCACTGAATAAGAATTCAAAAGATACTGCTGCTCTCACAGGCTTAGGTTTTGCTCTTGCATCTCAATTCAAAATTGATGGTGCAGACCAGCAATTCACAAAAGCATTAGCAGTCGATCCAAAGTTTGCGCTTGCGCACGTTGGAAAAGCATACGTTACGCTAAATCGCCTCCAGTCATCAAATATGACTGTCATCAAACAAAAAGCAAGCATGCTTGCTAATGCGGAATCTGAGTGCCAACAAGCTCTGCAAAATGATCCAGGCTGTCCAGAAGCTTATGCCACACTCGGCATGGTTCAAAAAGAACAGGGCCGCATTAATGAAGCAATCAGCAGCTACAGCAAAGCAATCGACGGCGACCCGAAATTCGGTCAAGCATATGCCAAACGCGGTCTTGCTGAGCTGGAAACAAACAATCTCGCGGCCGCTGAAAGTGATTTCAAGGAAGCGATCAGACTGAGATCTTCAAACTCGACTGCACACTATGGTCTTGCAAAAGTTTATTTAGCTCAGGGCAATGCAGACGCTGCACTGAAAGAACTCAACACATCTCTCTATCTAAATCCAAACAGCGGACCGGTGCAGACTGCACTCGGCGACGCTTACAGAATGCAAAAAAACTACAATGCTGCAATCGCAGCTTATCAAAAAGCTATTCTCATCAAATCTGAAAACGAACAAGCATATTTGAACCTATCAGACATTCGCGAAGAGCGTGGAGACCTTGAGCTCTCGATGGCAGAAATTCGCTCTGGTCTTGAACTCAATCCTAACGATGTGCCATTGCACATGCGCCTGGGCGATCTGGCATTGAAGCTCGAAAAAACCGATGATTCCATCAAAGAATACACGAACGTTCTCCAGCTTCAGCCCGGAAATGCAGAGGCATGCAAAGGCTTGACTCGCGGCTATGTGCAAAAAGCACAGAAAGACGCGCAGGGTGCATTCTTCCTCTCGAATGATTTTGAGAAGGCAGAAGGAATGCTGCAACAAGCAATCAAGATGAATCCCAACGATATGGAATTGCGTCTTGTAGATGCGAAGTTCAGAGCTATGTCCGGCAAGCAGGTGGATCTCAGCACCATCGGCACACCGACAAACGACCCTGAACGCATCGCCTATGCAGAAGCATTGACCGCACAATTCCGCTTTGATGAAGCAGCGCAGCAAATGCAAACTGTCATCAACAATTCGAACGACAGCAAACAACTTCTTGCTGTTGCCGATATTTCTTTGATGAACAGAGATCTTGATTCAGCACAAGCTGCCTACACTAAGGCAAGCACCCTTCCTGATGCATCAGCTCGTGCAAAACGTGGCTTGGATCAGGTCGCCAAAGCGCGCGAAGATGCAAGAAAAGAGCTTACTTTTGCAAACGATCTTGCACGCAAGAAACAGCTTGCCAGCGGTATCGATAAGTACAGAAATGCAGCTTATCTAAATCCGCGACTTGCAGATGCTCATTTTGGTCTGGCAGAAGCACTCAAGAAGTTCTTCCCCAAAAACCCTGCATCTTTAAGAGAAGCGGCACAGCACTACAGAGCGTTCATCAGTCTTTCTCCCAACATGCCCGAGAAAGAGCGCGAGAAAATAAACAAGATGGCAGATAAATTAGTCGAGAAAGCTTATAAAATTGAACAAAAGCAACCAGTAACTGACTAATTCTCAAATGAATACAAAGGCATCGCCCAGCAACAAAACGAAGCTCGCTACTTACGTAGCCGCGGAGTTAAAATTGCTGGGCGATTCTCGCAAAGCCGTCGAAATGGCCGCTTATATGAAAACGACGATGCCGTTTTACGGAGTGCAAAAGCCAGATCGCATTCCAATAATTCGGCATCTTAAATTACAGTACAAACCGACCAGTCTGAAGCAGTACAAAGAGAATATCGCTTGCCTCTGGCAGCAGCCACATCGGGAAGAGAAATACATTGCAATAAACTACGCAGAACTTTTTCCGGAATACGTCAGCGAAGATTCTATTCCATTATACGAACGGATGATCAGGGAAGGTGCCTGGTGGGACTTCGTGGACGCGATCTCGACCAATCTTGTCGGCGAGGCGTACCTAAAAGAACTCGACACCTTGAGACCAATAATGGAAAAATGGTCTCAAGATAAAGACATGTGGATAAGACGCGCTTCGATTCTTTCACATTTGCATCATAAGAAAGATACCGATCATGAATTTCTCTTTGGACTCTGCGCGAAATTGGCGCACGAAAAAGAGTTCTTCATCCAAAAAGGAATCGGATGGGCTTTGCGAGAATATAGCAAAACGAATCCGAAGGCAGTCAAGAAATTCCTGCGCGAGAAGAAAAGAATTCTAGCCCCTTTGAGTTATCGAGAGGGTGCAAAGCACTTGCTGCGCACGGAAACTATCTAGCCCGGCAGCTGAAATTCGTGCGCCGGCAAGAACGCTAGATCTGATTTTCTGTTTCGGTCCATATCATGAACTTGAACATTTGATAATTACTTGCTGCCAATTAGATTAAAGGGCGGAAAATTAACTCATCCGAATAGGCAGAGGAGAATGTCATGAGTGAATTGATTGTTATTGGTTACGACGATCCGCACAAAGCAGAAGAAGTACGCCTCACTCTGCTTAAACTGCAGAAAGAGTATTTGATTGACCTCGAAGATGCAGTTGTTGCCGTTAAAAAGCCAGACGGCAAAATCAAGTTGCATCAAATGTGGGATCCCACTTCTTACGGCGCAGTCAGCGGTACCTTCTGGGGAATGCTCATCGGCGCCATTTTCTTGACTCCATTCTTCGGCGCAGCAGTCGGTGCAGCAAGCGGAGCCATTTCCGGAGCACTCACCGATGTGGGCATCAATGACCATTTCATGAAAGATGTTGCTTCCTCACTTCAAACAGGTGGCTCAGCATTGTTCGTGCTTGTTCGCAAAGTAACAACGGACAAAGTACTCGAGCACATCCAGGGCACTGGCGGAAAAGTCATCAAGACTTCGCTCAATCACGAAGATGAAAGCAAGCTGCAAGAAGCACTCAATCAAGTAAAGACCGCACAACCAGCAGGAACAGCCGGTTAATCTTGGTCCAGTAGAGTTCTCGAAAGGGGCGTCCAACTCGGACGCCCTTTCGATTTACAGGATAATTCCCAGCGTTCAAAATAGCGATTCCTCTAGAATGCCATAGTGGACGGACATCCCGGGTCGAAAGCGTGCAGCGTAAAATTCAGATGCTTTCAAATACTATCCTGTTCCCACGCCGTTGAGACCGAAATTCACTCCTGGCCCGGCAGAAGACTTTGGATTCCCTCAATTTTAGTTCTAATCCATTAAGTCCCTTTCTAAATGTTCAATCTTTTCATATCGCTTGCTGCAATCGATTGCCGTGGAATGTTCGACCAGAGAATTCATTTTCTCGCTAACCGAAGCATTGACTCTTTTGGGGTGAGAAACCGAGATCGGTTCGGGTTCTTGTCCAGTCAAAAGGAAATGAAGAGTTGCTCCCATAGAGTAAATGTCGCTTTGAGAAGTGGGCATGCCTCTAAATTGTTCCGGCGGGAGATAAGCCTGTTTTCCCACAACCGTTCCACTGGTTGTGGATTCCTGTTGCTGGGCTACGTTAAAGTCGATCAACTTTAGAACACCGTTAGAAGAAAGTATCAAGTTATCCGGAGTGAAATCGCGGTGCACCACTGGCGGTGACAAGCCGTGTAAATGTTCCAGAATCTTGCACATCTGTTTAGCAAGAGAAACAACTTCGCCTTCAGGCAAAGGCCCTTTTTCTTCAACAATTTTCTGCAATGATTTACCGTCGATGTGCTCAAGAACAAGATAGGCTCTGTGGTCTTCAACAAAATAGTCGACCAACTTCACAATTTGAGGATGATCTAGCTGCCGCAGAATTCTTGCTTCATTTTCGAATTGCTCAAGTGCACTCTTGCGCACGTTCACATCAACATAAACAGGAAGAATGAATTCCTTTAGCACAATTTGATCGCCAGTAATCACGTCAGTAGCAAGATACGCAGTACCCTGTCCACCTACTCCCAGAGATTTCTCGACCTGGTATTTTCCCTGCTTAAGTTTCACACCTTCAATCAGCGGTTTCAGTCGCTCACGTTTCGGTGGCGCACTTAATGCTTGCAACCAGAGTTCTGTGTAGCTGTAATCCGCCGGTGGCTCCAGGCACTGCACTACACTTGCGTCGCGGTGAACCGACGGTGCCCATGTTTTGATTGCTTTGAGAATCCATTCCTTATCTTCATAGCTATCGAGTGCGTTCAAGTTGACTTTCATCACTTGTCCATTTGCTTGATGAAAACATAATTGATCGCGCAGATTTGATGTTTGCCCCGTTGGCTTAACGATGGATATTTTCGACAGACTAGACCAGTGCACCATTTTAGGCTTTATTCGCAAATTGCGCCCAAAGTGAAAGCCAATTCCCTTCGCATTTAGTATCAAATGCGAAGGCATCCGGTTGAATTTCATCCTTGCAAGAAAGACAAGAAATATTCCACCCAAAGCAAAGAACAGAAATTGCGGAAAAGCACTTGCCACAGTGGCGACAGGAACATTCTGTGTTGTAGTTTCGACAACAGCACTTTGTACTTCATTAGAGGTAATGAGCATCCGCGCGATTAGCAATCCACCAAAGAGCAGAACTGGCGCGAGCAATGCAAGACCTAGCATTCGCAGGCCTTTTCCTGTACCAGATCCTTGTTGCTTCACTCTCTGCTCAATCCAACGTTCAACGCCGGGGAATGCTCGATAAACAATTCTTATCTCTTCACCGGTTACAAAAGCCAGATTCTTTTCTGTATTTGTTGGCTGGCGATTCAATTGCATGCGAATGTTATCACGCAAAGTCCAGCCCGCAATGAATATGAAGCTAAACTGGCTGAGAAACCAGAATGTGTTCATAAGGAACGGTACGTTGAGCCATGGACCAGTGCTCAGTCCGATCAGCAAATAAAGATTTCCAATAAGCGTAAACTTGATTCGGTTGTTAAAACCCTTCTTTGCTTTATTGATCAAATCAAGTTCATCAAAATAATTACCAATTAAATAAGTCATTGCAAATTGAGTCAATGCCCAGATCCACAAAAAAGGATCGATGCGCAGGTCACTGATGTGTGGATTGAACACCGGAATAAAAATGAATGAAGCGAATGAAATTGCAAGCAACGGCAGTCGGCTAATCGGTTTTGCTCCTGCATTTTCGAGCCCAGTCAATAACTTGAGAAGACAGAGAGTCCAATATATCTGCATCGGGCTATGCCAGATCATACTGTCGCTCGGGTCAGATGCTTTTAATAGCGGCAACGAACAAAGCAACGTGAGAAGGATTCCAAAAATGCCTGGAGGCATTTTGACCTTCAATGCTTCTTGCAAGGATTCAGTTTTCTGTTGCGTCAGCTGCTGCTCCAGCAATGCTTTTTGCGAAACAATATTCGCAGCTTTTTCCGAAGCCACATTCACATCAATCTTCTCAGCCAATGGATCTTTCAATTAGATTTACCTTTGCTCGTCTCTGCTTGCTTTGGATGAGCAGCGGCTGCTAAAGCTTCTTGAGCGAACGTCAGCTGTTCTTGTGCATAGTTCTTGAATGGATTATTTGCATCCTCCATCGGAATTGCCACGGCTTTCTTTGCGAACGTCTCAGCCTCTGTGTACATCTTCATTTTGTTGTAGAAATAGGCAAGCCGCCCAAGCCTATCTATTTGACCTTCCGTCTTATCCCAGTGCTCATCGCGTTCTGCACTTTCCACCGCAAGCCGGGTGAATTCAGCTGCGCCTTTGATATCGCCCATCTCTTCACTGTTTGCCGCAGCATCAAGCAGCATATAGCATTTGTGTCCCTTGCTTGCCGCTCCCTGCGAATAACTCGACGCTTCCTGGCATACTTTAATCCAGTAATCAGAGGACTTTTTGAACAGCTTCGCAGCAAGTTTTCTGTCTCCTTTCTGCACACAAGCGTTTGCCAGATCACAGAGAAGGTCACCAAGTTCATCTGGGTAGGCATGTTTGGGTGACGTTATCTCAGAGAGGCTTGCAACTATCAACTGCTGAGCGCGCGGTCCCTGATTTGAGCCAAGCAGGCTTTTCGCTAAGAGCAACTTCGCATAAGAAATCTGCTGCAGTGAGAAAGGAAGAGATGGCGTCGCCGAGCATCTAGCCAGCAAATCTTCGGCTACGGCAACCGCGTTGGCGTGCATATTCAACGAATCATATGCTTTCATCAGATCTTGATTCAGATAAATTTGCGTGACGGAATCTGGCGAATTTCTGCTCAATCTTTCCAGCAGTCCGACGTGCATAAGGTTGATGTAGTTCGAGAAGAAGCAGCTGAAAACTGCAAACATGAAAAATAGCAGAGCGAAATAGCCGTCGCCCTTTGCCTTTGATTTCGTTTTCTTCTGACTGGGTTCGGCTGCTGGCTGAGTTAAATCAGTCCGCTGGTTAGACACAGAACGCGGCGAAGGCTTCTCCCCTTCCTCCCCTTCCGTGATTTTTATAGAACTATCGAGTTCCGCCAGCTTTTTCTCTTGTTCTGGGTCAGGCATGCCATATATAAAGAATGGGTGGACAGAATCTATTTACCCAATCCGAGGATAATACGGGCGCGACGCAGTAATTGCAAAGAATCAGCCAGACGATTCGAAAACCCCAAAAGGCATTAATCGATTTCTCCCACTGATTGGAAACAGGCGAAACTCGATAAGCCCGGCTTATCAAAAACCCTGCAACCCAATAAGTGATAAGTGGAACTGTTCAAATTATCTTGCTCCTGAAAAACAGCTCATATGAAGAAAAAAAACGGCGCGGGGAGGTCTTACTCCTGAAAAATCTCAGCTCAAACGAAGCAAAAAAAAACGGCGCCGGGAGGTCTTGCTCCTGAAAAATCTCAGCTCAAACGAAGCAAAAAACCGGCGCCGGGAGGGCAAGGTTCCTTAGCTGTGCCGAAAACGTCGGAGAAAAATCGGCTCAAATATGGACCCCTGCGCACCCAGCGCCGTTATCAGGCGAGGAATGCAGGGCGACGCGTGCATCGCCCCTCAGAGAGAACGAAATTTATCAGTCTGCGAGATGGACAGCTTTCTTGCCCGTGAATTGTTCTTCCTCGGTAGAACCCTTCAGCGCAGCAGTCGATGCTTCACCACCTGTAACCGCCATCAGCACTTGATCGAAATATCCAGTGCCGGCTTCGCGCTGGTGGCGCACCGCTGTGTAGCCGTTCGACTGTTCGGCGAACTCCTGCTCTTGCAGGCGCACGTAGGCAGGCATGCCCTTTTGCGCGTATTCCTTGGAAAGCTGGAACGCAGAAAGATTGATGGCATGCCATCCAGCCAGGGTGATGAACTGATACTTGAACCCTAGTGAGCCAAGCTTTTCGTTGAAAGTCGCGATGGTTTCATCATCAAGATGCTGCTTCCAGTTGAACGATGGGGAGCAGTTGTAGGCGAGCAGTTTGCCCGGGAATTTTTCATGCACGGCTTGAGCAAATTCTCTGGCTTCGCCAAGGTCAGGCTTGGAGCTTTCGAACCAGAGCAGATCCGCATAAGGAGCATAAGCAAGTGCTCTTGCGATAACAGGCTCAAGTCCCTTCTTCACCTTGTAATATCCTTCCGAAGTACGCCCACCTGCCAGGAATGGTTGATCGATTGGGTCGATATCGGAAGTGAGCAAGGTCGCATCGAGGGCATCGGTTCTTGCAACGATAATCGAGGGTACATCAAGCACATCGCTGGCTAGGCGTGCGCCTGTTAGAGTGCGAATAAATTGAGACGTAGGCACAAGAACCTTTCCACCCAGGTGACCGCACTTCTTTTCGGCAGCGAGTTGGTCTTCGAAGTGCACACCTCCGGCACCAGATTCGATCATGTTCTTCATCAATTCGAAAGCATGCACAGGGCCACCGAAACCGGCTTCAGCATCGGCCATAATCGGTACATACCAGTCGCGCTCTTCTTTGCCTTCACTTGCGTCGATCTGGTCGGCTCTCATAAGAGCATTATTCAAGCGCTTCACGAGATCCGGCACGCTGTTGGATGGATACAGGCTCTGGTCAGGATAAGTTTGTCTGGACAAATTGGCGTCAGCAGCGACCTGCCAACCACTCAGATAAATGGACTTCAAGCCGCCCTTCACCATTTGCACGGCCTGAGATCCGTTGAGTGCTCCCATGGCGACAATATACGGCTCGTTTTTGAGCAGATTGTAGAATCTCTCAGCGGCGCGTCTAGCTAAAGAATGCTCGATGTGCACGCTTGGACGCAGACGAACAACGTCTTCTGCGGTATAGGCGCGTTTGATGCCCTGCCAGCGAGCATCGTTTTTCCAGGCTTCTGACAGTTTTTTGACTTGCTCAGATCTAGCTAGATTCATTAGCCGTTACCTCGTTATTTTTACGCTTTGGGATTTCCCTATCTCTATAATATATTGATATATTGATTTCAATCAATCAAGACATCTTTTGTTTAACTTACTCCCAGATATGAATATAAGCTCGGAATTAAGAATGACGATCGGCATAATTCAAGCACCAGTGCCTGAAGCTTTCAGCTATTCGGGCTAGCCAGCCGAAGGCATTCCTTATAAAGGCCCTTTTCGATTCCTTGATATATTGATAAAAAAGAGTGCATATATTAGTAAGCGGCATAAAAGGTTCCTCTTTTGGCAGACAACGACGAAAAACTTATGTCCGGAGCGCAGGCGGCCGAATTTCTCGGTGTCAAAGCGGCTACGCTTTACGCTTATGCAAGCCGGGGCTTGATCGAAAGTTTCCCGGGAGAAAGCGGAAGGGAACGAGCCTACAAAATGAGTGATTTGCTCAAGCTGCGCAACACAAACCGCGGGGTGAAGAATTCAAAAGATCCCGATCAAGCCAGCTGGACTGGTCCTCTCATTAAATCGTCTATTACTGAAATCACTGCAGACGGTCACCGTTATCGCGGACAGGATGCACTTAAACTGGCTCGCGAGAATAAGCCCTTCGAAAGCATTGCCGAGTTACTCTGGGATACAAGTGATGGATCCTTTAGTGAGTGGTCCCGCTGCAGCTCATACTCTATTCCGAAGCAATTTCGAAAGAGCGTGGCTCCCGAATCGGATTATCTTGATGTCATCAAACTGATTCTTGTTTTGGTAGAGATGACGGAAGCAGTTTCCCCGAAGTTGCTTTCTGATGAAGTTTATCTTGCAGCGCGTCGCCTTATCGTTAGCATGGCAGAAGCCGCAGGGCTCATTCATGAGCATGACGTGCATGCTGCAGGCGGCAAATATTTTATCGCCCAGACTCTTTTAGCAGCACTTTCTGGCACCAAATCGAGCGAAAAATCTCAAGCGATAAACTGCGCTCTCGTGTTATGTGCAGATCATGAGTTGAACGCATCCGCTCTTGCAGCACGGATTGCAGCTTCATGTGATGCTCCGCTTTTTTCCTGTCTCCTGAGCGCGCTGGGCACATTCAGCGGCAGTTTTCACGGCGCTGCCAGCAGGCGCGCGGAGGATTTTGTCAGTGCGTCAATGAAATTCAAAAGCGCGACGAGTTGGTTGAAGGACCATCTCAAACATAATGATGGGATCCCCGGTTTCGGCTCCGAAATGTACAGCGCAGGAGATCCACGATCAAATTTATTGATCGAAACTGCAGTCAACATAAGTTCCAATAAAAACAAAAACCTTCTTCGCTTAATAGAGATGGTGGAATGTGTCCGCGAACAAATGGCGCTTGAACCGAACCTTGATGTTGGACTTGCGGCTATATCCTATGCACTCGGACTGCCAGCACGCTCAGGCACTACAATATTTGCAGTAAGCCGCTCGGCCGGCTGGATCGCACATGCTATCGAACAACGTCTATACGGCAGTACAATTCGCCCACGCGCAAGGTATATCGGAAAGGTTTAGCAGACGAACTCGAGTTAACTCATACCCACGGCTGCAAAACAGAGCAGTTTCGATTCCCCCGAACAAGCTCCAACAATTACAAGACCGCCAGCAATAAAAAGCCCCGCCGAAAGGAAAACGAAACCAGGGAAGGAGAAGAAGGATCAATGAATTGGGAAATGGTTTGCAATTCAGCCCAACATTTTTACAACTCATATCGTCCGATAGCGCTTCTACTGTTAAGCGCTCTGCTTTGGGCAATCCTTTTTCCTGTCTATTTGTTTCTTGCAAGGAAACTGCAAATATGCGCCCCGAGCGAACCAGAGATAGATGCTTCGGCTAAGAAATCAAGCTCTCCAGGCAAAGTCCCACTGTCCTTAGTGATTGGGCTCTGTATATCTTCCATCGTTGGAGCTATCTTGGGATTTTCCGAAATGCTGGATCCCTCTGTAAACCAGCGAGCTCAGAGTCCTGATCAAGTTTTCTGCCTGATGATTCCATCTCTTATGCCTATTCTATTTTTGCTTGCAACGATTTTTTGTCTTACAAAACGCAATCGGGAAAAACCTGGCAAGGCCGATATTCTCAGCATCGTCTGCCTTGTCGGTTCCGGCACATTTGTCTTTTGGACGACGTTTAAATTGCACCGGTCGGATGAACAGACTCTATATGCGTTCTTGCTAGCCTGGCTTGCATCCTCGATTCTATTTAGGAAGGGCTCAGTCGTGCTGTCGGTTGGGGGCGGGTTTCTTGCAGCTATTGGAGTTCTAATGTTCGGAGCCAGCCTTGGAAATTACCTAAGTACAATTATTCGATAACAAATTTAGCTTGCTTAAATACGGCTCAAACGCCCCAGACGATCCAGGAATCGGGGAAGGGTTTGTTCATCAGGCGCATATAAACGATCCACTGCCCGTGGTGCAAAGTTTCGTGAGTAACAAGGCGCATCATATGCTCGAAGATGTTCACCTTTTCGCCAAACCAGTCCATTTCCTCGGTCCAATCAATGTCTTTCACAACCTGGAACATATTCTTGTCCAGCCGAGCAAGATACTCCTTCAACCATTTCTTCGAAGGACCGTGATCGTAACTCTTTCCTTCTGGTGAAAAATCAACATTCCCTGTTGTGAGCGCATCGAGATAACACTCCTGCACTCGACCTACATGCCTGAATTGCTTCCAGAACGCACCTAGCTGAGGACCGGGCAAGAAAAGCAAATCGCTATCGCTCATCTCATTGAGCAGATCTCTGGTGAGTCCGCGACTGAAAGACCAAGCGGAACTGAATGCCAGAGAATAGTTGTAGTCGGACGCCATGCTGATTTCTTCTTAGAATCCATGCGAGAAGCGCAAGTTTTCGTGCGGCTTCAAGTTTACGTGCGGCTTAGAGAGACCTGGTGCGCGTTCTCAAAATACGGTTGATTTCGGCTTGAATTTCGCCATCAAGTTGCTTGGAGAGGGAGAGCGCGGTTTCATAACGCTCGTTTCTGCTGCTTACTTGTGGATAATCTACAGGCTTTAGAACATGCATCTTCCACTCGCCCGGCAGAGAAGCGAAATTAAATGGAAATGGCAGAAGAGGCATGAATGGCGTAATCGGGAATGCAGGCAGATTCAAAATCTTGGCCAGACCATCCAGGTTTGCAAGCACCGGGAATGATTCGTCAACGCCTACAGTCGCCATGGGAATGATGGGAATATGTTCTTCCAGAGCCGGAAGAATACGGGTCCAATCAAATTCGCGCAATCTGTAGCGCTCAGAGAATGGCTTTACTGCACCCTGGATGCCTTCAGGAAAAACCGCAACAAGTTCGCCTTTTGCAAACAATGCTTTGGCATTATCCGCAGACCACGGAACAAAACCAAGTTCGCGTCCGAGATGGTGGAGACGTTCATCTTCAATCCAACCCATTTCGCAAAGAATATTGAGTCTGCGCGGAGAGGCTTTTTTAGCCATCAATGCAAATGCCAGCATGATTCCAGGCCAGGGCAGAATGCCGGCAGTGTTGCCGACAATTAGAGCAGGCCCCTCATGAGGGATGCGCTCGAGACCTTTGGTCTCCACCTTCCACCAGTCGTGGTAGAGCCAGTTCATAAGCGGCTCAAGCTGAGCCATCGTTTTTATCGATGAACCGAACTGAGTCGCCTTGCGGGCTGCTTTGATGTATGACTTATGTGTTTCTGAAAAGCTCACTTTAATCACCGTCCCAACCAGAGAATACATTCTTACGTTCACGCAGCATTTCGTTCAAATCTCTCTGGACCAGATATTGAATTTCGCGTGTGATATTCAAACAGAGCTTGCGATCGGTCGCCTTTTCGGGCGGATAATCGAGCTTGATGGGTTGATGTATGCGCATCGACCATTTAACTGGAAGTGGAACAAACATCAATGGTGCAGGGAGCCAGGGGAAAGTAAAGGTAAGCGGGAAAAATGGCATCTTGACCAAACGAGCCAGTGATTTTACGTTGACGAAATTAGGATAAATCTCGTCACCACCCACGGTGGCAATCGGAACTAATGGTGTTTGCGTCTGAATTGCAAGTTGAACAAAGCCTGGGTGGAAATCGTGCACACGGTACCTCTCAGCAAAGGTTTTGCCCACCCCTCTGAGACCTTCAGGGTAGATGCCGACAACCTCTTTACGTTCGATCAATGTAATCGCATTTTCTTTGGTTGCGCGTACCTGACCCGTTTCCATTGCCCATTCGCGCAAGCCTGGTGTTGAGAAGAACCAGTCTGTCGCGAGGAAGCGAACACGTCGCGGATGAGGATGCAAACGGCACAACGCAGAGGTGAGCAGGCAGCCATCCATCGGCAACAAGCCGCTGTGATTCCCACAGATGATTACACCGCCTTCACTTGGAATGTTCTCAATGCCCTTGATTTTGAGCTTGAAATACTCCTCGTTCAGAAATCGGAAATATCTTTCCCAGCGAGCGAAAGTCTCGAGGTTAAAACCAAATTCATCCTCGAGACCAGCATAAAGCTTGTAGAACTCCGGATGCCGCTTTGACAGAGCCTCGACGGCGTTTTCAGGAATTATCGCTTGAAGAGGCGACCAATTAACCATACAACCCCCAGGACACCTGGTCCAAAACAAACGAACACAACGATTTTCTTGAGCAATGTTCTGAGAAATTCACCCAAGTGGTTCTTGGAGCCGGACTCATCATCCAGCGAATTTGCGTTATCCTGGCTAGTTTCGTAATCTTGCATGTATTTCACCCAATGCGCGCATTGTACACACACAGTATAAACGGCGGGGCTATCCCATATATACTGCCTATTAACAAATTGATAAGCAAAATACAGCCCAGCTGAAAGCTTTCTGAAGGCGCATCTGAGTAGTTTTTGAGGCATTTGACAGCTCTTTTGAGGCATTGACAGCTCTTTTAGGCGCCCATACCGCCTTTAGCCTCATTTGAAAGTCGACTAAAGAATTGCAAATTAGGCCTATTACCTGTGGGATAATTTACCTTCGATGGAGGGACTTAAAGATGAATCAAGACTGGGCAAAAATGATGCGCGATGCGCAGAGCTCGCTGATGAAGATGCAGCAAGATATGGCCAAAATGCAAGCTGAGCTTGCCGGCATCATGGTCGAGGGCACTGCAGGCGGTGGCGCCGTAACCGTAGTTTGCAATGGCAACTCAGAATTCAAACAGGTCAAGATTAGCAAGGATGCAGTTGATCCTGAAGATGTGGAAACCCTGGAAGATTTGGTTTTGGCAGCTATCAAAGATGCTTCAACAAAAGCACAGGCTTTGATGCAACAAAGAGCAGGCACCCTGACAGCCAAGCTTCCACCTGGTCTAGGACTTTAAGGACAGAGGATGTTCTTCACCAGACCGCTCGCCAAGCTAATCGAAGAATTCCAGAAATTTCCGGGCGTTGGGCCGAAATCGGCTCAACGCATGGCTTTTTTCGTGCTTGATCTTTCAGACGAAGAGGCGAAGGAACTTGCTGGATCGATTATCGAGGCAAAGGAGAAGGTCAAGCATTGCAGTGTTTGTTTTCACTTGAGTGCGCAAGATCCCTGCGAAATATGCAGCGATGAAAGGCGCGACAGGCGCATTGTCTGCGTTGTGGCTGATGCACGCGATGTCATTGCACTGGAAAGAACTCGTGAGTTTAGAGGCAGCTATCATGTGCTTACCGGGCTGATTTCGCCGATGGATGGAATTGGTCCGGACAAACTCAGCATTCGAGAATTGATTCAGCGGTTGCAAGCTGGTGGAGTGCATGAGGTTATTCTTGCCATAAACCCAACCGTTGAAGGGGATGCCACGGTACTTTATTTGACTCAGTTACTCAAGCCATGCGGAGTTAAAGTAAGCCGCATTGCCTTTGGTTTGCCGATGGGCTCGGATCTTGAATATGCTGATGATGTGACCCTTTCCAAAGCTATGGAAGGACGCCGCGAGATTTAGTCGAACCTGCTGTTATTTTTTCTCGAGCGGATCAGGAATCGTTGTTAGGGTGTTATTCTTGCTGAAGTCTTTCATCATGGCTTCGGCTAAATCCGGGCGATTTAGCCCGATCAGTACTTCGCGATATTCGCCAACTATCATTGGCATTTGTGAGCCGTTATAGTTGCCCCATTGTTGGAACAGCTTCAACCCTTCTCTGTAATTAGGCACGGCTTTTTCCAGATATTCTCTTTTCGAGGCGGGATCCACATTCGCTAACTTCAGGTAGACTTTGCCTACATGAGCTATGTTTTCTGCAGCGTAGCTGCCGTCTCCCTTATAAGTGGCAGCGCCGTATTGCAGCAAGGGAATAGCCCTTTTTATAACCGCCGGATCATTACTGCTGTAGCAAGCAAGTGCACGATTATCTAGGTCTTGAGCCAGCTTCACAGGATCATCATCAAGGGATCTACCTGGTGGATGATTCCCGTTGCTGAGAAAAAAAGCGCCTACTCCTAATCCTGCCGTAATCACAAAAGCGATCAACGCGAGCACAATCTTGTCTCTAACATATGATTGATGCCCCACCTGCTTTTCCGACTGCATTTTAGAAATCGGTTTCTTATCCCGAACATTTTCGAGATCTGCCTGGAGCAAGGCGGCGTTCTTGTATCTATATTGCGGATCCTTGCTCAGGCAGCGCATTACAACTTGTTCGAGCATGGGCGGCAACAAATCGCAAGTGCTTATCTTCGATAATGGCTGAGCCTCTTTGGTGATTATGTTGACCACGGTATCGACGAAGTTCTTGCCTTCAAACGGATGAGCTCCATTCAGCGCTTTGTACATAACACAGCCCAATGCGTAGATATCGGTGCGTTCATCAACCGCAAGACCCTTGCACTGCTCAGGAGACATATATAAAGGACTTCCGAACAAGTCCCCGGTTTGTGTCATATCCTGCGTAAAATCGATCGCTTGATTGGGCAAAACTTTTGCGATGCCGAAGTCGAAAAGCTTCGCCATCTCTACGTCGTGGTCTGTGCGGCGCACCATGATATTGTTCGGTTTAATATCCCTGTGTATGACGCCATGAAGGTGCGCATACGACACTGCTTCGCAAAGTTGAATGAAAATATCGAGTGCACGACGATAGTCCAGGTACTCTTCTTTCTTCAAAACTTGGTCGAGAGTGCTGCCCTCGAGATAGTCCATTACCAGAAACGGGGTGTTGTGGTCTTTTCCCAAACCATATTCATATACTGCCGCCAAACTGGAGTGGGTCAAATGCATCGCGGCTTTGGCTTCTTGTTCGAAGCGACGCACCGAATGCTCGTCATTTACCAGTTGTGGATTCAGTAACTTGACTGCAAATATCTTTTCGGTACGTCTTTCCTTTACTTTGAACACAGAGCCCATCCCACCTTGCCCCAGAAAGGAGAGAACTTCAAAGCGATCTCCCAGAATTTCGCTGGCATCTTCGGTGGAAAAACCGACTTTTATAGCTATAGCCTTTCTCGTGCCTGCAGATTCGCTCTCACCATTATTATCGGTCTGCGCATCACGCTTACACTGGCAACGGCTGATTTCGGACAGGTAACGCGTCACATCAGTACGGGGCTTCTGGCCGGCAATAGGCAAATGGCAATCCGGACAGATTAGCTCAACCTGCTCCTTTTCTATGTGTCCGGCTTTTTCTTTGCTCATCAGACTGGTCCCCGGTCCCCAAGAAGCATTATGCCACCGGTCTGTCAAAACAAACAAATGATTCGCTCCTTTAGAAGCCGCAAAGGATGGCAGCTAGCCACCGAATGGGGACCCGTGCGAGCGCTAGCGAGTGCGGGTTGAGGGGGGCGACGCGTGCTCCCCGAGATAGAACCGCTCCATTGATCGATAGATTCGAGTCTGCTGGAAGTCTCGCTATATCTACCTTAAATTCAGAGCTGAGGAACTGCAGCGTTCTTATCAGCGCGGAGCATTTGCAGGGCTTTTTGCACGATGAGATGTGGAGACAATTCCGTAAGGCATTGTCTCTTATTGTCGCAACTCATTTTGTAGTTGCATGGTCTGCAAGCGAGTGAACTGTCGAATAAAGCTTCGTGCTTGCTTCCCCAGGGGCGCCAGCGCTCCGGATCTGTCGGGCCAAAGACAGCAAGCGTTGGAGTGCCGACTGCCGCCGATAAATGCGAGGGACCAGAGTCTGTGCAAATCGAAAGGTCCATCGCCGCAAGCAACGCCATACTTTCACGCAGGCTCAGCTTTCCGGCGCAATTGACTCCTTCCATGCCCGCAAGTCCAATCAAGCGTTCATAGGTCAAGAAATCCTGGGAGGAACCAGTAAAGAAGGGCAGAATTTGCTCCTTCTTCGCGAGCTCTTTCATTACCGTCGCCCAGTGCTCAAGCGGATACTCTTTATTCGGATGCGCTGCCGCAGCGTGGAATAGGATTTTGCGTTTATTGTTCGTTGCCAGCTGCGGAATAATTTTGCGCACAGCTCTTTCTTCTTCAGCTGAAATCCAGGCTTCGAGATCCGTATCAGTAACTTCGATGTTAGCTTCGCGCAAGACATCAAGCGTCGATTCAACTTCATGAATAGAGGGATCCCAGGCGACTGATTTTGTCATCATAAAAGAACGCCATGCCGAGCCATAACCAATGCGGTTCTTGCAACCAATCAAGAAAGCAAGCGCGGCAGAGGAAAAAGATCGCTTCAATAAAAATGCTGTGTCATATTTGCGCTTTTTGAGTTCTTCGACATATGACCAGAACGAACGGGCCTGTCCTTCGCCACTGTCGTATTTGTGAAAGCGAGTGGTATCGTATGTGATGAGTTCGTTTATATATGGGCATCCAGCGAGGACTTCACCGCTTTGTGGTCCTACAAGAACATCGATTCTTGCATGCGGATATGCACGTCTCAAATTGCGCAGGAATGGAACGGTGAGTATAGTGTCGCCGATGAAGCGATAGCGGACTACAAGAATAGAATTTGCTTTTGGTCTCTTAGATGTGGTCGAGAAGCCCGCAGTCCCAGGGGCAGCGCTGTCAGTGGGAGCAGTCGGCGAACCAATCAGGGTCATTTACTCGCTCCCGAAAGAGCCGGGCTCGTCGCCGTCGCCTGACGCTTTTTTCTCAAGAATACCTTCAAGCGTGGAATATCCGTGATTTTTTGTCCATCCCAGGAAGTCGAAAGAGCCAGTTCTGCAAGTGGAACTTGATCGATAAAATCCTCAGGCAAGCGCACTCGATCTTTTTCTGTCGTTACGATGAACTGGGCATCGCTCTTCTTAAATTCAGCAATCAACTGATTTAGTTCGCCGCCGCTCAGCCAGTGGTGATCAGGGAAGGTCTTCTTGCCAACGATAAAGCAACCGGCTTCCTCCAGATTTTTGAAGAATCCCTCGGGGCGCGCAATACCACAAAATGCATAGACTCTTGTGCCTGCACCACGTGTGGTGATGGTTACATTTTGATTGGTATAGACTCTGTGCAATCCATCTGCCTCAAATTTGCAAGTCAAAACAGGTATGCCAGGTTTGAATTTGTTTGCAATCGCCCTTATTTTACTCAGACGAACAGGGTCCGGGTTATCGGGCAACTTGCTGATAACCAGACAATCTCCTCTGGATATAGAGGCGAGCGGCTCTCTCAACCTTCCTGCAGGAAGCAGCTTCAGTTCATCGGGATCGTCATTGTAATCATAGACAATCACGTCAAAATTTCTGGCGAGTTTCAGATGCTGGAAGCCGTCATCCAGAATCAAGATATCGCAACCGTAGTCTCTGAGGGCGACCTGCCCGCCCTCAAAGCGATCGTTGGATACGATTACGACGGCACCCTTGACTGATTTGGCGATCAAGTAGGGTTCGTCACCTGCTTGCGTCGCATCAGCAATTACTTCCTTGCCGTCGCTGACGACAAGAACCTTTTCTTGAGACTGGCGCTTGTAACCGCGGCTGAGGACACCCACTTTCAAGCCAAAGCGCTGAAAGCTTCGTGCAAGGTCAATGGTGATTGGAGTCTTTCCGGTGCCACCAACTGTAAGGTTGCCGATGCTGATAACTGGTACATCCAGCTCACGCTGGCGCAGAACCTTTGTTCGGTAGCCAATCAGCCGGGAAAGGCTGCCGATTTTATACAGCGCACTAACTGGAGTTAGTAGCGAACTGAATATTTGCTCCTGCCTGTTTTCTGGTTTAAACCAGCTCATCGCCGCGAACCTCCAACCTTTACCCTTGTTTCAGCCTTTTTTTCTCTGCCGCTAAGATCACGGAGCAGATATTGTTCCAGTACAGAAAGTGTTCTTTCAAGAGCCCCCTGGCTTTCAGACAGGAAGCGAAAACCGTTTGCTCCTGTGACTCTGCGCTGCTCAGGCGAGTTCAGAAGCAATTGAAGCTGCGACTTGATTTCTTTCTCATCGTCGCACTTAATCAAGGCAGAACAGTCGAGAAGTTTATCAGAAAGATCTTTGGTCTTATGCACATGAGGTCCGCAAATTACCGGCACACTGTAGATACAGGGCTCTGCCAGGTTATGCCCACCGATATTTGCAATGGTGCCGCCAACGAAGGCGATATCACTGATGCCGAAAAATTTCTTGAGTTGTCCTATGGTGTCGAGCAAGAAAACATCATTGCTCTGCTCAACCTTTTCGCCTTTGCTGAATCGGCGTGCTCTGAATCCGTAGCTTTCGATGAGTTGAGCAACTCGATCGAAACGCTCAGGATGCCGCGGCACGAGTACAAGTCGAAAGCTTGCATTGAGGTCTTTCAGGATTGAGAGAAATGCTGATTCCTCACCTTCATGTGTAGAGCCTGCCACCACAACTGGTGCCTGGACAGACAGATATAAGCCGGTCTTTTTTCTAAGCTCGTCGAGCTCTTGCACGGTGTTGGCACGCAACCCATCGAGTTTTATGTTCCCCGATACAACAGTAGGCACTGCGTTGCCACCAAGGGCAAAAAAGCGCTCCTTTTCAGATTCAGATTGAACCGCAAGAGCACTAAATTTGGAAATGATTGGTCCGAAGAACCATCGCCAGTTCAAATAACCCTTAAATGATTTCGGAGATAAGCGCCCGTTCAACAATACGACTGTTATGTTTCGCTTGCTGCATTCGGTCATGAAACCCGGCCATATTTCCGTTTCGACGATACCGACCATTTTCGGCTTTATCAAATCGAGCCAGCTCTTGTGTGCAAATGGAAGATCGAACGGGAAATAAAAGACTTCAGCAATTGAACCTGCTTTAGACTGAGCCAGTTCCTGACCGGTTCTGGTTGTTGTCGACACAAATAGCTTGTATTCAGGATGCCTTTTATGAAACTCTTCCAGAAGTGGGAAAAGAGCGTTGAATTCACCGACTGACACTGAATGGAACCAGACGCGTCCAGTTGATGCAGGCACAGTGGCAACGCGATCGGCAAAGTCCTGTGGAATGAATCCGAATTTTTGAGCAAGCCCGGCACGCGCCTTTTTCGACAGCAATAGTATTGGCCCGGCTGTAACCAGCGCCAGTGTCAGAAGGAGATAGTAGGGGAATATCACGTTCTAAACTGCTCGTTCGAATTGCAGAGGGAAGCCCACCCTTTTTACACCAGGTTCAGAATCTCGAATGGCAAGAGATTCCAAAAGTCAGGATAGTTTACAAGAGAAGAAATTGCATTGCTAGTCAACTCGTTTAAGTTATCGATGTTTCTGCCGCCAATATCGCTAATAGTTGTTAATAAAGGGCTTTTCTCAGAGAAGAATAAACTTCGATTGCAAACTTTGTACGTAACTTGCACGCTGAAAGTGTTGAATTATACGCCTGTAATGCGGTCAAGCACACGGCGCTTATAATGCAAATGATGACTTCAACGAATAATCCGATGAGTTGAAGCGGGCGAGCCCGAGTCATCCCTAACCCTTAGTTCAGTGAAAGATCCACCAAAGACATTCATAGGCCATGCCTCGCTCTCAGATCAAATCAACTGGATCGACATCGACAGTAACGCGAACCGAAGGACTTGAGCTTCTGCCTCTCAGGAAGCTGGAGATCACCTTGTGTCCAATATCGCCCATCAAATTTTTGATGATGATGTGAAAGCGATATTGTCCTTTTATCCTTTCAATCAAGCATGGCGCTGGTCCCAGTATGCGTATCTGCTCAAGATCTTCAATGTAATTACTGAACTGCTCAGCAAGTCTTTCAAGTTCAGATTGAACCTGATGCGAATCCGAACCACTGGCAAGAATGCGCACAAGGCGGCAAAAAGGCGGATATTCGAAGTCTTGTCTCGAATGGAGTTCTTGTTGAATGAAGGTATGATAATCCTGATTTTTCGAAAGCAATAACGCAGGCAACTCTGTGTTGTGAGTTTGCAGGACAACGCGTCCTTCAATATCGGCTCGACCGGCTCTTCCCGACACCTGCGTCAGGAGCTGGAAGCCTCGCTCAAGCGATCTGAAATCCGGCAAATTGAAAGCCGCATCAGCAGCCAAGACACCTACAAGTGAAACTCGTGCAATATCCAGACCTTTTGCGACAATTTGCGTTCCTATAAGAATGTCTGCCTCCGCTGCCGAAAATTTGCGGAAGATATCTTCATAAGCTCCCTTTCGCGAAGTGATATCGCTGTCGAGCCTGAGAATACGCGCTTTTGGAAATAATGTTCTTGTTTCTGCTTCGACTCTCTGCGTGCCGAGTCCTGCTTGTTTGAGAAATGGACTGTTGCACGACGGGCAGGCGTCAACTCCGCCTTGCGTGAACCCACAATGGTGGCAACTGAGGCGTCCTTTTACCGGACTCTCGTCACCTTCGTCAAAGCCTTTGCTGCTGTGATAAACGAGTGAAACACTGCAATGCTTGCACATAAGCACTGACCCGCAAGAACGGCAAAAAACATGACTTGCGTAACCACGTCTGTTTATCAGCAAGATAGCCTGTTCTTGCCGTTGAAGACAGCCTGAAATTTCATCCTGCAAGGTCCTCGAAATTATGGATTTATTTCCGGCAAGGAACTCTGTGCGCATGTCCACCAGCACAGATTGTGGCAAAGCCTGCTTGAACACACGTTCGGGTAGTTCAACAATTTTTCCAGCTTTTCCTGCTTCGAAAAACGTACCGCTGTCTGGAGTTGCACTTCCGAAAAGAACGAAGCACGATTCTCGTATCCCTCGCTGACAGGCAAGATGCCGTGCCGAATAACGGGGGCTTGGTGTTGATTGCTTGTAGCTGCCATCATGCTCTTCATCAAGAATGATCAAAGCCAGATCAGGAATATTTGCCAGTATAGCCGAGCGCGCACCAAGCACCAGGCGCAGTTCGCCAGATTGAATACGTCTCCAAGTATCAAAGCGCTCACCGGCAGAAAGAGCTGAGTGCCAGATTGCAACCTGTTCGCCAAAGCGCTCAAGAAGACGCTGCGCAAGCTGCGGTGTAAGCGAGATTTCGGGCACCAGCAATAAGGCTGCTTTTCCATGGGAAATGGTTTCCTCGATCAGGCGCAGGTATATCTCCGTCTTTCCTGAACCGGTTACGCCATGAAGCAACCAGGGCGTCTCCTGATGGGGGTCGTCGTCAAGTTCGTTGTTTAATTTCTTGCCTAATTGCTCGCTAAGTACCGATAGAACTTGCGTTTGTTTTTCTGTAAGTTCTGGGCGAGCTCGCTCTTGCTTTGCGTAATTCTTAAGCGGATCTCTAAAAGAATCTATCTGATTGATACTTAGAATTCCCTCATTCACCATCCTTTTAATGGTGGCGCTTGTGCTTTTTGTTTCTTCTAAAAGCACATTTAAAGGAAGGCTGCCGTTGTGGCGTTTGAGCTGGCTAACTATTTCTTCCTGCCTTTTACTGTTTGGCTCGGCGCCAGTCCAGACCACATAATTTATATATTTTGGACCGGGCGCATCTTTGGTTTCGCCAAAAATTTCCAGCTCACCCTTGCGCTTCATTTTCGCCAGAGTTGAATAAAAAATTTTGTTGGGCAAAGCCGTGCGCTGCTTCAAGGTTTTGAGCGAGAGGCCTTTCCCCGCTTCCTTCAAGACAAGCTTGATTCTCTCGCCCGGCTCGCCTGATACAGGGCTAGAACTTAGTTTGGCCAGAAGAGCAGAAGAATCATCCGTAGTTTTGGCCAGTCGGACCATGCGTTTGATTCGTGGGCCAATTTCAGCAGGAATAGCAGCATTCAGCACATCTGAAATGCTGCACATGTAGTATTCCGATATCCAATAAAGGAATTCAATATATTGTGGTTTAAAGATGGGGCTTGAATCCAGCACATCGGAGATCGATTTCGTTTTGTCCGGAAACTGAGACGAACCATCGTCAGTATTTGCGGCATTCTTTATGATTTGCTGGCGGCCGCCGATAGAAACGACGTAACCGCAAACAAGATCTTGATTGCCGAACGGAACTAAAACCTGCGAGCCGACGAATACTTCGGAGCGCAAATGTTCAGGAATTTCGTATGTGAATAACTGACTGGCAATGTCTTTCACGCTTATATCGAGCGCGATTTGAGCGTAAAGCTGGGTGCCGGTAAGTGATGAACTCAGAGATAGGTGACCTTCAAGCGGGTTATTAGTGAAAGTGTATCCTCGATTGCGGGTTGGCAACAAACTCATGACAAGACCCTCCTGTGTCAGGAAAATGCAGGCCAGCATTAGTGCCTGCAAGTCATAAACGCAAAAATCATGCCAAGAGTTCAAGTTGTCAGAAAAGAAATTTTTGGCTGGCTTATGGAGGTCTTTTATAGGAGAAAATTCGATCTCGCCGAAGAAGAAACCGGCTGGCAGTGGCGCTAGATTCAGTAACTGCCATTCTTCTCATGGAGCGAAATTTAGTTATGGTAGGGACGCACGGGCGCCCTGAAAAGGCGAATCCTAATGGGCACCCATGAGGCGCCCCTACGGCCCCAGGTTCGAGGGCTGGACATTCAGATCCAGACCCAAAAGCGATTAAGCGCCGATGAGGTACTTGTTCCAGATGTGTTGACCGCTTGTCGAGTGTTTGGAAATTTCGAATGAGACGTGACTGGTTGGGCGACGCGGCGTGCTCATAAGCGCCATGTTTGCCTCGCGAGGAGTTCTGTCTCCCTTCTTCACGTTGCATTTGAGGCAGGCTGCCACCACATTTTCCCAGGCGTCACCACCACCTCTTGAACGAGGCATGATGTGATCGATAGTCAGATCGTGCCGCCTATCGCCGCAATACTGGCATGTGTAGCTGTCTCTATGAAGAACGTTTCGTCTTGAGAGTGATATCTCTTTGTATGGAATCTTCACATATGAACGTAATCTGATGACAGTAGGCAATGGAAAATCAAAAGAGACCATTTTGCCGTTGTGCTCTACTTGTTCGGCTTTTCCCTTCAACAAGAGAACCACGGCCCTACGCCAACTAGTTATATTTAATGGCTCGTATGATGCGTTAAGCACTAAGACTTTCACAATCAGATCCCTTTACTGTTTACTCTTTAGCTACTCTCTCTTTCGGCGTGGGAGCGTATTCCGACGCCCTTACTCATCTACATTTTGCTTCTCTTGAAGTCCCCGTGATCCGTATAGATTCGACTTTTTAAGTAAATCTTTACTTTTACACATTATAACGATGCTTCTTCGTTTTTGTCTAGAAATCGCGTCTGCAAAGCCTTCTGTGTTAGAATGATCCTCCTGTCCCCCAGACAGATATGGGTTTGCTATGCCCATCGTTCCCCTTTCGGGTGGCGTAAATCGCCGTCCCATCTGCTTTTCAGAGTAATTCACTAAGCAGCAAAAGGCATCTGGTGGCAACAGAAAAAAAGCTGAGCACGTAATTCGGAGGATAAAAAGACAGCCTTGCCAGTAGCATCGATGAGACAATTGTTGGAGGCCGGAGTCCATTTTGGACACCAGACACGCCGTTGGAATCCTAAGATGCGTCCCTATATCTATGGGGAGCGCAACGGGATTTACATCATAGATCTGGAACAAACCTCCCGTAAGCTCGACCAAGCGTGCGAGTACATAAAGAAAGCCGCTTCAGAGCGGAAAAACATCGTCTTCGTGGGTACCAAGAAGCAAGCCGCCGAGATCGTGGGTGAAGAAGCACAACGTTGCGAAGCTCATTACGTCAACCGCCGCTGGCTTGGTGGCATGCTCACCAATTTCGAGACGATCAGACTGCGCATCAATCGCTTGAAAGAACTCGAAGAAATGAGAGACACAGGTGAATTCTATCGTCGCCCCAAGAAAGAAGTTGCCGTTCTCAACCGCGAACTCACCAAGTTGGAGAAATCACTCGGTGGCATCAAGACAATGCGCGGACGCCCGGATGTGCTCTTCGTAATCGATCAAAAGCGCGAGCTCAATGCCGTTGCTGAAGCGAAGAAAATCGGCATCACCGTGGTTGGTATCATCGACACCAATTGCGATCCTGATGGCATTGACTATGTAATCCCTGGTAATGATGATTCAATTCGTTCAATCAAGCTCATCTGCTCCAAACTTGCTGACTCAATTATTGAAGGCAAGCAAGGACAGGTTCATGGCAGTGTGAAAACCATGGAGCAGAAAGATGATTGGAATGCTGACAAAGCGCCAGCAGCAGTTGGTGCCCGTCAGGAATCGCCAGAGCCAGCCCCCAGCGAAGAACAACAATAAACTAAGCGCTTAAACGCCGAATTTTCGCCGTAAAGTGGCGAAGCGCCATTAAGCATTGTAGGGGCGAGGCCATGTCTCGCCCTTTCCTAAAAACACATTCAAACAGATCAGATCGGTGAACCTAACAGGAGTTAAAGGAGAACTATGGTAATGGCTGAGATTACTGCTTCGCAAGTCAAAGAACTGCGCGAACAAACAGGCGCCGGCATGATGGAATGCAAGAACGCTTTGAAAGAATCCAACGGAGATATGGAAAAAGCCATGGAATGGCTCAGACAGAAAGGTCTGGCTGCTGCCGCCAAGAAGTCTTCCCGTGCAGCCTCCGAAGGTCTGGTCGTCGGTAAAGTTTCAGCAGACGGAAAGACCGCAGTTCTCCTGGAAGTTAATTGCGAAACAGACTTCGTTGCACGCAACGAGCAATTCCAGCAATTCACGCAAGAGCTTGCCGAAATTGCACTTTCCAGCAAAGCAAACAGCGCTGATGAGTTGCTTTCACAGAACAAGAACGGCAAAACAGTCAAAGATTTGCTGGCGGATAAAGTTTCCACCATCGGTGAAAACATGGTTCTGCGCCGCGCAAATTTCATCGAGCTGAAGGGCGATGGCACCATCGGACTCTATGTTCACGCGCTCGGCGGAAAGATGGGCTCTTTGGTAGCTCTGCAATCGGACAAGCCGGTAAGTGCCGAAGACGTCTCGACAGTTGCTCGCGATATCGCCATGCACATCGTTTCTGCTAAACCTCAGTTCGTAGATCGTTCGGAAATTCCAGCCGAAACCATCGAAAACGAGCGCCGCATCGAAGCAGGCAAAGAAGACCTCGCTAAGAAGCCCGCTGAAATTCGCGACAAGATAGTAAACGGCCGCGTCGACAAAATCTTCGCCGAGCGTTGCTTGCTCGAACAAGACTTCGTCAAAGATCCGAGTCAGAAAGTTTCTCAAGTATTGAAGCTGAAAGACAAAGGTGTAGAGCTGAAGCCAACCAAGTTCGCGCTCTATATCCTCGGCGAAAATCTGGAAGGCTAGACATCCGTCGCGATAGTTGCAATCAATCGCATCGATGAATCACAAATAAATTGAAAGGGCGCCTCATGGGCGCCCTTTCCACAACTGGATTATTCAGGGCTCGCCCGTGTGAGGAGCCCCTGCCATTCTTCTGCATTCGAATGTAGCAAATCTATTTGGGCGAATCGCCATGCCGATTATGCGTAGGGGCCCCTACACATCATATGAGTTTCCGAAATATGAGTCCCCGCGAAATGAAGTAGGGCACCATCCAGTCCTCCCAGTCCTTTTTCGGAAACTTCTCCAGCCCGCAATACATCTAAGCCCTCCAGGAGTATCAGCGGGGCGCGGCAGTGCAAGTACGATCCACCAATAAGCAAAATTCCGAACGAGCCCTGCTCGATGCATGCGATTCACGTCTTACAAAACTGGCCGAATTTTATTACCTGGGATTAACCTGCGTCAGAAATGGCTGTCATGCTTATATTTGCCGCATATAATCCAAGCTCAAGTAATGAAATGTGAAAAGCTTTATCGCCTGAAGACCATTGAATGCCAAAGTCTTTCAGGCACAAAGCCTTTCAAGAGAATGAGTAAATGTAAGGAACGCGCCAAGGCGCTATGCTTATTCTGTTGGTAGTCATATTCCGGAATCCCATGGCTTTCATAGAAGACTGTAAATATAGACGCGTGCTACTGAAAATCAGTGGCGAGGCTTTGATGGGCGAAGCGAAATTCGGCATTGATGCCGAAGCCATCAAAGGCATTGCAAAAGAAGTACAAAAGGCTTACGAAAAGGGAGTGCAGGTTGCCATCGTTGTTGGTGGCGGCAATATCTTCCGAGGTGTGAAGGGTTCAGAGTGGGGCATGGACAAAGCAGCTGCGGATTACGTCGGCATGCTTGCCACCATTATGAATGCACTGATACTTCAGGAAGTACTGACTAACCAGAACAATGTGGAAACTCGCGTTCAAACCGCTATTGCCATGCCGGAAGTCGCGGAGCCGTTTATAAGACTCAGAGCAATCCGTCACTTGCAAAAAGGGCGGGTTGTTATTTTTGGCGGCGGCACCGGCAATCCGCACGTCACCACGGATACCGCCGCGGCATTGCGTGCTGCTGAAATAAAAGCCGACGCAATTCTCATGGCAAAAAACAAAATCGACGGCATTTATGATGATGATCCGCGCAGAAATCCAAACGCCAAGAAATACGACTCAATCAGCTTCGAAGACGTGATGAAGCAGGGCTTGAAGGTGATGGATCCAGCGGCAGTTTCACTTTGCCAGCAAAACAATATTCCAATAATAGTTTTTGATTTCGCGCAATCCGGCAGCATTGAAAGAATAATCGCCGGTGAAAAAGTGGGAACCATTGTAGAAGCAGAAAAAAAAACAGCGGTTAGGGGGTAAACATGACCAGCAGTACTGAGGAATACGCATCCGCGGAAAAGCGCATGAAAAGCGCGCTTGAAACTTTGAAAAAAGAGTTTCAAACCGTCCGCACCGGACGCGCAAATCCTGCGTTGCTCGACAGAGTTGAAGTCGAATATTACGGCACATCGACACCTTTGAAGAGCCTGGCGAATATAACAGTTCCTGATGCAAGAACGCTGGTCGTAACGCCATTTGACAAGAGTGCATTGAAAGAAATTGAAAAAGCAATTGTCGGAAGCAACCTCGGTTTGACTCCCACAATTGATGGAAGTATCGTTCGCATATCAATTCCCGCTCTTAACGAAGAACGCCGAAAAGAGCTGACCAAAGTTGTGCGCAAATATGCTGAAGATGCGCGCGTCGCTGTTCGCAACGTACGCCGCGACTCTATGGATGCATTGAAGAAATTGAAAGGCAAAGAAATGTCGGAAGATGATTTCAAACGCCAGGAAGACTCACTGCAAAAATTGACTGACAAAAACGTAAAAGAAATCGACGATATGACTAAGCATAAAGAAGCTGAGGTCATGGAGGTTTAATAAGATGTGTGGAATCGTTGGATACCTTGGACCCTCAGCTGCTGCGCCAGTTCTTATATCAGAACTGCGTTGCCTCGAATACCGCGGCTATGACTCTGCCGGTGTAGCAGTAATCGAAGATGGACAACTCGCCGTTATGAAAGCGGCGGGCAAATTGTCCAATCTCGAACAACTGCTGCAAAGCGAAAAGCCGGCGGCAACCGTCGGAATCGGACATACCCGCTGGGCTACTCATGGCGTGCCCAACGATGAAAACGCACACCCGCATACTGATTGCTCTTCGACACTGGCAATCGTGCATAACGGAATTATCGAAAACTATCAAGAATTGCGCGAGCAACTCACTGCAGATGGTCATACCTTTAGTTCCGATACCGATACAGAAGTGGTCGCTCACCTGATTGAAGACGAACTGAAAACGACAAGCGATCTTCTCACTGCAATACGCAAAGCTGTTCACCGCCTGCGTGGAGCTTATGCTCTGGGCATAGTGAGCCAGAAGCATCCTGATCGTATTTTCGCCGTAAACCATCACTACTCGCTGGCCGTTGGACTTGGTGAAAACGAGAGCTTCCTGGCCTCAGACAGCGTTGCAGTTTGCCAGTACACAAAAACCGTTCTCAGACTCGAGCAAAGCGAAATTGCGGAAATCACCAAAGCCGGTGCCAGACTTTTTGCCTTCAACGGACAAGAAGTCAGCCGCAAACCTGTCTCGATGGAGAATGTTCAATTCGTAATCGATAAGCAAGGTCACAAGCACTTCTTGATGAAAGAAATTCATGAGCAACCGCTCGTGCTTCGTCAGACCATCGGCAAGTATTTGACGGATCCTCGCAAGGCTGTTGATTTCGGTTCTCAATCTGCTTCAGCAGGAATCGGCGCAGGCTGCCAGTACGGTGCAAACTTTACTGAGGCTGAAATCAACAGAATCGATCGCATCAAAGTGGTCGCTTGCGGCACTTCGTACCACGCCGCCATGGTTGGCAAATACATTATCGAAGAAATTTGCGGCATCCCAATGGATGTGGAAATGGCTTCTGAAGCCCGCACACGCAGACTGCTCGTCGATGATCGCACCCTTGCCATTGCTGTAAGCCAGTCTGGTGAAACAGCAGATACACTTGCCGCAATTACAGAAGCACGCGACAAAGGTGCTCTCCTGCTGGGCGTAACCAATCGCCCAGATTCGCATCTGGCTCGACTAACTCCCAATTTGATTGTCACCGAATGCGGCATCGAAGTTTCTGTGGCCGCAACCAAGACATTTACGGCACAAGTAACTTGCTTCTACTTGCTGGCACTATATCTTGCCGAGAAGAAGAATCTGCTCAGCCCCGAAAAACTCTTTGAGTTCAAGACTGAGTTGCTGCGCACGCCGGCCCTGGTTGAACGTGTGCTAGCACATGAAGATGACATTCGGGAAAAATCAGTGCGCTATGCTGAAGCACCGGATATGGTATTCGTCGGCAGAGGCATTCATTACCCGGTTGCACTGGAAGGTGCGCTGAAGCTCAAAGAGCTGAGCTACATTCACGCATCCGGTTATGCCGCCGGCGAACTGAAGCACGGACCAATCGCGGTGCTCGATTCTCGCGTTCCGGTAATCACAATGCTGGTACCAGGCACGGTGTATGAAAAGACTCTGTCGAATGCTCAGGAAGCAAAAGCCAGACACGCAAAAATGATTGCTGTGGCTGTGGAAGGCGACCAGCTCGCCGCCCAAACCTTCGAAACAGTGTTCTGGATCCCGCCAGTCAACGAGTTCTTCAGCCCGATTGTCAGCGTTGTACCGTTACAATTGATGTCGTATTTCATTGCCGACGATCTCGACAAAGATGTCGATCAACCACGCAACCTCGCTAAATCGGTCACTGTCGAATAAAGCAAACTAAAAAAGAAGTTCGCAACGCGTTTCCTGCAAGCAATAGAGCAGGGAGGCGCCTGGCGTCGCAAGGTTCTAGCAGAATATGAATCCGATTATCACTACTGGATGTTGGTTTACGGCATGGAAATGGCGGCTGACTGCAAGTGGGTCCCCTTTTTAGAATTATGCACTTGAAAACTTTTTGATTAAAAGTTCCGGATCCGATAAAACTCAAATGGCTTGTTCAGGGACTGAGCACCAAGCAAATCAATTCAACACTGGCCAAGAAACAAGAATCGCGTACAAGCGAAGCGGGCTGCCCGTAAGGCAGCCCGCTTCGTTAGTTATCTTCGTTCAGATTACATGCTTGATCCTGGAGAGCTTTCAGCGATTGGAGGCGCTGACGGCTGCTCTTCAACGATCTTAGGTGTAATCATGAGCATGAGTTCAGTTCTGGATCTACCTTTGAGTGTGTTTCTGAACAGAGCACCAAACAAAGGTGTTTCTGCAAGATACGGAACTTTGGAGATTTGAGCCGCTTCGTTTTCAGTGAACAAGCCACCAAGAACGAGCGTCTGTCCGTCTTTAACGCGCACTTCTTGAGCAATGATTTCACGGATGTTCAAGAGAGTGACGATGACCTGCTGGTTGGCAAATGTCTGAGGCGGACCAACCGGTGCTGAGACCTGCGGTCTGATACGCATATATATGAATCCGTCTTCAGAAGCTTTTGGCATAACTTCAAGGAAGATGCCGGCTTTGGTCAATTCTACGTTGACGTTGGTGACGCCCAAGCTGACTGTAGATGTAACTTTGTGGATAACTTCAGTCGCCAAGGTGACAAGAGCTTCTGTGTTATCACTTACGACCACGCTTGGGTTGGCAAGGATTTTTGCCTTCTGTTGTTCCAGAACCAGGTTCAGCGAGAAGTTCAATCCCATCGGCACTGTTGATATGTTTGTGCGACCACCGGCAGCCTTACTCAGAGCAAGGAAGTTGAAACGGCTTTCGCCCGCACGTGTAGAAGTAACACCAGCAATAGATCTAGCCAAAGATGCCGGGAAGAAACCACCGAGAATACCGGTGTAATCCGTTGACGGTGCCAGCGCGGTGTTCAATGCGGGTTGGGTGGAAGCCAGCGACGAGGTGAAGCTGCCCAACAGTGGGTTCGGAGCACCGGGTGGAAGAAGCTGGACGTTGTTGTTGGTACTGACCGTGCCTGCACTGGTGAATACACGTTGATTACCAGTAGAGCCCATACCTGGCAAGAGGTTGATAAGTGGAGCACCGCTGCCACCAAGAAGCGCGCCTGAAGCGCCCTGGCCTTGAAGGTTGAGCGAAGCACCCAACTGACGGATACCAGTGTTGGTAAGTTCGACTACCGACACCTGGACGTGAATTTGCTTGGGACGACGATCGAGCAAGCGGATGCATTCATCTGCTACTGCGAGGTCATCAGGAGTACCGACAACAATCAGCTGTCTGTTTCTGTTGTCAGGGATAACGATGGCGCCGCCGCCGTTCTGATCAACAGTCATGTCAGTGGTGACTTCCTGGAAGGCACGCACCTGTTCTGTACCAGGGTCTTGGGCAGCGTTGTTGAAGCCAGTACCTTCTTGAGTTTGAATACGTGTTGTATTTTTCAGAGTCTTTTGAGTATCTAAGCGGCTGCTGAAAGAGTAGTCGCCACCGATATCACTTTCTTCTTTTGTTTCAAGAGAGTTAGTTTGCTGTTCTCTAGTATCTTTCTTCTTTGCAGCGCCGCCTTCACCCAATCCTGCGGCCTGGCTTTCTTCCCGAACTTCAGTTGCAGTTTTTGGGTTTTGAGCAGAGGCTTCAGCAGATCTTGTTTTCACTGTGGTCGTGAAGTCAGGCAGGAAGCCACGATTGAAAACGGAAGAGGCAAGAACTTGAGCCATGTCAAAAGCATTTGCATAGCTCATCTTGTATACCTTGTAATGGGTTCTGTTCAATCCCAAAACGGAAAGAGAGTTGGGAGAACCGATGACTACAGTGTTGCTGTCAAGAACGCGGCTTTGCAGACCAGCTGCTGCAAGAACGCTATCCATAGCTTCATTGAGCGTAACATCGTGCAAATCGCCCGTAATTTTTCCGAACACCGACTTATCAAGTATGATGTTCAGATTGCCCCTTCTGGCAAGTTCTGCAATTACTTCTTTAACGGGTGTATCGCGGAAACTCAGGTTATGAATCAATTCTTCTTTAGCGAATAACTTGAACGAGCGCCGAATCTTGCCGTCGCCTGTAACTGTCGACCAGGCATTCTTGTTCGAGCCAGGCGGCTCCTGTACATATCTGTATGCCGGATCAAGTTTCCTAGATGCGCTACCGCCGCTGGACTGAGCCAGGGCTGTCCCATCTTCAGCAGCAGCTTCAGCGCCACTGCTGACGGACTTCTCGCCGCCCGAAGAATCTGCCGCCACCGGATTGCCAGCAGACAGCAAGCCACCAGCATCGGCGGCTCCTCTCGGACCATCACTGAAAGTAAGCGCCCCTTTTCCTTCAGACGCCGGCTGAGCCGGAGAGGAAGAATCGTTGCTTGTTTGTGCATAAGCAAGCGGGGTCGCAAAGATGCTGAATGCCATAAAGACAGACAAAATCTTCATTAACCGAGCGCCTGGTTCTAGGCGTGTCATCGCGAATCCTTTCTTCATTTAACTGCCACTTTGCAAGGACGGTCGTAGGAAGCTCTTTGAATGGTAAGTTGATTCCATAAGCAGGTCCTATTGTACACGCTTCAATGCAAATTGCAATTGTTGCGTTTTCAGAAAACTCAGCAAAATGAAGCAAATTCGGGCAAACTGAGTTTAAGAAATTGACAGGCGAATTCGCACCATAGCTGGTGCTAAGCAGCGTGATACCACACAAATAAAATTTTGATTTTTTCCAGAAAAAAAAATAATAAGAAGCTTGCCATGAGAATCTAACAGATATAGATCCGATAGAGCCCTCATTTGCCGTTGTATAAGCGGTGTACGGCGACCTCGAGATTATTTCTGGCCTCCGTAAAACGCGGATTAATTCTCAGTGCAGTGCGAAATTCAGAAACGGCCGGCAGAATCTCACCACGATTATAAAGTGCATAGCCCAGATCATTTCGCACATATGGATTTAACGGATCAAGCTGCACCGCTTGCTTAAACTCTTCGACAGCACTAGCGTTATCACCATTGCTCGACAATGCGCGCCCGAGTGCAAGATGACTGTCATAGGAATTCGGGTTGAGAAGCATCGCTTGACGCGCAGTTCGCATGGCTGCAATTTTGTCGCCGGATTTGAGCAAAGCATTGGTCAGAGCAACCTGAGCACGTGCAAGTGTTGCATCAAGCGAAACGGCCTGCCTTGAAGCATTCATAGCGCCATGATTATCACCTGCGATGTAGAGTCCCTCAGATAGTGCAGACAGCGCCTCCGCACTTGGTTTCAGCGAAATAGCGCGGCGGTACTCGTTAATAGCTTCAGGAACATTTCCGCCATGCATTAAAGACTCGCCAAAGAGAAAATGAATCTCAGCCTGATTCGGGGCCATTTCCACTGCTCTTCTGAACTGAGTAAGAGCTTCCATATGTCGTGACGCAAGTTCAAGAACTTTGCCCAATTGAGCCCTGGGAAAAGCGGAGCTTTGATTTAGGTTGATTGATGTGCTCAATTCTGATGCGGCTCCCTCAAGATCACCCAGAAGGTAGAGCGCCGTGCCTAGCTTAAATCGTAAAAATGAATCGGCGGGATTGTCAGTAACCTGCCTGCGAATCCTTGCCACACTTTCAGCAAGAGCCTTCAAATCCAGCGCCTGTTGATCTTGTGTAAGCAAGTTGAGGTAATCCTCGTCTTTGATTGGCTCGGCTGCGCCACTTTTCTTAACACCCCTGGCGCCGGAGGAAACAGACTTGCTCCCGCTTCCGGACAGCGTTGAATTTACAACAGCATTATTGTTTGGAGAATTATTATTGTTTGAAGAGCCTTTGCCAGAAAAGCTTCCGTTTGCAGGAACGTTATTTGAGCTTGCAGAACTCTTACTTGAATTTGGAGAGCCGTTACTTGAGCTGCCAGTACTCCTGCTCGAACTGGCAGAGTTATTAGTCGAACTGGCAGAGTTATTACTCGAGCTGGCAGAATTGTTCGAACTTGCCTCCCCTGCAGATTCCTTTTCTTGAGATTTTGACGATTCTTGCTTTCCTGTGTCAACACTATCTTTAAATTGTTCAGCATCCCTAGAAGAATTAGTATCGATAATTTCTATATGCTTTACTTTGAAAGGATTTTTTTTGCCCGGCCCTGCAGCAGCAGCTACCGGTATGAGGCAGGAAAATGCTAAAGTCAAAACGAATATAGACAACGCATATGCTTGATACATTTGATTGTCACGTTGTACTTTCAAGCAACCCTCTTTCGCGTTCGGCGCAACTCTATGGCAAAATCCGCTTACATACATATACCATTTTGTTCGCACAAATGTGATTTCTGCGATTTTGCAGCATTTGCAGGCGTAGATCAGCTAAGCAATGAATATTGCACAATCGTAGCTGAAGAAATACAGCAGAGGTTGCAACTACAAACAAATGGAGAAATTCTAGAAACCGTTTTTTTTGGCGGCGGCACTCCTGGTTACGTTGAGCCACCACTTCTTGCCATCATTTTAAAAGCCTTGCAAAAGGAAACTGGTATCGCTGCTGATGCCGAAATCACACTAGAAACTACACCACAAACAATCAGTGCTGAGAAATGCAAGCAATGGCTGAGCATGGGCATCAACCGGATTTCTATCGGTATTGAGTCGATGCACGACAATGAGCTTAAGGCTATGGGCAGAGATCACACTAGAGCAGAAGCAATCAAAGGTTTCGAAACGGCCCGGGCTGCTGGTTTTGAAAACATTGCGCTTGATCTTATGTATGGACTGCCGGAGCAAACACTTGATTCATGGGCAAGAACGCTTGACGATCTACACGCACTAAAACCCGAACACCTGTCTTCATACGGTTTGACCATCGCAACAAATTCGCCACTTCTTTTTAGATATCCACGCGATTCTGAAAAATATCCAGACGAAGAAAATTTTGAGCAGATGTATTTGATGCTGGTTGATAAATGCAATACAGCAGGCATGCCCCAATACGAGATAGCCAACTTCGCAATACCCGGTCGCGAAAGCAAGCACAATATGTGCTATTGGCGCAACCAGGAGTACCTGGCTTTCGGGGTTAGCGCGCACAGATATTATCGGGGCACTCGCAGCTCAAACTTCCGCAGCCTGAAAAAATATATGCGTGAATTTCTTGAATCTGAAAACGTAGAAACCATCGACGAGCAAACACGCGCAAAGGAAGCCATCTTCCTTGGTCTCCGCTTGAGGAAGGGAATCAATGTGGCCGATTTTTCCGAAAAGTACGGCTTAGATATACTGCAAACGAAAAAAGAAAAAATCGAAGAATTGTGCCAATCAGGTTTTCTTTCACTTGAAGGCCATCAGCTCTCACTTACGCAAAGAGGCATTCTTGTCAGCAACACAATTCTTGCTGAGCTGATTTGAGTTAAAGGGCTTTCGAATTCGATGCCCAAAAGTGTCATTCAATCTTGAAAGGGTGAATTAAATTAGAATGGTTTAATTTAGTTCTAATCCGGGTAGGTTTCCTAAAGGTTTCCAAGGAGCGTTAATAGCCAGTACATGGACAAAACCATGCCTGATACTGATGACGATGAGCTCGTACTGAAGGTCGAAAAAGATCCACTCATCGGGAAAATCCTGGCCGGACGCTACCAGGTAATCTCGGTGTTGGGACGTGGCGGCATGGGCACCGTCTACAAAGCGGTGCAGACTGACATCGATCGTCCTGTGGCTCTAAAAACTTTGCACCTCAGCCGTGTCATGGACAGCCATACCATCCAGCGCTTCCGCTCGGAAGCCCAGGCCGTATCCAGAGTCCGACATCCAAACACCGTGACTCTTTACGATTTCGGTGTCAGCGATCAAGGCGTTCCCTTTCTCGTAATGGAAATGCTCGATGGCCGCAGCTTTAGAGACGTACTCAAAGATAGCGGCTTCATGAAAATCGGGCGAATCAACTTGATCTTCCAGCAGGTATGCTCAGCTCTGGGCAACGCTCATGAATCAGGCATCGTCCACAAAGACTTGAAGCCGGAGAATATAATGCTCAGCAATCGAGCCGGGCAAAGCGATTTCGTTCATGTTTTGGATTTTGGTATAGCCGGACTGATGGAAGGTGGACATCAGCAAAGTGAAATTGTAGGCAGCCCACCTTATATGAGCCCTGAGCAATGCTCCGCACAAGCAGTTATTGACCATCGCAGCGACATATACTCGCTTGGAGTTTGCATTTTCGAAGCAGCCTGCGGAAAGTTTCCATTCCAGGCACGCACAGCGATGGAAATGCTTGACTGCCATGTAAGTGGAAAACCTTTAGTTTTAAAAGAGATGGGCACACGCTTCAGCACTTATGAATCATTGACACAGGTGATTCAAAAAGCGATGGACAAACGCCCGGATAGGCGCCACCAAAGCGTTCAAGAACTAGCAGCCGATCTTGAAGATGCCGTCAAAAAAGATTCCAAACGTGGTCTTGCACTCCGCGAGCGTGCCACCCTGGAAATCGACGCACCTAAGTCTAGTGATTTCGTGGTTCACAATAAAGATGACGCGCCTGAACCAGTAGACGGCAAAAGATCAGGTGTCATGGACAGCCTGAAGAATCTGGTTCAAATTGCTGACGAGAAGAAAGAGAGTAAAGAAAAAGGCGAAACGGACGAACCAGAATATTTCTTTTCCAACTGCCCGCATTGCGATGCTCCAACCCAGGCAGGTATTAAGCTGTGCCTGGCCTGCGGTCGCAGTCTCGCTTCTCGAGATGATTTCAGCAAATTGCGCGCAGCAAAAGGGGATTTTAGTTTGCCGAAAACTCAAGAGTCCGGCACCTTTAATGCTCTCACTCAGAGAGAACTCAACCAGCGAGCGCGGTTGGCAATCACTAAAAGCAGCGACGCGAGGAAGCGCAGCATCATCATCTCGATCGTGCTTTCAATACTGGGGCTCGCGGCATTTTATGCTTGCGGTGGCATCCAATACGTAAACAAAATGCTTCCTCAGAACGAGCCGCAGCAAAAAAGCGACAATAATCAAACCGGCAACTCTGACAAGTAAGCAAGTGATTGGCGAAGCTGAGCTTTTTGTTTATTTCATTCAATAACGCGCGGCTCCATCTAAACTTAATTTGTATGGACACCCGGAGCACACCAGATAACCATGGCTGACGACCTGCTTACGCAAGCGCCATTCCTCTCTATTGAGGCACCCAAAGAGGCTTTGATTGATTACAGCCAGACTCTTTCAGATTCGGCCAGACAGCACATTGAACAGCAGGCCCATGGCTCTAATTTTGTTGCTAAGGTTGTAATTCTACCGAAAGATTTTTCGCCTGGCTCCACTTCTTCTTTTGATGAATTCTGCCGAGCTCTTGCCTCCCAGTGGCATGTAAACGGCAATCGTTTCCTGCTTGTCATAGATCTCAAAAACCATCACGTCCGAGCTCTTTCGGGACAGAAGTTGGAAAAACAAGGTCTTAGCTCAGATTATCTGTCGACATCGGTTCTTAAGGACCAGTTCATTCCAAAAATGAAAGCGGGTGACTTAGAAGGCGCTATCCATGCCGCTCTTGTTGCGGTAAACAAGAAACTTGCTCAGGAAAAGATTGTTCAAACACATCCTTATCAAAGCACCGTCCCTGGCGTGCAAGTTCCATCGGCTCCGTCATCAAGCTTCCCGCGGAAAGCGAATCCGACGGACGGGCTCATTATTCCAGCGATTCTGGTCCTGATAGTTGCAGTGATAATCGCAATTATTTTTGCCAAAAAGAAAACGGAAGAACGTCAGAGCAAAAATATTTATCTGGAACTTAAAAAAGAGCTTGATGCACTTTATCAAAAGGCAGATTCAATCGGACAAGCTTCGGAGTATCTGAATCCTGACACTAACGCCGAGCTGGCCAAAGATGTCGCCACGTTTTTCAATCGGCTGGCAGCAATAAGCTCCGCCCAAAGAGAACTTGACCGGCTCGAGCGGTCAGGCAATCTGGGCTCGGCGCTTGTCAATGTCCGCAAGGTTGAGAAGATGGTAGAAATGCTAGACGATGATGCCAGCCAGCTCGAACAAAAAGTGAACGCTGCGACTGGCAAAATCGGCAACGACGAATCACCAGAGGCGGTGGCAAAGAAGTTCGAGAGAGAAGCAGAACTTGCTGTGGCAAAAGAAGACGAAGCTGAGCAGCGGCGCATTCAATTGAAAAATCAAGAACGAGAAATGGAAGAGCGCTTCCGCCGTCCGACCTGGGCGTACCAACCTTCGTACTATCAACCGGCGACAGTGAGTGATCCCTGGTCAGGCATCCGAGACATGTTCTTGATCATGAACCAAATGGAGACAAATCAGCGCCTGAATGAAATTGCTGATTACCAGCGCTACGAACATTTACGCGATCGAGACAATTATGATCAGCCAATGAACACGCTTGGCCATAGCTCTTCTGGCTGGAACGGTACTGCAAGTCAGGGATGGTCCGGCGGCGATGGCGGAGCAGACTGGGGCGGCAACAGCAGCTCTGATGGCGGCAGTTCTGACAGCGGCTGGGGCGGCTCTGGGGATGCCGGTGGCGGCGATTTCGGTGGCGGCGATTTCGGTGGCGGCTCCAGCGGTGGAGATGGTGGCGCCGATTGGTAGGAGAGCCTCACAGGCTCCGTGCGAATTCCATTCCTAAATAAAGATGCTCAACAGCAAAAGAACTATAATCGCCACTCCTGCCGTAATTAATCCAGAGCTAACACTTTGCGGCTCATAACGCATTACAATTTTGTGCTCTCCGGACGGCATTTGAACAGCGCGCGCAAATAGATTTGCCCTCAGGATTGGCACAGGCTTCGCATCAATATAAGCAACCCAGCCAGGATAAAACTGGTCGCTTACAACAAGAACAGCAGCCTTGCTGGCTTTGGCAGAAAGCCGCATTTCATTTGCATTTTCTGAAATCAAAGAGCATGAACTATTGTCTCCTGTACCTGGATCAGTCTCAATCTTCATTTTTTGCAAATCAGATTTCAGTAAATAGACTGGAAGAGATGTCGAACTATCCTGGTCTATTGGAGCTGGATTTAGCATCTTGCTCTTGAACTCAGACCAATCATTTATCGGGCAGATTTCATTTGCAATATAAATTCGTGGCAGCGGACTAGTTCTGTAAATTCTAGAATTATTACTTGTACTGTGCCCAAACAATTCAAAAATTCTGTCATCCATAAGAGGCAGCGGGCTGTCATCTGAAAGCAGAATTTCTTGCGTCAGCAAATACTTTGTGCCGTTGAATTTGCAAAAGCGATAAATCGGCAGGTCCGAAATTTCCTTAGGGTGCTGGCCTGTCAAAAACTGCGTACTATACTGCAATGCCTCGTTGTATAGCTCCCAATAGTCGCCAGTAGCAGCAGCCTCATAACCAAAGCTTTGCGGGATGCCAAAATCTATTGCAGTATTGAAATAGCCCATGGAACGAGCATAACTGTGAAATCGAGCCGTTGCCCCTGGATTTGCACCCTTCAAATAGCCAGCAGGAACACACATACCACTCATTGTATAAAACGGCAGAATTCGCCATTTGCAATTAGCAGCAGTGTTCTCACTGACAAAGCGATTCACATGTGTAAATAGCGTCGACGGCGCATTGTAAAAGTCCATCTGGACTGTAAAAGGATATGAGGCAGCTGAGCTATACAGAGACAAACTCAGTCCGCCAATGACCGTAGCGACAAACGAGTTGAACGAAAATTTTTTTCGCAGATACAAAAATGAAAGAGCACAAAAAGACATAGCAATGATAGAACAATGCAGCAGGCTTTTGGCAACTTCAAGATTTATGCTGCGGACTGTTTTAGCATAAAGTTCCTGGCTCATATAGGCGGAGCCGATGAGAGCAAAAGACGGTAAGAGGTAAACTGCAATAGCTAGAACTGCACAGAAAGCGAAAAAGCAAAAGCTCAACTTTACGAACTTTTCGCTTATTTTCCTCTTTAGCAGAAAATCAAAGCCGACGGCTGCTGCAAAAATCAGAAGCATCGCTGGAAAGATTAGCAGCTTTACTGGATAACGCAGAACGCTGAGAGAGGGAAAAACTTTGACAAGTAATGGCAAAACCGGGGTGTACTGACCGGCGCAGATGATCATGCTGCCGGCAAGCAAGAAAAGAAAGATAGTTCTGAATTTCCAGGTCTTGTTGAAAGCAACCCATGCAGCAAGCAACAAAACTATGGGGCTTAGATAACAAGAAACCAGGAACGGCAACGAACTATGATCACCCGTAAAGAGAGCTCGTGTTATAGAGCCATTCCAACCAAGATCGCAAATATCTCCAGCTGGAAATGATAATAACAAGGAAGCAAAATCATAAGCACCGGCGCTCCAGCTGAACACATCAGTTAGTTTTTGCCCGTGGGCACGCGGTGAAATGGCAGACCATTCCAGAGCAGGAAGAATTACTGGAGCGGCAACGAAAATTGCAGCAATTAATGGAATATAGAGAGCAAGTGCGTATCGAAGGATTTGTCTTTTTGCATCCTTTGCCTTGAGATTGACTTCAGAAATAGCTTGCTCTTCATACTTAGCTTTGCCGGAATCCTGAGCAGCCTTCTGCGAATCATCTGCACTTGAGTCTTTTGTCTTTTGCGACCTTTCCTGTGAGATCTTTTCTTTTGAACTTCTTGCTTTTGTGCTTCCTGAATCTTGGAGTTCCGCATCTGAGCAATCTGCTTTTGCACATGCAGCTGAATAGTTCCGGCGGATCAAATAAAGTCCGTTCAACGCAACAATTCCCAAACAGGCAACAAAAAGCTCCGGTCTGCCGGCATAAATAAACATCGATACGGAGAGCGCAAAACACAATCGCCACATTACTTGCTTTTTGCCCCGCTCGGCATCAATCTGCCCTTGCAGATACAAGGAAAGCGGAAGCCATGCCACCACTGCAGGAAGCGTAAAATTTCTGCTGAGAGCAAAGAAATAGCTCATCAAGCCGCCGGACATCGCAGCGAACAAGGAGCTGGCGCGCTCCATCTTTAATTGGCGAAGATATAAATAGGTGCCGACGGCCATCAACAGGTGGTGAAAAATCATATACAGGGAAAGCCCCTGGCTATAGGGAAGCAAGAAAACAAAATAACTCGGCAAATAGAAGATGGATGGCGACGGCACGGCAGCTTGCGACATGCCACAATAGAGCAAAGGGTTCCAGAGTGGAAGCTGCCCTTCTTTTAGTTGCCGCCCAACAAATCGACAGAGCGGTTCAAAGAAATAACTGCTGTCCGAAATGAAGAAATTAGCCCGCCCACTAAGCGTCGGCCAATAATAGAGCAGCAGTAGCAGTGCAAGTAAAAGCCAGCTTGCTGCAAAAACAGTGGAAGAAAGCTCTGGGGTCGGCTCTGCAATCGCTAGATTCTTCTTTTCTTCTCTGGTTTTCACAGACATGTATTTGCCGATTGCAGGAGGGTGTTTGGCAAGAATGCAAGGAACAAATCCGCTGCAAGCGTTCTTCCGCTTAGAAAGCCTGATCTTACAAGATTATATTGGAGAAACCAAGAGAGCTAAATTAGCTCGGGCTCCATTTTGAACCCATTGATTGACCGATGCGGAAACCTTGAATAAAGTTCGCCCTGGTCACCTGATACAGTTCGTTTAGAGCCTGTATATCATCAATGCCGTACTTGCTTGCAACTGCATTGACTTGTTGCATTGCCATCGCTGAGAAATACACGAAAACTTCTTCGCGTACTTCGCCGAGTCCTTGATTGGGAAGCCTGAGAACGGCCTTACCAAAGTCATTGTAAACGGCTTCTTTGAGTTCATCATCAAGCACGTCATTGAAAAAGGACTCTGTCTTACTCGCCATATTTGACCTCTGCATTCTTGTTCTGGATTATTTATCCAATTCTCGAAGTGCTCTGGAAACTTCTTTGATGTCCTGCCACATCAGCCATTTTGGACTTCCAACTTCACGTGAATCATTTCTAAGCAAATATGAAGGATGGAAGACTGGCATAACTCTAGCACCACTTGGATACGGAAACCACTTTCCTCTGATTCGGCTAATTGGATCTTTAGACTTGAGGATCGCCTGCACTGCAGTGGATCCTGCAAGCATGATCAGCTCTGGATTAACGAAGCTTATTTGAGCATCTAGAAATGGACGACACTTTTCCATTTCATCCGGCAGGGGAACGCGGTTGCCTGGAGGACGGCACTTCACTACATTGCAGATATAAACGTCTTTGTCCTTATCAATTTCTACGGAAGCTAAAATTTTATCAAGGAGTTGTCCGGCACGGCCGACAAAAGGAAATCCAGTTAAGTCTTCCTGCTGCCCTGGCCCTTCGCCAATAATCATGAGTTTCGCTTCAGGATTACCTCGGGAAAATACGACATTTGTCCTCTGAGCACAAAGCCCGCAAAGCTTACATGTATTGACGTATTTTTGTACTTCGTCGATGCTGCCAAATGCAGGTGGAAGTTCTTGCAGACTCTCTTCCGCGGAGGCACTGGCAATAATATTGAGCTGCTGCATACAAACTCAGACTCCGGTATATACCTAAGCTATGGTTCGCATATCACCATATATGGTGGCACAAACTCTGGCCATACTAAGATAATGAGTTCTGTTTGTAAACGCTAGAGATTCTTATATTAGCCTGCTGCGGCTCCTGGTGAGAGGCTCGAGCTTTGCAAAACAACAGTGTTTACTGCCTTAGACGAATCAGCAGGCTGAAGTTGCTCTAGTGGCAACGAAACTACACTGTTGCGCAAGCTTCCTTTCGAAAGTCTCAAGCAAAATTCCGCTGCAGAAGCAAATTTTTCAGCATCACCTGTGCAGAAGTACGTGTTTCTTCGATAAGCCTCTTCATTTGCAGCAGGGGAAAATTCGTCAGCAGAATTGCTAAAAATTTCCCTTCCTAGCGTCCAGGCAGGATCTATGAATCTTACGGTATCAGGCAATTGCTTGCGGAAGGCTTCTTCTAGAAAGGGAAAGTGAGTGCAGCCAAAAATCAAACTGTCTACCTGGGCCTCACGCAATTTATTCGTGTACTTTGCAATGGTATCAGCAAGAACTGGTCCATCGAGAATCCCCTTCTCTACAAGCGGAACAAGATCGGGACAGGGAATTTCCAGGACACGGCAACGCGGATTTTTGTATTGAATTGCTTCTGAGAATGCTCTTGTTCTGCAGGTAATGCTGGTTGCAATTACGCCAATATTTTCAAAATTTGCTGCTGCATATGTCGAGGCACAGCTGATCAAATCATGAACAGGAACTTCACTTAGATGGCGCGCAAGACCGGATGCCACAGCCGCCGAGGTATTGCAAGCCATGACTATGCTATCGACACCTGCACCATTGAGCCAGAGTATGATTTCTTCTACATAAGTTCGGATCTGATTGCTGCTGCGATCGCCATACGGACAGCGTTCGGTATCACCAAGATATACAAATCGCATATCCGTGAGTCCGGCAGCAAGAGACTTTTCCTGCAAATATCTCAATATTGAAAGGCCGCCGACACCGGAGTCAAAAAGCCCAATTCTTCTAGGGTTTATCTGTTCCTGGCTCAACTGGCGACTCCTCGTAAAAAACAATGCTACTCTTTTTGAGAGCTGTCAAAGCGAACTTGTGTCTACACAGTCTATTAGAATACGCGGACAAAATCAGCTTCACCTGATAACTGTTTTACCGCAACTTTCCCTCGAGCGGAGGGTTTTGCTTGTTAATAGTAAGTAAAGACTCATTTACCCTTGCTTGAGTTCCCGGAACAGCTACCAGCGGCGAGTCCGGCTGGCTCGAACCCGAGAGAAAATTCATCAGACCCAGTCCAAGTGACTCAGCAATCTTAGCCTGATAATCAGATGAGATTAATTTATCTCGTTCATCTTTATTAGAGATAAATCCAACTTCGGCAAGAATCGCTGGATTATCTGTATGGTTCACGACGTAAAATCTTGCTTTCCTCACCGAACGGTCGGGCACCTGCAGTTTACTAACTAGCTGCTCATGAATTTTTTCCGCAAGCTGGCGACTGCGCCCGTTTTGATAATACGTTTCTATACCTGTTATATCTCTATCAGTGTCCAGTGAATTTATATGGATGGAAACAAATGCATCAGGATTTTGTTCGTTAGTGATTTTGACTCGATCTTCCAAAGAAACAAAACTGTCATCGAATCTCGTCATTGTTACTTTGAGTCCTTTGTTTTCCAGATATTGTTTTAGCTTCATTGCAATTGAAAGCGTCAATTCCTTCTCTTGAATGTCTCCACGGTGTGCTCCAGGATCTGATCCTCCATGTCCGGCATCAATTACTACAAGACGCCCTTTAAGTGAATTGCTGGTTTCATAAAGAGCAGGACCCATCGTCAGAATCAGCTGCTTTTGTTTTTCATCTATTTCTTCCTTTATATGTACTTTGCTTTGAGCCAGATCAAAAACGACTCGAGTATGCTTCTCGGAAGGATTGCCGATTCGTACTGATTTCAGAAACGGGTTCGACTCTGGCTCCAGGGCACTATCTGGAGCAGACTGAGCATCATCGAGATCCAGCACTAAACGCGGAGGGTCGTCAAGCCTGAAGCTCTTGTATTTGCTTGAACTAAAGAACTTGAGTTTCACTTGTATCGGGTTCTTGCCGGCAAGCTCTACTTGCGAGGCAGGGACTGAAGCCATATCTCTTGGCGCAGAGTTGGTACTGCCTGTAATATCAGCTTGCTTGTCTGAGCCAGAACTGTTTTCTTGTGCTCTTGCTTTAGACACTGACTCTAACTTGCTTTGCCTCATCTCTGCAGGCTTCGAGTCAATGGCAGATCGGCCGGCAGATTTGCCATTTTGTATTTGAGCAAGCCGTTCGGCAAATGCTGTTTCCGTTTTCCTTAGATCTGTAGAGAATTTGCTTTGTTCTGTCTTTTCTAGATTTTTTGAAACTGATTGCGGGTCTTGCGTGGATTTCTTGCGCTCCGAGGCGCTGCGCAAGTATTTTTTCAATACAGCCATAGCAGCATCATCCACAGGCTCAGACTTTCTCAACGCGGGCTCGGGCTCAGGCAAAGAAGAAAATTGTTTTGGCGATTTTATTTCAGCTGCAGTCGGCGGCATTTTTGCATCGGGAGCTAGAGGAGGTAATTTCGAACTCGAAACTGCCGGGAGATTTTTTGCATCAGGAGCAAGGGAGGAAGTTTTTGTGTCTGTTGCAAGAGACGGAGTCTTCTTTTCAAGAGAACGCAGAGATGATCTTAGTTCCGGAGCAGGCAAAGGCAATCTTATTTCCGCTAGGGGCGCCTCATGGGTGCCCGTTAAGACTCGATTTGGAGCAGGCGAAGACGATCTTAGTTCCGGAGCCGGAGAAGGCAAGCTGATTTCTGGAGCTAGAGCTGGAGTTTCATTTCGAACGCTGTCATTTCCAAGAGACAAAAAAAGTCCGCCAGAACGAAAAGGTGGTTTTTCCACTGACATTGATCTAGCTTTTGAAAGCTCTGAATTATTGGAGGAAGCTTGAACTGGCGGTAATGATCTAGTTTTATTTTTCTTATCCTGATCTGTAAGACCAGCTTCGCCCCCAAGACCATTAGTGTTAGCAGGCAGCGCTGAATTCTGACGAGAACTGACTACTGTGGGCGCTGGCTTTCTCTCAAACTCCACAATTTGCTTCTGTCTTTCAGGAAACTTGATCAACAGAGACTTTGCCTGACAGCGAAAATCAATTTGCTTCAACAGCTGAACTCTATATGAACTAATTGAAAGCCTAAATACGGGCGGATTGCTCTGAAATTGCCCGAATCTGATTGACTCGATATCCGGATTTGCGCAATGCAGCAGCTGCGGATCACGCCTGTAAATCAGTCCACTAAAATCCGCCACCATAACACTTCGCCCATCGCTTAATGACAGATAATGAATAGATGGAGCCGGAAGCGCTTTTTTGCTTTGCAAATTCAGTAACAGAAAGTTACCGGCAGAATCAGGCAGACAAGAAAGAACCTCAGAAAAGCGTGCAGCCTTGAAAGGCAAGCCTTGCGCCAACGTCGGATATTGTGTTTGGTTTAGTGTGAGAGGCAGCAAGAGGAGGATGGCTAAACATCGGGACCTTGCATGCATGAACACACCTTAAGCTTCCTTGGAGCCCATTCTAACATGAGTTTGAAGCAATGCCAGAAATAATCAGCGCAACTCTTGGCATCAAATGCCACCACGGGCGAAGCTAGTTAAAAAATCTTGGGCGGAAGCTTTTTCATTGATCTGCTAATCTTCTTATGTTATTCGAACGCTTAGCATGGTGAAATTTCAAGCTTGCCAGGGGAGTTCCCCAGGTAAAGCCCTTATTCACGCGACCTGCATGTTCGGCGACGAATAACGGGATGTTCGCTCTATTTTTCGTTGAAACACTTAAATTCGGGAGTTTGCTGCATGGCTGGCGAAGAGATGATTTACCAGATCGCACCATTGGGATGCGCAGCTGGAGCCATTCTATATGGCTTTTTGGCTGGAGGTTGGGTTGTAAAATTACCGGCCGGCAGCAACAGGATGCAGGAAATTGCCGGGGCAATACAAGAGGGCGCCAATGCATATATGAAGCGCCAGTACTCGTCCGTGGCTATAGTCGGAGTTGTTCTTGCAGGCATCATCGCTGCGACCCTTGGAGTTCCTACTGCCATAGGTTTCGTAGTAGGCGCCGTATTCTCTGCTATTGCTGGATTCGTCGGAATGTACGTTTCTGTAAGAGCAAACGTAAGAACAGCCGAAGCAGCAAAAGGCGGATTACCAAAAGCACTCGATGTCGCATTTAGAGGCGGTTCAGTCACTGGATTGCTCGTAGTCGGTCTTGGACTGCTGGGAGTTGCAGGTTTCTTCACTCTTTTCCACAATGTCGATGCGCTTATCGGACTTGGTTTCGGAGCCAGCTTAATCTCGGTTTTCGCCAGATTAGGTGGTGGCATTTACACTAAAGCCGCTGACGTCGGCGCGGACCTGGTCGGAAAAGTGGAAGCAGGTATCCCAGAAGACGACCCGCGTAATCCAGCAGTTATCGCAGACAATGTAGGCGACAACGTTGGTGACTGCGCAGGTATGGCGGCGGACCTTTTCGAAACATATGCCGTCACCGCGGTTGCCACCATCCTTCTTGCAAATATAGTTTTCCACAAAGAAATTGCAGCGGGCAACCAAAACATTTTGCTTTACCCCCTGATGCTCGGCGGTGTATCAATCGTCGCATCGATTATCGGAACCTTCTTCGTCAAGCTTGGCGCCAACGACACCAAGATCATGGCAGCACTGTATAAAGGTCTGGCCGTAGCGGGCGTGCTTGCAGCAGGCGGATTTTATTTCGTCACCGAAAAAATGATGAGCGGCTTGAGCTACTCAACCATGAACTTTTTCATCGCATCACTAATTGGACTCGTTGTAACGGCTGCAATCGTTTGGATCACTGAATACTACACATCCACAGATTACGAGCCGGTTAAATACATCGCAAAAGCCTCTGAAACAGGTCACGCGACAAATATCATCGCCGGTCTTGCAGTGTCGATGAAATCAACCGCACTTCCAGTTATCGTCATCATCGCCGGTATTCTTGTTTCCTTCCAGCTTTGTGGAATTTTTGGTGTAGCACTTGCGGCTATGTCAATGTTGAGCATGGCAGGTATTATCGTCGCAATCGACTCATACGGTCCCATCACCGACAACGCCGGTGGTATCGCAGAAATGTCCGAACTTCCCAAAGAAGTTCGCGCGGTCACAGACCCGCTTGATGCCGTAGGAAACACAACAAAAGCAGTGACAAAAGGTTACGCCATCGGTTCTGCAGGACTTGCTGCAATCGTGCTGTTTTCTTCTTACACACAAGAGTTGATAAACAAAGCAACTGAAGCTGGTCTCGATGTGAGCAAGCTCACATTCCAACTCGATAACCCATATGTTCTGGCGGGTCTCTTCCTTGGTGGGTTGATTCCATTTCTCTTCGCCGCACTGGCAATGGAAGCCGTGGGCGCAGCAGGCGGTCTGGTTGTCGAAGAAGTTCGCCGCCAGTTCCGCGAGAAGCCCGGTATCATGGATGGTACCGCCAAACCTGACTACGGTTCCTGCGTGGATATCGTAACCAAGGCTGCCATCGGAAAAATGGTTGTTCCAGCTCTTTTGCCGGTTCTCACTCCTGTAGTGATCGCAGCTCTAGGCATGTTTTGGCTAAATACTTCGCTGCCGGGAGAATTTGCTGCAGCAAAGATTCTCGGTGGAGTTCTTGTAGGCTCCATCATCACCGGTTTGTTCGTCGCAATTTCGATGACATCTGGAGGCGGTGCTTGGGATAACGCCAAGAAATACATTGAAGAAGGTCATCATGGCGGCAAAGGTTCTGATGCACACAAAGCTGCAGTTACCGGCGACACGGTCGGTGACCCGTACAAAGATACAGCAGGTCCTGCTATCAACCCAATGATCAAAATCCTGAACATCGTGGCTCTCCTGCTGATTCAATACCTTGCAAAATAATGGATTGAAGCATGCAAGTTCGCGCTGGAACGAGGCAAGATGAACCGATCATCCGCACCATAATCTTCCAGGCTCTGGAAGAACATGGAATTCAACCTGATCTCGAAGGGCGCGACAGCGACTTGCGAAATATCGAACACAGTTATTTCTGGTACGACGGTTTATGCATAGTCGCCGAAAGAGACGGACAGATAATCGGAGTTCTTGCTGCTCGCCGACAAGGTGATGACGAAAAAACTCTTGAGTTGCTGCGTCTGGCAGTTACGCCAGGCGCACGCAAACGAGGGGTGGCACGGTCCCTGGTCAAAACAATGAGATTTTTCGCCGGCAATATGGGCTACGAAAAAATCGTTATTGGCAAAGACTCTCGCTCGGAATTGCTCAAGAAAGTTTCTGCAGTAGTGCTTGAGAAACTTGGCTTCAGCCAGAACCACGAAATAGATTGTTGGCTTTCAAATGTAACGGACAAGTGCGCAAGCTCTGCTTGATCTGTTATTCAGAAAAGATCCGATCGGTAAAGGGCTCCCGTGAGGCGCCCTTTACCGATCGTCGTGCGCTAAGAGCAGAGCCCCGGGAGC
>JBIKOL010000211.1:0-12526 GCA_044358055.1 Obscuribacteraceae bacterium (SeqCode)
TATTTAGTATCAGATCAAACGAGCCAGCACCAGAGCGAAACGGACGCCTAAGATTATGAATATCAGGAGGTCCGTCAAGCGTTATGCGAACATATTTGAGCCCTGAGTCTACCCACAGCTTGATTATTTCAGGCTCAAGGTTCACTCCATTTGTAGTCAAACTTATAGAGAAGCTTTTATCATGCTTGCCGGAGATATGTTTAATTGCATTGACGTAGTTGCTAGCCAGCGCCAGATCTGTCAATGGCTCACCGCCGAACAAGCCCAGTTCAACACGGTTAATCTCTGGGTGTTCCTGAAGATAACTATCTGTCCATTCCTCTACTGACTTCTTCAGCCCAGTTCCATGCCGCAAAGACAAATTACGACCAGACTGAAAACAGTAAGTGCAATCAAGCTGGCATGCGGCGGTATATGCCAGCGTCAATTTCAATACCGGTTGATGCCAGTATTCCTCCTGGGCTTGCTTGATTAACTGGTGCTCGTTGTCACAGGCTCTGAGCAAGATGCCTAAATCTAAGAGACAGGCAGTGAGCTCCGGAGAGAGCTCTGTGGCTGCTAAATGCTGCGCATCATAATTGCCGGCGAAATGACGATAAATGCTGTGCTTTCCATTTCCATTAGCGAGTCTGCTACTCAAGTTTTTGGCAAGACGAGCTGATATTAGAGCCGAGCTACCACGCAATGTATTGAAAACAAGAAAATTGTCTGCTCCAGCTATTGGAATAAACAGATTGAAAAGACTTGGATGATACATTGCTAAAGCTTGACGCCTATGCTTACTTTAAACGCCCTTCCTGTCTGAAGCGTCTTGACTTAGTGGGCATGAATCTGTAGCAATGAGTCAATACCTTGATCGGTGCGTCACCATCCAGCAACTCGCCCTGGACTTGAGATGCTATCAGCTTTCGCTCTAAAGAATCCGGAGATTTTCTTTCGGCATTAATTTGCAGATCCTTTTTCATTGCTACCCCTCATAGTCATAACGAAATTCTCTCTTAACTCAAATCTCAATTTATCGCCCGTTCGGACGACGCGTTCTCATTCAAATGGATGATGACATTTGTGAAATCGGTTCTTGATTGAGAAGCTCCGTGTTGCGCTCTTCATCCAAACAAAGATCAGCATTGCTCAAACCATCAGTCGGCAGCGCTGACAAATTTGCTTTAGAAAAGACCAGATTGAAAAGGTTCATTTGAGCTCTCAGAAAGTTCAGCAAAAGCAAGGACATGACCGTCCAGATCAAGACAATATGCTACGTCATGCCCCCAATCGCGCCGTGCAAGTGGGCTTATTTCCTTAGCCCCTTTTTCTAATGCCCGCATATAGGCTCTTCTGGCGTCAGAGAGAACCAAGTAAAGTTCGGCGCGTGGAATTCCACTTGCTGATTCTGGATCCGGTAGGCCAGGGCCGAGCAATGCCTTTATTCCGGATTCCGGCATGAGACCCAGAACAGTTCGATTGCTAAGTGCAAACTCTGTCATGCCAGGCGTGTTCAAAGTTGGATCGCATTCAAGTACTGCGGTATAGAAATCAGCACTCTTGTTTTGATCTCGAGTGTAGAGAATAAAGTGTGTTTTAGCTATTTGCACAAATTCTGTCTCCTTTGCTGCTTAAAAATACGAGATCAATTCAGAGTCCTGCTTAGCTCGATTTCTTCAGTTTGCTCGCTAGCAATTGAGCGCTCAATCGCTAGAAATTTATTCACGGTCCTTTCAACGAATATCAGCATCTAGCATGCTCGCCATAGAAACTAATCATCTGACACCACATGTAATATCACACAAAGTAATTGGCCTTCACTGAATTCTTAGTGAAAGTTCGAAAGTCCCAAGGTTTCCTGTAGGTAATCATCCTTTCGGCGGATCATTACCAATCGCGCACTTGCTATTATGGATATAAAGGTCCAGATATCCAAATAAGTGGAGGAGGCAGTCATGTCAAACGCAAAGACGATTTGCACGGTGTGCAATTACATTTATGACGAAGCTTTAGGAGAGCCCAGCCAGGGAATAGCTGCATCGCTCAGGTTTGAGGATTTACCAGCCGAATGGTCCTGTCCGATATGTAATTCAAACAAGGACATGTTCCAACCATGCTCGTGCGTATTCTTTCCTGCCTATGAGCAAACCTGTGTGGTCCATAGCACCGCAAGTTCCCTAATTGGCGATAAGGCACAGTATAAGAGAACTTCTGTTGGCGAGCTGGTCGCGCAGCGACCGTCGCTTGCTTGTATACTTGAGCAGTACGGCATAGACTATTGCTGCGGCGGAAAAGCCAGCCTGGAAGATGCTTGCAGAATAAAGCGGCTGAACGTTGAAGAAGTTTTGGAAAAACTTCTTGCTACCGAAAGTAAACAACTGCCATCTGACTCCCCAGACTGGACCACTGTTAGCCTCAAGGAGCTAGTGGATCACATCATAGGCGCATATCATGAGCCTTTGCGACAACAGTTGTCGCGTGTGGCAAAACTTGCCGATAAGGTGTCCCGCGTACATGGTGAAAATCACCCGGAGATGATTGAGGTTTTGAATATTTTCAATCGCTTTAGAGCACAGCTTGAGCTGCACATGCAGAAGGAAGAGATGGTTCTATTCCCTGGTATCGTCAGCATGGAAGCGACCGGAACCCCACAAATTTTCGGTTGCGGTGGTGGAATAGAGCATCCAATCGAAGTGATGGGTAAGGAACATGACGACGCCGGCGAAGCCTTGTCTGCAATGCGCAAGCTGACTCACGATTACATAGCACCTGAGGATGCTTGTAACACATTCAAGAATTTACTCTATTCACTTGCACAGATCGAATCGGAAATGCACCAGCATGTTCACAAAGAGAACAACATTCTGTTTCCGCGAGCCCTTGGGCTTCGCAAGCCCATCGCTGCATCTTGCTAAACAGTTGCCAATCAAGTCGAATTATTGAAGGACAAAAAATCAATGATATCTCAAACAGCAGAATACGCATTACGAGCCATTGTGTACCTGGCCATGAATCCAGGAGAAGCATTTACGGCTCAGCAAATTTCACTCAGCACGAAAGTGCCCGCTCCTTATCTTTCGAAGGTCTTATAATCCTTGGTTAAAGCGGGATTGGTCCAATCACAACGTGGGCTCGGTGGTGGTTTCATGCTGGTAAATGCAGCCGACAAAATAAATATTTTGGAAGTGCTAAATGCAGTAGATCCAATTCCAAGAATTCGATCTTGCCCTCTTGGACTGAAGGCTCACGGTGTACATCTCTGCGCTCTGCACAAGCGGTTGGATGATGCTTCAGCCTTAATTGAGAAAAGTTTTGCTGAAACAACAATTGCAGATATTCTTGCTCGTCCCACAATGTCCATTCCGTTAGTTGAGTTTCCAACGCCCGAAGAACAAACAAGATTCGCGCAATGATTTCTTGACCATCCTTTTGGCTGATGCCAAACAAACCCATAGCAGCGCATAATAATGGATAAAGATATCCAGATATCCATAATAAAGGAGAAGAACCATGAATACTGATTTTGACCGCGAGCCAGCTTTACAGCCCATATCTCGGGACCACGGCGTACTGTTGGTACTAGTTCAACGGCTCCGCAAGGCAGCTCAAGCTACAGTCCAGGACCGCGTCGCTCTGGCAACTGAAATTCAAACTCGCCATGCCGACCTGGTTGAACAGTACCTTGGAGATGAACAAATAGCATTGTCTAAAATGAACCCCAGCTATTTGCTTACCAACGAGATTGCAGAACAGCACGGAAAAATAAATGAGGCAATTAAGCAGTTAATATCAAGGGCTGTTGAAAGCCTTCAGTCCGAAGACTTTGACGCACTCGCCAATGTTATTGAAGACCATGTTCGCTGGGATGAGCGCGAAGTTCTGCCTTATCTGCAAAGAATAATGAGCACAAGCCAGCTCGAAGAGCTTAGCGCGCATACTTCGCAGCTTGAATTGAAACACGACCGTCCAATCAAAAAGCTGCATCATTCGATCGCACTCAATAAATTTGCTGGCGATGCTCAGACCTGCACCTGTGCCGATTCCCTATAGGCCGGCAGTTACAACCAAACAAGAAAGAAGAAGAAGAAGAAGAAGAAGAAGAAGAAGGAGAAGTAGTCATGTTAATTTCAAATGAAACAAGCGTTAGTGACATTCTGGCAGAAAGACCAGATGCCATAAAAGTATTCGAAAAGCACGGTGTTGATGTACCTTGCGAGTGTGATGAGAGCATTCAAGGCGCTAGCCTGGAAATCTGCGAAAGCATGTGTCACATTGACGATTTGCCAGCTTTGATGAGCGATCTGCAAGCATTCTTTGACGGCCGTGACTGGCAATAGGGGGTTGTATGAAAAGCGCTACTCTAGAAGAAGTAACCACCAAGCCGTTATATCAAGCAGATTCTCTGGACAAGCAAGCTGAGAAATTGAGCAATGATGGACAATGGTATCAAGCCCAGGCTCTTCTTCTGCAATCACTCAATCTAAGAAAAAAAGTTCTTGGGGATAAAGAGCCTGCGATCGCATTTGCCCTGGATAAGTTGGGAACGGCTCTGTTACACTGCCATCTGACTGGCCAAGCAGATTCCGCCTTTGCTCAGTCCGTAGAAATTCTTGAATCGTCCTATTATTCAGGACACGGATATCTAGCTCCAGTTCTGGAACATCACGTTGACTCATTGACAGAAGAGGGCAAACTGGCTGATGCAGAGCTTGTTCTAAAGCGTGCGCTGGAGATATACACGAAAACAATGACCAAGGAAAGTAATTCTACTTTGCGCTGCATTTACAAACTAGCCCTGCTATACCTGAAGCAAGAAAAGGCTGTAGACGCTCAGCTAATTCTCGAGAAAGCGGTGAAACAGGTAGATACACCTCTCGGTCCCTGTGCTGAGTTCCGCTACCAGCTTGCCTTTGCTTATATTTTGCAAGCTAAGTTCGACGAAGCTCTGAAATTGCTTCAATTGTCTATGTCCGAGTTCAAGCAGCGTCACAATTTTGTGCGGGTAGCCGATTGCCTGGACACCTGTGCCAGTCTTCCGGCAACGTCAGCTGAAAAGCGTGCAGATCTCAAAAATGAGGCGAAAACCTTTCGTGCCCGTGCTTTCTTCTATCCTAGCGACATTTTTATTGAGACATTGATCCGCGGTTAAGCAGGGCTGAGAAAAATTCCGAAATCGCCAGCATCGGATTTCCCCAATTCTCGGAGGCTCCTTGATGCTGTTGTTTAGCCCCGGCAAATAGCGCCTTTACTCAGCTCAGAAAGAGTGTATGGCCCTTGACTTGAGCGAACAGTAATCTGTTGAGGACTAACCTGCCACCACAGCTTCTTTTTCGCTGGAACTCTCGATTTCTTTGATTGCGACATTGTAGTCCTGAGAATTGCCGACACGATATTCTTTGTAGACAGTCGGCGGTTGATACATATGCCGCGGATTCCAGAGACGTACTCTTTCAATGGCAGCAGAGACTTGCACCACCCAGGACGCCACGTGATCTAGTGGAGTAGCAAGCCCGAATTCTTTTCTGTATTCTCTTTCCAGATAATCAAGAAGCTTATTTGTGGCCAGATTTTCCGAACTAGCTCTGCAGGCAGGAAAGAGTGGACGAAACTCAAGGCAGCGCTTCTTCAACCTGTTGCTCAATCCCCTTATTCTTGGATCAGGATGCGATTTGACAGTTCGATATCCCCTCAACGAGGTATCAGCCAGACGAAGCAATGATGGACCCTGGCGTTGATAATCAGTTTGAAAAGCGAGCTGAGTGTAATAAGCGGTTTCATCACGAGAGAAATGCTCGTGATTGAACCATATTTTGTCCTGCCCATGCCAATCTTCAAATGGAATGTCATAGCGCAATTTGCCGGCTTGATCGTAATCTTCAAATAAGGCCGTGCCTGGTAGCGGGCCTAATTCCATGAACTGCACAAAATCGGTTTCCAGACCAATTAGATAATCAATATCTTCATATATGGTCTCTGGTGTGTGATGTTCCAAAAACAAAATTCCGGAACCCAGAACTTGAATGCCATATTTCCTCAAGGAAGAAATAATTGCTTTTAGGTCGACTCCCTTTGTCTTCGTATATATATCGCGTTTAGATTCCACACCGATCCAGACGAAATCTATTCCAAGTTTTACGAGAAACTCTACGCCCACCGCATTTATAGTTTCCGCAGAGGAAAACACCCCGAGGAAAAAATACTTATTGTTCTTTTCCATTTCCTGAAGCAGCTCTTCAGCTCGCGGGCGATTTTTGAGGAAGTTCTCGTCCATAACGAAAAACTCATTCACTCCCAGCTTTTTTTCGATGTCGCAGAATGTTTCAAAAAGAACCTTTCCCGTATTTAGAAATCCAACATAACTTTTCTGAAAATGATGTGAAGTTGCGCAAAATCTGCAGGCATTCACACAGCCGAGCCCAGGGATAAGCACAGCCGCATTCGTGGGTATAGGCAAACCCAATATGCGTCTGTTTATTGTTGATTTCATTACGGGATGTTTTAGCGGTGCAGACACATCTTCATTTAGCAATCTTCTGAAGAAATTGATTCCTTCGCCTTTGCAAATGTAGTCGCAGGGAATTATCTTTTCGATTCCAGGAAGTCCTGTTCCGTGGCCACCCAACACAATTTTGGTTTGCGGATAATGCTCACGAATATATTCGGCCATAACTTTGGCCTTAACAATGTTGGAAGTTATGAAAGAAATACCAACATAGTCATAACCCTTCTCCAATTCCTTTTTGAATCTCTCCAACGAGGGGAAGTCAAGGACAGAAACAGGTGCCTGCAAATTCTCAGCAATGAGATAAAGACCAAAACTTGGATGGTTCATGCGAAGGGAAAAAACACCCTGTTCTCGCGTGACTTGATTATGGAAAAGTTCCATGACATTGAGGCGTCGCCCGTAACGGTCGTCTACTCCATAAGGACCAAATACGGAGCTGAGCAATACTTTCATCAACAAAATCCTTCCTCTTCAATGAAGAGATCAATAAAGAGTCACTCTAGCAAGCGCAGAAATAACTGTCATCTGGGAGCCGCGGGGAAACCGGTGACATATTTGCCTCCTTCGCGCGGACGATCAAATCTCAGTGTGAAGAAAGAATACTCTAGCTTGCTGTGAGCTGTTTAGCCATCTCGCTGATCACCTTAGCTGCAGACATGCCTGATTTCACGCAATCCGGCAAGCCAACACCAGTGTACGAATTACCTGCCAGATAAATTCCAGGGCTCAAGCGCAAATCTTCTTCAATTTGCTCAACAAGCGCAGCATGTCCAACCATATATTGTGGAATTGCCGCATCATAACGTGAAATAACGTGCATCACCGGCTGCCCTTCAATTTGCAGAAGTTTTTGTAATTCCTCGTGGCAGATCCGCAAGAGTTCGCTATCAGTGTGCTCCATTACATTAGATTTCAAGCTGCCACCAGTGAAAATTCTCATCAGAACTTTATCGCTTCCGGAGCGCCCCTCAAACTTGATGCTGCTAAAGCTGCAAGCAGAAATCACTGTTCCTTCCACTCGAGGGACGACAAATCCAAAACCATTCAGATTGCGCTTGATCTGTTCGGAGTTGTACACGATGTTGATAATAATGGCTGGAGAACGCCTGATTTTGTATAGCTTATCGGAGACCAGCGGATTTATCTCGCTCAGAATTACACCCGCATGTTCTGCTGGCGTAGCGAGAACAATGAAATCCGCATCGTAGCTGCTATTGTCCGCGCAGAGTACATTCCATCTGCAACCATTGCGCCCGGAAGAAATGTGCATTACGTCCTTTGATAGTTGCAGACAAGAATCAGGCAGTGCCTTCAAGATATTGTCGCTCAATACAGAAATACCCTCATCAAAACTTGCCAGAACACCATAGCGGGGTCCTGCCGATTTCGTCGCTGCACTTTCTTTCTTTTTGCCTTCCATCAAACCACGAATAATACTTCCATATTTTTTTTCCAACTGAACAAGCTGAGGGATAGTGCATGAAGCGCTCAGAAGATCGGGATCGCCGCCATAAATACCGCCGATCATCGGCTCAGCCAGCTTCGTTAGCGCCTCGTCTCCAAGCCGCCGTCTGACAAAACTGCTGAGGCTCTCGTCTTCGCTAGCAGTGCAAGCTGGTATAGCCATATCCATTGCCATCCTCAACTTGCCCTGCAGGGAAAAAATTTTGCTCTTCGCAAACGACCATAAGTTTGAGGGTGCAATCATCATGAATCCATCCGGCAGAGCATGCAACTCTCCGTTGAGAGAAACAAAACTTCGCCGATTGCTTTCAGCGGTAGAAATAACGCGCTGCCTGATGTTTAAGCTTGCAGCCAATGACATAACCTCTGGTTTAAGCGTGCTGAAGGATTCAGGTCCGCACTCAAAAAGTAGCCCATCTTTCCTAAGTGTTTTGATTACACCACCAGCGCGCGACTCTCTTTCGAGAATGCGGATTTTCATATCCGGACACAAGCGCGACAATTCATATGCGCAACTGAGACCGCTAATTCCAGCACCTATAATGATGGTGCCGACACGTCGTTTTTCTGGCTGCATTTGATTCATAGTATTTTTAGTATATGCCCATAGTTAATAGACACTCTCATCCTTTCGGATGATGGAGCCTACGTCTCCTCATGCTGATTGCAACATACTACTTTAGGACGATTTCCTGTGGTGTCAGCGGTGACATAATAAACCCAGATAACTGGATGATTTTATCCAAATAATAAATGTGTTGCTGACAGCAGGCGTTTACAATGATCATTACGAATGAAACTTTCGATTTCAGGCGCTATTGCGCCCAAACTCAGCCATCAAGAAAGATCGGAATAAAAACAATTGCAAAACTCATCATGAGTTTATGCTTTTCCAATTTTTATCTGATAGCACCCTCGGTGGCAGATCCTCAAGCGGGTTCGAAGCTGTTTGAAGGCAAATGCGTAGGTTGTCACACAGTTGGTAAAGGTGTTCTTGTGGGTCCAGATCTTGCAGGCACCAAAGACTGGCCTGATGACAAACTGCAAGCAGCTGTAAAAGGCATGGAAAAAACAGTTGGTCCACTTAGTCCTGACGAAGTTAACAATCTAGTTGATTACCTCAAACATTCAGACAGTTCAGCTTCAAGCAAGACATCGGAAGCAAGCAGTAGCACGGACAATAGCAAAACATCTGCTGATACCAAAACAAGTACAGATACAAGCACTGCTTCCGCAAATACTGATAATTCAAGCAAGAACGAACAGCCGAAAGAAGATGAGGCAATCGTAATCGGGTCTGCACTTGAAGGAGAAATGCTTTTCGATGGCAGGAAATCATTCGTGAACGGTGGAATGTCTTGTAACGCATGTCACAGCGTCGAAGGAAATGGCTCAGGTTTGGGCCCAGATCTGACAAATATTTCGGAAAAGATGAATGACAAAGCGCTTCTGGCTTCCTGCCAGCAAACTCCCTTCAAAGTGATGAAAGCTGCATATGCCAACCATCCGGTCAGCAAAGAAGAAGCGGCCAATCTCGTGAAATATTTCGATTCTATAAAAGGCCGCCAGGCTCATCCGGAAAAATTCTCAGTATCACTGGCCGGAGGAGCTGGCTCTTTAATAATACTTTTGCTTGTCGCAGTTGGCTACAGAAACAGAAATAGCGGCGTGCGCAAAAAACTGCACAGGAGATAATTCAAATGGCATGGATCAAAGATATGTTTGCGCCAAAGGAACGCCAGTGGGAGGAAATGTACAGAAACCGCTGGCAATACGACAAAATTGTGCGCAGCACACATGGTGTCAACTGCACTGGCTCATGCAGCTGGAATGTGTATGTAAAAAATGGAATTGTCACCTGGGAACTTCAGGCGCTAGATTATCCCATCTTTAATAAAGAAATACCGCCGCACGAGCCCCGTGGCTGCCAACGTGGAATTTCTTGCTCCTGGTATTTGTACAGCCCATTGCGTGTTAAATACCCGTATATGCGTGGTGCGCTTATGGATCTCTGGCGCGAAGCCAAAAAGAAACACCCCAACGATCCCGTTGCTGCCTGGAAATCAATTGTCGAGGACAAAACCGCACGCGAGAGATACCAAAAAGCTCGCGGTAAAGGTGGCTTTCGCCGCATAAGCTGGGACGAAGTTTTAGATTTGATCTCAGCGGCAAACATCCATACTTTGAAAAAGCATGGCTCAGACCGCATAGTCGGTTTTTCACCCATACCGGCTATGTCAATGCTAAGTTACGCGTCCGGAGCGCGTTTCCTGCAATTAATGGGCGGCGTCAATCTTTCGTTCTACGATTGGTATTGCGATCTTCCTCCTGCTTCGCCCGAAATCTGGGGTGAACAAACAGACGTTGCGGAAAGCGCAGATTGGTTCCACTCAAAATTTGTTGCAACGGTCGGCAGCAATGTATTGATGACCCGTACTCCGGATGCACATTTCCTCGTTGAAGGAAGACATCGCGGAGCAAAAGTGGTGGTGTTCTCACCTGACTTTGCCCAGGTCTCTAAAATTGCCGACGAGTGGGTGCCGATAAACCAGGGGCAGGATGGTGCTTTCTGGATGGCAGTAAACCATGTAATCTTGAAAGAGTTTTTCGTAGACAGACAGGTCGATTACTTCCAGAACTACGTGAAGCGATATAGCAATTTGCCATTTCTGGTCGAACTCAAAAAAACAAAAGACGGTAAATTCGAAGCCGGACGATTGCTGCGGGCGAGCCAGCTGCAAGCAACTGCCGACGAAGAAAATGCTGAATGGAAAAGCTTTGTCCTTGACAGCAAAACAGGCAAACCGGTATTGCTGAAGGGAACCATCGGACACCGCTGGCAAAAGAAGAAAGGCGAATGGAACCTCAAACTCGAGGATGCAAATTCCGGAGAGATGGTTGATCCTGCGTTGCAATTAGGGATGCACGCAAACAAGCTGGTGAACGTCGAATTTTCCGATTTTTCCGAAGGCAGCAACGACAATTTCGTCGATAGACAGGTAGCCGGTATAGAGCTGGAGACAAAAGATGGCCCGGTCATAGTAACTACCGCATTTGAACTCTTACTTGCACAATTCGGAGTCAACCAGGGACTCAAAGGCGACTATCCGAAAAACTATGAAGATGAGAACTCGCCCTACACACCGGCCTGGCAAGAAAAGTTCACAGGAGTAAGAGCTGAAGTCGTGCTCAACTTCGCTCGCGAATGGGCTCGCACTGCAGAACTAAGCAAAGGCAAATGCAGCGTAATTATCGGAGCTGGTGTTAACCACTGGTATCACAACAATCTGATTTACCGCTCCATAATAACCTCACTTGTTCTCTGTGGCTGCGTCGGTGTAAGTGGCGGTGGTTTGAACCATTATGTCGGCCAGGAGAAACTCGTACCCCAGGCTTCCTGGGCACCAATTGCTTTTGCAACAGATTGGATCGCGCCTCCACGTTTGCAAAATGCACCATCATTCCACTACGTCCACTCAGATCAATGGCGCTATGACCGTTCTTTCAATGAAATGTGCAATGTGGCAGATCCCGGTCATTCAATGGCTTCAGGACACACCATCGACAAACAAATCATGGCAGTTCGGCATGGCTGGATGCCCTGCTTCCCTCAATTTAATCGCAGCAACTTTGACGTGATTGACGAAGCTGTTGAAAATGGCGCTAAGTCTGATGAGCAAATTATCAAGCATACCGTCGATGCGCTTAAATCACGCAAACTCAAATTCTCAATGGAAGATCCAAACAATCCGGAGAGCTTCCCGAGGCTCTGGTACATATGGAGAGGCAACGCCATCATGTCTTCGGCTAAGGGACATGAATACTTCCTCAAACATTACCTCGGCACTCACAACAATCTGGTTGCTGAAGAACAAGCACAAGATTCAGTAAAGGAAGTTGTCTGGCATGACAAAGTTGAACTCGGCAAGATGGATCTCATCGTCGATCTCAATTACCGCATGGATACTTCGGCACTATATTCCGACATCGTTTTGCCTGCAGCAACCTATTATGAAAAGCATGACCTCAGTTCAACGGACATGCACACTTTCATTCACCCAATGCAACCGGCAGTTCCTCCTTGCTGGGAATCGAAAACTGACTGGGACATTTTCAAAGCAATTTCGGAAGCGACATCGAAGCTGGCAAAAACACAAATGCCGGAGCCGAGAAAAGATATCGTGCTCACTCCGTTAATGCATGATACTCCCGCAGAAATTGCTCAACCATTCATCAAAGATTGGATGACAGGTGAATGTGACGCCATACCGGGCAAAACAATGCCGGCAATGAAAGTAGTCGAACGAGATTACACAAAAATCTACGACAAATTTATTGCCCTGGGTCCGAATTTCCGTAACAACGGACTTGCAGTGCACGGTACGCACTATGATGTTGATGACTTGTACGACCAATATTTGCTCGATCATCCAGTTCAAGAATTGGACGGCAAAGCATATCCATCATTGAAAGATGCATATGATGCTTGCAATGTAATTCTAAACTTCGCAGCGGAAACTAATGGCGAACTGGCCTATCGAGCCTATCAATCCGAATCAGTGAAGACAGGTATAG
>JBIKOL010000278.1:0-2948 GCA_044358055.1 Obscuribacteraceae bacterium (SeqCode)
GTTCGGATGAACTTTGAAGATATCAAAGCTCAACCACGACGTGTGCTCACCAGTCCTTATTGGACAGGTGTCACCACCGGCGGACGCACATACTCCGCTTATTGCCAGAACGTGGAAGAACTAATTCCATGGCGAACGCTGACTGGCAGGCAGGAAATCTATCTTGATCACGAAGCATACATCGCTTATGGCGAGAATCTTCCCACGTTCAAACCAAGAGCAGATGTCCATGCAAGTTTCGACCTGCAAAAATCACCAAAAGAAAGTGCGTCATTGATGCTCAATTATTTGACGCCACACGGAAAATGGCACATACACTCGACTTTTGGCGACACATTGCGCATGAAAACACTTTCGCGCGGCATCGAACCAATCTGGATCAACGATAAAGATGCTGATATGGTTGGCATCGAGGACAACGACTGGGTCGAAATTTACAACGACCACGGCGTAGTTTGTACGCGCGCCTGTGTCAGCGCACGTATTCCTCGCGGCATAAGCATGATTTATCACTCGCCCGAGCGCACGGCAACAGTGCCTAAATCAAAACAACGCGGCGGCAAACGAGCCGGCGGACACAACAGTCTAACAAGAACGCGATTGAAACCGCTCTTTATGATAGGTGGCTACGCTCAGTTCACCTACGCATTCAATTACTGGGGTCCAACTGGTGTAAACAGAGACACCTTTGTAATTGTCAAAAAAATGGACAAGCTTGAATGGTAGGCCGGAGGAGAAGGTAAATGGATATCCGAGCCCAGGTATCAATGGTATTTCATCTCGACAAGTGTATTGGCTGTCACACTTGCAGCGTCGCTTGCAAAAACGTGTGGACAGATCGCCCAGGCGCTGAATACATGTGGTGGAACAATGTCGAGACAAAACCGGGAACAGGCTTTCCCACCCTCTGGGAAGATCAAGAGCATTTCAAAGGGGGCTGGAAGGTAACAGGCAATGCTGGAAATCGCAAACTTGAACTAAAATCACAAGGCAAATTCGATGCCTTCTTGAAGCTATTCTACAATCCGAACCAGCCGGGTCTCGACGATTACTACGAGCCATGGACCTACAGGTACAGCGATCTGTTCGATGCGCCCGAAGGCGATGACCAGCCCACTGCGATTCCAATATCTCAAATCACAGGCGAACCGGTAGACATTGTCGCGGGTCCTAACTGGGATGATGATTTATCAGGCTCGACACTTTACGCAGAGAATGACATCAACCTTGATGCACTGAGCGACGAAGAAAGAGAACAACTATTCGAAATCGAACGCGTCTCGATGATGTATTTGCCACGGATATGCAATCACTGCGCCAACCCAAGCTGCGTCGCGTCCTGCCCCTCCGGTGCGCTGTACAAGCGCGGAGAAGACGGCATAGTTCTCGTAAATCAGGAAGTGTGCAAGGGCTGGCGTGCGTGCATTAGCGCCTGCCCGTACAAAAAGATCTACTACAACTGGAAAACTGGCAAGTCCGAAAAATGCATCCTCTGCTATCCCAAACTGGAAACGGGTCAGATTCCTAATTGCTTCCAGTCCTGTGTCGGACGTATTCGTTATCTTGGCGTATTGCTATACGATGCAGATAGAGTCCCATCAGCTATGACTGTTCCAGATGAAGCGCTGGTCGAATCGCAGCGCACAGTATTCTGCGACCCGTATGATCCCGAAATAATAAGATTGGCTCGCAAAAATGGTATCAGCGAAGAGTTCATTGAGGCAGCACAAAAATCACCAATTTATAAATACGTGATGAAGTGGAAACTAGCTCTGCCCCTGCATGTCGAATACAGAACCATGCCAATGCTATTTTATGTGCCACCACTATTGCCGGTCATGGGCAAACTGGATAACGGGCACTACAGCAACGTAATTGATGGTTTCTTCACAAGTCTGGAGAATTCGCGACTGCCAATAAAATATCTGGCTCGCTTATTCAGCGCCGGCAATACCGACCTCATTGATGCTGTCATGAAGAAACTGATGGCGGTGCGTTATTACAAACGCAGTCTCGACATGGGGGATGTAGATGTTGTATCCATCAACCGCATGATGAGAGAAGCCAACCTCACGCCGAAAGAAGCTGAAGAAATTTACGCGCTGACGGCACTGCCAACCGTTGACGATCGATTTGTTCTGCCACCGCTCCAAAGAGAAGAAGCAGTTTCAGGCACCTGTAATCCAGAGATTTGCAAAGGATCTTGCGGACTCGGCATAAGCGTTACACCGGAGAGAGGACCATGAGCACAAAACTTGAATTGAGTCTTGCCCAAAAGCTTCACGCTCTCGCGCCATTGCTCGAATATCCTCGCGCAGATTTTGACGCCAGGCTAAAAGAAGCAATGCTCGCCGTGCAGAATGACAGCCAGGCATTTGACTTGCTCAAAGAGTTTCAAACCGCCGTTAACTCGCTGGAAGCTCATCAGTTAGAAGAACTCTACACAAGAACATTCGACCTCGCACCGATTTGCATTCCTTATATAAGCAGTTACATCTATGGAGACGAAAATTTCGAAAGAGGCGCTCTTATGACAGGTTTGCAGCAGCGCTATGACGAATGCAAGTTCGACACAAAAGGAGAGTTGCCCGATCACCTGTCCTTAATGATGCGCTTTGCTCCGAACTTCTCCGAAGAAGAGATGAGCGAGTTGCTCGAATTTTGCCTGGTCACCGGGCTCGACAGAATGTGCGAATCAATGAAAGACGCAGACAATCTCTATTATTCCGTATTGCGAACAACACAAGTTGTCATTGAAACAGGACGAAGAGGGAAACTATCATGACGGACACGATGCTATTCATTGCTTTGCCATATCTGGCAATATTCGTGTGTGTAGTGGGCAGCGTCATACGAATGCGCAATTTGCCTCTGACTTATTCATCGCTTTCATCTCAGTTTCTTGAGAGCAAAACGCTTGTCTGGGGCTCAGTACCCTGGCACATTGG
>JBIKOL010000048.1:0-50387 GCA_044358055.1 Obscuribacteraceae bacterium (SeqCode)
AAATATCATCAAGAAAATCAGAAGGCTCTCTTTACATTGTTAGAAGTCTGTACTGTTCAGCCTTTCAGGATTTTTCTCTGGCGCGCAAAGTTTAGAAATACCATCGATCTTAGCTTAGCGCGGTTATTGTCAAGCAGGTTTGCGTGAGCTGGCGGAGCGCTAAAAAGGCCAAAAAAAAAGTAGGGGACTGATGATCTTTTGAGATCACCAGTCCCCGCGAGCCGGCTTAGAACAACAATCCGCAGACTGCCGCACTCAGCCACGTGGCCATATTTGCCACCATCATTGCCTTGAAAGCCATGCCGGCGATCTCAGCTTTGCGGTTCGGAGCCATCGATCCCAGACCGCCGATGTTGATTCCCAGCGAGCCGAGATGAGCGAACCCGCAGAGCGCAACTGAGGCGATCAGCTGCGTTTTGGCCGCCAGAACGAAGGTCCCAGCGCCGTGAATCACCGGTGCCAGTTCGCCAAACGAAACCATCTCGTTGAAGATGAGTTCCGTGGCCATGAGACGTCCGACGTGGAAGCACTCATGCCAGGGCACGCCGATCAGCCATGCGACGGGCATGAAAGGCAGTGCCAGCGCATCCTGGATGGATGCGTGAATGCCTACGAGCCCCAGCACCTTCTCGAAGCCGCAGTTCAGCATGGCCATAATGCCGATGGCGAAAGCGACCATGGTGACCACTTTAACGGCGATGTCCGTGCCGGCAGTGACACCGTGGGCGGCGGCATCGAAAATATTTGCACCTTCGGACGGAAGCGAAATCTCCGCTTCGCGAAGCAGCTTCTCTGGCTCCTTCTCAGGGCAGATGATCTTCGCCAGAATGATGCCATTGAGAGCGGACATTAGAGAAGCCGTGATCAGGTAGTTGGCGGGCATGCCGATGCTGACATAGGCTACCAGCGCAGAGCCGGCTGTCGTCGCCATGGCCGCTGTCATGGTGGTGAAAAGCTCCGAGCGCGTGAGGGTCGGCATGTAAGGCTTGATCAGCAGCTGGCATTCCACCTGACCAACCCAGGCGGCGGAAGCACAGGACAGCGCTTCAGGACCCGATAGCCCCATCGACTTCACCAGGAAGCGCGCCAGCAGCTTTACTAGTCGCTGCAGCACACCCAGGTAATAGCCGATGGCTACAAGACCCGAGACGAAGATGATCGAGAAGAAAATGCGGATGGCGAAGATGAATTCCTGCTGCGCGACTTCCTGTCCCGGCTTGAAGAACTTGCCGTAAACCAGGGTATCGCCCAGCACGAAAACAGCACCTTGCATCGCAAAGTCGATCACATTGTTGATGCCCTTCCCGAGCGAGATGACAGCATCGCTGGTACCGGGCACCTTCAGCATAACAGCAGCCATGATGAAGTTGAGAACCAGTCCGATGCCTACAAGTTTCCAGCTTACGCTGAAGAAGTTGTCGCGCAGGCGGCGGAAAAAACGAGGCTTGGTGCCATTGGCGGTGCCGCCCTCAGAGAAGAGGACTGCTGTGCCGATGATCACCAGAATGCCCATGATGGCGATAATTCGCTCCATAGGTTTCTCCAGTGTTTATGATTGCTATTAGTGGCGTTAAGCCGAGAAACAGCTCACACAAAATCCGCCCCGGTTTTCCGAGTGCATATTTTGCTGAGGTGTACGAGTAGTCTTTGCTTTGAACCGTGTTGCTTAAGCGAAAAAAAGAGGATAGTTATCAATAGCAATCTGAAAGCTCCGTACACAAGCACTTTCGGGCTCTCTGAGCTGATTTCTTCTTAAGGCGAAAAAATATTGAGCTAAGACGCTTGCGCAGCTGTGAACAGATCCCGCCAGATTCGGATTCGTGAGTGCCCGGAGGGGGTTTTTCCGGGTTCGGGACTTTTCTCAGCGGGTACACTAAGCTAGCTGCATCCCTTATGAGGTTTTTATGAACTTAGCTAGAGTGACATGCACACTATTGCTGGCTTTAAGCGTCTATGTGCCTTCCGTAATTGGCCAGGTTTTTGAAGTGCCTCCGAATACGGATCCACAAGTAATAAATGCCTTCAACGATGGGGCTCAGTTATTAAATTCCGGACAGCCTGCTGAAGCTGCCAAAAAGTGCGAAATGGTTGTGAAAGCGCTTCCGAATATGGCTGTCGCGCACTACAACTATGGCGTTGCGCTTGGAAAAATCGGGAAGTATAACGAGTCTGTGCAAGAGCTAGAAAAAGCTTCGCAGCTTGATTCCAGCAATGACGCGATCGTCTTCAATTTGGGCACAACGTATCAACTTGCCGGTAGATATCCAGAGGCTCTTTCGACTTACAAGAAGTACCTCAGTTCCTTTCCAAATGGTGCATTCTCCAGACAAGTTTCCATGCAAATGAAGCAGTTGGATGCGGAAGTGAAACGGAACCATGGACAAAGTAGCAATGGTTTGGATAACTATTTGAGCGAAGCCATGGCAGGTCGTGGAGCTCGCTGGGAGGCGTCTAGCATGCCTCTAACCGTTTATATCGAAAAGGGCTCCGGAGAAGGTTATAGAGATGAGTTTACTGATATTTTGAAACAATCTTTTCTTGCTTGGGAAGAAGCATCGCAAGGGAAATTATCAATCAAGTTCATCAATAGTGGAAAAAATGCATTGATAAAATGCTCATGGACGGACAACCCGAAGGATCTGATCAGCCCCATCGAAGGCGGGAAAGCTGAGATTGCGCAGACCCAGCAAGGGAAAATTGTAAGAGCAGATATTTTGATTTTGACTTCAAATAAAAGAACGACAAATGCATTTTCTGTAGATTACATGAAGCATGTGTGCATGCATGAAATCGGGCATGCTCTGGGTCTTGTAGGGCATAGTAGCGGTCCCGAAGATATGATGTTTGCTGCAGCAAATCCTGAGGCTGCATCAACTGCGCTCTCAGATCGAGACAAAAAGACGATCCTCATGCTTTATTCTGGTGCGCGGTAAGAGGTTTCCAGCATGAAGAAATTTGTGGGATCTCTTCTGCTTTTGTTTGTCTTTGCCTCAGGCTCATTTTCTTATGCAGAACAACCTGTTCTGTCTGATTCTGCTCTTGTGGATCTGATTAATAACGGTGTTTCCCTGGCTAAAAAAGGCAAGAGTAAAGAAGCAATTATTGAGTTTGAAAAAGCAGAAAAAGTGCAGCCGAAGAATGAGCTGGTTCTTTTCAATTTGGGACAGGCATACCAGATGGATGGCCGCAATGCCGATGCTCTGAAGAGCTATCAAAAGTATTTGAGTTCTTTCCCCAAAGGGCAGTATGTTCCACTAATAGCAAACATGGTCAGGGTCATGCAGACTCAGGTTTTGATGTCTAGAGGTGCCAGCAGTTCTGCTCAGGATAATTATTTGAATGAAGCCATCGCAGGTGGTGGCTGTCGCTGGGCGGCAGAGCAAGTGCCTGTCAAAGTTTATATTGCTAGTGCAGATGGAGTGAATGGGTTCAAACCTGAATATGCAAAATTCTTGAAGGATGCCTTTGCAGAATGGGCTACTGCTACCGACACAAGAATCAAATTTTCCTTTGTGGAAAACATGAACGAAGCACTCGTGAAGTGTCGTTGGACGGCCAACCCTAAAGATCTTGCGAATCCAGGTGAAGGAGGGCAAGCCTTCGTTGCTCACTCAGCACAGGGAGCAGCAGTTGCTGCAGAACTTCTCATTTGTACTAAACCAGATTCTCTTTCGGGTGCTCAGCCTTCCGAGAAGTTTATGAAACACATTTGTCTCCACGAAGTAGGACATGTTCTCGGTATGCCTGGCCATAGCAGTTCGCCTAACGATGTGATGTTCTCACTTGTGAATCCGGAATCTGTAACTGGGATACTTAGCGAGCGCGACAAGAAAACCGCAAAAGCTCTTTATTCTTTAGGTGAGAAAGCCGATGCAGAGCCTAAGAAGTAAATGGCGGCAATAGCACTATATATGGTGTCGCCCGCTCGTTTGTTTGATATATACGATAAAGTATAGGAGATGCCTTTAAAAGCAAAAACCTATGTGATGCAGAGCACCACATAGGCTTTGCCGCTAGTTAGGGCTTAGCCCTTCCAGCACTTAGCTGCGGACGCTTTCGCCGGGCAGCGGGCAGGCGTGACCAGCAGCCAGCTCCAACCAGGCGCAGCGGTCTTCGACCGGCGGATGGTTTTCCATCAGCTTCTCCCACCACTTGCTCAGTGCGGAACGCTCCGAGCCTGCGCGTTCGTGATGGTCGAGCGTCTCGACGGTGTCGATGAACAGCATCAAGCCGAGCGCGTCGAGCACCGCCAGCTCACAAGCCCGAGCCAGTTGCATGGCTTGGAACTTGGCCGGATTCTCGATGCGCGCCTTTTCCGCCTCAATGGCTTCCTGCTTGGCGAGATTGACCTCGTAAGCAACAAGCTTCTTGAGAGCGCGAGCAAGCGCACACGGGTCGTCCGTGATTTCGGCGGCGAACGCGTCAGCCGAAGCTTCACGCGAGCGCGAGATGAACATCTGCACCACCTTGACCGGGAACGAGGTCAGCTTGAAGCTGAACACGATCGCCAGGTTGCTAAGCCAGGACAGCCACGAGAGCCAGCGTGGCAGCCGCAAGAACAGCGGGCTGACGAAACGCTTGGCGGCGCCGGCAACCGTGAGCGACATCAGCGCACCGAGCACCGAAGCCACGGTTTGCATGAAGACGTCCAGGTGCCAGAAGTGACCCAGCTCGTGACCCAACACCGCGACGATCTCGTCTTCATCCATGCCCGAGAGGAAGGCCCCCTCGAAGATGACGATGACGGAGTCGCTCCAGCCACGTCCGGTGCAGAACGCGTTGGCGTGCTTGTTGGGCGAGAGCATGACGGGCGGGCGCTTGAGCAGAGCTGCGACGCTGGCGCCGCGGGTCTCGCGAACGTGCTTGATCAGCAGGTCCCAGGCGCGGTTGGCACAGCGGATGGCGGCGGCACCGTAAGGCGTGTTCGGGTCCGCCTGATAGGCTTGCACCGCCCGCGGTGTGATCTCGGCGCTGAAGAACCAGGTGATGCCGAGCACGGCGAGCCAGAGGATGCCGAGCCAGCCGAGGATGTTCAGCCCGCCGAAGTAGATGACCGCAGCGGCGATCATCGCGTTCAGGATGGCGAAGCCCGCGAAGGTCTGCAGCCAGGTCTGGCGCATCTTGCGGTGTTCGACGCGGCGGTCCGAGTGTGTCGTTTCGCGAACGTCGACCAGCACGCCCCGCGAGTTGACGATGGGCATGCGCAGCTTGCGTTCGCTGGGAAGATTCGATTTCAACATAGTCAGTCCCCTTTCGGTGGAAGTTTTCAAAAGAAGCGGAAAGGGCAGGAGCAACGGATGCTCCTGCCCTGTTTGCTGTGGAACAGCGGTTACGCGCCGCTATCCCTCGAGTCTTACTGCCAGTTCGCCGAGTCGAAGTGCTGGAACTCGCCGTTGTCCTTGCTCGTGTCGTCGCCAGGCACGGGGCCGGCGGCGGCGTTGCGCGGACGCGGCGGAGCGGGCGGCACCACGAACTCGCTCTTCAGGTTCGGATCGTCCACCAGACCCGAGCCGTCCCAGACGCCAGTGGCGAAGAGGGCGGCTTCCTTGGCCTTGTAACCATCCGTCCAGGCGCCCTGCCAGCTGTCGCTGGTCGAGAGCTTGCCAGTGTAGCTGTGGTCCTTCTGGCCGAGCCGGTGGGCACGAGCAGCCGCGCGCGACTGATAGTGCTTGTTGACGTCGACCATGTTGACGAACACGTACTGCGCCAGCGCCTTGTTGCCGATGACGATGAGCGCGTTCTCGTCATTGCCGTAGCTCGCCTTGGCGCCGAGGTTGTCGGAGCCGAAGATGACCACGGGCTTGTCGCCGAACGGGTCGATGCAGATGATCTTCCCGTGCGTGATGGCGTGCGCTTCCGGCAGCTTCAGCAGCTCCTTGACGAAGTCGCCGAAGTCCTTCTCGCGCCCGGTGGCGATGGTGAACAGCGGCTGGCGACCCGGGCGACGCTTGGCTTTGACACCACGCAGCGCGTCGGGAGTGCTCACCGTCAGGAACATGTACAACTCGGGGTTATTGTCCCAGATGTTCGCCATGAACTGCACCACCGACGGATTGCCGGGGTAGAACACCTCGCCGCAGCAGATGTCCTTGGCGCCTTCCATCAGCTCCTTGACGCGCTTCAGGAAGGGCGACAGCTCCGCGTTCTTCGGCTTGGTCTTCTCGGGCATGCTGGGCTGGAACCACGTTTCGATGATGGTCCCGTCCGCGAGCTTGACCGGCTTGTAGCCCTTCGCGTTGCGAGCGCGGAAGGCGGCCGATTGTTCGGAGTTGTCCGCCAGCAGCCGCTGCCAGTAGTCCTGGTAGTTGGCGGCCACTTCGGCGTTGCGGATGCGAGCCACCATGTTCGCCTGGCAGCCCATACCGGTGTCCGTCCAGTTGGTACTGCCGGTGGTGACGTCCGTCGGCTTGCCGCTCTTGTCGAGCTTCACCTGGCTCTTGTTGTGCGGGATGCCCCATTCGCCGATGGTGCGGTCGTGGATGTCGGCCTTCAGCGCATGCAGGTCCTTGCGGGCCGCCGCGTTGGTGAGGTCGTCCTTGCCGGTGTTGCCGAGGATGAGCGAGAAGTACTTGAGGTTCTTCTTCAGGAAGTCCACAAGCTGCTTCGAGCTCAGTTCGTAGAGCGCCAGGTTGACGTGACCGCCGTCCTTGGCGCATTCGCTGACGGGCGCCATGAGCAGCTCGGGCACGTTGCCGACCAGAGTGCGACGGATGACGTTGTCCGCCTTCTCGTAGTCAGCCAGCGCGTCGATGACCTTCTGGAAGTCGGGGTTGCCCTCCTTGTCCAGACCGATCATGCGAGCGAGCCACTGCGTCGAGAGCACGCCGCGGGTGAAGGCGACCTCGAAGGTCTCGTCCACCTTGGTTCGCAGCGTAACGGCGTTGGTGCTGGCGACGACACCATCGATGGGCTTTAGGCTGCCGGGTTTGCCGCCGATGGCCTGAACCTCGTAGGTGTACGTCTCTCCGTTCTTGCCGGTGAAGTCGATCCACCACTTGCGCTGGATCGGCCACTCGGTGCTCGGCTTGGTCGTCCAGTCCTTGTTGTCTTCGCCATCGAACGGCATGTGCGTTTCGATGACTTCGCGCTTGCCGGCGGCGTTGATGCGCGTGAGCGCGAAGCCGAGGCAGCCTGCGATGTTCTTGCCGTGTTCCCAGTCCCAGCCGATCAAGACGACGCTGTCGTTGTTGTGAGCGGCGGCGCTGAGTTTGACGGCGGGCTTCTTCGCGACCGCGGTGACCGTGGCGGAATTGCTGGTGTTAGACATAGCTAGTCCTTTCTGTGCTCCGAAGAGCGGTTTTGGGTTCAATTCCCAGTAAAAGAACACACCTTCCCCGCACAGCATTAGCTGCGAAAGAAAGGTGTTAGAGCAGTCAATTTGACCTGTCTCTCGGTTGTAGGAACTCCTTGTGGAGTGAGTTGGAAAAAATGTGCTTACCTGACCGTGCTACAAGGGCGGTAGCGGGGTCAATCCTTACTGTGGTGGAACCCCCATGGGTGCTCGCCTGGCGGATGGTTTTATCTTGTAAAACAACGGCTTTTAACGCTCAATTTGTCTGCGTTTTGAAAAATTGAACTAGCGCGACTCTGATAGCGCCTCTTGATAACCTGGTAAAAGCGTAGCTAGATGAGCGCGGACGCTAACCGCGCTAGGGCAGAAAAACGTTTGCGCAGAACCTTCTCTTGTATCAGATTTGCTCGGATCTTCGAAGCAGTCCGCGAAGGTTTCCAATGTCTGCGCGTTTCATTGGTTTTCCTGTGACAGAGGAAATCGGTTCAATATGGCGCCACGACCAGGGATAAACCGTGATCTCGACCGGATAATCAGCCTCGAACCAGCGAAGATGCACGAATGATCCTTTTCGATTCTCGATGATCTCTTCTTCAACTTCGTTGTAACCGCATGTTCCGAGCATTGTCTTCAGAACATTATAATCATCTGCGTAAGCGTGGAGATCAATGTCAGAACTGCGCCGTATTTGGCCGCTCAAGGTGCTTCCGATTAGGAACGGATCGCTATCTTCTATCACAGTCATTATCTGCACAGCGATTTCGCGCATTTCTTTCAATCTGCGCTTCAATTCGTCCGAACCGAGTTCGGACTGGCTTAAGCTTGCAATTACTTCTTTGATTTCTTTGTTCGATGGCATTGGGCATTCATCGGGCAGCCCGAGCATCATGATGGCGCGTTCTTTTGCCTGAAGGTATTCTGACTCGCTTCCATCCATCATCAGGCGAGCAGCTTCCTCTGCGATTCTTCGCCGAGCAAGTTTTTTCATAAAACAACAAGCCAGAATGCTTGCTTTTGGGATCTTCGATACCAGTTTACATCATGAACGAGGAAGGCGTGGTTGCAAAGTTGTAGCGCTGTTTGCGGAATGATGAGTTCTGATTTTGGCTTTAGTTCGGGAATGTTGCGGCTTGTATCGCAATGTTTCGACAACCGGAAAAGTGCAATCAGGGCGGTTTCGCGGAGTGGTGTCGGGCATTTCTGCTGATGCGTCCGAACTTGTGCCGATCAAGCGCAGGCAGCTAGGATCTTGCTGGTTTTTTCACATGATCGATCTGTCCAGAGCAAACAAAACAGGCATAATTTTTATTCGTCTGAAAACTATCACCCGCCGACAGGGCGATCGCAACTAAACATCTGAATGCATGAGGTTCAACATGCAAACTCATACCGTTCTTAACCAGGCATCTCCGCTTGTGAATTACGACATGTTCAAGACAGACATTGTCTTGCATGATCTAATTCAGCGCTACGATGCTTCCTGGGCGAACAAGCTTTTTAGCGAGTTCGGTTCTTTCGCCGGCAGCGAACAGGGGATCTTGCTTGCGTGTCAAGCAAATGAAAACGAGCCCGTGCTGCACAATTGGGATCGCTTCGGCAAGCGCATCGACCGCGTGGATTTTCATCCCGCCTATCATGCTCTGATGCAGAAGTCGGTCGAATTCGGCATCCACAGTCTGCCCTGGGATAAGGCGCAAGCCGGTGCTCATGTCGCGCGCGCCGCGATGATGTACATGTCTTTTCAGAACGAAGCCGGACATTGCTGCCCGATTTCGATGACCTACTCGGTCATCCCTTCTCTGCGTCGCCAATCCGAGCTGGCTGCTATCTGGGAGCCGAAGATTCGCTCTCGCGTTTATGACAGCCGCTATCTGCCCTTCACTGAGAAGAACGGGCTCACGATGGGCATGGCAATGACGGAGAAGCAGGGCGGCTCCGACGTGCGTGCCAACACCACTAAAGCGGTGCCTGCAGGTCGGCCCGGTGCCGGCCAGGAATATTGCATTACGGGTCACAAATGGTTCTGCTCTGCCCCGATGAGCGATGGCTTTCTGATGCTGGCTCAGACGGAGAAGGGGCTTTCCTGCTTCCTCGTGCCGCGCTTCGAGCCGGATGGCACGCGCAATAAAATTCTTGTGCAGCGTCTCAAGGACAAGATGGGTAACAAGTCGAACGCCAGCAGCGAAATCGAGCTGGAAGGCGCGCTTGGCTGGCTCGTCGGCGAAGAAGGACGCGGTGTGCCGACCATCATCGAGATGGTCAATCATACTCGCCTCGACTGCATCCTGGGCGCTTCCGCCTTAATGCGCCAGTCCACGCTTCAAGCTTTGCACCACTGTCACCAGCGCTCTGCATTCGGCAAAGTTCTCTCCGAGCAGCCGCTCATGATGAACGTTCTTGCGGATCTCTCTCTTGAATCCGAAGCCGCGGCTCGCATGGCAATGCGTGTTGCATCGGCGTACGATCGTTGCGAGGACAGCGAAAGCGAGAAGCTGTTCAAGCGCATCGGCAGTGCGATCACCAAGTACTGGATCTGCAAGCGTGCTCCGATGCACGTCGCAGAAGCCCTCGAGTGTTTCGGTGGCAATGGCTACGTCGAGTCGGGTCCGATGCCGCGTCTTTTCCGTGAGAGCCCACTTCTGGGCATCTGGGAAGGCTCCGGCAACGTCATCTGCCTCGACGTTCTGCGTGCCGTTGCGAAAGAGCCGGAGACGCTCGATGCATTCGCGGCGGAACTCGAAGTGTCGAAGGGGCTGTGCTCGAAACTCGATGCGCAGATCATCGCTGCGAAAAATGAGATCGCGTCGATCAAGCAGGCGTTCGGCAAGAAAAACGCCGCGCTGATCGAAGCCAATGAGCTGACTGCCCGTCGCTTCGTCGAACGGCTCGCGATCGCGCTGCAGGGCGCTCTCATGATCCGACAGGCTCCGGATTTTGCTGCACGGACGTTTATCTCGTCCAGGCTTGAGCGTCAGGGCGGTTTCGCCTTTGGCACTCTCGACAGCAATGCTGCGGATCTCAAGGCAATCGTCTCGCGCTCGTACACGATCTAGCGTTCACCGCAGGTAGTGGCACTAAGGCTGGTGGGGAGCAACTCAAAATTGCTCCTCACTCAGCCTTTTCTTTTGGGCGTCGCAGAAACTATAGCAGATAATAGAGATTGTCCAAAAACCAAGAACTAAAGAATATGGTCAGTGAATTCTTCCAGGAAGCAGACAGGAAGTGGCTTGAACCCTCGAAGAGTTCTTGCCACCTCCTGTTCTAAATGCTCAGTGCACCGTGGTCGGATTCTTCATGGGATAGAACCCGAGCAGCTCACGCCGGTACTGGGTCATCGCCATGCCGTAGGGCACCATGCGCGTCAGCATGATTGCGCCGTCGCGAACTTGACCGAACGCGTCCGGATAGACCACGTAGGCCGCCTGAACCTGACCATAGACCGTGTTCTCGAACACTTCGATTCCCAGGCAGGCCGCTTCGACTTGCTCGTTGGTGTCCTCGATGTGCGATTCGTCGGTTTCGACGATGCGCTCTTTTCCGCTGGTCTTCATGATTTTGCTCCAGAAAAAAAAGTTGAACTTGGCTTGCTGTGCGGGGTCGAATCAGACGCGCAGTTCGCGTCCGCCGAAGCGCATCAGGAGGGCGATGCCCAGAACGATGACGGCTGCACCGAGATGCAAAACGAAAGTGCCAGCTTTCGTCAGCGCGGAGACGACTTTGCTGGGTTGTTTGGCTTGAGTCATAGAGCACCTCTTCAGGTTGATCAACGACGGCTACGACATTGCGCAGGACAGAAGGTCTTGGATGCTAGTGTTGAAAGGTGTGCGCTAAAGCCTGAGGTCGCTGTGTTGTTGAAAGGAGAAGTAACTCCATTAGGGACCTCGAACGCGCCCCGGGGCAACGGGTGGAGCGTAATAGTCCCACAGCTGCGCGCGGATACGCCTTACGCAGTTGCGCGAGCGAGGATCCGTCTGTATGTTTATGCATTCACTGTCAGCAATATTGCAGTGTTGAAAGTGCTGTCACTTTCTGATCAGTAGAGCAGTTGTTTCGTCTGTCAGAGGCTTGGATGTGCGATACTATGCCCAATTTCAGGGAAAGGATAAAGCTGCTGTGAACCGTGTAAATGTCATTGCTCGAATTCTGGTCCTTGTTTTTCTTTGTTCAAGATCGTCTAGCTCGGCGACAGCGGCAGAGCCCGTACCCGCTAGGATCAAGGCTTCGTTAAGCTCAGTTCCTCTTGATAGATTCGAATCTGATATACGTGCTTTTGAGGAAAAAGACAAGAAGAGCCCACCGCCTTCAGGTGGAACGGTGTTTGTGGGCAGCTCTACGTTTACTAAATGGGAGAGCCTTGAAAAAACATTCAGTGATCTAAAGGCGATAAATAGAGGTTTTGGTGGATCGACTCTGCCCGATGTGAATCATTATGTCGCCAGAATTGTCACGAAATACAGCCCCAAGAAAGTCGTTCTGTATGCAGGAACTAACGACATAGCGGAATTAAAACACACAGGCGCACAGGTTCTTGCAGACACAGAGAAATTTGTGGATCTTGTTCACAAAGATTGCCCAGCCGCAGAAGTGTACATTGTTTCTCCAAGTATCGCGCCTTGCCGATTGAAGTGGAGCACCGAATACGATACCGCGGACAAGCTAATCGCGAAGTATGTAAAAACCGCTCCAAAAACTCATTTCATTGATGTCGTTCCGGTCATGCGAGATAGCAAGGGCAAGCTGAGAACCGACTTGTTCGGGCCGGACAATTTGCACATGAATGAAAATGGCTATGCGGCATGGACTCCAATTATTCGCAAAGCGCTTGTTCATTAGACATGCTCATTCTTCTTTTGAGCAAGTTCAGTAAAGGAAGAAATTCTCAATAGCTGCGTCTCTGAATGGGACAGCATTTGGCTCTAAGCTCTGGACTAAATTGTCCGGATATCCAAAATACTCTCACCAGTTCGTTATCAATCTCGCGAGCGAAGCTGAAGGTTCTGTCAAGAGAGCTTAATAGCCACAACTATTCCGGAAAACTCTTTTGTTTTCCGCAGCTCCGCTCGTATAAGGAATCTCGAATGAAGCCTGGTATCCCAAAATCGCTCCTGCTGAGTCTTTCTGCTCTCTCCATTCTTCTTTCTCCTATTAATCAAGTTTGTCTGTCTGAGGAAAGTACAGTGCTGCGGGGCTCAATCAGCATGGATGAGCTTGCGCATAAGGCCATCAAAAAAGAGCTTGAGCTGGCTATGTTCAATTCGGAATTTCGCGAACATTATATGAAGCCGAATAAGTGGAGAGATAGAAGGCACAACTTTTACGATATGGCTGCTGGGGGCGTGGCAAACGCTGGCGACATCACACTGATGAGTCAGTTCTGGCATTACTACAGAAATCCGGGTGCGGGATTGAAGCATAAAGGGAGTCTTGAGTCCGGCGCCATCACGGTCATGGTGGCGTATTTGACGCTAGGTGGACTCTACGCCGCAGAAGGTCTAAATGATCTCTTGCAAGACTATAGAGCGAAAAGGCAGGGCTGGGATTCGCACTCAGTATTGAAGAAAGCGGAGTCCTTGAAAGCCGAAATAGACTCATGCCTCGCTTCAAGAAAGGCTGCTTTGGATGATCCTTCACTCGGCACAGGCGAACGGCAGCTGATGCAATCGGAAAATAAAGTCCTGGAAGACTGCCGAGACCTCACTTTACTAGAATTCAGCAAACTCTACGTTGATGCGCGCAAAAAGCGCATCGCACGTGACGTCACAACGATTGGTACAATTGCCGTTTGCGCAACGGGCGCTTTCCCTGGAGCCATGTCTGTGGTCAGGGGGATTGAGCATGTGAACCTGAAGGAAATAGGAGGAGGCGGAATTGGCTTCCTTGTTAGCGGTGCAACGCTTGCAGGTGCTCCATTGCTGATTCACGGCGGCGCAGCGATTGGTGGTGCGTGGACGCAGAAAAGCCTTAGCAAAGCTCTTGGCGATCAGCAATGCAAAATTGCAAAGTCATTGCAAGCAGACGTCGAATCTCTCAATCGAATTCAATCTGATTATTCTGCTGGGCATCCAGACATTCAAAGAAGGATGCAAGCTTATGGCAAAATGACAAACCTGCTTGCTGAGCGCCAGGCCATTCTTGAAGAGGAACGTCGATTGAACAGGTCGCGCACGGTGCAGGATTTTCTTGCTTATGCAATTGAAGGTGGACCGCAGATTGCCTGGGGAACCATGGTTGCCAGAGCCGGTTATCGCTGGAATAGAAACCCTGCCAGAGCCTTCAAACTTATTGCCGAAGGTGCTACCGTAAATGAGGTGGCCTGGGGATCCTGGCTCTTGAACTCATCAAGAAAAACGTTTCGCGACGAGTTGTATAACCTTAAACATCGATTCGATGATCCGGCAAATGCTTTCAATTCTAAGAATCAAAATCTGCAAGATTTGAAAAATCTGAGCGTCAGCTTGTCTTCTGCCACTGTGCAATGACAATCAAGTCTTAGTCGGGCTCATATACTGCATTCAGCAAATTGAGTGTGCTTGTAAATTTCCCTGATTATTCAGGCGATACCCAGTTTGTGTTCCATGTCCTCCAACGAGATGCCTTTGGTCTCCGGGAAGAACTTCCACACAACGATGATCTGGACGAGCATCATCAGGGCGAAGAATGCAAACGGAAATGCGCCCGATGATTTGGCAAGGATTGGAAACACGCCTGAAATAATTGCATTCATGATCCAGTGAGTGAAGCTGCCGAGGCTCTGCCCCTTTGCTCTCACGGGCGTTGGAAATATTTCGCTTATGTAGACCCAAATTACTGCTCCCTGGGAGAATGAAAAGAAGCCGATGTACGCGACAAGAAACCAGAGGAGATATGAAAGACCTTGCTGTGTGAAGAAGATTACAGCCACACCAGCTAAGCAGATAGTTGTCCCTACTGCACCAATCATAAGAAGAGTTTTTCTGCCGATGCGATCGATTAGCGTCATTGCGAGTAAGCAGAAAGCGAGATTGGTGGATCCGATAATCACTGCTTGAAGATCGCTGGAAAGCTTGTTGAAACCTGCCAATGCGAAAATGTCGTTCAAGTAGTAGAGAATTGCGTTTATTCCTGAAAGCTGGTTGAACATTCCGATTGCTATTGCCAGGAAAATTGGCTTACTGTATTTCTTGCAAAATAGCGGTTCGCGCGCTTGAGAGTGTTCAGTCTGTATGTTTTGCACGATCTCGTGCAACTCTTTGTCATAGTCTTGAACGCCAGTCATTTTCAATACTTCTCGCGCTTCATCGATATGGTTCCGGGCTACCAGCCAACGGGGGCTTCTCGGGATCCCAAAAAGCATAATGAGAAACAAGAGTGCGGGTATGCCTGAAACCCCGAGCTTCCAGCGCCATTCCAGATCGCCCAGGCCTAAAGTTCCGATGAAGTAATTGGAAAAATAAGCGAGCAAAATTCCAAGAACAACGTTGATCTGGAATAGTCCTACGAGCCGCCCTCTCCATTGGGCTGGAGCTATTTCGGAGATGTAGACGGGACCAAGCACGGATGAACAGCCGATGCCCAATCCACCTATAAAACGAAAAAGGATCAATGACGGTAAATTGAACGCAAGTGCACATCCTGCCGCTGATGCAACATATAGTATTGCTGCAAATCGCAGCGTATCCCTTGCTCCAATTTTGTCACCAGGGATGCCGGCAAGCATTGAACTAATGACAGTTCCCCATAATGCACTTGAAACCATAAACCCAAGTGCTGCTTCATCCAGATGATACTCTGCGCTAAGTGCATGCGTTGTGCCTGCAATTACAGCTGTATCGAATCCGAAAAGCAGGCCGCCGAGTGCTCCAACGAGACTGCTCTTAAACAAGAAAAAGTACGGTTTTAGATTCATGGAAATAGGGGCGATACTAGAAATTAGGGTGATACTAAATGTAGTGCTGATTGATAAGATTGACAGGGGCGGACTGAAGAACAAGACAGTATGGTAGCAAGAAATGAAGTCTTGCTTGAGCTGCCAGGTGCGAGTGAGAAAAGATATATTCAGTTACAAGACAAGCTGCAAAGTTCAAATTTGGTAACACTCAGGCAGAGCGAGCGATTCGGCGTATCGCATATGCAACCCACGCTAGGCCAAAGCGGGCGGGTTATACTCGATAAATGCCATTTACGAATGACTATTTGATCCTGTTTACATCGAATATTGCGGGCAGCATTGGTTTTCCGGCGAGTAACAGACAAGTATATGAAGGCTCCGTAAACCTAACTACTTATTGCTAGTTCTTGAGTGCTCTCTTCGCACATCTCTCATTCTTCCACAAGCAAACCAAACAGCAGCGCCATATTACTCTAATTTCTTTCATTCAGGTTCGCCTGGAGGATTGTGCTGTTGTGCAGAGACGTTTCTGTCGCCATGTGTTCTGTGCCTCAACGCGCAGCGCACACGTTCAACTCAACTGGAGAACTCTCAGAATGCCATCTCAAGAAAGCGCCCCCCAGAACACGGTGAATCCGCTCAAGCTGATTCGCGTGCCCGGGATCATTCTTGCCACGCTCATCGTGCTGCAAGTCGTAGTGCAACCGCTCTTCATGCTGCAAGTGCCGCTCGGCTACGGCGCCGTTCTGGCTTTCGGCGGCTCGGTCGAGGACACGGTCTACCTTGAAGGTCCGCACTTCAAGCTGCCCTGGAAGCACGCCATCTTCATGAAACTGCGCACGGTTGCAGACGCCCGTGAGACGAACCCGACCGACTCTAACAACCAGTCTATCGGCGCCACCGTTGTGCCGCAAATCTGGATCGAGCCCTCGGCGATTCCCGCGCTTGCCCGCAACTACGGCAGCTTCGAGTCGCTGATGAAGAGCGTTGTCGAGCCGCAGATCAATCAGGCGACTCGCGGCAACACTTCTCTTCACACACCCGAAGAGCTGATCTGGAATCGTCCTCTCGTCGTGAAGGGCATCCGCGATTCGCTGCAGTCCGCTATCAGCGAGCAGCTCGAAGCTAAAGGCGTCGATCGCAATGCGGTGCACGTCGGTCTCGTCGCTATCACGCAGTTCACCTTCAGCAAGGCGGTGCGCGACACGCTCGAGCAGAAGGCGGAATCGCAGGTGAAGACGCATACCGCCAACGCTCGCGCTCGCATCCGCGCCATCGAAGCGGACAAGGACGGGCAGGTCACGGAAATCACCGCCGATGGTGACGCCGAAGCCTCGCGCATCATCGCGGAAGCCAACGCCTACAAGGTGCAGAAGGTCGGTGAAGCCGCTGCCGCGGCCGCTGATGTCGCCAAGTATGAAGCCATTGCCAAATGGATCGAAGCCGGCGGTCATTCGTCGCGCATTCAGCTCGGCAATGGCGCTCAGGTGATCATCAACGGCAACTCGCCGGCGCCGCAAGCGCCCCGAGCCGCTCAGTAAGACAGCCTTCCCAACCTTCATAGAGAGAAATCAACATGAGAAATCTGGAACTGGAAATGAGCGAAGGTCAGGCTCGGCTCGTCAAGCGCATTGCGTGGGCTTTGCCTGCGCTCTACCTGCTCTTCTTCGTGATTGGCTTCCCGCTGGTCAACATCGGGCAGGGTCACACGGGCGTCGATCTCTTCTACGGCAAGCCGATCGGCATCCGTGAATCGGGCTGGAGTTTCAAGCTTCCGCTCATCGAGGTCGTCGAAATCGACAACCAGGCTCGTAATACCACCGCTGGTGGCAAGCCGAGCGAGAGCCCCACGCACGACTTGCAGGTCGCCAACCTCGACCTGAACAGTCAGTGGTCCATCCTGCCCGGCCAAGCCAGCCTCGAGCTCTACGCCAAGTTCGGCGACGAGGCCAACATCGAGCAGACCTTGATCATCCCGGGTCTTCTCGAAGTGCAGAAGGCGATTTCCGCTAAGTACGACGCCTATGATCTCCAGCAGAAGGCGGCGGCGATTGCGGAAGAGAGCAGGCAAGCGATGAATGAGTGGCTGGTTCAGTCCCTCAAGGCGCGCGGCATCCAGGGCAATGTCATCGACGTCGCGACGGTGCTCTTCCCGCATGTGGAGTTCTCGCCTGAGTTCAAGGCGGCCACCAGTGAGCAGACCACGACCGAACAGTCGATCGGCACATTCGAGAACCAGCGCACCAAGTCGGTCACCGATGCGCAGGCGGCAAAAGCGGCGAAGATTCGCGATGCCAACGCCCAGGCGCACAAGATTCGCGCCGATGCGGACGCAGAGACCAGCGGCATCATCGCCAAAGCCAAGGCGTTGCGCGAGAATCCGAAGCTGCTCTGCTACATGATCCACAAGGGCTGGGACGGCAAGATGCCCGAGATCACCAACGGCAGCAGCCCGCTTCCGTTCGCGGAAGTCTGCAAGCTATAGGCTTCGTGTGAAGTGCTCTGAGTAAATAGTAGAAGGCGCACCGGATCAAATTTCTCCGGTGCGCCTTTTTTTTCTTTTTTCTTTCGCATAAACTATTACCACTAGTAGACGAAAGTACGGCTCTCGCAAGAACTGGTTCAATGAGTATTGGCAGGCAAAGTGAGGTATTTACGATGGGTCTGCCTTAACTGGCGACACGATCTCAAAATGGCAGATCGTCGATACCGCAAAATAAAACCATCCTTCGTCCCACCTGTCCTCAACCTGGAATTCTCAGCCCCAAGCAATCTGTTTATCTAGCTCCAATTGTTTTTCAGCTCGAATGAGACTGAAGAATTCCCACTGCTTGAAAGGAGTTTGCATGATCGACCGCACCGCCAGCCTGCGCGCCATCATCACCGGTCGGGGCAACAGCGCCGACTTCACCGACGGTGCGCGCAAGAGCAACAAGCGGCTGTCCCACCGCCGCATGCGGCTCGCCGGGAAGGAGGAGATCCGCCAGCAGGAAGAGGAGATGCGCGACGCGGCGGAGGAGCAGTGGCTCGGCCTGCTCTACGACGAGGACTTCGGACCCTACCTCGACTCCTGGGAGCGCGACTACGTCAGCCCGGAGAAGGAGAAGCACGAGCAGTGCCTCGCCCGCCGCCGCGCGCGCTACCACGAGCGCAAGATCGAGAAGCAGGTGGAGCCTCCAGAAGCTCGACAAGAAGCTCGAGCCGGAGTCGCGCCACCAGCTGAGCGCCGCCGGGCTCCTGCTCGTGATGCCGTTCATCTGTTAGTAGCCCTACAGGAAGGTGCAGTGGAACTCAATCCACTGCATCTTCCGCTTGCGTTCGCAACCCCGTTCGATCCCTCACCTTAGCGGGAGACAGAGCATGTGTCAGAAGCATGAACCGAAAGCGGTGACCGCTTACGCCCAGCTCAGTGCGGATGAGCAGAAGCTCGTTGACCTCGCCTGGAAGATGAGCAGGCGCGCTCATTGCCCTTACTCCAAGTTCCCTGTTGGGGCTGCCATCCTCGCCCAAAACGCCTCGGGTAAGACCAGGGTTTTTGGCGGTTGCAACGTTGAAAACGCCTCCTATGGTGGCACCATTTGCGCCGAGCGCACCGCTGCGGTCAAGGCTGTGTCCGAGGGCTACACGACCTTCCTCATCGTCGCGGTCGTCTGTGCGAAGGTTCCGGGTGGCTCGCCCTGCGGCTTCTGCCGGCAGGTGTTGCGCGAATTCGGCAAGAACGCCACTGTGCTGAACATCTGCGATCGCGAGAGCTCCGTTCAGCGCTGGACCGTGGATGAACTGCTTCCCGACTCCTTCGGTCCCGACTCGCTCTAAAACGAGCTAAGCAAGAGCAGGAGGCGCCGAAATGGACACGGCGCCTCCTGCTCTTTCCGATGGATGTATCTTCGTATTGAACAAAATGATTAGGCACTGCATACGGTGGCATGGATATTCGGATTCTTTCTTTCTGGCAGCGAGAGTACGACACGGTATCGTAGCGTGGCGTAAAAAATCCAAGAGGAAGAGAAACCCGGCTGGGAAGGGTCAACTTGCGGACCAATCCCAGCCGGACAGAACAGCTGTACCGAGCGCTCTTCAGCGAGCTGTGTTAGGCGCGCTTGATAAGGAAGCAGCTCCAGAGGCTAGAACTTTTCCCGATTTCGCCACCCGATTGGTATTCCGGCCAACTCTCCGATTACTATTGCGGCAGCAACAATTGGGTACCCCACAGAGAGGAGCAGGACTAGTACCGCGACTCCAAAAAGTCCGGGTATTCCTGATCCGGCGCCACCGAACATGTTAGCACCGAGAAAGGTTCCGTTGACGAAAGAAAACAATCCCACAACTACAGCAGCCAAGCACTCACCAAGCAGCTCAGGCGCAGTGATTGTGGCGAAGTGGTTTTGAACGATTGAGAAGAAATCCATCGTAGCGTCTCCTGGCTAGAGCGCCAAAACCAAAAGCAAGCAGAGGAAGATCAGCTGTTTGAATTTTTGCTGCTGCTTTGATCTTTGGCTAATCAGCTTGGACAAACGCCTCGCGTGAGCCAGGCATCATCCCAGCTGATTTGCCGATCTGGTTAGTTTAGCTTGGCAAAAAATTCGGCGGGGATGGTTCCAGTGAACCAATCCCCGCCGGGTAAGCTTTGCAGGCAACCGCTACTTATGCCCTGGGCTTCACCAGCGGCCCAATCAGCGCGGCAATCCAGAGGCTGACGCAGGCAGCATAGAGGCCGGGCAGGAGGAAAGCCGGAAAGACGAATCCGGTCCACCAGAGAACGCCGGCGATCGCGCCGAGGACGAGAGCTGGAACGAGGCGCTTCAAAGCAGCCGCGCCAGTGGGGCCGTTGTACAGGTAGAGCGCGAGATAGGCACTGAAGAGAAGACCAACCACGCCGCCGCCGATATGATCGAGAGTGTTGGGGGTTCCCTGGAAGTTCGGCAGAGCGAGACCGAGCAGCGTTCCTGCAAGCATCCACACGACGGCAGTCGAATTTTTCTTGATCCAGTCCATCATAATTCTGATCCTTTGGTTCTTTGTTGCAATGCTCTCTCTCAAACCAGTTCGACTCAGCACTTCACTTGTAGGAAGCGTGGTCGAAATTCAAATCGAATAGGTGTGGTTCTTCTTGAGGTGTTTTCTGGAGTTGAGAAAGAGAGCGGATACACTAGTAATAGATGCTTTCGGCAGTCAGACGCAATCTCTATTTCTGAAGGAACAATTTTCTTCCTTTGCATGCCTATCACAAAGCCTTTGAAGGCACCATTTACGGCGAGCTGTGAAGGATTGTGTAAGCTTCTACTTTTCTTATTAAGCAAGATGATGCACGATTGTGCAGATCCGACCTAGTAACTTTCGCGCAATCAGGATTTAGATCCTTCAAGCATGCAGTGTATTGAATTGAGAACTTGTGAGAGTGTCTCGGGTGTCTGGTCGATTTTGTTAAACTCGGCGTGGAAATGAAATATGTACTTTCTAATAGCAAAAAATAGGGGTCCGTTTACCTGTTCTTTCGGAGCGCTTTATGGTTTTGCGCCCTGATAGGGGTATGGTAGCGTATATGGTGCAGTCTCTTTTGAGAATTTTTTCTGCTTCGACGAAGAGCTAGCAATGTCTCGCCCGAGAAACTTTTGATATGCCTCTCCGTCCGGGCACCTTAGGTAGAGAGGAGCAAAATTATGACTGCAAGCACTGTCTCTCAAAAAATACAATTAGAAAAGCGCACACATGTTACTCACGCCGTTTGTACAATCGATGAGGCCTATTCGCTGTTGCATAGTGTTGAAGCGAATGTGAGGAAGCAGAAAAATCTGGGACTCGGTGACCCGAGTAATTCTAGCGTTTCAGTGAAGTCGAGTTTTAGAGAAATAATTGCCAGGGCGCAGGCCAATGAATTGGCGAATATATTCACTCCTGTGAAATCGCCGGATGAATTCTTCCCGCGAGCAGAAAAATTTAGAGACTACTTCAGGAATCTGCCCGAAGTAGTCGTTTGTCATTTAAGGCCAGGAACAACACACGTACGCTGTTCTGTCGGCCGCTTCTCCTGGTGGAATCCGAAAAATTTTGAAGCATCAATTCCTCTAATGCCGCAGGCTTTGCTCGAGCTTGTATCAAGAGCAAAGGACATTTGTCCTGAAGCTGAGTTTCACATAGTTATGAAGCCTTCGTGGCAGCCGGCACCGCAACTGGATCCCGTTCTTCTTCTAAGAGTTCCGTTGACCAATGAGTACTTCCAAATTGGTGCGTGGGATGGGGACAGTGAGCTAATCCAATCCATAATGGAAACTAATAAGAAGGACGAGCAGTAGTTCAGAGAAGATACCATATATGGTGCTATGCGCGCTGCTCTTTCTGACGAAAGCGGGCAGTAACTATACGGTGTAGCAAATAATATAGAAAAAGAAGCAGGGCAGCAAGTCCATACGAAATGGTCTTACTGCCTGCTTCAGAGCGGGATTAGCTGACTTCGACCGAGACCTTGAAGGTCTGGCCGCCGGGAGCCGGTGAATAGCCGCCGCCGCCGCCCCATCCGTAGCCGTAGCTGCGGGTCACCTCGTGAAGCTCGATCTCGCCGATGCCGGCTGAGCTGCAGGAGAAGACGAAGGTGCGCGTGCCGTACTGCGGATTGCGAGGGTTCTGCGTGAACTGACCTGAACTCACGGTGGAGAACTGCCAGTCTTTCGACTTGACAGCCCATTCCTTGCCGGAGTGCTGGTCCTCGTCGAGAGTGATCTCGACGTGTTCACCAGTCCGCACGCCCTTCACCGTCGAGCCGTTGTCGCGCGTCGTCACCTTGGTGGTGTACGGCGTGGGACCCGACGAGGAAGAAGACGAGCTTGAGCCTGAGCCCATGCCCGTTCCGCAAACCTGGCACTGCTGCAGCTGCTGCGAGCAATTGTCGCAATAGCGGTAGCCGCTGCTGGGGACGTTGCCTCCACACTTCTTGCAGAAGCCCAGCCCCCAGGTCGTTTGCTTGTTCTGACAGGTCTGGCATTTCATGCTGGAATTTCCTCCGATTCGTGTTTAGAACCGAAGCCGGAGGACCTTAGCACAGGCTGAGATCCTCCGGCAGGTAGCACGGCGACTAGTGGGTGTGGTCGTGCGGGCAGTTGCAGCAGTGGCGCTGCGGGAGCGAATCCGCGTCAGCGTACTCGCCGAAGATGTCCTCGGCGGAGGTGAGCTTGGGCGGCGCCTTCATCTTGCTGAGCATGGAGGCGGTGACTTCCTCGTGCGTGCCGGGCTGATTCATCTGGAAGAAGACCGGCTGCTCGAAGTCGGGCGGCACGATGTGGCTGCCCGTGGGGGTGGTGATGTCGCAGAAGCGAACGTGCACGACGACCTGCCCATGCGTCCTGGCGCACATGGCTTCCTCGTCGCTGCCGAAGAGCGTCTGCTGAACGAGCTCGGGTCCAACACCTTCGGCAGGCGCGGGAGCGTCGCCGAAGCTGAAGAAGTTGCCGGCCTCGTCCTTGTCGAAGTAGTGGATGCCCTTCGCCACCTTGGTGCGCAGCGACTTGATGCCGTCGACGTGAATCATCACCTCGGTGTCGGCAGTGGTCATGACGCGCACGGCATAGCGGCCGTGGGGCACGCGCACGAAGAGCGTCGGCGGGTTGTCGATTGCGAATTCGATCGGTTTCAACCAACCATCCGGCGTCAGCGTGCTGGGCTTGACCAGGTCCACGATGATATGTTCACCGGGCCTGAGAGCTTTCTGAATCCTCATAACAGTTTCTCCTTTTGCTAAGATTCTGTGTGAAGAAAAGGCGACTGCGTCTGCAATCGCTCAACTTCACGCGCGGTGGTTCATCGTTTAGAACGTATTCCTGATATAGCCGGCAGACAGCACCACTTATGGTGGCACTGCCATGCCGGCTCCAACCCTTTGGCTAGACAAGAGCGGTTGTCCGCCTATGCCAGACCAGAGGACTGCTTACAGGAAGCGCTCCTTCACGGTGATACCATCCTCGGTGAAGTACTCGTAGGGAACCGGCGGTCCAGACGGGCGACCCATGCGGTCGGTCCGCTGTTCCATCGTGACGAGGCGGCAGGGTTCGCAGCAGAGGCGCCGGAAGTACTTGAGCGTGTCGCGCGCTTCCGACTGCATGAGCGGGCCGAAGTTCTCGTCGAACTCGTGCTTCAGGGTCCAGACGCCGTCGGAACGACGACCGGTGTCCATCAGCCAGATCATCGGCTTCGAGTGGTAGGCCGTGCGGAGCACGAGCTGCCGGCGAGCCTTGTGCGGGTTCGCGTCGAAGGCGCCAACGATCTGCAGCACCGTTCCCATTTCCTGGAGGATCTGGGTCGGCACAGGGAAGATCGGAGCACCAGCCTGAGCGTGAAGCTGCTGGCTGGTTTCGGCGGTGTTGCCCCAGAGCTCGACGACCTCCATCAGACCTTCCAGCGTGAGCGGGAGCGGGTCCCGAATCAGCTGAGGATTCCAGCCGTTCTTGCGAAGCAGACCGTTGATCTGCGTCATCAGCCGGCGGATCCACTCGAGCGACTTGAGGTTGATCTTCTCGAAGAGCTCCTCCTGGAGGAATTCCTCGAGGAAGCGGTTGTCGTCGTAGTGCTTGCGCACTTCGAGCATCTTGTCGCGATTCCGCTTCGTGTACTTGACCGTGATGGGCGTCTCGGCTTCCGTCACCGTGTTCTCGTCGACATAGACGAGCGGCTTGACCTCCATCTCCGCCTCGCCCTCGTCGTAGCCGTACTTCTCGTCGATGTGCTCGAAGACGTGCAGGCCTAGTGCGTAGGGGTCGAAATAGGAGTTGGTCGCCTGGCGGCTGTGCATGGTCCAGTACTTGGCCAGCGACATCCGCATCTCGATGGGGAAGGTGAGTTCCGGCTGCAGAAGCAGGTGCTTCTCCCAGTAGGACGCCCAGCCTTCGTTCATGAACTTGGTGCGGCCCTGCGGCTGGAAGTAGAGACCCTGGTCGCGCACGATCGAGATGAGCATGTGCGCTTCTTCGGGCAGCTTCGGCGTATTGGCCGGGTCAGCCAGGAAACCCAGGATGTCCTGAGTCGGGAAGAAGGGGAAGCGCATCAGACGCGCCTGCAGCTCGGCTGCTTCCTTCTCCAGCATTTCCTTGTCCAGGTTCGAGCGAGAGCCGGCGTCGGCGATGCGGGCTCGCAGCTCACGGAGTTTCTCCATGGCCGCGTCGCGCACTTCCTTGTCGGACTCCTGACGAACCGAGGGCAGCCAGGCAACGTGGTCCTCGAGGGCATGCGCCGCATCGAGAATTGCTTCCACGGAATCCCAGCCCCAGTTCGGGTCGGCGATCAGGCCGTCGATCTTCTCCTTCGCAAGCGCAAAGCGACTCACCACCGAGCTGGCAGCGGTCTCCTTGAACAGCTTGTTGTTGGCGAAGAAGTCGACGTGACCCCATTTCGCGTGGCCCATCACCAGCGCCTGCATCTCGAGCGTGTTGGTGGTGCCCAGGTAGCAGATGCTCGGGCTCGTGTTCAGCACCGCCTCGAAGATGTGGAAGGTGCCGGCACGCTTCTTCTCCTGCAGAGCCTGCTTGCCGTAGCGCCAGTGCCGGTAGTGAATCGGCATCATGACATACGGAATCAGCTCAACCATCTGCTCGTCGGTGACGAGCTCGTAGTCTGTCGGGTACGGCTTGAGGCCGATGCGCTCACCCGCGCGGGTCATGCGCTCGTCGATGAGTTCGATCGATTTCCCGATCGACTCATAAACGCCCAGATTGGTGCGTTCGTTTGACATATCAAAAACCTCCAGTTTGGGGTGTTGAAGAGTTAGAAAAAAGCTCCACGCCAGCAAAACCCTGAGGCAGGCACAAGGCGCTGCCCCAGGGCGAAATCGACAGGCGTGGGAGCTAATCGCTTAGCTCTTCACACGGTCCTTGTCGAGGATTTCTTTGAAAGCACGCGGCAGGTCTTGCATCGACCCAACGCGCGCCATGCCGACGTGCGCCGCAATCGCCGGCTTGAGACGAAGCAGCGCCTCGCCACCGGTGTCCCAGCCGGAGCCGCGGCTGAAGCTGGTCATGATCTCGAGGTAGCCGCAGTAGTTGAACGGCGACTCCACGATCTTGGTCCACCAGTTGCGGATGTTCTCCTCGCCGTCGAAGAGCTGGCCGTCGGTGGCGTGGAACATGTAACGGTTCCAGCCCGACGACGGAAACTCCGCTTCGGCGATTTCGAGAGTCATCTTCCAGGCGGGGATCGCGACGGTGCCACCACCGGCTTCGATCTGGTAGAACTTGCGTTCATCCATGATCCGCTCGGCATGCGCGTCGTGTGCGATCATCACGATCACGACGTTCTTGTACTTGGCGCGCAGGAAGAGAATGTTGAGCAGGAAGAAGGCCTTGGCGATGGCGATGGCATCCTGCATCGAACCGGAACGGTCCATCAGCAGGAAGGCAACCGCTTTGCTGTCGGGCTCCATCTTCTCTTCAATCCGACCGAACTTCATGTCGGACTTGTGGAACGGCACTTCGTCCACGCCCGGGATGTCCGTGCCCTGTCGCAGCTCTTCCTTCACGTATTCCTCGATATGCTCCTTGAGCACATCGTGGGCCGTATAAGGAATCTTCGCTCCGGTGTCGCCCTTCTGGCAGTGCAGGTTCGCAGCCAGCAGTACGGCAGTGCGGAACTCCTGCTCGTTGACCTGGTGGTCAGCGCCGGCGTTGGCGACCTTGAGCAGGAACTGCGCCTCGTCGAGCACCTCGTAAGGGGCGCTTTCGACGAGCGAATCCACGTCGCTGGCCATAGCGGCGTAGAAAAGGTAAGACTCGAAGACCGCCTGGCACTGACCGGCGAAGTCCGGGCAGAACTCCTCCGGATGGGCGTTCTTCATGACGATGGCGCGCTTCAGACGAGCCTTGGCAGACTCCATCTTGTTGAGGCGCGACTTCGGACCCTGGTTGGTGATGCCACGACGCTTGTGCGTCTTGACCTCGGTAGTGGCGATCATCTTGCGCAGCAGGAAAGGCAGCTCGAGACCGTCGAAGAAGAGCTTCAAGAACTCTTCGTAGGTCAGCTCGGCATACGTGATGTCTGCCTCGTCCTCGCCCGGCTTGCCACCGCCGCCGCCACCACCACCTTGACCGTCACGACCAGGACGCCAGCGCGGTTCCTTGCCCCCTTCGATAGGGACCTTCACCTTGCCTTTGTCGTCCAAAATCGGGTTGTTCTTGATGATGTCCGGCAGCTTGTCTTTGCTGGGCTTGTTGCGCTCCTTGAAGCGATCGGCGTCCGGTCCGGTGCGGTCCTTGTGGGGCTGTCCGGGCGGATTGATCACTGTGCGAGCAGCGAGCAAGTGCGTGTTCGTAATCGGAGGCAGGTTAGAATCCTGCCGAACACGCACAATGCTCTTCCGAGGAGTTTCCTCCGTCGGAGCATTGTGTTTGTCGTTGTCGACCATGGAAAAACCTCCTGGCATATAAAGGATGTGGAAACATGGCAGCTCCTTGCGGTTCTGTCAGATTCCTGGTTTCAGACGCTGCCATTGCCGCGCCTTTAAGTAACCCTTGCCGTAAGGCATTGCAAAAAGAAGAGAAGGGGTCGCAAAACAGGTGAATTAACACCCGTCTTGCGCCCCTCCCCACTCTCTTGCTACCTTGCGGCAGCCAGAGAGATTACTTCACCAGCATGAAGCCCTTGGACTCTTCGGCCTCGCGCAGGAGCTCGTCCGCGGAGAACTCGTTGAACCCGAAGTCTTCGATGAGGCGACGCTTGACCTCGGAAAGCTTCCGCTTGTCCTCTTCCGAGCGAGCGCTCGTGGTCGAGAACGTACGGGCAGTCTCCTGCACCTTCCGGAGGACGTAGCGCTCGATGCAGTTCTTCAGAGAGTCGTGGCACGAGTAGGGCACCGTGCTCGACCGGGTCTCCGTCGTGTGCTGCATCACAGCCGCGAGGATCTCGGCGCGGAACTTGGGCGCTTCGGCCGAGGTGACGCCCCAATCCGGGTCGCTCTCGATCTCGCGCATGAAGCCCTCATCGCCGCCGACCGGACCACGACCGTAACCGGTCATGCGGACGGACTTGTCGCGAGCGAACGCCTGGATGTTGTCCAGGTAACGCTCCCAGACGTCCTGGCACTCGTCCTTGAAGGACGGGACCATGGCCGCCAGCCAGACCTGCTTGCGGTTCTTCGCGCGCCAGGTGTCGAGCTCATTGGCGATGAGCCCCTGAAGCTTCTTCAGCTTCTCCTCGTCCTGGACGTTGCTGCGGAACCACTCGCTGGCGCGATCGCGAACCATCCGGCTCGTGACCGCCTTGCCGCTGCCCACTTCAGCCGCGATCGCATTGACGATCTTGGCCACTTCGCGGGGCGACATGCCGGAGAGACCCTCACGCGGAGACGCCTGCTGGCGGAGCTCCGTGGCGGACACCTTCGTGCCCATGCCCTTCTGACGGATGTCGCGACCGTCGTACGCATCCAGCTTGGTAGCCAGAGGCACGGCCGGGTGCTGCTCCAGAGCAGTCAGAACCGCCAGGCGCGAGGTGTAGTCGAAGACGTCCGGGTCGACGTGAACGCCGCCATCCGTCTCCGGCTTGGCGAAGTCCGAACCCTTCCAGAACTTCTCGTGCACCTTCTTGACCTGACGGGCTTCCAGCGGGTAGGGGAACCAGATCCGCCAGAAACGGTCGACGTACGGCTCGTTGACGCGCTCCTTGATGAAGCGGTCGTACTCGCCTTCGTTGGAGTGGATGATCACCAGACCGTCGAAGTGGAGCGAGCCACCCAACGGCGCGGGGATACCGACGCGGCGACCCTGCAGAGCTTCCAGCGTGACACGCTGCGCTTCCGGCGGGTTCTTCAGACCTTCGGTCTTGATGACCAGACCGCGGTTGCCCTTGTTGTAGGCGCCGTTGAACTCGACCAGACGGGGGTCACCCGAGGGCAGACGACCCATCATGGCCAGGTTCTCGGTACCGATCCAGGTGCCGATGTCGAAGTTCAGCGGCTGAACCTCGGGCACGTCCACGATACCGGCCGAACCTTCGTCGTCCGAGTCGAAGAACATCGACTCGATCGGGAAGTCCGCGATGTCGATCGGCGCGCCCTTGTTGACGAACTTGCCGAGCAGCAAGTCCTGCACCATGGGCTCGGGGCGACCGATGTTGTTGCGGGTCGAGCGGGGCAGACCCAGACCGAAGACGATGGCCGAAACCATGTCGTCGACCGGGAGCGAAGCCAGACCTTCCACGTCCGGGGTCACGCCGTTGCGGGTGATCACCGCGGCGCAGTCCGGAGCGTTCCAGTTGATCAGGTCCGCGATGCCGAGAGAGTTGAGGATCTTCACGACCTCACCCTTCTTGTTCGACATCTTGCCGCCGGACCGTTCACGAGCGACGCGGTCGATCATGAACAGGATGTTCAGCGGGTTGTCGTGGATGCGCGAGCCGCCCAGGTAGGGGATGGGCTCGGCGGTGCGGTAGATCTGCTTCACGCGGGTGAAGAAGTCCGACTTGCCCGAGCCCGGAGGTCCGATGACGACCAGGGCCTGCTTGTCGGCCTCGGCGCCCATGACGGCGGCGCCCAGGTAGTTGTTCACGACCAGATAGATCGGGCTATCGATGCCGTAGAAGCTCGAGAAGGCGTTGTAGGCAACGAGGCCTTCCTTCCCGTAGATGCGCTGGATCTCGGCCGAGCGACGCTCGTCGATGCCGTAGCGCGTGATGAGGCGATGCAGCCGAGCCTTGGCAGACTCGACCATGGCGGGATACTTCTTGATCTCGCCGAGCAGCTCCGCGAACGACCCGCTGAAGGGCTCTTCGCGAGAGATAAGACGGGTGTCAATGATCTTAGACATGGCTTAATTCCTCTCTTGTGAAAAGCTGGGGCTTACTGAAGCTTCCACAGCTCATAGTCTTGGATGTACTGGAGAGCCTCTTCGAGCGAGTCCTCGGAGTATCCGAGGGCACGGAAACGCTCAAGCGACTCCTGCCGGTGTTTGAGTTCGTCCTCCTTGAGTTCGAACTCTTTGTGACGGAGAATCCGTTCGACCTTCTTGGCGATCTCTTCGTTGAGCATCGCGCGGATGCCCTTCTCGAGACGCGGAAGCGACTTCCAGTTCAGGTCGAACTCTTCGCTGGCACTTTCGTCACCAGCTTTGAGCCGCCGAGCGTTGTCGCGGACCAGGTCGAGCAGTTCAGCTTCCAGAGCCAGACGCGTCTTCTCCCGATCATCCGAGGAGGTGACGCCGCAGAAGCGGTCCACCTTATCCAGGAAATCGGTATCGACGTCGATCTTGCGGCCCCGGTCTTTCGGGTCAGTGAAGTAACGAGCGCCTTGAGCGTGGTGCTTGGCGTGCTCACGATAGCGCTTGAAGATCTCCTCAGCGCGGCTTTCCAGGTCCGGCGCAACCACGGAGAGAAGCTCGCGGCGCAGAACGCGTCGATATTCCTCTTCCATGATGCCGGGCTTGTCGTTCTTCGAAGTCGCAGGCTTCAAGAACTCGATGCAGTTCTTGATGACCTCCTTCTCCTTGTCCGTGAGGCCGGGCTTCTTGGACAGCTCCATCACCTTGGCGCGCAGGAAACTGATCATCCGCAGCGAGCTCAAGAACTTGGGCTTGCGCTTCAGATAGAAATCAATCGCCTGGCTGACGATCGAGAGCATGTCGGCCATGTTGAGACCGTACATCCCCTCGTCTTCGCCGCCTTCGCGCCAGAGTTCCGGCACCGACCAGTACTCCTTCTCCTGTTTGCCGGAGGAGGATGCACCGCCGGTGGAGGCAGTCGTGCCCCAGCCGCCGAAAGGAGTCGAACTCGGACCCGAGCTCGTCTTCTTCTGCACGACCAGGTGTTCACCGTCGTACAGACGCGCACGGGTCACGATATCAACTTCGTGATCCTTCTTCATGCGCGAGACAACTGCGAGCAGCGCAGCCATCTTCAGAGCCATCGGGTCGATGTGCGGACGTTCCTTCATCTGACCGATGAAGTCGCGGTAAGCGAGCTCCTCTTCCGTCACCGACAGGACGTACGGTACGTCCATGATGTGGAAGCGACGAGTGAACTTGTTGGGATCCTTCTGACTCTTGATGAAGGCTTCCCAGGAGCCGTGGTTGGTCTGACCGAGGAGGACCCCGTCAAACGGCACGTAACCGTGCGCGTCTTGACCACCACAGGAGCTCGGCGTGGGCAAGCGCCGATCGTTGGTGGCTTCGAGCAGGATGTCCAGCTCGGAAGCTTCGCCCTGCGCAGGCGTCGTGACCGAGAAGATCTCGGGCATATCGACGATACCGCGCGAACCACGCACGAGCGCCGAGCTGAGGTTGCAGCCCTGACCCGGAGCCGAAGGCGTCCAGGTAGAGATGCCGAACTCGCGGCTCGACAGGCGCATGGCGTGGACGGGAACCTCGAACAAGTTCGGCGGGTTCTTCTCGTCCTTGCCCTCCATCAGCTTCTTCCAGCAGTGCTGACAGGGGCGGCCGGCGACAGCAAGCAGGTCCTTGAGGGTCTGCTCGATGCCGAGGGCAACGCCGATCTCCGTCACCTTCTCCGCGGGGAGCAGGGTCAGGAGGTTGATGGGATTTTCGTGCACGGGGCAGTCGGCGATCGTGTAGACGATCTGACCTTCCAGAACGTCCTTGATCGCGTCAGCCAGAAAACTCTTGCCGGAGCCGGGACCGCCACGCAGGATGAGTGCGAGGCGCAGCTGGTAGCCGTTTGCGGCAGCGGCACGAAGGTGGTTAAGGATGCGATGCACAGTCCGTTGCGAGCCGCGCACATGGTCAAAGGCCTTGTACGACGACACACCGAACTGCTTGAGCATTCGCAGATAAGGCTGGCGCTCAGGCTGAGCTGCTGTGACCTCTCCGCTAGACTCGATTGCTCGCACCAGCAAGCTTGCAGCCGTTTCGGCGATGCCAGGCTGATCTTTCAGCCTCGCAAGGAAATCACCGAAGGTGAGTTCCTCTGCCTTGACGGGCTTCAAGCTCAGAAGTGACCTGAGCTTTTCGTTGTCCGACATGGATTTTACCTCCTGCATATAAAGGAAGTTGGCCGGTTTTCAATTCCGGCAGGAACGTGTGTAGTGCAGGCGCTCACGGCGTCTGCTCACTGAGAAACGAGTGTGAAGTGTGGCTCGAGAAACTAGCTTGCCATTGAGCAAACCGAACCGGCATTGCGCAGTCCGTTCAGTCTTCCGAGCGCCGCACTAACATCCCCGTGTGTCGAAATCCGCATCAACCTATCGTTTCCGTATGCCACCAGAGGCGATACTACAATTCTGAGTCCAGCCGTGCGCGTACAAGCGATACGTTGGAATGAAGAGAATGAAGATAAGTGGCTGGTTCTGGTGGCTTACGGGGAGCAAAGGGATATGCGAATAGACCCCAGTACCGTAGCACCAGCGCATAGACACATCATATTTAGATTCTCTGAAGCTTTTTGCTTGTCACGAGTAATGCTGAAGAAAAGGCTATTCGGGCGAAAATGAGGCGCGAAGCCAAGAGTTCTTGGAAACTCAAATCAAGGAATACTGCGATGATTTGCTAGGATTGCTACCCCGTAATGCATGATTATGCATTGACGATTTGTGGGGTACTATTGGGGTGGGCTGGAACGCCTGTTCAAGGCTTGTGGGGAGCCATTCTTAGCGATAATAAATGGATTCTTGTTTCGGACACGGTTAGCGCAATTAGTTGATGACACGTATCGAGTTCTTTACAATCCTCTTGACTACGCGGAGCTGTCTTCGAGAATAGCGACGGCATATGCAAGTGCTAGCTAACGCACTGTTGAAGACCTGTTCCGTTTAGTTGATGATGACGCTCTTAAACAGCCGACGCCGGGCGTGCCCGATAACGCAAATACGCTTCTATAAATTGATCGAGATCACCATCAAGCACCGCTTCGACTGCGCTTGTTTCAAGTTTCGTGCGCACGTCTTTCACCAGCCTGTCGTCAAGGACATACGATCTGATCGCATTGCCAAAAGAGGCGGCAACAGTCTCGCCTTTTATTTTTGCGAGTTCCATCTCTCTTTCTTGTTGCTTAATCGCAAGTAATTTCGATCGAAGAAGATCCATAGCCAGAGCCTTATTTTGTAATTGGCTTCTCTCTTGCTGGCATTTGACGGCAATACCGGTAGGTTTATGCACGATTCGCACGGCTGATTCTACTTTGTTGACGTTCTGTCCACCGGCGCCGCCTGATCGCATTGTGTCTACTTCAATGTCCTCATCGCTTATTTCAATCAAGGCTTCAATGTCATCCATGGTTGGTGTCACATCGAGTGCGGCAAAACTTGTTTGTCGCGAATCGCTCCCCTGTTTGAATGGCGATTTGCGCACGAGTCGATGTACACCCTTCTCGCAGCTCAGATAGCCATAAGCGAAGGGTCCATCAACTCGAAATGTCGCACTTTTGATACCAGCTTCTTCGCCGGGTGATTGATCGAGAAGCTGCACACTAAAGCTCTTGCGATCGCACCAGCGCAAATACATCCTGAGAAGCATTTCAGCCCAATCCTGAGCATCGGTGCCTCCTGCTCCTGCGTTTATGGTAACTATTGCAGCTGACTGATCGTACTCGCCGCCAAGCAACATCTGTAAGTCGAACTTGTTCAGCTCATCCTGAAGTTTAGAAAGCGTACTTTCAATTTCTGCAGTTACAGATTCGTCGTTTTCTTCTATTCCCATTTGATAGAGGACTTCGAGATCAGACACAGTGCTTTCCCAGCGAGAAAGCATGTCTTGCTGACCTTTGATTCGGCTCATTCTTTGAGTGGCTTTTTGAGCTTGTTTCTGGTCCTGCCAGAAATCGGGAGACAGGGTCTCTTTCTCGAGCTCTTCTAATTCGGCACTGAGTCTGTCTGGGTCAAAGATAGTCCCTGACTCTCGTCAGGTGCTCCCCGGCGTTTTCAATTTCACGCTTCAGTTCGGACAACATCATATGCTTTACAAGCCTCTAATACTAAACGCATATTCTAACAGCTGATATGATATCGAACATATTTGACAGCATCTGGCACTAGCTATGCCTGGAATCCCGTGTCTGGTTTTCAAGCTCTTGAGCTCAGTTGATTATCTGAGCCGAGCGATGGAGCAAAAATGACAATCTCATTCTGGTTGGATGCTCAAACCGAGAAAGAAAAAGAAGAGTATGACATAGTCATAGTAGGAGCTGGTATTGCAGGCGCTTCTGCTGCCTATTGGCTCAGTCAGAAGAAAGATCTGAAGCTTGGTATTTTTGATAGCGGTATTACTTGTGGTGGCGCGTCGGGGCGCAACGGCGGGTTCATCTTGCGCGGAGTTATGTCTTACTACAACAAGCTTGTGCAAGCACATGGGCGTGATATCGCCAGTTCGCTGCTGCAATTGAATCACCAGACACAGCAATATATAGAAGAGTTTGCCCAGAAGTTCGGCAATTCTTTTGCTCTCGAGAAATGCGGATCTTACTTGCTGGCGGCATCACTCGACGAATTGCAAGATCTTTCGGAATCAGCCGAACTGATGAAAGAGGACGGCTTTGATCTCGAATACCTCAAGAGTGATCCAATTGACAGAGGTTTCTATGGTGCAATTGAGAATCCGGGTGATCTGGGTGTGAATCCCTATCAGCTTGTGAAAGCACTTTTAGAAGCAAGCGGTCTGGCTGTGCATGAAAACGAGCAAGTTTTTCAAATCGGGTGGAAGAATCACCAGGCTCTTTTGCGTACGCAAAAACGGCTCATTTCAGCGGGTCGCGTATTGCTTTGCACAAATGCTTACCTGCCATTGCTGGTCAATGAGATGTCTGGCATGGGCAAACCCGTTCGCGGACAGATTCTTGTGACTCGCCCGATTGAAGAACGTGTGCTGGACAAATTGTGTTATGCAAATTATGGGCAAGAATATTTCAGGCAGCTTCCAGATGGACGCTTTCTCCTTGGTGGATGCCGCGAGCCTTTCATTGATGAAGAAGAGAATTTTGCTGATACGGTTACTGCAAATGTGCAAGGATCTCTGCAGAATTATTTAAAGGACCGTTTTCCAGAAGTTGCTGGCGCGAATATTGATTATCGCTGGTCCGGCACGATGTATTTCACCCAGGACGGATTGCCTCTGATTGGTGAAGTCCCAGACAAGCCGGGGGTGGTCTATCTTGCTGGCTGCAACGGACACGGTATGGGCTATAGTCTTGCGCTTTCAAAATTGCTGGTTGAATACGCTCTCGACGGAGCCAAACCAGGAATATTCGACAGCCGCCGCCTGCAGCTTGCTGTAAACAAATAAAGTAGATTGGATTCACGTCCAAATGGTAGGGGCGCCCGTGAGGCGCCATCTACCGTGCTGCTGTTTTACTAAAAAAAGCGCTCCCAAAAGGAGCGCTTTTTGAATGCTTACGGTGTGTATACCGGCTGGTCTGCGGTGCCGCCATTCTCCAGCAGTCTGCGCCAATCGAGTGGCACTGATGGAGTGTCTGGTCCGCCGGAGAGACCTGGATCTTTCCAGACCGAATTTCCAACGTTGATTGGAACGCTATTAATAGAATCGATTTTTCCAACTTTTACTTTAATAGGAATTCCAACCTGTCCTGCAACACCGCCTGTGTCGCCGTTAAGACCGGTATAAAAATTCGGAACAGTCACAGTAAGTTGTTCGGTGCTGCAAGCTGTAACTTCTGCCTGCGTTCCACCAAACATGACTTTGTTGTCTGCGAGTTTCTTGGAAAAGTTTTTGCCGAAAATAACGAGAGGATAACCTGGTGGAACCCCTGTCAGGTTTGTACCGGTTAGCTCAGGAATGCCACGAATAATGACCTTCTTCTCGTGGCTGGTTAAGCCGGCAACCGTGACTTTTACATTGTATTCACCGGGCTCGAAATTCTTAGGAATGCGCAATGTAAGTTCGGTAGGAGTTGCTGCAGTAGCAGGCATGCTCTTTCTGCCGATAGTGATTGTATCGTTTGCCGGAGAAGGATCGAAATTCAAGCCTTTCAAGGCCAGATCTTGTCCGACTACAACTTCGTCTGGATTTACTTGTTTGAGTTTTACCTTTCTGGGAGTACTCAATCTCCATTCTGCCAGCGCACCGTTTGTGCCCTGGCCCATTACAGTTATCTGGTTAACACCATGAACGACGCCTCTGGTCATGTCATATTTGAAATCAGTTTTGCCGCGGAGATCTCGTTCTGTGGCGATAATCTGATTGCCCATCATAATGCGCAGCCAGTTCAAGTGCACGCCAGGAGAGCCCGGGGCATTAAGAGCCGAGTAGTGAGCGGTGAAGGTTAACTGATCGGACGGATCATCTGGTTGCCAGTCAAAGGTTTGAGTGAATTGATCTTGTGGCTTGCCACTGAAAGTGTAGGGACCGCCCGCTCCGACCGTGACGTCTGCGGGCACTTGTGCGCCTGGGGCTCCTGCGGCTTCGGGGCGAGCGCGTTTCGCTCGTTTCTTAGGAACCGCTAGCATTGGCACGTCTGGCGGCGGGGGAACAAGCCCTTTGCCCAGGTGAGCTCCAGGAGCAACTGCTGCAGGAAGTCTGCCGGTTTTTATCGGAGCGGCACCACCTATGGTGGTATTTGTACTTGCCGGTGCTGCCGCTCCGGTAGTGGCACCGGTGGTGCTCAACGGAGCAGTGCTGACTGGCGTTTGCACTGGTTGTCTATTGCGAGTATCACCGCCCAGTTTTACCGGAGTCGCGGCTCCTGCTGAGCTGCGATCGTCGGCATTTGCCGGGCAATTGCTTATCAAAACAAGTGATAAAGCAGAGAGGAGAACGTATTTCATTGGGAAGGACTCTCCTTGCAACCGTGCCATTGAATGAATCATAGCGCCAAGATAGTAATATCGAACCATTATAGATTGTTGAAAGATAAAATGGGTGGTTCTTTTACGCTGAGACCCAGTTTTCCGTCCAGCTTTTACATCTTGGCATAAATAGCCAGTTTCGCTATTCTGCGCAACCTGACAATCTGGCTGACAAAAATGTCTTGACTTCTTCTTGTTTTGGCAAGGCTGGAATGGCGCCTGGTTTGGTGCAAGTCAGCGCCCCTATTGCGTTTGCGCGCCTGACAATTTCCTCGATTTTTGCAAGACTCAGATTTTTTATTGCTTCTCTTTTATCGGTCGCCGTTCCGATTTCTTGTACCAGGCCCGAAAGAACTCCTGAAACAAATCCGTCACCGGCGCCAGTCGCTTCCTTGAACTCCACTTCAAAACCAGGAACCGTTCTTTGTCCTTGATCCGTAAGGAAGCATGCTCCTTGCGAATCCAGAGTTATTATCAGAAGCGGCAGGTTATGTTCTTTTCGCAGAGCTTCTGCTGCCTGAAATTCACGGGATCCTGTCAAAAACTCAAGCTCGTCCAGGTTTATTTTGACCAGATCGGCAAACTTCAAGGTCGAGAGGATTGTGTGTTTGCAAACATCTTTAGAAGGCCAGAGACCGATTCTTACATTAGGGTCGTAGGAAATAAGCAATTTATATTGGCGTGCCAGTTCGAGTGCAGTATGAGTGGCTTCTGTTGCTGGGCTTGCAATCAGGCTGATGGAGCCAAAATGCAATGCTCTGGCGCTTGCAAATTGTGCCTCTTTCAGATCCCCGGGGCTGAGGCGCGAATCTGCAACTGAAATTCTTGAAAATTCTGCAAGCTTGCGGTCGCCATTTTGCAAGGTTACTACGTAAGCCATGCGAGTTTGTGCTTCGGGATCAACTACTGTTCCAGTCGTGTCGATGCCTTCTTCTTCAAGTATTGACTTCAACCATTTGCCAAACTCATCAGTAGAAACCCGTCCGATGAATGCCGCGCTGCTTCCTTGCCTGGCAAGACCCACAGCCACGTTTGCCGGTGCACCACCTGGGGCTTTGGTGAAACTCTGTGCGTCGCTTAGCTCAGCACCAGCGCTTGTACATACCCAGTCAACAAGTATTTCGCCAAGACAAAGAACATCAGCCATTTTTATATGCCCCAAGAAAAAGCCGCGTTATGCCCGCTTGCTATCCAGCAATAGAGTTGTCTGATTATATCTGTTATTCGACTTTCGTATATTTGCTGCGGCTTCACATTTTCAGGAATTCAGACTTTTGCCAAACGGTTATCAGTGGGGAACTTCCCATGAAAAGGAAGAAAAATGATCGCATTACTAAGCCGAAAACATGCATAGTACCCTTGTTTTGCCTCAATTGATGAGTATAATTGGCCCTATCAATCAGGGGGAATTGCTGTGGGCGGCAAGCGCATAGCTACTAGCTTTTTTCTTTCGATCGCTTTAGCGATTGCTTTTGTGCCGTTGGCTGAAGCGAAGAAAAGCAAGAAAACTGACCCTCAACCCGATTCCTCACTGCTCACTCAAACCGGCGCCTTCCAGTCTGTAAAAGCGACTGCTCTCGATCCAACCTATGCGCTTTTGCTCTGGCAGCTTTCGCACAAGCCAGAATTGATGAATCTGCAGTATTTGAAATATTATTTGGGCGAACCAGCCAGACAGACGACGCAAATTGGTGCTCAGTCTCAGGCATATTATTGGTATGACTCACAGCAGCATCTTGTGACCGAACTTTATCAAGAGCATGATTTAAATGGTGCCGTCGTCGAATCCACTTTTGTGAATCACATTCCTCCCGGCGACCTGGATTTTGACCTGGTTGAGGATAAGCTGGGCCCGCCGCTTCGAAGGTATTTCGATAATCATGCTGATCCCACTGAAATGTATTCGTATGCGCCCAATACGACTCTTTCAATGACGACCCCGCACAATACATTTTCGGTTACTCGTGCGACGGTAACTTATATTGGATCGCCGCTTCCAGCGCCGTCTGCCACTGACATGCAAGTTGCTCACGATCATTTTGTGATCAATGCACAACAAAAAATGCAGGCAAAGAATTTTAACTGGCAGGATGCGCTCGTAGCAGCAAGAGCTCACGTGGCCGAGCACCCAACGGACGCAGAAGCTCATATTGGCCTGGCTCAAGCGTTGAAGAAAACTGGAAATGTCCATGAAGCAATCGGCGAATATAAATATGCGCTGTCCTTGAACCAGTACAACGAATCTGTTAGAACGCAATGTGTTCAGGGCCTGAAGGATCTTTTTGTTCTGCCTGCTGATTATGGTTCCGCCAATACTACAGGTGTGGCTGGATCGCCCAATCAGTTGCCGAAGTAATATGTTTGCGATTACTGAGGTTTAACTTCTTCTCACTGTGCTTAAAGTGTTAGACTTTCAGCCCGGCAGCGCGAAACTGGCTGCTGAACAAAGAAGGTGACTCAAATTGCAAAAAGAATTGGCAGCTGACGCTGATAAAAGAGTTTTGGAGCTTTTGCAAAAGGCCCGTGAAGCTTGTAAAAACAGCTATTCACCGTATTCCAAATTTCCAGTTGGAGCCGCCGTTCTGACACGAGATGGAAGAATCTTCACTGGCTGCAACGTCGAGAATGCTTCTTACGGCAATACTATTTGTGCCGAAAGAACGGCTATTGTTAAAGCTGTGTCTGAGGGATACCGAGAGTTCGCAATGATTGCCGTCGTATGCGAGAACGTCAAAGATGCCTGGCCGTGTGGCGCTTGCCGCCAGTTCATCAGCGAGTTCGGTGGCAGCATCAGCGTTGTCGCAGAAGGCAAGGACGGGGAAGTACAGCATTGTCTGATTTCCGAATTATTGCCCCGGATGTTTGGTCCGGGAGAGCTGGGTCTTTAAGATTTAATCTGCTCTCCGTCCAGTATCAAAAGCTCGAGTATATAAACAACCAGAAACCTGGTGTAAGCAAGGCATTACCAAAATAAAATGTACTTGACATTGTTCTGTTCTGTGCTTCAATTAAGTCACTTGGCGCATCAGGTTCGGCTGAAAATAACCCAACTTAGTAAAAGGAAATTTGGCAATGTCAATGGCAGATAAGCCGGCAGTATCAAATGATAAAAGCAGCGAAAACGGCGTACTTTCGCAGGCATTAGGTGCGGACGTTTTCTCCAGCGAGAGAGACAAAGCCCTGGCATCCTTCGCCAACGGCGGGACTCGTGCGCTACAGCAGACACTGGATAGAGATGCCCAGGACATGAAAGCCAATAAAGCATTGGAAGATAAAGGCTCTCTGCCTGAGTCCAAGAATGTTGCTGACGTGTCTCAAGCAACCAAGCAAGATCGTAGTGCTGACTTCACCAACATGATGGCAGATAACGACAAGCTCGGTGCTGCGATGGATAAGGCTCTAGCTAACACTTAATCCACGCTCAAATCGATAAACTAATAAAGCTGCTCCTGAGGGCAGCTTTTTTGTTTGACCCATTCTAGGAAGAATGGACGCTAATAAGATGCGGGCGGGACGCCCGCGATCCCGGCAGAGTCCTTTCTGCCCGCCCTGGTTTTTGATCAAATCGTTCCTTTGAGTGCTTCAAACATCTTCTGTGCAGCCAGATCATGACCTGCTGAGGAGAAGTGATACTTCAGGAACAGCGACTTCGGATCTTTGTTCCCTGAATAAGACGGGGACAGGTCCACATAAATGAATCCTTGCGCTCTGGCGTCTTGACTGAGGGTACTTATCTGAGTGCCATACTCTTTGTCATTTACTATATTTGGGAAACAGACAAGCATGAATTTCGCTCCGAGCTGCTTGCAGTCGCTATTTGCGCGCTGGAGAATGCTTGAAGTGACTTTCCATGGGTCCTGGATTGTATAGGCAGCCTGGACGTGTTTCCAGCTGTCTTTTGAGGAAGGAAGCAATCTAAGCAGGCTGTTCTTGAGCTTTGCATAGAGAGGCTCGTTCAGCCCCAGAGTCAGACTTGTATGGGAAAGAACTCCATAGATGCGGCTGTTCCTTCGCAGAAAATCGAGCACTGGATCGTGCCTGAAGATCTTCTTGTTCACGTCCATAATTGTGTTGTCTTGAACTAGATTACCCGCATCATCCATGTGGAAATAAGGGCGAGGTTCGGCTTTCAACGTACTGGGATCCCGTATGTTTTCCAGGTAGTCTCCACGGTTATACATAAGGATCACGAGATCCGGATGATATGCGGCGACCTTCTCTTCGAGCTGCAAGGTTTCCTGCCCGTTTGAGTAACTCGAGCAACCGAAATTGATCACCTCAAAGCTCTTGTGTAGCTTTTCGCCGCTGTTATTCAAAAGCTTTTCAAGCTTCTTGCCATACGTGTCGTTCAGGGGAACCTGCATGCCCTCAGTGGCGGAATCGCCCAAAAGCGCAATCCTGAAGGTATCGGAGGCTTTGTTGAGTGAATGCTCGCTATCTCTCAAACCATCTTTGTTCAAGTAGTCATCAGAGAACCCTTCAAGCCGCCAGGTGACTTTCTTTCCTGCTATGTGCCTGACGCCTAAGTGAGAGTCCGGCTCCAAAAACTCTTCATTTCCAACTCCGGCAAAGTTGAAATATGACTCCAGGGCAATGACACCAATTGATAGAAAGGCTGCAAGCTGCAGGCAGCTGAGCCACCATGGGCGGTGGCTTGTTGGTTTGCCTGTAGGAAGCGTTTTTGTGCGTGGCTTTTCTAGTGTTGTGTTCATATCAGAATTGGAAGTAGATGAATGGGGCGACTTCTTCAGGTGCAAAGCCCATTATGGCTATTGCCAGGCTTGCATACGATGCCAATCGTAAAGTAGCTGAGTTGTTCCACATTGAACAGAGCTGGGACAACACCGGCAGTTCAGGCTTTCTAACAGCCAGTTGCTCAAGTATCAAGAACAATGAGTAGGCAGCAAGAGAGTAAGGCAAGGTTGATTTCATGAAGGCTGTGATAACAGGCGCAGATTCAGCTATGTTGAACATGCGGCTGGCTACATGAAGCGCTTGAGGAACATCTGCTGCGCGGAAAAGCACGCAGGCGAAAATCAAGAAAGTGAAGGTAAATGCAACCCCTGCGCAATGCCAGAGTGGATGCGGGCGCAAGCGGGATAGCCATGCTGTGCGGGAGACGAAATCACTCCAGTCTTTCGAAAATACCAGGCCGGCTCCGTGAAACATTCCCCAAATTACATAGTGCCAGTCTGCACCGTGCCAGAGCCCGCCCAGTGCCATGGTAATAAATAGGTTTCGCTTGAGTTTGAAATTCGAAACTCTCGAACCACCCATAGGAATGAAGAGATAGTCTCTTAGCCAGGTAGAAAGTGAGATGTGCCAGCGGCGCCAGAACTCCGTCAGGTTCGCTGCCAGGAAAGGCCAGTTGAAGTTTGCAGGTAACCTGAATCCGAGTAATAAGGCAGAACCTCTGCCTATATCGGTATAGCCGGAAAAGTCCACATAGATCTGAATAGTGAAGCCGACTGCCGTAAGCCAGGCATCCACTGTGCCCATTTGAGCAGGGGCATTGAAGCCAACAGCGACGACATGGCCGAGGTTATCGCCGAGCACCATCTTTTTGAACAAACCTACAAAGATCAGTGCCAGGCCTTCTTTAAACATTGCAGGATCAAACTTGCGATCGGCTTTTAGTTGATCATCAAAATCCTGAAAGCGTTTGATCGGTCCTGCAATTTGCGAGGGGAAGAAAGCCGCGAACAAAGCAAACCACCAGAAGTTGGTCAGCGGCTTTGCTCCTCTGTAAATGTCTACAAGGTAATGGATGAATTCAAAGGTAAAGAATGAAATGCCTAATGGCAGCAGAATGTTCAGCGTTGGGCTTTGGCTTGCGAATGAGAGGTTCAGGTTGAGCAGGGAATTGCCGAGGTGGAGCGCGTTCCAGACTGATTTTATGAGGAAGTCAGCGTACTTAAAGAAGCACAAAGATCCCAGATTGAATACGAGCGCAGCGGTCAATATCTGCTTTCCCTGCGGCTGCCAGCGATCAAGCGCAAGTCCAAAAAGATAATTCGCAGCAGTAAGTCCTAGAATTAGAAGCCCGTAAGCCGGCATCCAATGCATGTAGAACACGTAGCTGGCTATCAGTAAAAGAACCCGCCGAGCAAGCGGCGGTAAAACCCAGTAAAGCGCCACCACCAGTGGCAGGAAGATCAAATAGGTGAAGCTGTTAAAAAGCATCTACTATTCCTGATTGCTAAGCTGGCGATGATAGCATGATGCCTGTTTTCAAACCTTTGGCATCCTTAAGTAAGGGCTTCCTGTGGCTCAAGAGCTTGCTCTAGTGAGGGAAGCAACGCAAGCAATCGAATTGAACAAACAGATACAGTTGAACAGAAATTTGCAGCTTTACTAATTCTCTTTAATCAGCCTGTCTGGTAGGGGCCCTTCTTTTTTCACGAGTTGATTTCTTCGGGCACCAGTACTTGAAGATCGTAGAAGGAGTTCGCAGCGCGGTGCTTTTCTCCTGCAGGCTCGGCATTACCAGGCCTGACCATATGCAAGGTCTTCATGCCGGTACTGCTTGCAGCATCCAGTTCCGCGATTACATCACTAATGAAGACCACTTGTTCTGGCTCTCGCTTGAGCAGAGAAGCGATCATTTTATAGCTTGACGCTTCACGCTTAGGGCCACACGACGTATCAAAAAATCCGCTGAAATAATCAGTTAAATCGCCAAACTCCGTGTATTGAAAAAATACACGTTGAGCTGTAGAGCTGCCGGAGGAATAGATGGCAATCAAGTGCTTGCTTGCTTTCCAACATGCAAGTGCTTGAGGAATATCGTCGAATAATTTTGACTGCAATTTTCCTGCTTCATATCCATCAGCCCAGATCAGCCCTTGAAGCTCCTTGAGACCACGCGATTTGGAATCGGCATCCATAAGTTTGTTTACTTCACTCATGACTCGGTCGATCATATCTTGCACTCTGTCAAGTCCGTTCAACCAGACATAGCTATCGCTAAAACCTGCATCCTTAGCTAAAAGATCGCAGGCGGGCAAGAGTGCAGGGCTGTCCCAGTTTTTTTCCAAAAATGATCTGGCATTTTCGCGTGCAAAAGGAAAAAGCACATCATACACAAAACTGACTGGTGAAAGAGTTCCTTCAATGTCCAGTAGTACTGCGCTTGCGCTGAGTTCGATCACGAGTTCACCACCGTTTTTTGTGTTTTAGTTGTTTGCTTCATTTCGGAAAAACATAAAGCAGCGTATTGAACATCAACATTGTCTTCCATATAGTGTGGTGTCCAGCCCGTTTTATCCTGAAAAAGACGAATCACTTGAATGGTCTTGTCCTGGCAAAGGTTGAACCAGTGCCTCGTTCCGGTGGGAACGTTTATCAGATCACCGGCTTCCAGTTCTATTGAAAAAACTGGAGCGTCTTGCGGATTGATATGAAATATTCCTCTTCCGCTGATGCAATATCGAACCTCGTCTTCGCTATGTGTATGTTCGCGCGAGAAGCGAGCCAGCTTTTCGTCGAGCCCGGGTGTTGTGGGGCTGAGATCGATTACGTCGGCGCTATGGTAGCTACCTTTTATCTTGAGTTTTTCAATTTCATTTTCGTAAGCAGCCAGAATATCTTCTTCACTTGCGCCCGGATCTAATTGCTTGCTTTGCCAGTATTCGTAAGTGATTCCGTAGTTCCGCAAAAATGAATTGATCTCTTCCTGCGAGTGCAGATATTCATTTTTGGACGGGATATGCACTAGCGCCATCAAATTGTTCTCCCGCTGATTTCCAGAAGAAACTCAAGGGCTTCGACGTGCCGCTTAGCCTCTTCCAGATTGGCTCCCCATGTGTAGAGTCCGTGTCCTACCAGAAGAAAACCATGGGATATTTTATGTTTGTGCTGCTTAACTGTTTCTGCAAGCTCATGCATGTTTTGATCGTTTGGGAAAATCGGGAGCGTCACACTGCTTTCATGAGTATTGATGCCTCTCAGGGCCTTTTGCATTTCCCATCCGTTAAAGCTTATCTCGCCATCACCGGCCCGTTTGTCAGAGAGAATAGTCGACCAGATCGAGTGAGTGTGCAGTACGGCACCGGCATGGAATTGCTCTACAATCATGGCATGCAAGGCAGCTTCGGCCGATGGACGCAAAGATTCTAGAGAAGCGGAATTGCTTGCTGCCTTCAATATCTCCAAGGATTCGTCGAGAACAACAAAATCGTCTGCGCAGAGGCAGCTTTTGTCTTTTCCGCTGGCCGTCATCAGCAAACGCAATGGCTGCTGTGAAAGAACTATGCTGAAATTACCGCTTGTGGCAAGTGACCAACTGCGCGTATGAAAATCGCGGGCAAGATTTTGCAGTTTTGAAACCCCTGCTTCGATTGTTGCGGAGTCGAGGGCAGGAGCCGTGCTGGTTTCAGTCATGGCTTTATCCGATAGCTGGTGGATATAGCATACCAAATCAAATGTGAATTCAGTTGATTGTTTACATGTTGGAAACTCTGTCTTGCGCCTGGTATTGCCTGCGGTGCTTGAGCTGGGGGATCTTCGTAGGAGCAGCGATTCGAAATCTCCAGCGAGAGCTGGCCGAATGAGGGGCTCGCAAGGTCGGAGCAAGGCTGCTCTCATCCTGCTTGAAATGCAAATGATCTCAATACCCTTGCAGTTTATCCGCAGCTCATAAACTCTAGTTCGACGCCAGCTGAAACAGATAGGATCGCTGCGAAAGCTCATGACATCTAGAACTTAGTGTGGCTGCGCTATTGCTCGAAAGCTTATTCCTCACTAGTTTTTGAATTTTGAGAGCATTTTCAAACAGGCCGAATACCCGTAGCTTCAACAGTTTCTTGACGTCTTAATGCACTTAATATCTTCTGTGGCGGCTCTGGCGGCAGTTTAAAAGAGATCTGTATCTGGTCATTATGTGTATGTCCAAAGATTCCGATCTCCCCCCTCCCCCCGCCAGCCCCACCAGAGACTGAAAACAATAACAAGAACTCGTTCTGACGTGCGCACTAGCGCTCGATAGACGTCTGGCTCACGGAATCGCAAGGCAACATTGTTCAACCAACTGAGAAGGAATACTCGCATGAGCAAGACGAGTTCTTCTTCCGATGATCTGCTCTCCGACGCGCTGAAGCGTGCCGGCAAGAATGAGCAGGAAATCGATGCGGTGAATCAAGTTGACAGCGCTCAGTCCGCTGCCAATGAGCACCGCGCTCTGCCTGGAGCTGTCCAGCAAGCGCTTCTCTCCAAAAACCTCGACCTGCGTCTTTTCGCGATGAGCGAGCGCAGCCGCACGATGAGTCCGCGCGTTGCCGCGGTTCTCGATCGCTGCGTCGCGGTTGTGGAAGATTATCTCGGTCGCGGTCAGCTTTTCCTGGAGACGGGTGCTTTCAACCCGGCTCTGGAAGCGGACCTTACCGAGGCCGGTTTCTATGGTCTGACGATCCCCGTCGAGTATGGTGGCACGGGTGCTACCATGCACGAGCTGGCTCAGATCATGCTGCGTCTCGGCCGCATTGGCGACCCCATCGTTCCGGGCACTCTGTCCGTGAAGGTTCTGATCGGCCCCGTCGGCGCACTGAAGCATTTCGGCACCGAGGAGCAGAAGCAAACTTTCCTCTCGTACATGGCCTCGTCGCTTTTCCAGGGAGCCTTCGCCGGTACCGAGCCCTCCGCCGGCTGCAACATCACCAAGATTCGCACCTACGGTGTGATCGAAGGTGATTTCCTGCGCATCTACGGCGAGAAGCTCTTCATCTCGCGCGCGACCTATGGCGCGCAGGCCGCCGTGTTCATGAAGATTAACGGCGAGTTCAAAGTCGTGAAGGTCGACCTCCCGCTGACCGACACGCCCGAGTTCCGTCTGAACCGGTATAACCTGCACGTTCTCCAGCCTGCGCTCGAGAACAACGGGCTCATCTTCAACGGCTTCAAGGTGCCGGTGGAGAACATCCTGCCGGGCAACGGTCTGGAAGCCATCTTCAAGGATCTCGACGACGGTCGCTGGGCGGTCGGCGTCAGTGCCTCGATCATGATGAGCATCATTCTGGCGAGCTCCCCGCAGTGGGTGAAGATGCGCAAGACCTTCGGTCAGACGCTCGACAAGCGCCAGGGCATCAAGTACCGCATGTCCATGATCGCGTCTGCGGTCGCCGGCTCCGAGATGCTCTCGCGCTGGACGGCTGACCAGATCGACCAGGGGCGCGCGGGCGACCTCTCGGCCATGATCGCCAAGACCTGGAGCACCAACGAACTGCGCGATGTGATGTGCAAGTTCGGCATCGAAATCCACGGCGGTCGCACCTTCTTCAAGGGCCACCCGATCGGTGACTACGTGCTCAATGCGCTGGTCTCGACGGTGTACGAGGGTCCGAACCCGATGCTGGCTCAGGCCGGAGTGAACGCACTCGTCAAGGCGATGCGTCAGTCGGGTCTGGAAGACCTCGGCTACGGGTTCAAGGAAGCCGGCGTCAACATGTTCGACCTGATGCCCAACGGCAAGAAGACGCTGTTCGGTATCCCGAGCATCATCGCCACTCTCTGGAAGAACAAGAGCGGGCTCTTTGCGAAGCGCAAGAAGATCCTCGGCGCGGCGCGGCAGTTCGTCCCCTTCCTCTACCACAGCTATACCGGCTCGCGTTTCGGCAAGGTGGTCGGCGCCGGCAACGCACTCGATAAGCGCTTTGCTGCGCACCTGAACTTTGCGTCAAAGCAGTGGTTCGCCTGGCGCTGGAACTTCGTGAACCTCGTGTTCAAGTATGGTGAGAAGCTCGCCGACGAGCAACTGATCACCGAGTACGAGGTCTACCAGCCGCTGGCCGACATCGTGGCCATGCTGGTCGCCATCCAGGGTGCGAAGGCTGCGGCTGCTGCGGGCGACACGGGCCGCGTTGCGGCGCTCAACATGCTCTGCGAAGCGCTCACCTGCCGTCTGTCCGGCAAGGCTCCCACTTCTCGTGGGCTGCGTGCGGCGACGGAAGAGACGATGCAGCATGTGATGGACGGCAATATGCGGGAGCTGGACAAGGTTCCCGTCAAGCCGATCTTCCAGTCGTACGAGCTCAAGGACTGAGCTTAAGCAAGGGGTGGCGCCGGTTCTTCTGCGGGCCGGCGCCGCTTTCTTGTGATTTACCTGTATAGATCGCGTGACACCAGGTCTGGTGTCAGCTTCTCAAACTCCCGTTGCCTGGCAACGGATTTTCCGAGGACAAAATGATGACCCATTTCTTCATCGCAGCGGCTGCCGTTCTGCTGGGAAGCACTGGCTGGTTTCTGTACTGGAAGCGCCATGCCAGCAAGTTCTCGCAAAGCGGATACGTGCCGCCCGCATCGAGCTGGTTCAGCGAATTCGCAGCCTGTGGATTCGTTCGACTGCTCACTTCACTCACCGTCGGAAAGGTCAAGGTTTACGGCAAGGAAAAGGCTCCCCGTCATGGGCGAGTGATTTTTGCCGCTAACCATCAACTCCCGTGCGACTTCGCCATGCTTCGGCTCGGCGCTGGTCGTCATCTTCGCATGCTTACGGACAGTGGTCAGCTCAAAGGCATCTTCGGTGTTCTTGCAGCTCTTGGCGGTGTCATTTCCGTCAATACCAAGCAGGAATGCGGTGGTGCTGCCGCTGAGCGTGGCTGCAGCAAGGCTGTGGCGGACAAAAGCTTCCGCATCGGCTTCGGTCTGGCCTGTGTCCTCTGGATGCTGGCTCTGGCCGGTTTCGTCTTCTCGCTTTCTGCAGGGTCAAGCCTGGGCGCTATCGCGGCAGTCCTGGCTTTCCTTGTCGTGGGAAGTTTTCCCGGCAGCGAGCCTTCTCTGGGAATTTTTCCTCAGGGTGGTTTGCTTCCCGATGATTTCGATCTGAAAGAACATTTCCGCCCGGGCGCCATCCGTGTTGCTCGAGAGTCAATGGAGCTTTCAGGCGAACCCATCAAGATCGTTCCCGTTGCCATCCATTACCGCTGGGATCCCAAATTCGCCGGCTGGACGCACCGCTACCTCAAGGGCTTGCGTTCCATGTTCGGCGCTCTGCGTAACCCGCGTTACTGGAACCCGATCTTCAAGCTGAAGCTAGACGAGCTCAGCCCAGAAGAGCGGACGCGCGTTGAGCAGGCTCGTGAGCAGTTGCTGCGCGAGTTTGCAAAGAGCAAGGTCACCAACTACGGTGGCGTCGTCATGGTTGGCGATGCTATCGATGCCTCAACCCTGCCGCAAGATCCTATCGAGGCGATAGCGGTGATCAAGCAAGAAGTCCGCAAGCTTCTGGAAGAAGCCAAGAAGCGCTAAGTAGGCGCTTTCGGATAATCGTTTGTGAGCTCCACAAGGAGTTTTCTATGCATATCATGTCACTGTGGGTGGTGGCGCTGGCTCTTGCCGGTGTCGCCGCTCTGTTTTTTGCCTGCAAGTGGCTTCCAGCCATCAGACGGGCTCAGGCGCTTGGCGCCAAATACCAGGAATGCGGCGTGCTCGGTCCGGCACCGGATGATGAGAAGCAGAAAAAGCTTCTCGCGTTTGCTCGCGGGCTGATCAGGCTTTTCGTCGGCAAGGTCGACGTGAAGAACAACGAGAAGCTGGCGACGATGCCAGGTCCGTTCATTCTCATCTTCAATCACGGCAGCATGCTGGACCTCGCTGTCGCGCCATATGTTCTGAATCGCAAGGCGAGATATCCTGCGGCTCAGGGCGTCATGCGTGCGTTCGGTAATGCCGCCGGGGGCTGGTTCGGAAGCTGGGGCGCGTACAGTGTCGACCTCGATAACGGGGCTGCGGCACTCAAAGCTTCGGTGAAAGTTCTCACCTCCAATGACGAGGCAAACGTGATTTGTCTCTTCCCGGAAGCCTGGACGCACATGGACGGAACCGTGCGCAATTTCAAATCCGGAACGGCGCGAATGGCACGTGAAGCCGCGCGGATTCTGGGGCGCCCTGTCTACATCGTTCCTGGTTACATGCGCTATGGGCGTTATCTGTCCGGCTGGATGACGAAGCTGCCCATTCCAATCCAGTGGCTGATTCCCATCGTGGGTTTCGCCTGGTATCGCCGTGGATGCAAGGTCGCCATTGGCGATGCAATTTCCTCGGCTGATCTTCCTGATGATCCGCACCAGGCTACAGAGCTGCTCAAGAGCAGAGTTCTGGCGCTTGATCCGGCTCATGGCTGCAAATAGCGGAGCATCTCCGTGACCGGTAGGCAAAACTAAGAAAAGCCGGTAGTCGAAATGTTCTAAGTTCCCTCAAGGAATAAGAGCTAATTGCCAGCCGTCTAACAAGAAAAAATGGAGGGGGGGAAGCGCAGTCGCTGTGCTTCCCCCCTTCTCTTGCTGCTAATGGAGCAAAACTATGAAAGCACGCAATATCGCTGTTTGCCCTGCTAGCGGCCTTCAACATCACGCAAGTGATGAACTTCACCTTGTTGGTGGAGGCGGCGGCTCGCGGGCGATTCTCGCTCTGTCTGGCATGATTTACTCTCTGCACAAGGCCGGACTCTTGCAAAACTTGTGCACGATCGGTGGTATCAGCGGTGGTTCCTTCGGTACGCTCATGCTTGCCGCTGGAATGTCTCCGGAGGAGATTGTTCGGCAGGCTATCGCGATTGATTTCCAGGGCTTGCTCACCGGTAAGCCGGGGATTCTGCGCTTGCTCTACACGGCGCTTTTCAAAGAGCGCTTCGAGACGACGCGCCCGGAGAAATCGATTTACACGACTGAAAAGGTCGGCGAGTGGATCGACCAATTGGTGCCAGTCTGGCCGGAGAAATACTGGACCATGGCGATTGACGGCGAGACCGGCAAGCACCAGATCCTGTTCACCGCCCGGGGTGTCTTCCGCATCTCGGAGTCTGCTCAGGTCGAGCAAATTTCGGACAAGCCGGCGCGCCTCTCCGACGCTATCCGCGGAAGCATTGCCTTGCCGGGCTTCATTGCCTCGCAAAACTGGAACGGCATCCGTCTGCTTGACGGTGCGCTGACCTGGGATGGAACCTGCCCGATTGGTGTGCCTGTGCGCCACTTTGATGTGTCGCCGAACACCATTGTTGCCGGCTATTTCGCCGACCACAAACAGCCGGGATTCCTGAACAAGTTGATGTACTGGTGGGAGGACTACCAGCGGAGGGATTATCCCTGGAGCGATGAGAAGCGTGATCCGGCTCGCTGGGCCAAGCGCGGCACGGCGTTGATTCACCCTCGCTTCTATTTCCCGACCATGAAGTTCACCTTCACGGCGGAGGAGAAATGGGAAGCGGTGATCAAGTCGTTCCAGTCGACTACCCGTGCGCTTCTGCGAACGGGCAAGATCGACCTGGACAAGTTCCAGCAGATGGAGCAATTCGCGAACAATCGAAAGGGTTTCATTGAAAGCTTCAAGGTTCTCTGAAACCCGGAGAAAGCAGGATGGTTATTGGCGCAAAAAACCAAGACCCATCCTGCTTTTCTCTTCTTAGGATCGAAAATACTAGATGGAATAGTGGGAATCGATCTTTCGTGGTCTTGGGCTGTACCCAATTGAGTAGACACAGGCTAGACGAGGATCGCTCCGAAAAGTAGAATCAGGAGGAGCAACCATGG
>JBIKOL010000190.1:0-15458 GCA_044358055.1 Obscuribacteraceae bacterium (SeqCode)
TCCGGGACAGCCATATTTCTCCAAACTGGGCAACTGTTGAACACGTGGGTCCTGATAGTGATTAATGACTCTGCCGTTTTCAATTTCGCATAATATGCGGCTGATGAGGAAGTTTCGCGCATTCCTTCCGTTTAGTCCTTGGATTCTTGCTTCAGTTCCAACTATTCGACCGATCGCGTTGTTTGCCAAATCCTTTTTGGTGTTTAAGTAATGGTATTTGCTTTTTCCATCCTTTCCGAAATACTCTTCTAGATATTCATTGAGTCTGAACAAAAGATCCGACGCATTCTCGCCTAATTCAAATGAAACAAGAGCAGAGCCATAGGTGTGCTGAAAGCCGTTGATTAGCTGCTTATACACTCTTACTTGCTTGCCTTGGCGCTGGAACGAATAAGTCATTGTTCCAAATGATGCTGGCGTGGGCTCGTCGGTATACCGCCGTTCTTGAAAGGACATTGGTATCAAATAGCTTCTGCCGAAAAGCTTCTGCTCCGCTTTACTTACGCGCCAGAATACACTCAATGGATATAGAGCGATCAGCAAAATCAAAACGGCAAAGAAAAAGCAAAAATTCCGCCAATTGATTGCGTCGAGCTTAGGAGTGTTGACGATGTTCACGGAGAATTTGCTCCGGTTGGTTTATTTGAGAATCTGATTTCTATGTAGGGCCCATGTAGGGCCCGCTATATACCGATCCCGGAAAAGCTCACCCTCGGAGAGATTCGAACTCCCGACACCCTCCTTAGGACGGAGGTGTTCTATCCAGCTGAACTACGAGGGCACAGGGGGCATTATATAACACTGGGGTGGGGGTGATCGAATCGCCCCTGGGGATTGGGTTTTGGCTGGTTGTTGAGAAGCTGCGGGGCTGTCAATGGATTCGGGTGTCGTGCTGTTTCAGCATTACTACCAGAGATGTTTATGAGCGGGCGGGACGCCCGCGATCCCGGGGCGAATAGGACGATGTTCATCTATATATTTTAATTCTCGATTGACGAACAATAGTGATCAGTCTGTAGATCCAGCTATGCATGCGCCTCTTGACGAACCGACTTAAACACAGTGAAATGCGCAACGCGAGATTCAATAACGCGCGAACCTCGTGCGCGAGTCCGCAAACCTCGTATTTACAGGCTTTTCGGGATTGTGTGTCAGGAAAATGTCAGGTGCAAAAAATATTCTGAAGACGTTGAACGGGGAGTTCAAAGTAAAGGTAAAGAGGGATAGGCAAATGTCAGACGAAATTGAAAAGAAAGTTCCAGTAGAGACCGAAGAAAAAGCAGAGAGCACACCAGCAACAGGCATGAATGCACTCGAGTTGCTCAGTGGTGCAGCCTCTACTGGAGCCGCTGCAGGCGCAGCCGCCGGTGCAGCCGGTGAGAAGATTGGCAAAGATTTTGGCAAGTTGGAAATTACTGATGAGAAGAATGGAATCGGTAAGTTGCGTGATTTGTTGAATAATGGTGAGCGTATTGAAGGCGCACTCGATCGCCTCGGTAATAAGCTAGAGCCCAAGGAACTGCCGCTCTCGCGCACCGAGAACCTGATGTTGAACGGCATGCGCGATGCGATACGCAGTGGCAGTGTTGAGAAAGTACAGGAAATGTTGCAAGCTCTCGCAGAAAATCCGAAGTCGGTTGATCGCGTGATGCGTGAATTGAACAAACAGCTGAAAGATCAAGATCCGCTCAATAGCGCCAGCTGGGAGACAGGCAAAGATAGCAATGGGAATTCGTTTGTACGCCTGCGCCTCAATCATACAAATGATTGGAGCAAGTCTTCCGGTTCAACTGAAGTCACCATCGGTAGTGACGGCAGACATTCGGCAAATTACACGAAGAGATGGGATTCTACTCCTGTTCCGGTAAATCCGGCGGATAACATGTATCACTTCAACCCGAAGTGGCAGCACATTCCGCAATTTGAGCGTGAGACATACAAAAAATCAGGAACATAGTCACGAGATTTTCTCTGGCAACACACGGCAGAGGCACGCCATTCACTCACGAGAGTGGCGTGCCTTTTGCATTTTTACGAGGGCGAGGAATGACCTCGCCCCTACACATAATTGAAGCAAATTGAAGTGGGTACGTTTGGCGTGGTGTTACTTCTCCGCAAGGGGAGTTCGCGTGCGCCTACCAGAATCTTGAACCGGAGCCGCTCGAGGTAAGCGTTCGAGGTAAGCGTTCCAGGTAAGCGTTCCAGCAGGGACCATTGGTTCGTAGTTGTCCCAGCATGGTCACAGGAGTGTCACTAATGGTTCCGGAAATGTTTACGGGAGGAGAGGCAATATTGGTAGAGACAACTGGTAGAGGAAAAGCTATGACTTTTGAGAACGAGCCCACATTGAAATCGCAAATTGCTCCCGACGAGAATGCGAGTTCGAAGATGTATCAAGAATCGTTAGATCTAATTGGTAAACAGAGTGTGGCTGCGCAAGACAACAGCAAGGCTGAGTATATTCATTCAATGTCAACAAAGTGTGCCGATGCGCTGGATAACTCCTATTCTGGTCAGCCAGGACCGGCGAAGATGTTGGCTGAAGCGCTGGCACCGCTGGAAGGACCAGACAGAAATAAATTGCTTGCAGAAACCAAAGACAAGAATGATGATTTTGCCGCTCACTGCACCGACAAAAGCAGACTTGCGAATATGGAGCATCTGAATCTGGAAAACTGGAATGCAAAAACAGGCACCTGGGATAAGGTTGAGATTGTAGATGGTGATGCGCCGCTGTCTTCGCCGTTCAGAATTGTGCAGCCCGGAAATTCCCTCGTTTCTTTCGCAGGGGAGCGGCTAACACAGGCTTACGATTACACGCACCATATGGGGGAGGCTGACCAATCAGGGCACCCAATGCCGTGGTCATGGAAGTACAGTCCTGGTGGTCTAGCTTCTACGGTTATTCAGATCGCTAATATGAATAAACTTGGAGATGCGAACAAGGAAGAGATCAATCTGAAAGTTGGAGATGTGGTGAGATTGCCGCGCATTGGCGTTTCGCTGGAAGACTACTAATAGTCGGTTTTGAAGGTTATTGAGATGATGAATCCGCGCTTGAGGCTTCAGGTGCGGGTTCACTTTTTGTATAGAGTTGCGCTAGTGTTTTGCTTTTGCTTATCAATGTCAGACCGATGGCGAAAATGAAGAATGAGACCGTGGAAGCGGTTAGACCCAGGGTCATTGATTGAGGTCTGAAGAGCATGCGGATTTCGTGAGTTCCGGAGGGGACGAGGATGGCGCGGTTGATTATGTTTGCCTGGAGGATCGTGGTTGGGGTGTTGTCTATGGTGGCTATCCAGCCGGGGAAGAAGTGGTCTGCGATGATCAAGAGGCGCGGGGTTGGGGTTGTGGCGGTTAGAGATAAGGACTGGCCGTTGTCATTTTTAAGTACGAGTTCGGTTTTGGCGGAGTTAGGAGCCGGCGAGCCGCCGGCGCTCCCGGGGACTCCGCTGGACATATCGCTCGACTTTAAATAGCAGAGGCGAGGATTTGTGTCGATGGAAATTGGGGTGAGTTTGAGGAATTCGGCGCGGAGTTTGTCGAAGGATTCTACGGCTTCGATTTTGTCGGCGAAGTAAATGCGCGGGCGTGGGTTGCGTACTTTGTATAGGCGGTAATTGATACTTCTATCTTCGTGGACTTTTTCGAATAGAGTTGGGTCCAATTCGCGGATTGGATTGTCTTCGCGATCGCGATAGCATTGCGTGTTTGCAGAATCGGTGGCGCTTAGCATGGCGAAGCGGTGCATCGGCAGATCGCTCACGCGCTTTTCTACTTCGTGTTTGGCTTGTGTGCAGAACTGAAGTGCATCGATGAAGAAGTCGCGATAATATGATGTTTCGGCGGCTTCGTAGCCATTGCTGCTCGGAATGTTGTAGTCGAGCACCGTTTTGTAGAGACACAGTTCTCGCGCGTACTGGAAGAAATCTTCTTCGAATTTACTTCCTGGACGTGCTTTATAGTTTTTCGGAACTGTTAGTGGGTCGAAGTAAAGATTTACGACCCGGAAAGCACCGACGGTTGCTGGAGAGAACGTATTTGCGAGCACTCTAGCGACTTTGCTTGGATGCTCGAAAAATCCAAATGGAACAGTTTGGCGGAACTTTATTGATGATTGAAGCAAGCAAAAAGCTGTGAGGCAGATCAAAAACATTGAACAGACATTGAGGATTCCTTTGTCGGTTTCTTTCAATACAGAGCCATTGCGTTGAACAATCCGCCAAACGATGAATGCCGTTGCGCAAGTCGCAATGCCTATCGCGGCCGCGTGCAGCATGCTACCAGCCATAAGCATTTCGGCATTGATCAAAAATGATCGCGGATGCGTTCCATGAAAAAGCCATGGCAATTTACTTGCATGGATGACAATGTCTGGGAAGGCATAAAGGATAAGTGCAAAAGACAAAACGACGAGCCAGATTGCCGAGACCACCGCAAGCAGCGCGCGCCCGAGACGCCCTTCAATCATGGAGTCGAAGCCGCGTACCGCAAGCAGTATCAGAATTATTGCTGGGAATATAAGCAACTTGACCGGGTAGCGGAAGGTTGCCAGGAAACTTGATAGTGATACTATGGCCGGTGCGAAAGGAGTGTAGTTTCCGGCGCTCATGAAAATGAAACCGATAAGTAGTGATACCACGATCCAGCGTTGTTTGAAGGTACGATCAAACAGGCCGAATATCGATAAAGTTCCGATAACAGGCGAAATGTAAGTCGATGTGAGAAATGGAACGTGGCTTCCGCGGCTAGATACAAGTGCGCGTAGCTGCACCGAGTAGTCATTCAAAGCAGTCAGATCACCCATCGGTTGCGACAGAAAGAGGCAGAGAAAATCGTACCAATTGGAACTCCAGGTGAAGACCCACTTAGGTGCCATCCCTGTCGCACGCGGTGAAACTTTAGTCCAGTCGAGCACGGGTCCAATCATCGGCAGAGACAATGCAACCCCGAGTGTGAGTGCACCAAGCTTCAAAAATAATTCCTGCCACATCCAGGGCCGCAATTCCTTTTTGAACAACGCCTGCAAAAATTTGCTGATGCAAGCAATTCCGATCAGCACCAGCTCAGGCGCCCCAACCTCCGGGCGCCCGGCATACATAATCATCGCCACAGAAAACACAAGCCCGAATACATAAGGAAACAAACCCGAGCCCGCTTCGCGCCCACGAGTCCCTCCCGGGCGCCCATGAGGCGCCCCTACCATATCTTGAGCACCCGCATCTTTTTCAGCTAAGCCAGCTGCGTTCTCCCTGGATCCCGATAAATCGCCAGTTGCAGAAGCCCCCAGAGAAGCGAATGCCCCGAGAGAAGCGGATGCCCCGGGAGCGCCGGCGGCTCGCCGGCTCATACTCCGCCCAAAATCAATCCGTCTTTCACACCACAACGCCAGCGGCAACCAAGCCATCGAAGCCGGCAAAGTAAAATTCCGAACTAGTGAAAACGAATACGCCCCCAGAGCCACAGCCATCGCGCCCAGCACCGACGCCGTTCTACTAGATCCCAAATCCCGAAAATACAAATACGCGCCAACACCAAACAAAACCTGGTGGACGATCATATATATAGATAGCCCAGCCGAAAACGGCATCAAAAACATCAACCAGCTAAACGGATAAAACAATCCAGGCGAAGGCACTGCAACTTGTGACATTCCGCTGTACACATACGGATTCCACAAAGGCAGAATCCCCAGCCGAGCTTCCTGCTGCACAAAATGCGCAAACGGCTCGAAGTAGAAGGCGATATCCGAAAAGTAAAAATCACCTTGCCCGCTTAGACACGGGAAGTAATACGCAATAAGCAAACCCAGTCCCAGCAGAGCAAATCCAATAAGCTTACTGTCGCTCAAATCCCATGCCCGCGCGGCGCGCGCGGGCGATTGACCTTCTAGCTTCTCTCCATTCTCCGACATCTCACCGCCAGAGCTGGCAGGCACTATCTCGTCACGGTCGGAACCGATCCGATTTGAGCTGGCGTGCTGAGTGATGTCACAGCTTTATTTGCGAATTGCATGAGCGGTGTAACTGCCGTCGTGCTGGTCAACGTAACGCCGACAAGCGCGATTAGAATGGCGACAACCGGTCCGAATTGCGAGTCGCCAACAGGCATACGGCGCTGCGGCAGGCGGCTGACGAGCGGCGATTCGTCACGAACGATCATCTTAATTGCAACGCGCGAATAGTAGAACACCGCCGGAATTGATGTAATCAAACCGACACCGACAAGGACATATCCAAGTGTCGAGTACATTTGAATACCAGCCCAGAACACAAAGAATTTAGCCAGGAAGCCTGCTGGAGGCACCGGCAAACCGCCGAGGTTCAACAAGAAAACTGCCATTGCAATTGTGACGAAGGGGCGCTTCTTGATCAAACCAGCCCAATCTTCCATGTCGTCACTGCCGAGTTCGTTTTCGATGATGATCGCCGCGGTGAATGCGCCGAGGTTCATGAATCCGTAAACCACAATATAGAACAACATTGACGAGAGGCTGTCAGCGGTATTGGCGCAGAGCGCAATCAGGAAGTACCCCACGTGCGCAATCGACGAGTAAGCAAGCATGCGCTTGACTGACTTCTGGCAGAGCGCGATGAAGTTGCCGACGACCATCGAGAGAATTGAAAGAATTCCAATCAACGGAATCCAATTGGCTGACGCAGCGCCGAAGACAACGGTGAGCAAGCGCAATGTCACGATAAGACCGCCGATTTTGGAACCGACCGAGAGGAACGCCGTAACAGGAGTCGGCGCACCTTCGTATACATCAGGCGTCCACATGTGGAAGGGAACCATCGAGAGTTTGAAGCCCATGACGCTGATGAGCAAGACGATAAGCATCATCGCCACCATGGATGGTGACTGAGCCACCTGGAAGAACTTCGCCTGGATGTCGTAGAAGTTTGTTGACTTCGTCAATCCATATAAGAAGGTGAGCCCGTACATGAACGTGGCTGTGGTGGCGGCTGTGGATAGTAAGTATTTGAGTGCTGCTTCGTTGCTCTTGAGGTCGATTTTGTTCATGCCGGAGAGCAGGACGCAGCAGATGGTGAGTGTTTCAAGCGCGACGAAAAGCATGATCAAATCGGTGGTGCCACCGAGGAACATCACCGACAGAGTTGCGGTGAGCAAAATCGCGTAGTACTCGCCGCGATTAGGACCGAACCTGCTTTCATAGCCCGTCGTCATGAGCACGACGATTGCGCTGACAATGCATGAGATGAGACCGAAGGCTGTCGAGAATTTGTCTACCGTATATAGACCTTCAAAAATTCTGGTGGTCGGAATATCTAGCTGACCGGTGAAGGTGATTGCCGCCAACACGAGTGCAAGGAAGCTCATCGCTGGAGTCACGAAGCGCTTGTTTGGCGCGAAGAGGTTCCAGAGAGCTGCAATCACGATACCGAAGGTAACAATGAGGTGCGGTGTGAGAGCGGGGAAGATACCAGAATAGAATGCGTTCATGAATGTCCTGTCAGCCTTTCTTTCGACGGACTTATTTTATCTGGTGTTGAGGGTCTGATTGTGCTTGGCGAAGATATTTATTAATTAGGAGCGTCTAAATCCTCACAATTGCGAAGTAAAGAGCCCCGTGCGCGTGCCTCATTGCAACTCAGCTTTGCTTGTTTGTGCAATTTGAACAGTTCCGCTAATCACTTTCTTCGTTTGCGGGATTTCGAATCGCACCACTAATCGGAAACAGGTGAATTGTGATTAGTGTGGCTAAACACAATTCCGTTTTGCAGGATTTCGATAAGCACAGGTATTCGCTTGGCTTCTCGAAATGTGTGCTTGAAATGAAACTGAAGTGCGAGCACCGCGCCCTAGTCGCTTCGGCTCCATAAATACGTTCTTTGGATCCGGCCCAAGCCTTGCCGATGGAAACCGTTGGCGAGTGCAAGCGAGACACGGCATGAGGTCCCTTAGACAGACCTCCGGGTACTACGGAGCACGAGCACTAAATCAACATTCCTTCACACAATATATGCACCCGGCGAGCTTGATAACTGATAACGAAAAGCTTTACCGCAGAGGAATAGCGGACTTTTGTTGTTATAATCCTAATCTAGTCGCAAGCAGAGCTGGCGGCGCCGCGGTCAGGGCGAAGGCGGCCGACTCTCAAGATGGCTGTAAAAATAGGGAACACAGCGATTCCGCAAGGATGGCTGGGATGGCGAAAGAAGAAATGATGAAAGAAGGACGCAGACAGCTGACGTTCACACAACGGACTCCTGACGAGCTCAAGTGAGAAGAAACACAACATGACTTACGCACCCCGCAACGGGACTTCCCCTGGTACACCCTGCCTCCTGGCTCTGGAGGATGGGCGCACGTTCAGCGGCATCGGCTTCGGCGCCACCGGAACAAGAACAGGCGAGCTGGTCTTCAACACAAGCCTCACCGGATATCAAGAAATACTCACCGACCCAAGCTACGCCGGACAGGTTGTCACTATGACCTATCCCGAAATCGGCAACTACGGCGCTAACACCGATGACATCGAATCACGTCGCGTCTTCGCGCGCGGAATGATTGTGCGCCACCTGAGCCGCAGATACAGCAGCTGGCGCGCCGAAAAATCATTGCATCAGTTCCTCGCGGAGCAGGGCGTCATCGGCATCTCCGACGTAGACACCCGTGCAATCACGCGGCACATCCGCGACAAAGGCGCCATGCGCTGCGCAGTTTCAACCGAAATTCTCGACCCCAAAGAGCTCGTCGATACAGCTCTCAAATCAGCACTGATGGAAGGCGCCGACTTCACCGAAGAGGTGAGCACGCGCGAAAAATACACACTCGGCTCAGGCAAATTCAAAGTCGCGGTGCTCGACTTCGGCTGCAAGCAAAATATATTGAACTGCCTTTCAAAAGAAGACATGAGCCTCACGGTCTACCCGGCTTCAACGAAAGCCTCAGAGATTCTGGCAAGCAACCCGGACGGCATATTCCTATCTAATGGACCCGGCGACCCAGCGGCGTGCAAAGACATCATTGGTGAAGTGAGCAAAATGCTGCAGTCGCACTTGCCTGTCTTCGGCATCTGCCTCGGGCACCAGCTCACCGCGCTTGCACTCGGCGCGCGCACTTATAAATTGAAGTTCGGCCATCGCGGTGGAAATCAGCCGGTGAAAGATTTGAGCACAGGCAAAATCGAGATCACAAGCCAGAATCACGGCTTCGCTGTTGACACCGACACGCTTCCTGCGGATCTGGAACTCACGCACATCAATCTCAACGATAACAGCGTCGAGGGATTCCGCCACAAACATTTGCCGATCATCTGCGTGCAATATCATCCGGAAGCAAGCCCTGGTCCGCATGATGCCTCGTATCTTTTCGCCCGCTTCCGCGGCTTGATTGAGTCCAATCGAAATGTGAGAGAAACAAGTTGTACAAGCTAGCTATTTTTGATTTCGATGGAACTCTCGTAGATTCAGCGCCAGGCATTGTTGATGTGATGCGCGATGTTTGCGTTGAGTATGGCTTCACCGACAAGACGCTGGACTTGTGGTCGCACCTTATCGGCATCCCGCTGGTGCGCCAAATCGAGATTCTATTTCCCGATCACGAGAGCCGCTGGCACGAAGAAGTCGCGCAACGATATCGCGATATATACGATAAGCGTGCAATAGAGATATGTCCGCCATTTGCCGGACTTGAAGAAATGCTGCGAACTTTGCGTGATGCTGAAATTCTTATTAGCATTGCTTCTTCTAAGCGACGTCATCTCATTGACACTGTACTCGAATATCACTCACTCACCCAATATTTCAGTTTGGTTGTTGGTGCTGAAGAAGTGACGAAACACAAGCCTGATCCGGAAATGGTGATTTATTCAACGAATAAGTTGGGAATTCCGCTTGCGGAGTCAATCGTAATTGGAGACAGCAGTTACGACCTCGACATGGCTCGCAATGCCGGTGTCGATGCAATTGGTGTCACGACGGGAACGCACACACGCGAATATCTTTCGAAGTCGGAACCCAAATTTATCGTCTCCGCTCTGCCGGAAGTTACGCCCTTAATACTCAATTCATCAGCGAAAAGAACATCGCAAAATCAATAACTGCAATCGGTTCTTTCTAATTTTTGCGCGCGCGAAAGTTGAATTTTTTTCATCCGGATCGGCCCCTTATACGAAACCAATGACTACCTCTGCACGTCTGCTATGATCAGCCTGTGCCACCTAATTGCAACCTCCCGGCACTGCTTTGTCTAGCACGGAATCGGCTTCGGCCGCTTCACCCGATTACGGAAAAGTAGGTCTTATGAAACGCAATCATTCAATGGTTTCAGCATCGATTTTATTTGCCGCTACTCTGTCACTATGCGCAAACTCTTTCGCATTCTCCGCAGAAGCGACCCAAAATGCTGCCACCACCCCGGCATCCGATATAAAGAATCAAGCCAAAAATAACCCCGGATCCGCCGCAGTCTCTGGAACCCCTGGCGTTTCTAAAACCGCCGCTGTCTCCGGAACCGCCGGAATCCCCGGGAGCGCCGGCGGCTCGCCGGCTTCAACTCTAACAAGCTCGAATCCCGCAAAAGTATCCAACACCAACTCGTCCACCCCTGGGAGCGCTGGCATCCTGCCGGCTTCTACTCCGCCAAGCTCGAATCCCGCAAAAGTATCCAACGCCAACTCGTCCCCCCCCGGGAGCGCCGGCGGCTCGCCGGCTTCGACTCCAACATCATCGAATCCAGTAAAAGAATCCACGACTGCCTCGTCCACCCCCGGGACCGCGGGCGTCCCGCCAGCTTCTACTCCGACAACATCCACTGCCACCACTCCCGGTGACAGCACCGGCACCTTACCCAGCACCATATTCGGTGCCAAACCAAAATGGCGCCCCGGAATGGAACTCGACGCCAGCACCAACGCCCAAGATCTCGTCCCCACAGACGACGTAGAACTAGCCAAAAAGCAAGTCGAAGCCTACCCCGACAGCCCAGAAGCCAGTTTCATCCTCGCTGTCGCCCTCACCCGCACCAGCCGCGTCGAGGAAGCCCTTAAAGAAGTCCGCCGCGCCCGCAAACTAGCCGAGCAAAAAGGCGGCACCGACTACTTCGACAAAATGATCGCCACTTACGAAGAGCTCCTCAAAAACTACCCCAACGAAAACCGCGTCCGCTACGGTCTCGCCTGGGCGTACTACATGAAAGCCTATCTCGTAGCCAACTACTCCCGTAAAGTAGCCGCCTGGAAAGCCAAAAACGGTGACCCTGCTGCGGTACTCGCTGCATCCGGCAACGATCCAGCCAAAGCAATCGCCAAAGCCAAAGCAGATCTCGCCGCCCAACAAGCCGCACAAGCACAAACAAACGGCAGCGCTTCCAGCACCAGCACCACAGGCGGTGCAGACGCCAAAACCATCGACGCCGCCAAAGCCGCTCTGCAATCCGCAACAAAACCCGGCAAGCCAGTCGACGTCAACAACATCCTCGCCGCAGCCGGTGCACTCGCTCAGGGCAACACCGCGTCGCTGCCGAAAATCCCATCTGTAATGGACAACGTCGATCCATCCGACGTTCCAAAAATCAAACAGTACTATGAACTCGCTTTAAGCAAACTAGACGATCTCCTCGCCCAGAAGCCCGATGATGTCTGGGCTCTCGTCTACCGCGCCCACCTCAAAGCCGAGTACACCGGCAATATAGATGACGCAATGAAAACCTGGAAAGCTTGTAGTGAGAAATTTCCAAACAATCCAGCCGCCTATTTTTTCCTGGGCGAAGGTTTTCTCAAACAGGGCAATCTGAAGGAGTCGCTCAATAACGTCTCCAAAGCCGTTGCTCTGCGGGCTGTGGGGAACTGAGGCTGATGACGGTGGCTGTTTCGTCCATTATTCACAACCAGATCTTTAAGAATACGGTCAAATTCCTGGTCGCTATTTCAATTCCAGTCGGCATCGTCTGGGCGTTTATCGCTGCGAAAACTGCGGCGGACAAACAATACGAATCTGAAATCATTGCAATGAAAGCAAAGCCGACCGGCGAAGGAACTGTTGTCAAAGATTACGAATTAAAAGAAGTTGATGACAACAACACAATTCGCTGGCAGCTTGTTGCTACGAAAGGCAGCACCGTGGACAACAAACACGTTTCTGTGGAAGGGGTCAAGATCAAATACTTTGATGGACCAAATGTCAAGATGTTGGTTTCTGCACCTATTGGCAACGTGGATGGCGAGACCCGATTTGTCAAGTTGATGTCCCAAAACGGTCATCGGGTGCACGGTGAAGGCGAAGGAGGCAAATCTGTCTTCGATGCCGAAACCATTGAATTAGACAAACAAAATCAGTTCTTTGCTACCGGCGGTGTTATCATCGAGTGGGCCGAAGTAGCCAAGGTGACTGGTAATGAGGCGCGCGGAAAACTCGATAAAGGCGGATTTCAAAACGTCAAAATCGTAGGTCATACGCACGCAGTAATCGCGGTCAAGTAAGGTGAAAGAAAGAGTGCTCGCATGAGAAAACAAGACGCAAAAACTATCTCAGCACTAACGTTGGCAGCCTGCCTGTCAATGAGCGGTCTGGCAATGGCACAAATGCCCGGCGCGCCTGGAGCTCCAGGTGGTCCGGGTGCTTCCGGTCCTATCGACATTACCGCCGATGAGCAGGAATTCTCCGGCGAGGCCGTCATCGCCAGAGGTCGCGTGCGCGTTGTATATAAGGACAGCGTTATCGTCGCTCCGTTGGCTACCTTATATAAGGATCCAAGCGGCAACCCCAATCGCGCCATCTTCACCGGCCATCCGCGCCTGACACAAGAGAAGAACAAGATTGACGCGAATACTCTAATTTTCGAAATGGCACAACAGAAAATTGTTGCTGAAGGAAACGCACACTCTGAAGTAGATGTTCCGGAAGATGAGAATTCTGCTGACACCGGCCTTGGTGGCAACAGCAAAACTGCCTCAGGCAACAAACCATTTCCCGCACCACCGGTAAATACCACCGCCAACAAAAACAATGGCGATGACGATGAAGACGATGCGCCTAAAGCCAGCGCAAACAAAGGCACAGCGCCAGCGGCAGAACCGGAAAAGAAAACCGCCAAAGCCGAAAAAATTATCACTGATTCTGACCGCCAAGAATACGATGAAGCAACCGGCAAATTCGACGCCCTGGGTCACGTCAAAGTAGTCCACGGCGAAATCACAGTTATTGCAGACAAACTCCAGCTCGTTTACGGTGCAGTAAATAAAAAGCCGGAAACAGCGTTATTCACAGGGCACGTTCAAGCAACTCAAGGCAAGAACACGACCTGTGCCGACAACCTGAACTACTCGCTTTCAACGAAGCGCTTGCAAGCTTCAGGCAACGTCAAATCAAAAGTTATTCAAGACAAGAACCAGAATCAGAAAGACACGAAGAAAAAGAAAAATGATGATGCTGAGGATCCAACAGCCAAAGCTGATTTCTTCGGTGCTCCCGCAAAGGCTTCCAGCAATAAGCAGTTGAACGGCGGCACGTCTGCTGTCAGCATCGCATCCGGCAGCGCGATGGAAGACAACAAGCCGGTCTGGGTATTCTCCGATTCGCAAGATTACAGCAAGGAGAACGGTCGCGTTTCAGCTCACGGTAATGTGCGTGTTGTCTCGGGCGATATGTACGGCTGCGGCCCGGCAATCGTTCTGACGAAGAAGCCAGACGGCCGCGCAGATAAGGTTTACTTCCAGGGACGTTCGCAGATTTCGCAACCAGGACGTCGTTGGATCGCCGATGAGATCACATACATTGTTGACGAGAAGAAAGTCATAGCTAACGGCAATGCCAAAGCGATGATCATTCAAGACAAGAATCAGAAACAACAGCCCGCACAAAACTATCAGCTAGCTGGAAAGAAAGCTCCGCTGGTTTCCGAAAACAGAAACGGTGCAAGCACCACAGACAAGCAACGCATAAGCTCCAAAGAGGCAATCACCAAATGAGTCTCGTAGTAGAAAACATCCAGAAGTCCTACGGCGGTCGTCGAGTTGTCGACGGCGTTAGCTTCAACGTAGAGAAGGGAGAGGTCGTTGGTTTGCTGGGCCGTAACGGTGCCGGTAAAACAACGAGTTTCGACATGTGCCTTGGATTGGTCAAGCCGGAACGCGGCTCCATCTCACTCGATGGCACCGACATTTCCAAAATGCCGATTCACGAGCGTTGCAGACTCGGCATCGGCTATTTGCCGCAGGAAGCATCTATCTTCCGCAAACTTTCCGTAAACGACAATCTCAAATTGATTCTCGAACTCAAAGGCATCAACGGCCGCGCTCAGAAAGAACGCATCTCGCAATTGCTCGGTGACTTCGGCCTCGAATACGTTCAAGAAACAATCGCAGTGCAGCTATCAGGCGGCGAACGTCGCCGTCTGGAAATCGCGCGCTGTCTCGCTTCCAACCCATCATTCATTCTCCTGGACGAACCGTTCACAGGTATCGACCCGATTTCAATTGCTGATATTCAAGGACTCATCCGCCGCCTGCGCGATCAATGGGGACTCGGAGTGCTTCTCACAGACCACAACCCGAGAGCAACTTTGAAAATCACAGACAGAGCTTATCTAATTGAACGCGGCAAAATCCTTGTCGCCGGAACTTCCCAGGAAGTAGCATACAGCCCTGTTGCACGTAAATCATACTTAGGTGAGGACTTCATTCTATGATCGGTACCAAGTTACTCGACCGCTATATCGCCAACGAGTTCTGGCAACCGCTGCTTTTCGGTATCGGTATTGTCACCGGCGTATGGTTTGGCGCTGACCAGTTGAAGACCATCTTCAATTTGATCATGAAGTCCGGTGTTCCTCTGCACATGGCGTTCGAGATTATCGGATTGCACTTGCCGGAAATCATCGTTTTGACCATTCCCATCGGTGTGTTGTTGGGAACCTTGCTGGTCTTCAACCGATTATCCGGCGATTCAGAAATTATCGCTTTGCGGACAAGTGGTATCAGCTTCTACCGAATCATGGTGGCGCCGCTTATGTTCGGTCTTCTCACCAGCTTCGCCAGCTTCGGCATCAACGAATATGTTGTGCCTATTGCTAACCGCACGTCGAAAAAACTCGAATTTCTTGCGTTATACCATCAAACATTGCCTGAGGGAACCGCTAACTTCACTTACATGGAACGTGGCAAAGACCTTCAGTTGAGCCGTGTGTACTACATCGGAATGGCCGACAAGACATCTATAAACAACGTCATCATTCTCGACTTCACACGCGACAAACTTGTGCAAATCATTTCAGCTGCACACGGCTTGTGGAACCACGGAGAGTGGATTCTGCAAAAAGGCAGAACATATGTTCTTGCTGGTGACAGCGACATCACGCGTATTCTCAAATTCGACTCGCTTGTCATTCCAGGTGTTAAGAACGCGGAAGAAGCATTGAAGATGAATAAAGTTCCGCCCAAAGACATGAGCATTGCCGAACTTTCAGCGTACATCTCAAATATGTCCAAGTCGAAC
>JBIKOL010000191.1:0-15445 GCA_044358055.1 Obscuribacteraceae bacterium (SeqCode)
ATTCCAAGGCGATCGAAGACGGCAGCAAAAATGTGCCCAAGGAAAATGAGCCCCCCGATTCCCAAAATTGCCAGCGAAGTGTCCATCGCCTGAATCAACCTCGAATTCATGATATAGAATAAGCTCAATCACATCCTCGCGCAAGGAGTTCAACCCACTGACATATCGATGTCATACGCACGCTGCAGGTTGAATATATATGGACAAACAGCTGTATCCCGACGCCGCATTTACACCATTTGAGCTGGACGACAAATACGTTGTCAGCTCACAAATAAAAGTTGGTGGCATGGGTGTGATTTATGCCGGCGAAACAAAATTGATGCATCGCAAGGTTGCGATCAAAATTTTGCACGCGGAACTGGCTGAGCAAAAAGACATGCTTTTGCGCTTCAAAATGGAAGCGGAAATCGCCAGTTCGCTAAACCATCCAAATATCGTCAACGTATTCGGCTCGGGCGTAACATCAGACGGCAAGCCATACCTGGCCATGGATTATGTTGAAGGCGAGAGCCTCGCTGATTTGATCGAACAAAACGGCAAAGTGGAAATCTCTAAATGCATCAAGATTTTCGTGCAGCTTGCCAGAGCCGTCGAATATACACACGAGAAGAACGTCATTCATCGCGATTTAAAACCCTCAAATGTGATGCTCCGAGCTGATGAAAAAGAAGGATTCGTTGTTAAGCTTCTAGATTTCGGCATTGCTAAATCTACTTCGGTTGAGAACACCATTGCCAGAGAACTCACATTGCCAGGCACGGTATTCGGTAGCGTTCTTTATATGAGCCCGGAGCAAGTATTGGGCAAACAAGTTGACTTCCGCAGCGATATCTACTCGTTTGGGTGCTTGCTGTTTCACGCGCTATCAGGCAAGCCTCCCTTCGAAAGCAAGGTGCCTGTTGATTGCATGCAGATGCATCTCAACGATGCGATACCAGAACTTTCAGCTTTGTTGCCGGAAGATTCTTTGGTCGAATCGCTTGCATCGATTATCAATAAGTGTATGCAAAAGGACCCGTCTCAAAGATTTGAGTCTGCGAGTCAGTTGCGTGCATCGCTTGAAAAACTTAACGAAGCAGAAACGCAGTCGACGCAAATTGCTGGAAGCTCTGCTGTGACGACAGACACGCCTCCGCAAGCGCGACCTCAATTCACACGAGAAGATGGGCTGGCTGCATTATCAATCATACTCATCGCTATATTCTTGGTCGCTGTTCCATATCTCGTGAATTTAGACTTACCAAAAGCTGAAGCAGGGAGAGAAGCTCAAACACCGGTAAAGAAGCCGGCAGAAAACAAGGAAACAACTGAGCAGATCGAACAACGCGTCGATGATTTTATGTCGCAATCCGAGTCAGCACTAAAGAAAAAAAATACGGAGCAAGCTGAAGATTTCGCCCGCACAGCTTATATGAGCGCATTGTCTTTATCGCCGGACGATCCAAAAATTGCCGAAGCATTGTTCCAGCTTGGCCAAGTCTTCGAAATGCGCCACAACTACCAGGGCGCGCTACAGGCATACAATTGGACTCTCTCTTTCCGCCAGGCTAAATTCGGCGAAATGGCACCACAAACCATATCCGTAAGGGAAAAAATCCACGAGACAGAGAAACTGCTAGGCAAGCCACAAAAGGAAGAAGTCTCCAGCCCACCACATATCAATTCCCAATAACGCGCCTCTTCGAAAAAGCAGCCACAGAACTTGCTTGCCCCGCCTGGGAGCGCGGGCGGTCCCGCACGCTTCTAAGCGACCATAAACGATCTGGTGCTAAACTCTAAAGCAAGCAGAGCCCGCCCGTACTTTCTAAATTCATTTCTTAGCTTCAAAATGCGTTGCTTCGTTCGAATCAGCTTTGGTCGTCGTGTAATCATGCGCAGAAAGAATGTAGGGCAGCTTGTCTTTATTCCAATTTTCAGTTGCATTCTTGATTGTTTGCAGCGTAACTTCATCTGGAATGACGTGCCCGAAGATTGTATACAAGCAATCAAGGTGCGGTGCATCGTCAAGCATAATCGAGAACGAGCTGACACCCGAATCAGGTGCAGTGTAATGCCCCATGCTCAGAGCCCATTTCTTGTGCACCACCCTTCCAGATTTTTGAGCATCAACTTCTAGAGGCAGCCTTCTCAACTGTTCGTACAGCTGGCTTGACATTGGCGGAGTTCCTGCAACTTTATTCTCCGCAGATGATGTTTGCAGCACGAAAGATGGTTCATAACGGTAAATTTCAGTATTGTTAAAGGAGCCGTTTTTCATATATTTATAGATCTGTGTCGCGGTCTGTGGTGCCAGAGAGGGATCGATCTCTATGTGGATAGGACCAGCACTTGTTAGCATCTCCACGCTCTTCTTCTCAGAAAGAACTGGTCCATCTGTTGCTGGGTTGAATAAGGCAAAGCGGTCAGAACCGCCGTAATCTGCTGGATTACTCATACCAGTGCTCGCGGGTGCGGATGAGCCAGCGGCAGATGCAGAAGCAGTTTCGCATGAACCTCCTTTGATACCACAAAAGACACCACTAGTTCCATTGGACGGTACTAATGAGGATGCAGCAGCAGCGGCAGCAGCCATTTGTTTCCAGTCTGGTTTCTTGAATTTGTCGTCCTCGAAGAATATGCCGAGCGCCACCATGGAATCAATTTCATCCTTCGTTTTATTGTCATAAGTGGCTTCGAGAACATAATTCTTGCCAGCTTCCAATTTGATTCCATCTTTTGAAAGAATGTTCTCAATTCTCTCAATTTCTGGACCATTCTCGTTCTTAGTGCTAATGTGAGCGGTAAATATTTTTTCGCGTTTTCCGTCCTCACATTTTACCAGCGATGACTCTGTGCACATAGGATGCACGTGTGACCAGACAGCGTGTATCTTGCGATTCTTCTCAGAGAAGCCGCGATTGAACTGCTCGGTAATAGGAGATTCATAGTGGTTTACACCCACCGGAACAGCCCAGTGACCGCTGAGTTCTACTCCTTCCGTATCACGAATGCTTGACCCTGGCACCATATTTGGTGCCGCATCACCAGTTGAGGGCATCATGCAACCGGGTCCGTGCTGCGAAAGCTTTTCCTTGTCTTTCTTGTCGATAGCCACAGCAATATAGGGATTGTACCAGTGCAGGGCAACGGGCTTTTTGTTTGCCGGCAGTTCGGAATCCCTAAGGAAAGTAACAGTGCAATAGTGTTTCAAGCGACGATGTTGGTTTGTAGTTCTATTTGCTGCCTGAAAAGTAAAAGTCCAAACTTCGTCACTTGCTACAGGCACAGCGTAACCATCAGGGAAATTGAACTCTGTCTGACCCTGCGTGAGAGTCATGATTCGCGCATTGCCTGTTTTTTCGGAATCGGGTAATACCTGGTTTCTGAACGACATATCAACATCGACATTCAAATGGCAAATGAATTCTGCAGTTGGCATCGGCTTGTCGTTTTCATCCAGGACGATCAATTTGATGCCCTTGAACCAGAGCAACTCGCGTTCTGCTCCGCTTTTATCTACCAGGCCATGAGCTTTCTGTTCGGACGAATTGCCGGCACCGGCAGCGCTCATCATCGCAGGTTTACCGGGTATGCCTTCTCGCCCTTCGACATAAGTAATCATGTCTTCAGAAATTTCCGCTTTTGGAGAGGCGAGCAGGTCGGCAATGCGAAACTTGTAGATGACGTAAGGTCCTTCCATCGATCTGTATTTGCGATACAGATCGAATGGTCCTACAGCAATATTTCCTTGCACAAGAGCAGATTGTTTACTGTCACTGCGTGCAAGAGCAAATAACGGAATTGAAGACAAAAGCGTCAATGATCCGAGAAAGCAGATAGTTGCAGCCACTCGTTTATTCATTGCTGTGTCGCATTCCTCTCAGAGTCACGAGCATTTAATGAATGAAATCAAGTAGAACACCCGTCTGAAAGGTGAATGATAACACGATTCGGAGCCAGCTCAAGCAATCAGGGCGGGGCCAGGGAAGCCGGACGACGCCTGGCGTCGTCCGGAAAAAGAGAGCCTGCCTCAGCAAATTCTAACGCTTAAGCCCGTAGCACCCTATAAATTCGCGGACCGCAGGCAAGCTGCTCGCGTGACAAAGGCTCTCTCTCCATTCCTCTGGAACTTGGAAATGGCTTCGCCTTCTTCTTCAAAAACGCAATCCGCTCGGCTAGATCTTCCGATTCTGCCTTATAGAGCAGCAAATGCTCCCGTTCAACCATCATTTTTTGATCAAACACAGTTCGTTTGACCTGGCACCCTTGCACAACGTAAGACTCCCTCTGTTCTCGATAAACCCCATCCTCAGGAGGAAGATACTTCGGATCGACCTCCTCGTCCTGAATACCGAAAATCTCATCTCCACTGGCAGCGCTGAATGTATACGGGATGTGCCCCATCCGGAACGTCCATGTCATTGAATTGCCCATCAAATTCTCAATGCGGATTATGCCTTCAGGCGTGTATTCAATTATTGCGAATGTTGATTTAGGCACCTCAACTTCACCAAAATCGGTTATCAAATCAATCTGTTCATGTTTGCCTGTGATTGCAAGCACCCTTCCTTCCGACATAATCAAAGCATCAGGCCGGTGCTTGTCTGCTTGCAGGCTCGTCCCGCTCTGCACAAGTAATGCCGTCTCCGGCGCAGGTTCAATGCGGAATTCTTGCACGTATCCGCGAGCGATATAGGTAACTTTTGGTTTGATAACATACACTTTGCCAGTGCACTCTTCAATGCGATTCTTTTCTTCTTGCACCGCCTCGTTGTCTGCTTCCGCACGCAAATTAAAGCTGCAGACATTGTAAGTGTAAAACAAAAAACTAAGCAGCACGAAATTGAACTGCCGAAAATTCGGCAGCATGATATGAGTTGGATTCATCCAGTTTCCCCCGCCAGAATCGGTCAATGCGCGCCATTCGCACCGACATTTGTGCAACAGGAAATAGCCCTTCAGGAGGAGACACTTCTATCATACTCCACGAATATCCAGCTGTGTTATCCGTCGTCCAACTGAAATCTAAAATCTTGGGCGATGAGTAAAGTGCCATTCTATTTTTAAGATGGCTCCGAAACTAAGATCTCATTCCTAAAATCCTGAGAACTGAGCTGCAGTTTCGTCACCCATTCCACCAAGCTGATTCTGCAAAATCCACTGACCTTCGGCAGCCTGGCTAGGCAGAATGTGTCCAGATTGCCCGGAGAAGAACTGTTGCAGGGTTTCTCCAGGAGCCATGTATCCCATGAGCGCTCCACTGTGTGAATTAAACACAGGAGCCCAATCTGGACCAGGAGTATAAGGTAGAACCACTGTATCCTGACCACCAGTGCCATTGCCTGAACCAGTACCAGAGCCATCGTCGCCACCAGGGTTCAAATCGTGCGGCGCCGGGTTCGGACCACCGAAACCTAGGTTGAACTTGCCAGATTTAATTGGAGCCGGATTGACACTTTGTCCGGCAAGAAGACCAGTGCATGCAGCTGCGCCCGAATAATTGGGAGCAGTGTAAACGTTCATGCTAGAGGCAACTGCGCCTGGTCTTGTTGGGGCGCTGCTGCGATTTTGCCATGGGCGATCGTTTGTGTATGAATAATATGACTGCGCGAATGCCGGCAAGCTCATCAAGTTCAACAAAACAGTGATTGATACGACTGCGACATTTTTCATTGCCTGAATCCCTCGCCCATTCCCACGTTCATATTAAATGGGGGCGACTGGCAAACTATGGGCGATTTCTTGGCTTTTTATGGGCAAAAGGGGAAAACGCCAGAAAAACGTAAATTCAGCAACGCGAAAAATCGAATAACTGTGCACTGTTATTCACATCTATCAGAAACAGAATCTGGTACCACGAACCAGATAAATCGAACCTCTTTCTCAATTTTTTCATCAAGTGATTTTCAAACGTAAAAAACGCCTCAAATTAAATAGCGAAGAAACATACAATCAATATCCCTTGATACACTCATGACAAATATCAAAAAAGCCGGCGAAATACCATAAATTAATGCCAGTACTGCATTATCGCCGTATTACAAAAAGGTTCCTACAGCTCAGTTGGACGAGATGCCAACAGAATGTCAAACTAACAGAGCAACCAACGGGAGAACGGACTTAGATGCTCAAAGTAATTCAGCATTACTTTATTGAATTGGAAAGCGCTTTGATGAGGGAAAGACAAAACGCTCGCACCGATCAACTAACCAAACTTCCCAATCGTCTCGCATTCGATGAAGACGCAGAACGCCTATATGCTCTGGCGATGCGGCATTCGCAGCCACTTTCGATGATTGTTATGGACATCGATTTTTTCAAATCGATCAACGACAACTTCGGACATAAAACCGGCGATGACGTTATCAAACTTGTTGCAGAACAAATCAAATCAAATTTACGCAAAGGCGATATTGCTGTGCGATGGGGTGGAGAGGAATTTGTTGTATTATTGCCGCAAACCGATTTAGCCGGAAGCGAATTGTTGGCAGAACGCTTGCGTTTGGCTGTCGAGCAAGCGCGATTGTATCTTGCCGGAGGAAAAGAAATAAGAGTCACAGCGTCATTTGGATGTTCTCAGTTACGACGCGTTGATACCACATGCAGTGACTTGTTTGAACGTGCAGACAATGCAATGTTTATGTCAAAAAGGAACGGTCGCAATCAGGTTCAATCAAGCATGGACGTCATGGCTGAATAGCCTCTGAAAACGCCTCCTCGAAAATTTAATGTTCGGCTTTGAACTTTTAGCAGGGTAAAAGCGTATTAAGTGTAGGGGCCGACATGAAAACACTGAACACCATCGCTGCCATTTTCCCAGACAAAGTCAGAGTTATGACTTTGTCCTGCTGCGCAGCCCTGGTTCTGGCAATGTCACAGTGCAGCTTGCCCTGCTTCGCTCAGAGCCAGACAACGGATTCAACAGACCGGGGTAAGAAGGCATCGGCGACTGAAAGCAAGGAAAAGCCTGTTTTCCTGCAGGGTTCCGTGGATGCTTTTGGTGTACTGACAGATGAAATACAGGGTCAAATCGGCATTCAATGCCGCAAGGCTAGCGGGCAAACCTCTATCGCTACGGTGCGTCCGAATTCACTAGCAGCACTCAATGGATTGAGAGCTGGAGACGCAGTGCTAGATGCAAGTATCGATAAGAACTCGATTTTTATAAAAATCAACCGTGATGGTAATACCTATGGCGCACGCATCGCCCTGAACGGCGCCTCTCAAACACTAACACCAAGCGCGGCTCTCAACACAATAAGACAGACACTCGACACAAGTCAGTTCAAATTGAGAACAGAAACTACGCTTGCCCTGTCCAAGTATAAACTGGAGTTGATCATCGACCGCTCGCTTACCATGCGCAAACGAGATTGCCCGGGCGGACTTTCACGTTGGGACTGGTGCGCTTATCAAACTGAAGATCTTTCGAAGGCACTTGCTAAATTAGCACCGGAAGGAATCGCAATAACAAGATTTGCAGCAGATTTCGACACGCTCGAGAATGCAGGTCCGCAGGCTGTTTCCTCAACACTCTGGCGTCACGATTTTCAAAGGGGTACATGCCTGGCGGAGCCTCTCGACGCTAGAATCAACAATTATTTCGCACGACGAAAACCAGGCGACAAACCGCTGCTGATTGCTGTAATTACCGATGGCTGCCCGGCACCAAGACCAGAGCCGATGATGGTGCGACAGGTACTGCTTAATGCAAGCAAAATTATAAGGCAGCCCGGCGACCTTGCGATTGTATTTCTACAAATTGGTGGCGATGACATTGGCGGACAAAATTATTTGCTAAGTCTGAGCAGCGATCGTCGTTTTTCTGGAGCCGGCAGACAGTTCGTATTCACCAAGACATTCGAAGAGCTATTGCAGATCGGCCTTGCACAGGGGTTACTGGACGCGGTCAAGCAAACGCAGTTTAATTACGCCAACAATTCGCGCATCGGTTCTTCATCCTATTCAATAATCTGGTAGCTGCGCCTCACGGGCAGCACTAATGATCTATTCTAAAGCTCAAACAGCGGAGCCCCGGGAGCGCCGGCTGCCAGCCGGCTGCCAGCCGGCTTCTAAAGAAAAGTCGATCCGATCGTTACTCGATCCGGCCATTCATGGATCGTTATAAGCTTTCGGACCGTTTGCTATGGCTCTTGATCCAGGCATCGAGCAAAAGTGGGAGTTCGGCTTTAAATTGGCCGGCCTCAAAAATCAAATGCTCGGTATCACCAAGCAAAATAATAGTCTTTTGCGGAGTTCCAAGAGCATCAAAGAGGTCTAGCGTTCCCTGCTCTTTCACCAGGCGATCGTTATGTCCCTGGAACAATATCACTGGCTTATCTTTAATCTGTGTTGCAAACTTGGGGTTCTCATCCATGAAGAGCTGGAAGTTGATCAACTCCTCCGGTGAAAGTTGCAAGCGCGAATTTGGATCATCAATCCAACAGCGCTGCACCTCGGGGTTCTGCGTGGCTTGCTTCACCACAGAATAACCAACCGGTACTGGCTTGGTTTTATCAAGCAAGAAATTAGCGCCTATCCTGAGAGCAGTGGCTGTGCTGCCGTAGCGCGAACCAGACGGCACCGAGCAAATCAAGCCGTCAACCTCTCCCGGAAGCTCCGCCACCACTCGTAGTGCCAATGCTCCTCCCATCGATTCACCCAAGACAAACAACGGAGTGTTCGGATAATCCTTTCTCAGGGTTCGAACGATGCCCTTAAGATCCTCAACACAATCTCGCATGGACAATTTCTCGAACCCAGCGGCCTCCATGAAAGTACCAAATCCACGCACATCCATGGCGATAGTCATAATTCCGTGAGGTGCCAGACTTTTGGCTAGCGGCTCATAAGCTTTATGGTGCAAGCCTAATCCATGGATGCTAAATACAATGGCATGCACCTTTTGCTTTGGATCCATCCAAACATAGCCAGGCGCCTCCACCTGTTTAAATTGACGCTTCCAGGGAGAGAGGTAATGCTCAGGAATGCTTCGCACAAGTTCAAAGTATTTGCTGCTTCCACCAGCAAGCGGGTCCTCGGGAGCCTCACCATTAGTGATACCATACATATTGCTTGTCAGAGTCTTTTTCTCCACATCTGTCAAAGCATGTCCGGTCTGCTCATATTCCTGAATAATGCGGTCTTCGTTATTCTTGCGGAATGTCCAAATGGCCCGTCTGAAAAAGCTGTCCGCACGGCTCTGCTCTCCCATTTTTCCAAGCGCATAGGAAGCCTGCAACAAGGACCAGCCGCACTCAACGTCCGAGGCCCCGTAAATGTCGCGATTTAAGCGATAAAGTTCTTCGTACACTTTTGCGCAATCAGCATAATTTTTCATGCTCAAATAAGTCGCACCTAGACCCGCCAATAAGAGCCGTGCAACAACAGCAGAATCATTTTTCTTGAGCGAATCCAGGCCTTCCTGAAATAGAGTTTTGGCTGCCTCATACTCATGCTTGCGATATCTGGAGCCTGCCATGCCCAGATCAGTCATCGCTCTAGAATATTCCTTGCCGTTATTCAGCGTGTACGCTTTGTGGCAAAGCCTGTAAGTCTCATCGAAATCTGTTTTGTAATAACAAGAAGCAAGGTCCATCAATGAGTCAGTATCTTCGTGCTCCTTCACAAGCTCTTTGAAAATACTTTCCGCTTTGCTTACCGTTTCGGGCAACTGCATCAAACGAACAGCTTCCAATCGCTTCTGCTGACGTGCACTGAGCTGCGTGGAATTCTGTCCCTTATCGCTGCTTATCGTTTCTTGTCCTTCCGCAAAAGCAAACTGAGCAGAGAGAAAAATTGTGCAGGCAAGAACAAATGCAAAATGTCTCATTAACTTGTCAATTCTCGAAGATGTAGAAAATGAACAACAACGCCGGGCGCTTGAGTCCGGCTCAGAATCAATATATAGCAGGAATGAGCAATATACTTACAAGAAGCAAAGTCTTGAATCAATTTAATTCAAATAGCCCCCCAATAAACGAAATGTAATATCTTTTGGCTCTAAACTCAATGAACCTGACGTAAAGGGAAAGGACTGAGAAAGAGGCGAGTCCTGGTTCCTGTTCCACTCGAAAAGGACCATTCCACCGAACGAAGGAGATAATGATGAAGAGATTTAGTCCGTGGCATACTGCTGCGTTCTGTGTTCTGCTTTCCGTAATGACATGTGCAAATGCAGCCAACAGCTGGCCGAAAAAGGCTTTCGACGCATCCTACGCGGTTTCATCGCCGTCCGGTCAAAGCACCTTGCGCATGGCAACCGACGGCAAAGGACACATGCGTTCTGAAAGCAGCGCAGCAAATTACAGTGTCGTTACACTCATGGATTACACCAACAGCACGCAGACATCGCTTATCGAACAGGGTAAGATGGCCATGCAGTCAAAAATTCCGCCAGAAGGTGGATACATTGTTGACGAAGACAGCGCAAAACAAGCAAACGGCAAATCGCTTGGCAGCAAAGTTGTGGGTGGACATCCCTGCCATGGCTATTCAATAAAATCACCCAGCGGAACAACCGAAGTTTGGGTCGCAGACGACATCGGTTGCATGGTGCTTTCAACAACTAATGGTCCTGCTGGCAAGATGACCACAGAGTTGAAGAAGTTCTCCAACAGCGCACCTGATGCAGCATCATTCAAGGTTCCAGCAGGTTACAAGCTCACAACGATGTAATCAGTGAGCAATGCCTTCTATTCCAATATTCGCTTTGCCCGCGTTTGCTTGCGTGTATAAAAGCTTCAAATGCTGAACATCACTTCGGCTGGGATTTGCTGCATTTGCGACTGTGCAATACATAGCGTCGGACGGATCTAGACTGTGTTCCATCAGTCCGAGAGCATGCCCTACTTCATGCAGACACAAGGCGCGGACCTCACTGCGAGTTAGCAGACTGTTTGTTCCACGTCTTTGAGTCAATAGCGTAATGCGGGCATGCTTTACTGTTTTGCCCACGTGATCAATTATGGTTTCGCCACCTTCACCAGGTGACGAAAGTCTCGAGGCGTCATCCACCCAAACGCATTCGATATCTGCTTCAGATAGCTCGGAAACAAAACTGAAGGTGATAACACCAGCGTCGCTCCAGCTTTTGAAACTATCTTTCAAGACGTCGTTGAAAGAAGCATCAAAACCACGAACGCCATCAGCAGGTCGCACATAGACTCTTACGTGTTGGGTTTTCCAGTTATAGTCATGAGCAAGATTCATTTTTGCGCTGCGAATGGCATTGGCTTCGCCAACGAGATGGCGAGTAAGGTCGCTGATGTATGCATAATCAGCAGCATTTGGAAATTGAATGAGATAGCGATTGTAGAGTTGAATTGCAGCCGCAAGTTGCCCGAGCAATTGGTATGAAGCGGCAAGAGTCAGCACCACACATGGTTCATTGGCAGCGTGCTGGTATGCGTAGAGAAGATGCGGCAAAGCTTGCTTTGCTCTGCCCGTTCTATTCAGGATATATCCAAGATTGCAGTGGGCTGGAATTAATTCAGGATTGTTAGCCAGAGATTGACGGAGCATTGATTCTGCTTCGAGAAAGTCCCCTCCGCAGATTGAACGGTATGCACTCTGGCTGAATGAAATAGCATATTGCAAATTCATCTGGTGAATTTGCCCGCCGTAAAACGGCGCGTATGCCGGGCAGCTGCTCAAGTATCCCTGTAGAGGCGATGTATGCAGTGCGGATGTTTGAACTTGTGAATATTGGAGCGGAGAATTATATACAGCAGGGGCACTAGATGCGGTGGCATAGGACATAGCGCAAGAATCGAATTCTTCGGCTTTTACCGGGAGGTTTAATCCTTGCAAAAGTACGCAAGTAAATGCCAGGGCTGACACAGCAACCTTCATGCGTTCACCGATTCAAACTTTATAGGAACCCAACCGAATATTACTATACACTCATACTGCTAAGAAAGCATTAGTAATCCTGCGCTTGGCAAGCCGATCCGCGAGATTTAATCAAGAGCTGAGACGGCAGTGCTCAAAAGCCTCTACAGCAAAGGATCAAACCAGCCGGGTGTTCAAGAGTTAGTTGCAAGCAGCTTGTACGAACTGCGCGAATAGGACGTAATGCTGATCAAAATGTGCGCAAGAACCACTGGCGGTATCATGATTCATACACTGGTGCATACTCATTAGCCATCAATCCGAATGTCCATGCAACTGCCTCTCGAGCAGTGACCATCTCTGGTGGCACTCTTAGAAAGTACTCTCTGAAAGTTCCGTCTGGCTCAGGCGTAGAGTTTATTACCTTGACGAATAAGAGTGCTTGCTCATTCGGCAAGTTCTTTCGGTACAACTCACCGAATTCATCTTCAGCAATTTTCTGCGCTTGCGAATCGCGAATGAATTTCTCCGGCGTATAACGCTTCAGCATAATGCGGCGAATTTCCTGGTTGGTTTCATCGTAAATGCGATCAACGTTTAGCCAGTTCGGCGCCTCGATCATGTCCGGATAAACGAGCGTCCCTTCAACGGCATAAATGTCGTATCCATCGCCGAACATCATCGCGGCGCCATTTTCATTGTGGAGGCGCCCCTGCGCATCGCTATACATATATAAAGGACGCTCCATCACAAAACAGATGTCTTCAAAAAATATTGCTGCGCAGCCCTGATTTCCGAGCGCGACAAACTGTATGCTTTCGACAAGAAATTGCAAATTTGAGTGGAACAATGTTTCAGAGAAACTGCTCTCCGGCTCCGCAGTTTTCTTGCCCGTGTAAAGCTCCTGCAAATAGATGGAAAGTACTTCGGCACAGAACGAGTTTATCGCTCTAAAAAATTGAGTGCGCATATGCACCCCATTCATACGCGAGTCGCGGTTCTGATAGCTGCGGGAAACACGCTCGCTGAGATCAGCCAGGAGAATGGCTTTTACCGAGTCCCGAAAAAAAGAGCTGCTAATGTGCTCAAGCTCGGATGCATCAGGCACAAATGCTGAGCCAATATTGCTTGAGCGTCCATTCCAGCGCATATAGTCGCGAACAGATTCAATTCGAATCCAGAGTTGCTCCCAGATTTTGTAGTTGTACGGTGAAAGCAGTTCTGCTACAGAGGAGCCAGCTCCGACCTTTTTGAACCTGCGCTGAATAGGGCTAATGCACCCACGAAAAAAAGCGTCGTGTATTGCACTTTCTGAAAGAGCCACGGGCAAAAGCGCTGGAATCATTATAAGCTGCCATGGGCTCTGGCACCAAACGATACTGGGATCTGCCGATAGTTTCATTCGCCCGTACAAGGCTTTTAACTTCTTTTCCGCACAAGAACGCTCAAACGAAGTGAACATGTTTCCCCCTCCGCAATTCTCTGAATAATGAACATTTTTAACTAATATTCATTATCTCTCTGGATCCCAAAGTCGTCAAGATCTAAAGGAGCCTGCTGTTAGAATTAAGCTTAGTTCGCCGCTCTACATACGAAAAACGGCTAAATCGCAGATGCAAATCTGCCAGGCGAGCCGCGCAGCAAGGGGGGACGATGCCTGCACCACTTATTCTTTGCTTTGCAGGAAGCGCACGCCGCGAAAGTTTCAACAAGAAGCTTGTTAAAACATGCCTCCCCGTCATTACTGAAATGGGAGCCACGGCTACTTTTGTAGATTTAGCTGATTACGAAATGCCAATTTATAACGGCGACCTGGAGGCGGAGCAAGGAGTGCCAAAAAATGCCCTTGCCCTGCGGCAAATTATGCTTGCACACCACGGCTTACTAATAGCAGCGCCCGAATATAACAGCTCCACTACGCCTCTTCTAAAAAACACAATCGACTGGTTGTCTCGCGATTTGCAGGGGGATCCGCCGCTTTCTCTCCTTGCGTTCAAGAACAAAACAGCCGGATTATTATCCGCATCTCCTGGCGCACTTGGTGGCTTGCGCGGGCTCTTCCACGTGCGGGACATTCTTTTGAATATCGGAGTTGCTGTGCAACCGGGTATGTACTCACTTTCGCAAGCGCACACGGCATTCGATGAAAGCGGCGCCTTGAAAGACGAAAAAACCGCGACACGCGTACATGCGGTTGCAAGGAGTCTGGTTAACGCAACAAACTCGCTGATTAACAGCGTCCCAATTCGAAGCTGAAACAGTGTCAGTCTCGCCTGCCACTCTTAAGGCTGAAACTCGTTAGCCTTCTGCGACTTGAACATCTTGCGCTTTTCTTCAGCCTTCTGCACATCGAGAAGATCTTTCAACAATTCCTCAAGCGTCTTCTGCTGGCCAGCAACCTGGTATTTGCCGCTCGTTTTCATGCTATTGCCGGAAGTGTAATTTGATGATTCTGACATTTCTTCTTCGACTGCCTTTACTATTGGTTTGAGCTCTAATCGATAGCCACCCAGACATGCACTTCATATGCATTACTAACCCTCTCATCATAAGGTTCAGTACATGAAAAGAGTGTGAAATGTATCTTGCCTCGCAATAATTTGATGCGTATCCGTAAGTTGCCTGATAGCAGGAGCTTTGAATTTGCGCATTGGTATAGTAGGAAAACAGTTCCTTAGTATACAAGCAGTTCCGGCAATTTAGATCTTTTGAATTTTGCAATATCAGCAAGCCAAATGTGCGATTCACAACACTCTCACAGTTAATACTGACTTGAGTGGCTTGAGTCAATCGTAAGCAAGAATATTTGCTCGCCTGGAAGGCGCCTGCATAAATACTGCACTCGCATCTGCTAGATCAGGATTAGATATAATACGCATTCCTCTTTTAAGGCAATGATTGACGCCATGGAAATTGTTTTTGGCACTCAATTAGATGGTCTTGCTTTTCCGGAAACCACGACCGGCGAGGCAGCTGCATTCAATTCTGCGGTTGTCGGATTCCAGGCTTTTCTAGGCCTGCTTGAACTTAAACTCGGCATCAATTGTCCTCAGGCAAACAGAACAATCCGTCTTGCCAATTACCTTCGCTTGATAAAGGCGCTGCCTGACAAGCATTTTTTCTCAGCCTCATTATCGACTGACGCATGGGCAGCAGCAGATTATCTCCTTGCAATGCGCGATGAACTTGTTTGCGCTGGATGGGATAAAAAACCAATCTCCGGTTTAGACAGAATAATATCTCTTGCCAAAATTGAAGAAAGCGCACAAATTGACGACGGTTATGGCGAACGACACGTTCGCGTGAATCAGCGCTTGCAAGAAGCAAACCTCTCTCTAATCAAAACTTTGAAGCTTGCTCAGCCAATATCAATTTTTCCTTCTATGTGGCAAAAGACAATTGCTTTGCTGGAAAGACTGGGAACTGAAGTGATTGAGCTGCCAGTGCAAGCTAAGTCTAATGATAGAGGGTCGGATATTTTCGCTCTTCAACAGTGCATGCTTTCACCTGATCACAGCAAAAGGCTGCAACTAAAAGGTGATGGAACAGTGGCAGTTCTTGATGCCGCTGACGAACTGGCCGCCGCTACCTTCGTTGCTGCGTGGATGGCGCAGAGATCCTTGCCTGCTAA
>JBIKOL010000192.1:0-15397 GCA_044358055.1 Obscuribacteraceae bacterium (SeqCode)
AGAAAACGGGACGCGGTACGCTACAACCCTGCCAACTCCAACTCCAACTCCTCCGTGACCCGTTTTCATTACTACAAATGCTGAAGTTCTTTCAAAGCAATCAATGAAACGTCTTACCAGTTGATTGCTCGAGTCGCGCAATATCTTTCGTCCAGTTGTATTGATCAGTTTGGCTGGCATCACTAAGCGTCATATCATTGCTGAGAGCAGGCCGCCCTGTCTCGGCAACAATTTCCGCAACATCAAACCAGTTGTTGACCATTGCAAACGACAACATCAAGACGAGGTAGGGAAAACCCTGTACACGCTGGTTACTGGTACCCTTCAGGTAGAGTTGCTTCATATCTTTTGCAATTTGCAGTGCATTGTCATGCCTGGCAAACTTAGCATAAAACACAAACAAGGCGGCTTCGTGCGAGATAAGACGCGAGTCTGTTTTATCCAGATGCTTTTTCTGCATATCCCAAATTTGTAACTCCAGTTGCTCGGCACCTTGAAAATCACCAAGCTCAGTAAACAAAGTAGCTGTATCAAGCATTGCTCGAGAAGCAGCTCGATTATTCCAAAATTTTTCTTTTAAGATTCGCAAGCTGAGCCTGGCCGCCTCTGAAGCGTAGTTTCTCGCACCGAGTTTAAACTCAGCGAGGCCTTTTGAGGCCAGCACCTGGCAGATCTCGATGCTATTTGGTCCGTAAAATCGGCGCCTGTAATCTAACTGTTTATTCAAGCTGTTAATCGCTTGCTGTGGTCGTCCGCTCAGAATGAACAGATTTGATTCGCAACACAAAATACTGTCGTACTCTTTGTCAAAGCGGAAGCGCCCAGTCTGCATCAGCGAATCAGCCATCGAACAAACATTTTCCAGTTTTGACATATCCTTTGTCGCGCTGTATAGCAGCGAAAGATTGCTCAAACTGCGCATCAAGCGCCGAGTTGAGAATACCGACTCATGGGCATCTGCTAACGCTTGATTTAGAAGAGGCTCAGCACTATCAAAGTCTTTCGCCATGTATGCTTTCATCCCGGCAACAGAATGGATCTCCCAGTCTTCATCAGCCTTTAATCGCTTAGCTTCATCTAGTTTTCCCAACTTGTTCGAAACTGTGAGATATTCATTTCTAAGCTCTCTCAATGAAAACTCTGGATAATTTGATGCCATAGCAATCTGGAGAGCAGTGCTATAAGCGCTATCGGCCGCGGCGTAATTGTTTAACGCAGTTTGAGATTTTGCCAGACCAACAAGCGCGGCTACCAGTTTCTGTCCCAGAGGACTGTCAGTTACGGTCCACTTAGTCGCTCTTAAAACAGACTTGTATGCAGCAGCAGCACGGGAAAAATATTTTGCCGCATCAGAATAACGCTGCTGATCAATATAAAGATCAGCCAACTGATAAAAACAATTAGCAAGATCTTCGGTGGCAAGTGAATGAAACAAATCATTGTCTTGCTTGCTCAGATCAGTATCAGCGCCCGCAGCAGGCTCGTTTTTTTGCAGAACCTTTATCGCCCGTTTATATGATGATTCTGCTTGTTTTCCTTTCTCCTGCGCCTTTTCGACGTCGCCCAGGTCGCAGAGACTGACACCCAGCCGGAAATCATCTTTGCCCAACCCCTCAGCCTGTGCAACTGCTTCAAGAGCCATGCTATGGGCAAACTTATATTGTTTTCTGCGAAGTGCATGCTCAGCCGCGATTCTGTATTTCTCCCAGAAGCGCAGCCTGTACTCAGTATCGATTCCACAGGACGAAAGAATTGAGCTTGCTGCCAGCAAAAGCAGCGGTGCTTTGCAGAAATCTAATTTACCTGCAAAGTACCCTTTCAAGCAAACCCCCCTGGAATATGCGATACCAAGATTATACTTGCCCGGGTAGTCACGGGTTTGATACAGGGTCGACTTGTGGCAATATTAAAGATAAGGATTTTTGGGTTCCCTTTTGAAGGAAGAATATGGCAAAGCTCTTACTCGTTGAAGATGACACCGATCTTTCAGGAAGAGTGAACGAATGGCTAAATTTCGAGCAACACGAAGTTGAGTGTGTATTCGATGGTGCTGAAGCGACCGAGCGTCTCAAATTTTATCAGTACGAGCTAATTATTCTTGACTGGGATTTGCCTAAGAAACCAGGCATTGAGGTGTGTAAAGAATATCGCGGAAGGGGCGGGCTTACGCCTATTTTAATGCTGACCGGCAAAGGCACAGTCAATGACAAGGAAATGGGACTTGATGCCGGTGCGGACGACTATTTGACTAAACCATTCCATCTCAAAGAGCTCTCAGCCCGCATTAGAGCTCTGCTGAGGCGCCCCACAAGTTTTACCGGTACAACATTGAAAATTGGTGCCCTGGTGCTGGATCCTTCAAGTCACCAGCTAACTATAGACGGCAAAGAAGTCGCTCTTTTGCCTAAGGAATATGCCATTCTCGAATTTCTTATGAGACACCCAAATGAAGTGTTTAGCCCGGAAGCACTTCTAAATAGAGTCTGGAATTCGGAAAGTGATGCTTCCACGGATACCGTTTATACCTATATCAAAACTCTGCGAAAGAAAGTCTCTCCAGATGCGCCATCGTCAATTATAAAGACAGTGCACGGCGTTGGATACAAGCTCGAGAACAAGTAGACAAAAGCCAACTCAAATATTTTTCAGACTGAACCCTTAGATTTATCCCAGTAGAGCGAGGGTTTCAGTATCATGGAAAGCGCATCAGGCGGGTTTGTTCATGCTCAGTCAGGGACGAAACAAACGGTATCCACCGTAGAGGCGCCGCTGCTGGGGAAGCCAAAGTGCAAGAGAGTTACAACTACATGCAAAGCTGAGGACGGAAGCAGCATTTCGGTGCTAATCGAAGAACTCGACAATGGCAAGCTCATGAGCCGACATTTTGATCAATACGCTCCCATAAGGTCCACTACAAAAGAAATCTATGCCATTGACGGAACTTTGATCAGCTCTGAAACGGAGCGGAGAGATGGCGAAGGCAGGCTGACAAAAATCGTAGTTAGAGGCTCTGGTAAGTCTTCTACCACTCGCATTATTTGCGGAGAAGTAGAGGCTCGCGCCACAGAGCGTTCAATAATCATTGAAAGCCCTCGAGCAAGTTATAGCTTCCAGCCATTTGACGGCATATGGAACGCTTATTACAAAGACATGAACATGAAACTGGATTTGAAAGCGAATTTTCTTAAATCACCTGACTCATATCTGGACGGTCCTGACGGATTGAAGCTGGTTTTCAAAAACGGGCGTCTTGTAGATTTGATCTTAAGAAGAGAGACAATAAACACATCGCTTTCTTCTTTGAATGATTCAAAATCGCTAATTCTAGATTGAGCGTCCATTACGAGGCTAGCTGCGTCTCGCTAGCTTCTGTCGCTGCAGCGCCTTTCTCTGCAGGTTTCTCTTCAGGAATTCTGAACCAGAATTTGCTTCCCTTTCCTTCCTCGCTATCAACGCCAATTTCACCACCGTGCAATTCAACAAGGTTTTTGCAGATTGCAAGTCCGAGACCTGTCCCTTTTTTCTTTTTGGCATCGCCAATTTGATCTACCTGCTGAAAGCGCTGGAACATATGTTTGCGGAAGCTCTCAGGAATGCCACGTCCCTGATCTATTACTTGCAGTTCCACCATTTTGTTCTCACGTTGCACTGCCTGTAGTGTCACAGTGCTTTCCTCGGGAGAGAACTTGATTGAATTGGAAAGCAGATTGACCATAACCTGGATGAGACGATCACCATCGGCATAAACAAAGAGATCGTTCTCTTCGACTTTTATATTGACCTTTTGCTTTTCCGCAAAGGCTTTGACTGATTCGTAGGAGCGCTCGAAGATAAGATCGACTGGAATTCGTTTGCATTCAAGTGCAAGCTGACCAGCCTCCATTTTTTCAATATCGAGCAGATCATTAATCAAGTTGATCAAGCGAGATGTATTGTTCTCTGCATTCGTGACTTCTTTCATCGCACGCATCGGTAAAGACCCAAGAACTCCTTCAGACAGCAAAGTCAAAGACGCTTGCACTGAGGTTAACGGAGTGCGCAAATCATGGCTCACCATTGATACCAGTTCTTGTTTGCGCCTTGCGGCCTCAGCTAGTGCTTCCGCCATGTTGTGAAAAACGTGGTCGAGGTGAGCTATTTCATCGCCGCCACCGATTCTTTCATGTAGCGCCTGGCTCCTGGAGAGACGATTAGTATTGTCCATCAAAACCAAAAGACGCTTGGTTGTACCTTTGTTGAAATAAATGGCCAGCGACACTGCGATTACCATGTTTATCACAACGCCCAATCCAAGGCAGTAAATAACCAGCAGTCGAGATTTCGCTTCTGCCTGAGGATCAATTTGCTCGGCTTTTTCTTGCTCACGCACAAAGGTTCTAAGCTCGCCAGTGAGATCGGAAAGCATGCGTTCCATTACTTCGCGATCTTGTGCCAGGCGCTTTGCCGCTCGCGAATCCGCGATTATTTCGCTTCCTTGGGCCAGCAATTCCGTCGCTCTGTTTCCGACCCCCTTGATTCGTTCAAGTGAGCCCTTTTGATTTGGACTGTCTCGCAACAATACCTTTAGTCGTGAAATTTCGCGCGGAATTTCTAAACTAAGGTCTTTATATCGTTCAAGGGCTGCATCAGAACCAGTAGTTCCATAAATGTACAGCGATAAGCCACTGCTCATGAAGTTTTGCAGCAACTGGTTCGACTCAGTTAAAACGTAATTTGCGTGTTGCTTGCGCCAGATTTCATATTCAGCGCGCTTGAGAGCAAGAACCAGAGTTCCGACAAAAATGAGCTCAAAAATTAAGGGGACTGCCACTAGAATAAGTCCCTTTTGATAAAGCTGTAGTTGGAGGTTAATCTTCATCTCTATTTGTCTCCGGCAATATAAAATTACCCGCGTTCTTTTATTTCCAAGCAAATTCCTGCTGCCGAGCGTAAAGCGCTCCTATGATAATTAATGTTTCTCATTGCTGCCGATAAAGTAGCGAGCTGCAGAGCCGCAATCATCTATTCCAGTTAGAATAAAACTAAACCTGGAAAAAACATGCTGCGACACGAACACCTGCTGAGCTATTTGGTTAAGTACACTGCCTGCCTGGGCCTGGCTTGCAGCATATTCCTGAATCCATTGCTGGCAACGGCTAAAGGAAACGGGGGCGATGCGCTGCCTCCAGTCGCACCTGAAATCAAACATGGCAGCTCTCCCGCGATAGAGCCCAGCGCAAATAGCAATGCCAATGATTTACCCCCTCCGTCAGCCGCTCCGGAAGGAGAAATGCCACCTGCAGCTCCAGAGATAAATCGCCAGAATGCAGCAGGCAACAATCTTCCGTCCACAACATCTGGCAATTTCTTCGACCTCCACGCACAGCAAACTGACGTTCAAGCACAACAAAATATGCGCATAGGGCGCCCAGCAGATGGGGCTCTCGATCGCTCGCTGCCTCCGCTTGGCGGCAACGCCTACAACAATTTGTTAAATGGAAGCGCCCACAATCAAACATTGCAGGCTCAGGTCGAGACCAATTCAAGCGGCGGTCGCACGCTGACGCAGGTAGACCTGCAAAAGCTTGCTTCACATGATGTGGTCTTGCTGATCGATCGCTCGGCTTCAATGGCATCGATGGATTGTCCAAACGGAAGCTTTGGAAAAAGTCTCGGTTTGCTTCCCTCGCTCCTGGGAGTTCCGCTGGCTTCCACAAGCAGGTGGAACTGGTGTCTACAACAAACGAGTGAATTATCTAGACAGACACAAAACATCTACGACAAAGGAATAACCGTCGTTCTTTTCTCCAGCGGATTTGCAAGTTTCCCTAATGTTACGCTCGATCGATTGCCGCAAATTTTTAGCCAAAATGCCCCGGCGGGTGGAACCAATCTTGCCCAGCCTCTTGCAGTCGAAATAGGTGAGTATCTGAGAAGACGGGAGTATTCGCGTGGCAATGCAAAGCCAGTGATGATTGGGGTAATCACAGACGGCTGCCCGAACAATAAACAGGCCGTTCGAGAATCAATTATTCAAGCGACACAGCTTATGAAAAGACCAGACGAAATTACCATCATTTTTTTCTTGATTGGTGGAATGGATTTTATGGGAGAACGCTTTGTCAATGAACTGACGAACAATCTGACCAGCGAAGGAGCTCGTTTTCCCATCGTTCGGGAAGTATCTTTCGGCGAGCTTCAACACATTGGTCTGGCTAAAGCAATTGCACAGAATTTGCGCTGAGACAATTTGCTCTTACAGTATTGTGAATTTCTAGAGTCTTAAGCCAGTGGCGATTTAGAATAGTTAGCATGGACATCAAGAAATACACCCCGACCAAACGATTCAGCAATAGAGCAAAACTTTACTCGCAGGCAAGACCAGGTTATCCAGGCAGCCTGCTTGATTACCTTTGCTCTGAATGCAAAGTATCCCAGGGCGACAAAGTCGCTGATATAGGCGCAGGTACCGGCATCAGCTCCAGAGCGCTTGCAGACCGAGGACTACTGGTAACAGCAGTCGAACCAAATGAAGCGATGCTAGAAGAAGCTCGCTCTCACGAGGAATACAGGGACAAAATAACTTATGTGCAGGCTAGCGCGGAGCATACCGAGCTGCCGCCAGACGCATTTCAAGCAGTCGTCAGCGCCCAGGCTTTTCACTGGTTCGAAGCGCAGAAAGCACTGGCGGAATTTCATAGACTCCTAAAATCTGGTGGACATCTGGCGCTGATCTGGAATGAACGCGATGAATCCGACCAGTTTACCCGTGAATATGGTGATCTTCTGCGGACCTTGCCGGATACCTCAGTGGTGGAGGTAAAACGTGGAACCGCTGGAGAGGCTATTTTCGATACACCTCTTTTCAGCAATGCTAAGCTCAGCTTTTTCGAAAACGAGCAAATACTCGACCGCGAAAAATTTATAAGCCGGGCACTCTCCGCGTCCTATGCCCCAGCTCCGGACAGCCCGGAAGCAGCAAGGTTCCGAGAGGAACTTGGGAACGTTTTCGAGAAATTTCAACACGATGGACTTGCATGCATCAAATATAAGAGTTCGGTTTATTCTGCTGAAAAGCGAGACTGATGACTTGAAATGACATAAAATCTTTATGGAACTACTTGGGCTGAGCGATTCTCTTGGGAACCGTGCCGCTCTTCAGTTTTCCAGCAATTGATTCAAGACCTTGTACGATGCCAGAAAAGCAAAAGAAGCGTGACACCAGATGTGATGTCATCCAGGCTGAGGATGATCAGAGACTTTTTCGCGCAGTTTTCGACCACACATTTCAATTCATGGGAATTCTTTCGCCGGAGGGAATTCTGCTTGATGCTAACAAAACTGCTCTTACATTCATTGATGCAAAACGCGAAGATGTGATTGGGCAGCCTTTTTGGGAAACTGCATGGTGGACGGGCAATCCTGAAGTGCAAAAAAAATTGCAAGAGGCGGTAGCGGATGCTGCAAAAGGGCAGCTTGTACGCTTCGATGCGCAGCACATCTCCCCCGACGGTAAATCAGTTTTTGTCGACTTCTCACTTACGCCTGTATTAGATGCAACGGGCAAAGTTGTTTTGCTTGTACCTGAGGGAAGAGATATCACAGAGCGCATTATGGCTCAGAGAGATCTTGCAGAAAGAGATGCTCGAAATCGCGCCGTGCTCGATACTGCGCCAGATGGCATCTGCACTATCACTATGAACGGCGTTATAGAATCAGCAAACACGGCGATGCATCGAATGCTCGGCTACAAGCAGGGCGAATTGCAAGGATTCGCCATAGATAGAGTGGTTCTCAAGTTTGAAGGCGACGAGCATTCAGACGATCAGCTAAAAACAGGTGAACGCAAGTTATTCGGAGTCGGTAGAGAAACTACCGCAATCCGCAAGAATGGCACCGTGCTACCTGTGGAAATTTCTTTGAGCCTCTTAAACCTGGGACGCGTGCAGGTGTTTGTTGCAGTCGTACGAGATATCACGGAACGCAAAAAGTCCAAACAATTGCAATCTCAACTTGCTGCCATTGTGGAAAGCTCAGATGATGCCATAATTGCAACAGACATGAGCGGAATCATCACCTCCTGGAATCCGGCAGCAGAACATTTGTACGGCTTCAAAGTTGCAGAGGCCATCGGCAAGTCGGTAAACATAGTTGTCCCCGAGGATCGCAACAAGGAACTCGACTCCTTGTTTGCAGCTTTAAGGAATGGTGAATCAATCGGTCATTTTGAAACAGTTCGCATGGACTGCAATAAAAATATGATTGACGTCGATCTGACTATTTCACCCATTCGCAATCCGCAAGGACAGGTCACCGGCGTCTCAACGATAGCACGTGATATTTCTGTACGAAAAGAGGCTGAGCGCAGGATCAGCGAGTTCTACTCAATGGTTTCACATGAATTGCGAACACCACTCACATCAATACGCGCATCACTTGGTCTACTGGAAGGTGGAATTGCAGGCAAACTAGAAGACGAAGCTTTGCAGCTCGTACAAATTGCAAGGTCGGAATCAGATCGCCTCATTTTGCTTATCAATGATATTCTCGACTTGAGAAAAATAGAAGCAGGCAAACTGGAATTGAAATTGCGTCAGGTTCGAGTAAGCGAGCTTATCAGCACCGTCACAGAGTCACTGAGAGCAATGGCCGATGAATACGAAGTTAAACTCAAACCCGTTTATGGAAAAGACTGGGAATTTACAGCAGATCTCGATCGCATAATTCAGGTAATACACAACTTGCTTTCAAACGCTATTAAGTATTCAAACAAATCCGATGTAGTTGAAATTCTTGTTTCCGAACCGCGCCCCAATTTCTTGCGTTTTTCTGTCGTTGACCGCGGTCCGGGAATAAAACAAGATCAGATGCACAAACTTTTCGGTAAGTTTCAGCAGCTGGATTCCTCGGACTCGAGACCAAAAGGTGGAACAGGTCTTGGCCTGGCGATTTCAAAGGCAATAGTGGAACAACATGCCGGCAGCGTGGGTGTAAATTCCCGACCTGGTGAAGGTTCCACCTTCTGGTTCGAAATTCCGATGAGTCATAGTGAAAAGGCTGACAAAATAGTACAGCAGACGGCTGGCAAATCTCTGGAGTTAACGCAAAAAGTCAAGCAACCGGTTATCCTAATAGTCGAAGATGACAAATCAACACTAGAATTATTGTTGAAACAATTGCAAAGAAATGGCTTCGACACGATTGCCACAGTGGAAATCAGAAGTGCAATAAAATTGATGCAGACCATAAAGCCCGACCTGCTTTTACTTGAACCAGCTGTCTCAAAATCCGACCCGCACGAGATTATCAATCACCTGAAACGGCGAGGAATGGGCGACTTGCCGTTGCTAGTCTATACAAGCATGGATTTAAGCCAGGCGGAGAAAGATTCTATATCCCTGGGCCCAAGCAAGTACCTTGTCAAGTCGATTTCTTCACTGGATGATGTGCTTGAATCTGTCGACACATTGCTTGGGATTGACAGGTCTACGGAGAAAGATACGTAGATGTCCTACAAAATACTACTGCTTGACGATGACGAGAGGTTTCGCAAAGTCGTATTGGCCGGATTGCGGAGCAAAGATGTTGAGGTGACCGAAGCCGCAAATGGCGCCGACGCATTTTCCGCTCTGAAAAATGTAGAGTTTGACTTATTGATTATTGATGGCATGCTTCCAGATACGGATGGTATCAGCTGGATTAGAAAGTATCGGGCTGATGGTGGCAGCTCTCCGATAATGTTTATTTCCGCGCAATGGCAGTCAGTTGAAACCTATCACATGCTTACACGTGAATTGCAGGTGGCTTTGATCATTCACAAACCAGTAATTCCCGCGGTACTTGCCGAGCAGGTTTATTCCGAAGTCAGCCGCCCTAAAAGCAGCCTCACCGTGCAAAAAGAAGAAGAGTATGATCCGACAATGGATGCTCTTTCAAAAGAATATTTGGCACAAGTTCCTGAAGAACTGCATGAGATTCATCTTGCTCTAAATCAAATTAGCCAAAATGGACTGAACGAACAAGACCTGCAAACAATGCGCCTTTATTCTCACAAAATTAGAGGCACAGCCGGCACCTTTGGATTTGATGAGCTGGGCTTCCACATGGGCGAAATGGAAGACTCCATAAAAGCCCATCTACGGGCGCCTGGAATTGATGAAAGGAATTTTCTAAAACAACTACATAATAGTTTCGAAAAAGCCAAACTGGCGCTCAGAAATTATGAGCATCCTGAAGAAACTGAAACGCGAGATGTTTCTGAGTTCAAATCATTGTCATGCATACTTGTAGCAGACCAGGATCCGGATTTTGTCAGCTCCGTAGAGCGCATTGCCAGACAAAGATTTGTTGACGTGCTGATTGCTAAATCAGCCAAAGAGGTCCTTCATTTACTTTCGAGCAGATCTGTTGACGCTATTTTGATCGACGCAAAAATGGCAGAGGACAAATCCTCTCAGCTCATAAAGAATATGCGCGAAATTACCGGAGAACAGATTCCTATAGCATTTGTATCTGAGCAAACTGATCTTGATGAAAGATTGACGGCACCGCACCTGGGGGCATCGCTCTATCTAACTAAACCTATCGATCCGGACAGTCTGGAAGATGCAATTCAAAGACTCAACTTTCTAGGGTCCAAAGTTCGGCCTAAGGTGCTTATCGTCGATGACGATATCATGTTTGCTCGCCGTGTCTCAGCGGTATTGAACACTCATGGAATGGATGTGAGGCTCAGCCCAGAACCCGCACAAATTCTTGATGTACTGCAAGAATTCAACCCTGACATTTTGCTTCTCGATTTGATGATGCCCTATATAAGTGGTTTTGATATCTGCAAAATGTTGCGAACAATGCCCCGCTGGCAAGATCTTCCAATTCTGTTTGTGACCGCACAAACAGGCCTTGAAACCAGAATAGCCGCGTTCGCCTGCGGCGCTGATGATTACCTTCCCAAACCCCTGGCTGATGAAGAATTGATAGCTCGTGTTTCGCTTCGAATTGAACGCTCACGTCTTTTAAGAGACAGAAACGAGCGTGATCCTGTAACCGGACTGCTCGTCAGGCGAAGTTTTATGGAACGGTTTAACGCAGCACTTTCGACAGCCAGGCGCGTCCGCCAGCCACTAAGCCTGGTCCTATTCGATCTGGATAAGTTCAAGAATATCAACGATGAGCACGGACATTTATCTGGTGATGCAGTTCTTGCCGGGCTGGGACGCCTGATGGCAAGACGTTTCAGGGTAGAAGATTTGCGAGGACGTTGGGGCGGGGACGAGTTTGTGCTTGCACTTGTTGGAAGTGACCGCCAGCAATCAATGAAACTAATGCAAAACTTTATAGACGAGTTTGCAACGAATGAATTTATCGGAGAAAAGGGGGAAACTTTCAAGGCTTCGTTGAGCGCGGGTATTGCAACATTTCCTCTAGACTTTGACAGCACATACGAACTCTTGAGGGTAGCCGACAAGAGGCTCTACGAAGCCAAAGCCAGGGGAAGGAATCGAGTAGTAGCAGACACACCGGTTTCAATTGAGTCCTAACTCAGAAAGCGCACGGAAGAAATGACAAAAGCAATGATACTGGCCGCAGGTGTGGGATCGCGCTTAGATCCCATTACTCAACACTTGCCCAAGCCACTTGTACCAGTCTTGAACACTCCTGTAATAGAGCATATTCTTTGCGGACTGAAGCAACATGGAATAAGCGAAGTTATCGCGAATACGCATTATCTTGCCGAAAACTTGCACAGTTATTTTCATGAGAATCCCGTGCAGGGAGTAAACATTCATTTCTTATTTGAATCAGTATTAAGTGGCGATGCAGGTGGAGTAAGAGCCTGTAAAAACTTCCTGTCTGATGATACTTTCGTTGTAATCATGGGAGATTTGATTACTAACGCAGATATTAGCGGGCTAGTTCGAGCACACAAAAACAAAGGTGCAATTGCAACAATCGGAGTAAAGCGGGTAGCAGACGTTACACGCTTTGGCGTAGTCAAACGTAACGAGCAAGGTTTCATCAAAGAGTTCCAGGAAAAGCCTCAGGCTCACGAGGCAATATCAAACGATATCTCAACAGGTATTTATGTACTGGAACCTGAGGTGTTCAAACATATTCCCGAAAGCGGTGTTTACGGATTTGGCAAACAACTGTTTCCATCTCTGGTACAAAAAGGGCTTCCCGTATTGGGTGAAGACATTCACGGTTTCTGGTCTGACATCGGCACACTCGACGATCTCTTCGCCGCAAACATGTCGGCTCTGGCAGGAAGAATAATGCCGTGGAAAGCATATGAGTGCAATTCCAGAAAACACCCAGGGACAAAATTTGTCGAGAGATTTCTTCTGGGCTCTAATTGCGAGATGTCCGAGGGTGGGCTTATTGGGCCGAACGCGATTGTGGGTAACGATTGCAAGATAGGTAAGAACGTAAAAATGGACAACGCTCTGATTTTCCCGCAGTCTACAATTCCTTCCGGCTTGAAAATTCGCAACTGCATTTATGCCTTCAATGAAGTGGTGCCAGTATCATTTAGAAGCCTCTAAATGTCCTTTTTATTGAGAATAGGCATACTCTTACTGAGAATACCTCCAATCTCTAATTTTTAACAAAACCCCAAAGACCAGCATTTTCAAATCATAGCGGTTTCAAACAGGTAGCACAAATCAAAGCAACCCAGTTCGAGATGTTATACTAATTGAGAATGATTCTTAATAACTAAATTGCGCCAATTATGACGCGATGCAGCCAGGCCTCACTCGTGGTCGGCTGCGCTCTGTCGTTTTTACCATTGGAGATCGGGCCTTGCTACTACAAAAATGGTTACTAACTCTCCCTGAAGACTCGCTCAAGCGACTGCGCAAAATCAACTCAAGCGCTGGAAGTTCTAAGCATGTTGTTCTGACTATTGCTTTTGGCTTATATGACCGCCATATTCGCAAGCTCAACAAGATGATTACAACACTTCTGCTAGCCAGAATGAAGGCGGAGCGAAACGGCAATAGGGAATTAGTCGCCAGAATCAATGCTTTCATGGATCAGATGCATCAGGCAATAGACGAAGTCACAGGCATTCGCGCATCCCAAAAACAAGACGGACAACCCTGCAACCGCCCGGCGAATTCAATGCTGAAAAAGAGCTCAGCAATCAATTAGGACTGTGATACAAACACTACCAAAGATTAAAAAGTCTTGGTTGATACCAGCGATTGCTAGCAAATATTATCTACTTTGCAGGCGCCGCAGGTTGAGAAGCTTTTTTTTGCGCCATCGCATACTTCAATCCATCTCTGTATGCATTGGCGCTCTCAGGCGTAGAGGTTGAAATTGCTTTCTTATACTCCGCCATTGCACCATCATAGTCTTTCTCTATCAGCAAAAGCTGCGCCAGAAAACCATGACCATAGCCATCGTTCGGGCGATATTGTGCAGCAAGTTTATATTCCGGAATAGATTCTTTCAACTTCTTCCCTTTGTAGAGAAAGTTGGCATATTCCCAATGCATATCACCATCGTTTGGCTTAACTTTTAAGTATTCTTTGTACTCATAATCAGCTGTAGGTTCGTCCTTTTCTTGAAGGGCAATTTGCATCAATGTTTTGTGAATAAGATCTTTGTTCTTGCCAAAACTCAATGCACGAGCAAAAGCAAGTTTTGCTTTATCGTATCGCTTTAATTTGTATAGCGTATAACCATAATCGGCATAAATGTCTTTCTCTTTATCGAGATCAATTTCCATAACTTTTTCAAGCGAGTTAAATGCATCGCTCCAATCATTTGACTTTACCGAAACATCATAGAGCTCCATATAAAGAGGAACGCTATGTTGATTTCCCGCGAGCGACTGCTTCAATACAAGCTTTGCATCGCCAAATCTTTTGCGTGCTACTTCCTGTTTTGCTTTCTGAATAGCTTCCTCAGGACTTGGCGCAGCGGTTGTTTCTGTAGGTTTGGCCGCATTCTCGCCCTGTGGCGGATTTGCGCCGGGAACAGCCGCTTCCTCAGCTGCCAGACAAGGCGACATCATCGAAAGGGAAAGTACAGCAAGCAAAAATTTGTTCGCGAAAACGCGCATTTGATTCTCCTGCCAAGATAAAGCGTCGAGCAATAGTATCCCACATTGCTAAGTTATCCGCATTTTACCCGAATCAGCATGTCAGGGGCAGAACAGATTCTAAAGCGGGCTGGACACAAGAGCTTCAGAGGGGCGAGCAAGTTGCCCAAGCTTAGATCTGACAATAAATGTCTTGCAGACGTTATCAGAAGAATGGGAATGGGAAATCTAAGTTTAGATGGCGAGGCTTCCCTGCAAATGAAAAAACATCTGCCCTGCATTGCTCTAGCTTTGTCCTGCGCGCTTGGCACGATTGCAGCAGTTAAATCAGCAAACATAACTGACTCAGGCGCGATTTTGACCGAAGTTCATAATCAGGTTTCAAAACGAAGCTTCGTTGATTGGACCAGGCACATCTGGGGCGAACCTTGCCAGGGGAAATTGGGCGACCTTTTGCCGGAAGGAACGCAGCTGGGCACAGGTGACAGAAGCTGGGCACAGATAAGCTGGCCCAGGATTACAACCAGAATATGGGAAGACTCTGTAGTTGCGATTGCACCGAATAAAAAAATTGTCTATCTGCTGAACGGCGAGATGCTATTTATTCTGGATAAGAATCATAAGGTAAGCGAGAATATTGAAATCTGGACGAAGCTATTGCAAGCCCGTGTACACGGCACCACTATCCTCGTCCAAAGCACCTCAGACTTCTGCCGGGTAGCTGTACTTGAAGGCAATCTGGACGTAACCAATAGATTGGATAACAGCGTCGTTCATCTTGAACCGGGCGTCGTTTATGAAGTTAGAACCGGTGCGCCGCCTCCTCCTACATGGCTTCCGCAGGACGGCTTGAACTTCGACATATTGAAGAAGAGTTTGTTGCCGGCAAGACAAGATCAAAATGGTCCATCTCGTCAGCCCCCATGGCCCAATTACGTCGCAAACTATAATTCAGCTGGCTACTACAATCCGTATACACCACCAAAATATGAGCAATCAAGCTCCAGCGAGCCCCCTGCTAAAAAATATTCCGAAGCACAAATTGAAGCTAAAGCGAACGAACTTTCTCATGGCGATCCAGTAAAGAAGCAGAAATACCTTGAGTATCTTCGCAAAATAAATCCAGACGTTTCGTCCAACGAGCACGGTGCCAACGGGACTCAGAATTGGCAACAAACCAGACACAGCGACGCGGAAATTGAAGCAAAAGCAGAAGAATATTCTCACGGCAATCCCCAATTGAAGAGGGAATTACTGGAGAAGCTGCATTGTATGAACGGCGATCCTCCCGGCAGCTGCAAGGACAATATGACAGCACCTGCCAATTCCAGACAGGAAGCTCCACAAGCAGACAAGAATTTCTTC
>JBIKOL010000193.1:0-15313 GCA_044358055.1 Obscuribacteraceae bacterium (SeqCode)
TCGAAATTGTAGATACGAATGCCGGCGTGGCGACTTCCGCAGCGCCATCGAGAATAGCCTTAACAATATGCTTACCCATCGACATCTGGCGGTGCACGTTTTCGATTTCGACAGTTGCGTCGTCAACAAGCATTCCGACGGCCAGAGCCAAGCCACCCAGTGTCATGGAGTTAATAGTGTTGCCAGTGATGTGTAATCCGATAATTGCCGAAAGAATGGCAAGTGGGATTGATGTGATTACAATTAACGTACTGCGCCAGCTTCCGAGAATGGCAAGCATGAACAGTGCTGTGAGCGCAGCCGCATTGACCACTTCAAAAGCAACTTCATCAACACATTCCTGCACAAACTTCGACTGGTCCGTCAGAACTTCAAGACTTGCCGCAGGAGGAAGAATAGCTTGAATGCTGGGCAAGACAGTCTTTATTGACTTCACGACTGTAAGAGTTGATGCGGCCCCGCTCTTCAAGATGTTCATGATCACTCCGCGATGACCATTGATATTGACGATGTTCAGCTGAGGCTGAAATCCATCATGCACGAAGGCGACGTCTTTCACGAATACTGTGGCACCGTCGACGTGCTTAATTGGAATATTGTTCAGCAAGTCAATCACGTGCGGCATGTTATTGAGAGTAATCACGTACTCTGACTTGCCCATTTTTGCAGTACCACTAGGCGCAATAATGCTCGATGTATTTACGGCATTAACAACGTCCGTCGGCGTGAGTCCATAACCATATAAAGCTTTAGAATTGAGATCGACGCTAACCTGCCTGTATTTGCCGCCGCTCGGAAACGGGATTGTTGTACCGGGTACCACTGCGAGCTGGCTTCTGATGAACTGGTTGGCGAGGTCGAACAGCTCCGCCTCACCCATGGTTTTACTTCCGACGACAAGTTGAAGAATAGGCACATCTGTTGCAGACGATTGCACAACAAATGGTGGAGACATATTTGGTGGCATCTGGCGCAAGCTGGCAGACGAGGATGCAGTTGCGGATGCAACAGCCTGTGCAATGTTGGATCCCTTGTGAAGGTAGATCTTGATTACGCTCATTCCGTTGAGAGACATTGACTCCATGCGCTCAATGCCGGCTACAGTTGATGCAAGTGCTCTCTCACTAACAGTGGTTATGAGATCCTCCACATTTTTGGGAGCCATCCCTGTGTAAGTCCAGACGCAGCTCACAATAGGCTCGTCAATGGTTGGGAAAATATCGATAGGCATCTGCGTCAGAGACACGATGCCGAACAAAAATATTGCTATGGCCATCACTATAAAAGTGTGAGGCTTAGTAAGTGCTAGTCTTACGATCCACATAACGGCTCAGTGTAGCAATTAATCGACACTCTATTAGGCTCTGAGTCTAGTAGTTACGATATTTTCCATGTAATTTTTCTCAAGTAGCTAGAAGGTAAACAAGGCTTACCGAATGGTGCCCACGCCGATTGTTATAAACTGAGCGTAGTCTAATGCTTTAACCCGCGCGCGGGCTGGCGAAATCTTTCCTCAGCCTTAGCCAATCGAACTGTATCTCCCCTATCTTTCAATACTTTGCAAAACCGATTGAGTGCGCGGCTTACGTTAGGATGACGAGTTCCATACATGTACTGCATGCGTTGAATGCCATCATGAGCCATTTCCAGCGGTTCTTCTTTCTGCTGGCAAACTGCGTAAATCATATCTGCACGTGAGTATTCTGCTGATTCAGGGCCGAGCACCGCGAATAGAATCTGCATGGCGCTGGTAATGAAATGCTCTGCTTCGCTTATGCGATCTTGTTCGAGATACAATCCGCAAAGATCGCAGAGCGTGTAAGCTAGCTGAACGCAAGACTCTATTCCCAATTCTTGCAATATGGATATGGATTCCTTCAATTCCTTTTCTGCTTCGCGCGGGTCACCCATATCTAGAAGCGCTTCGGCGTGAAAACGCATTGCAACGCCGAGAAGTTCTTTCATCTCGTTTTCAGAGCTTCCGCGCAGATGTGAAATAGTCTTCTGCAATTTATTGGCGGCTTCGCGTGATTTGCCTTCCGCAAGAAGTATTGCAGAGAGGCCAACGTCGCTGGCATTTGTAGCGAAAGTATGTTGCTTGAGCTCGTTTGCCAGTTCTCTAGCTCTGGCAAGCAGTGAGGCAGCTTGTCTGAGTTCACCGGCTTCATAGGCCATTCGTCCTGCGGCAAACAACGACTTCCAGCGTCTCGTCTTAGGATCTGTGTCGGTGAGAACTTCAGTCACTCTTGTCTTGATCATAAATACCCACGTTTTCTGTGTGCCTGCCTTAGCTGCAATTTAGCGGCGCATTCTAGCACAAGGATATGCGGCGAATATCTCTTTACAATAAAGAAAAAGCTCTGGCTGCCGTGATATTTTGTTCGCAAGACTGTGCGCGTGTGTCGCGGGAGCCATCATGAAAGTTCTGGTCGCAATTGATAACAAACCAAGCGCGCAAGCGATAGTAGATGCGCTGATCAAAATGCATTGGGTGGATGGCACAGAAATTCATGTAATCACTGTTCGGCATGCGCATCATACTCACCTGGACCGCGCAGAACAGGATGAACTGGCACATATCGAGCAACTCGCCGTTGAGCTCCACGACACTTTGACGAATTGCGATGTGACCTTTATTTCGCGCGATGGGGATCCGAAAAAAGTAATTGTTGAAACTGCCAATGAACTGGAAGCAGAACTAATAGTTCTGGGTTCGAATTGTAAGAATACGCTTGAGCGATTGCTGCTAGGTAGCGTGAGCAATGGTGTCGTAAGCGAAGCACATTGCCCTGTCATTGTGACAAAAGCGCCTTGCTGCCTTGCTCGAGAAGCCGCTCCTGCGTTCAAGAATATCTTATTCCCGATCGATAATTCGGTATATTCCGATGTGGTGATCGGTTGGTTGAGCAAGTTCAGGTGGAGTCCGAACAGCCGATTCATTGTATGCGCTGCTGTTGACGAGAACACCAACATGAAGCAGGTAGAGGAACGATTGAACAGCCGTGCACTGAAACTCTCGCAAATGCTCGGCAGCAATAATGTTGTAGTTGACATAGTGCTGGCGGAAGCCAAAGACGGCATCTTGGAACTTGCAGAGAAACACTGCGCTGATTTAATCGCAATCGGATCTCACGGTCGGAGCGGGCTAAAGAAATTCATTCTCGGCAACGTCGCGCAATCAGTCACACATGATGCACCATGCGCAGTGGCAGTCGTTAGGGGCATCGCCCCGGATGACGAAAGTTGGTTTGAAACTGGAGCTTTTGAGAAAGAAGAACCTGCGCCGAAAGAGGAAGCATCCTACCGCCACGAGGACGAGCAGGATCGCATGCCAGGCGTAGTTCCTGGCGGCATGGGCTAAGAGGCTGCACTTACAGAACGCTCAGGATATATAAAACACGAGCGACTTGCTGCCTACCTGTATCTTATCGCCATTCGCGAGTTTAACAGGTCTGCTCGTGAGCGGCTGCCTGTTAACCGTGCAATTTGGAATATCAAAGAAAAGCAGGTATTTGCGAGTAGGCGTTGCACCTGGTTCTAACGCTGCGAAATAGTCCTCGCCCTTTTTTTCAATTCGCAACAGCATTGGAGAAACTCCTTCGGCTGTAATTACGATGGAGTTACTTGGCGCCGAACCAATTTTGCAGAGAGGTTCGTTTACTTTGTATTGGTCGCTTGTATCTTCATGAACCAGAATCGCAGACATATTCTTAGCACCAGGAAACTAACTGCACGTAGAGGCCCCGATGGCCATTATATAAGTGCAATTTGGCGCAAGCAACAATGAATAAAAACAAGCCGGCAACGTTGAAGCCGCCGGCTTGTTTGGGGGTTGGTGATTTGAGTGGAACTAAATCTTGATGACTACTTTTTCTGCAGGAAAACGAACCTTGGCGGCCTGCGCGTACTTATCATCTGCGGCTCTGTATCCCAGCGGGCATACAACTACCGAATTGCATCCTTTTTCTTTGAGTCCAAGAATGCGATCATAGGCTTCTGCATCGAATCCTTCCATCGGACAGGTATCGACGCCAAGCGCAGCGGCTGCAGTGAGCAGAGTTCCGAGCGCGATATAGCACTGCTTTTCCATCCAGTGCTTTTTGTCGATAGGATTTTTCAAGAAGCCTTTCATCATATCTGCGTACGATGACAGTGATTCCTTCGCGACACCACGTGCAGTGGCAATGGTTTCAATATAATGATCGACATATTCTGCATCAATGTCGCTGATTCTACTGATGACCACAAGATGCGAACAATCTTGCGGCTGCATCTGTCCCCAGGAATGAGCCGGAAGCTGTTTCTTGATTTCTGGATCCGTCACAACAACAAATTTCCAGGGTTGCAATCCGAAACTTGATGCACTCAAACGCAAGGCTTCTTCCAATTTCTGGTAAGTCGCCTCGTCCAATTTTTTGTTGGCATCAAACTTCTTAGTTGCGTACCGCCACTGTAGACAATCGACGATATCATTGGCGCTCTTTTCTTTCTGGCAGGTGCTACTGCTGGTACTGGTCATGGTTTCCTCTCTTGCCTTTTGGGAATATGGGCTAATACTAGCAGACCAGTCGTCTAGTAACTTTAAACCTTCATCTTTTTTGAAGAGCTTTTACAATTTTTGGCAGATTTGCCAATCAGAGCCGCCAGATTTCGTTGAGCTGGCCCCTTCACATAGTACGCGCCGCCGCACTGAAGTGGCCTGCAACCACTACCCGCATCGACCGTACATACGCGCCGCCAGTCCTTATGCGCACACGGCGCCTCGATGCACAAGTCGCAGCATCGTGGCGCCACGCGTCCAGGCGCATGGGCAGGGGATCTTCAATTGCAACAATACAAAAAAAATACTTGGCATTTTCATAGTCGTGTGAGAGGATAGTTTCATCTCAACATTTCATGATCAAAGTTCATGAAAGCAAAAATGTACACTTGCATCAAATGCAGCACTCGCTGGAGGACAGCATGATCGATAATAAACTCATTCTCCTCCGCTTCCGCGATAAGGAAGTTCCACCGCTAAAGCGGCCGCTGCTGCATGCAATGAAAGCATTCAATAGACATTGATCTTTTGCATTAACTTATAGCAGTAGCGGACTGTTCGCGGAGTACCCGAAGAGACGACTGATTGCCGTTTGCAATGCAGCGTTTCTGAAGAAACAGTTGAATTCAATATGCGATTCAACGTTTCTTTTCTCTCCAGAGTACAGGACGCATTTGCATTTCGTCTTGAGTAAATTCCGGAGAGCTCCGCGGGCGCCACCGTTCGGTGATGCTACGTATGTCTTTGATTCTTTGAGAAACTCATGATGAACATAAAAAACAACGCTGTATTTCTTTTGCTGTCGCGCGGCTGGCAATATGCCGAGGCGCAGAGACGTTTGCTTCTGGTTTATGCACTCATGTTCGTGGGCGCAGTAGGCTTCGAGTTACTCGAGCCTTATGTGATCGGGCGAATGCTAAACGACGTGCAGGTCGATCTTGCCGGAGGATTGAGCAACGGACCAAAACTGCTGAACGATGTGGGCCATTACCTGCTTATGATTCTCGGCATCTCGCTGGGCTTCTGGGCATTTCATGGACCTGCACGTGTAATCGAGCGATTTGTAGCATTTCAAATTCGCTCCAGATTCAAGGCAGATCTCTTCAAACGCATAACTGAATTGCCTATCCAGTGGCAACGAGAGCACCACTCTGGTGAAAGCATTGACAAAATAAACCGGGCAACAAACGCGATGTCAAACTTCTTCGAAGAAAGCTTTAACCTGATTTATATGGTGCTGAGGCTTCTTGGAACAATGACAATTTTGTTTTGCGTGATGCCGGCGGCAGGCTGGGCGGCGATGACTGCAACAGTTATCGCGCTTGGAACGATCGCCTTGTTCGACCGTGTTCTTGACCGTCAGTATGACGAGCTGAACAAAAAAGACAACTTCGTTGCATCAGCAATTCATGATTACGTCAGTAATGTGATAACCGTGATCAGCTTGAGACTTGAGACTCGCACTCTTGCAGAAGTGCTGCGGCGAATATTTGCGTCGCAGAAGCTGTTTGTGTTGAACTCTAAGCTAAACGAGTTGAAGTGGGCACTCACATCGCTGACCGTGTCGATAATGATTGTTGTGGTGATGCTCTGGTATGTGCAAAGCAACCTGGCGGCAAAACATCTAATCCTCGCAGGAACGTTCTTCACGCTGTTTGAATATCTCAGACGTATTGGCGAATCGTTCTACATATTTGCGGCTTATTACGGCGTAGTCGTAAGGCAAGCGGCAGACTTGCGAGGCGCAGACACAATCAACGAAGCCTACAACTCACTAGAAGTAGTAAGTCACGATGCAGAGCTTCCTTCCGGCTGGAACGAAATCAATGTGAGCAAACTCAATTTCACATATGAAGACGAAAAGCATAGAACGCACCACCTCAACGATGTTTGCGTCAACTTGAAGAAAGGAAACTCGATCGCATTTGTAGGCGAGAGCGGCAGCGGCAAAAGCACCTTGCTGAGCCTGCTGCGCGGATTGCAAAAACCTGGCTCTGTAGAGGTCAGAGTTGACGGCAATCTGATGGATCAGGGACTGAGTCATCTTGCACATGCAACGACTCTGATGCCGCAAGATCCAGAAATATTCGCGGACACCATCCGATTCAACATTACGTTCGGAATGGAAGCTAGCGATGATCAAGTGATGTCGGCTTTGAAGATGGCACGATTCGACACGGTCCTCGCTCGATTGCCGCAAGGTCTCGAAACGAACATTTCAGAGAAAGGCGTCAATTTGAGTGGTGGAGAAAAGCAAAGGCTGGCACTTGCTCGAGGCATTTTCTTTGCCCGTGAAAGTGACATAATTTTGCTGGACGAACCCACAAGCAGCGTGGACACGGCCAATGAGCGGTTCATCTACACTGCATTGCTCGAGCAATTCAGTGACCGCGTGCTGATTTCATCGATACACAAACTGCACCTTCTCGAGCTGTTTGATTACATCTATGTGCTCGATAATGGACGCGTTGTTGAACACGGCGATTTCAACACTTTGCTTGAGCAAGATGGAGCCCTCACGCGTATGTGGCGAAACTACCAAATTGGAGGTGGTGTAAGCGACAGAAACGAGAACGGCGAAGTCGATGCAGATCGGGCGAGAAAGCAGCAAGCTGTTTACACTCAGGTGTAGACTGCGTAGCTCCGGAGTAGAAGCGGGCGAGACGCCCGCGAATCCCGGGGCTTCGCTGCTTGAGATGGGGACCGGATCTGGAGATGCGGGCGAGACGCCCGCGATCCCGGGGCTCGGATCTTCCAGGTAGGAGTGCCTCACGGGCGCCCTTTCCGCTGCGGACGCCTATTTTCAGGGCGCTCTTGAGGCGCCCTACCAAATCCAATCCCATCTATATATACTTGCTCAGGCATGAACAAGACAACCCTTTCACTGTTGCTTATCCTTCTTTGCACACTGTTGCCGTCAGTGTCCATGTGGCTGGGACTGTACGTTGTAAAAAGCGCCATTTGGACCTATGTGTTTTATCACGGTTTTTGCCTTCTTCCGCTTATTGTTCTCGGAAAAAATCTTTGGCTCAATACCTGGCGAGCACCAGACCTCAAAAGCATAATTCTACTTATGCTTGGCTCGCTCATTCTCTCAGCAGGTACCGTGCTCTTGTATGAATGGAAGGGACATGTAGTTCTCTCCAACGACAACGTCTTTGCCTTACTTAATCGGATCGGCTACACAAAAGCGGCATTTTGGCCGCTGAGCTTTTACATCGTCCTGGTAAACCCATTAGTCGAAGAGTTGTATTGGCGAGGCGTCATCTTGAACAAGCTCGATCAGTTTAATTTGAAAATTAAGTGGTTCGGAATCATTTGGTCATCGCTCATGTATGCAGCATTTCATTACTGGATCTGCCGCCTGGTTGTTTTTTCCGGATGGGCGGAAATCGGCACAATCATGCTGGCGTTCTATGGTGCAATGCTGGCATTGATTTACAGGCGAACAGGTTCGATTATCACAACCTCTATCGCGCATGGCTTATTAACAGACATGGCAGCAGTAATGCTATTGCTGGACTTCCTGCGCCGCTATCCCAGCCTCTTGTAAATCCTAAAGCTGGGTCCTGATCACAGCCAGCGAGAGCGCCTTCTTACAAGGAGCATTTCAGAATCGTTTCTCTCGCTTCAAATAGACTCATACAAAGATTGCGCAGCCCCGTGCGTTTTGCCAACGAGGTGACGCAGAGCAGTTTCAAGATCGGCAAATGCGAATGAAAAACCGCTCTCCACAAGTTTAGTCGAAACAAGAAAACAGTCGTCTCTATTTAGTTCATCGAGCGTTCGATGAGTTGCAGGCATAGTCAGCAGACTGTGTGGCATCACAATCGAGTTTAAGATATGAGCAAATTCATTGGCGGTGATCGGACCGGGTGCGGCTACATTCACTGTGCCTCTCACCTTATCATTCATCAACGCATGATAAATTGCATAAATTGCATCGCAAAATGCGACCCAACTAATGGTTGAACGGGATGCAATTTCAATAGCAGAGCCTGGATGATAAGAAGACAATAATTGCTTGAGCAAACCGTTCTTTGTTGAAATTATTTGTCCCATTCTCAGATTAACGACCCTGCATCCATCTCTGGCTGCTTCAGCAAAGGTTCTCTCTAATCTTGCAAGAAACTGGGCACGTTCGTCAGCGGCGGGCGCCGTACTTTCGTCCACCTTCTCCAGCCCACTCTTTCCATAAATTTCGGCCGAGGACAGAGATATAAGCACCGCATGCGGTGCGTATCGCTGCACAAAAGAAACGAGCGACGCAGATGAGAAGATAAGCCCTTCTGAAAGACTTCCATTGCCATATCCATCTCCGTGCAAAGCGGTTTCAGTTCTCAAATCGATAATAGCATCGAATGTATTCAAGACTGTTCCATCCTTGTTATCCAGGTCACTAAGGTTCAAAAATAAAAATCCCGGCTGCTCCGCCAGATTCATACGTGGCGTCAATACCAGTACCTGGTGCCCCTGCGTTCGTAAGAACGCCACCAGCTGAGCGCCTAATGGTGCGTCGGCTCCAGCGACAAGAATTTTTTTTCTGGAGACGGATTTGTATTTGGAAAAATACTGCAAGTCATGCAAAAGAATCGCATGCCTGTATTCAAACATTTGCTCAACTTTGCTGCTTATGACATGGCGCGCAAGAGGGTTAATGTCCAGCGCAAAAGGCAAGCGGTAATCAACACAGTCTTCCAGAATTGATCTGCCGCCGTTCTCATCGGTGATTTTATGCACGTGCTTCCACTGGGCAAAGGGACCTTTTTCCTGGATATCAGTGAACTCGCGACCAGGTATGAAATCAACATGCCTGGCCCTCCACTCAATGAACAGCGGGCCCTGCTTCACCTTGAATCTCAGCAATGAGCCTTCATAGGGAACCGGCGGACCCTCTATAAATTCCATCTCTTCCCATGACGGCGCAAGTCTCCAGAATGCGCCCTCTCGCATATGCCATTCGTAGGCATCAGAGGCCGACACAGGCAGCTTGCACGTCTTTACGAATCTCTCCGTTGACATTCCGCTGAGCCTCCAATTTCACCAGATTCCGCACAGGGAGCCGGCATTTACGTAAATGCAATTGTAAAACAGCTTCAGCCCGCATTCTTTTCAGATGCCAACAAGCTTCGACTAGCTTATCTACGAGTTTGAGCCTCACTTTTTTAATACCACGTGTTTGAGCTCAACAATGTTCTACTTCAAAAAATTAGAGCATGTTTCTCCGCTAATTGCCTGAACCGAAAGCCTTCCAGGCTGTATACTATTGGCGATTCAAGCATTCCCAGCCGCTTGAAATCATTCTTCGATTTTAGAAACGAGCATGGCCCTGAACTAAGATCAAGGCGGCGGAATCCTCGACAAAGTGGCGCACAAATGAACCTTTTAACTGATATTCCCTTATGGTTGTTTGCCTTGATAATCTTCGCAATCACGGCGGCTTCCTTCTGGTGGGGAATAAGGCATGGCGCAAAACAGTTGGGCAAAGAAGGAGCCTCAGAGCCAGCAGGCTCCATCATTGGAGCAGTCATGGCCTTACTGGCATTTATGCTTGCTTTTACTTTCGGACTTGCAGCAGGACGTTTCGATGAGCGCAGACTTTTAATAGTTGATTCAGCAAATGCAATTGGCACCTGTTATTTGCGCACAGATTATCTGGAAGAACCCGATAAAAGCAAAATGAGAAATATGCTCAGGACCTATCTGATCGATTGCCAGCAGGTGGCAAAAGGCCACTACAAGCAAGAAGATATAGCAGCAGCGAACAACTTGCTGAATCAGATGTGGGCAATTGCAGCAAGCTTAGGACAGAAACACCCTACACCAATTTCGGCTTTATTCATTAGCAGCTTAAATGACGTTATCGACTTCCAGGAAAAACGAGTTTGCGCAAACCTTTATACCAGGGTGCCCCAAACAGTCTGGTTTTATTTGCTTCTCGTGTCGACACTAGCAATGGTTGGAATGGGTTATTATTGCGGCTTAAACGGCAGCCGACCAAAAATAGAAGCGATAATAATGATCACAGCTTATGCCGTAGTTTTGTTGCTCGCGCAAGATCTCGACAGGCCGCTAGGCGGAGTATTGCAAACCAATTACAAACCATTTGATGACGTCGCTAAACAGATTGGCGTTGACGGTTTCAATATCCATTAGTTGGATTTGTTTTTTTTAGTTGGATTTCTTTCTCTGCGGCCGACGCTCTGCCTGTGCAGTAAGCGGATCATCAGGCCAGGAGTGCTTCGGATATCGCCTGCGAAAATCCTTTTTGACGTCTTGATATGTGTTCTTCCAGAATCCCATCAAATCTGGAGTAATCTGTTGCACCTGGTAATTCGGCGCCAGCAAATGAAGGAGAATCGGAATTCTACCCTGTGCAATGCGCGGCGTTTCTCTCATTCCAAACACTTCTTGAATCCGCACTGCCACCACCGGTGCTTCGTCTGGTCTGTATTGCACTTTTATTTTGCTTCCACTTGGAACCTCAATTCGTGCCGGCGCCTCATGCTCAATTGCATATTGCTGATCGTGACTCAGTTGAGATTGAATAACAGGAATCAAAGATTTCGATTTGAGATCCTGCACGCTGGTGCATTCCTCGCACCAAAACGGCAGAAGAAATTTCAATGGCTCCGAGCCAAAGTCGGGGAAATTTAAAGCAGGCAACCACTTGCGCAAAGACTGAACGCGATAAAGATATTGCATCCCTTCTTCATCAACAAAGTTCTCGAGATCTCCGCGGTCCTTCACCGCTTCAACAAGTATCGCGGAGGCATCGAGATTTTTCGGCACGGGAACCTGAAGCTCATCAATGGTCAGGTCAATGAACTTTGTTTTCTTGAAGGCAATTACACGTTCTTTATCTGAGTCAAATAAACAGTCAAGAACACTGCTCAGGTGCGAAGGAGGCAACCATTCTCGTTCGATTTGAGAAGCTTGAGTCACCAGCAATTCAGATTGCCCCGTGTCGAGCAGCTCTACTGCAAGAAACAGATCAGCACGATCAACAGCTGAGCTGTCGGCAACACGAGCCCCCCTGCCACCAACCATTACGGCTCTTTTACCTTTGCTGTCGCGGCGCTTGCAAACTCTATCGGGAAAAGCTGCAAGAAGCGAGCGGAGTACATACTCTTCCGCCCGCGGACCCGCGCTGCCTTTGCGAGACTCTTTGTCGGCCTGCGCAAGGCTCATCAATTGATCGCTTGCTTTCAATATTTGCCTGGCTGGTCCTACAATCAGTTCACCTGCTAAAGAATGCCGACTGCCATTTTTTGCAAATTCTTCGATTGCAAGAACTCTGTCTAACACATCTGAGTTAGAGTGATGGTTCGCTATCTCGCCAGTTTCTTTTCGCCGAAATGGATCGCGCTCGGAAAGCAGCGCCGCGCAGACTGCCGCTTGCGGAGTCACTCCATACCGTTTTCCTTCAATCAAGAGCCGGGCGATGCGCGGCTGCACTGGAAGCTTCGACATATCTTTACCCAGCTCCGTCAGCTGCCCAGAGGAGTCGATTGCATCAAGGCGCTCCAGTAATTGCATTGCTTGTTGCGAAGTCTGTGCAGGCGGAGGCTCGAACCAGGGAAAAGCGGCGAGATCTTTTTCCCCCCAGGCAAGCAATTGCAAAAGACACTGTGATAATTCCACGCGCGTAATTTCTGGAGCTTGAAACTCGGAGAGCATCTGATGTTCGCGCTCACTCCAGAGCCGCAAGCAGACTCCAGGCGCTGTGCGGGCGGCTCGACCGGCGCGTTGATTTGCCGAGGCTTTGGAAATTTTACTCAGTTGCAAACGATTGAGACCCAGGCGTGCGTCCAACTGATTTACCCGCATCATTCCGCCATCAATAACACAGGTGACACCATCGATGGTGAGCGAGGTTTCCGCCACGTTTGTGGCAAGAATTACCTTCCGCCGTTCGGAAGGTTCAAGCACGCTTTGCTGTTCTTCAAGTGGCATTTCTCCATAAAGCGGCAAGAGACGTATGTCCTGCTCATCTGCAAGCTGATCAAGCAAGCCCTGCGTTTGCCTAATTTCAGCAATGCCGGGCAAAAATACAAGAATGTGACCTTCTCTGCGGGCGAGCATCTTTTTCACGCCGCTAAAACATAATTGCGGCAACGGCTCATTTGCTGGAAATTGCAAGTACTCAATTTCCAGAGGAAAGGTTCTTCCAGGGCTAGCCACCTGTGGACAATCGCCCAGATATTTCGCCACCGGCGCAGTATCAAGAGTTGCAGACATGACGATGAGGCGCAAATCAGGACGGAGATCGTGTCGAATCTGCCTCACCATAGCAAGAGCAAGGTCGCTATCGATGCTGCGCTCGTGGAACTCATCGAAAACGACAGCAGCAATTCCCTCCAGAAATGGATCGTCCTGCAAGCGACGAAGGAACACACCTTCCGTGCAAAACAAAATTCGAGTTTCAGAACTGCTGCGCTTTTCAAAACGAACCTGGTATCCGATTTCTCCGCCGAGTTTGCCGCCGCGCTCGTATGAAATGTGGCTGGCCGCCGCACGAGCAGCAACACGTCGGGGTTGCAAAACAATGATTTTTCCCGGTTTCTTATCAGCTTCGAGTTCCGCAAGTCCCGCATCCAGCAAGGCCGGTGGCACGCGTGTTGTTTTTCCGGCGCCAGGTTCGGCTTGCAAGACAAGCGCCCCTATCTTAGCCAGCTTCTCCAGAATTTGAGGAAGCACATCGTCAATAGGAAGTGGCGACAACTTACGTGTCATTTCATAGCTTTCTCAAATGCAAGCGAATGCACCAGCACTACAAGCGTAAACTATTTCTTTTGAGCCCGCGCGTATGAGTCTTTCAGAGTTACGATTCTGTTGAACACTGGCGCGCCCGGCTTACTGTCTTTCACATCCGCAATGAAGTAGCCATGACGCTCGAACTGGAAGCGATCTCCAGGCTTGGATTCACCCAGACTTCTTTCCAACTTACAGCCAGTCACCACCTGCAGTGCATTTGGATTAATGGCATCGAGAAACTCGCTGTCTTTTCCAGTTGGCGGGGATTCTTCAAGGAGTATGCGATCGTAGAGACGAACTTCTGCATCGACAGCGTGCTTAGCGCTTACCCAATGAATGGTTCCCTTAACTTTACGACCTACCGGATTTGCTCCAAGAGTTTCCGGGTCGTAGGTGCAGCGCAATTCAACTACGTTTCCATTGTCATCCTTAACAACATCAGTGCATGTAATGCAGTACGAATAGCGCAAGCGCACTTCCTTACCTGGTCCCAATCGGTAAAAATCCTTCGGGGGTTCAAGCATGAAGTCTTCTTGTTCTATGTAGATTTCTTTGCAGAACGGAATTTTGCGGCTTCCTTCTTTTGGAATATCGTGAGGCCAGTAGGAAGCATCCAATTCTTCAACTTTGTCATCCGGATAATTTTCGATTACCACTTTGAGCGGCTTCAACACAGCCAGCACGCGCGGTGCTTTCTGGTTAAGGTCATCCCGAATGTGAAAATCGAGTTGCGCCATATCCACAACGCTATTTGCTTTTGCAATACCAACGCTGGCACAAAATGCACGAATCGCTTCTGGAGTATAACCGCGCCTCCTCATCCCTGCGATAGTGGGAAGTCGAGGGTCATCCCAGCCGCAAACATGCTTGCCTTCGACGAGTTGAAGCAATCTGCGTTTGCTCATGACCGTGTAGTTCAAGTTCAACTTAGCAAATTCATATTGATGCGGGCGACTTGGGAATTTGGCGAAATCAATTAAATTATCGACAACCCAATCATAAAGCTCACGGTTATTTTCGAACTCGAGCGTGCAAATGCTGTGAGTGATGCCCTCAATTGCATCGGAGATAGGATGCGCGTAGTCGTACATCGGGTAGATGCACCATTTGTCGCCAGTCATGTGGTGCGATGTGTGACGAATGCGATAAAGAAGCGGGTCGCGCATCTTCATATTGGCATTGGCCATATCTATCTTTCCGCGCAAAACATGCTCGCCATCCTTGAACTCGCCTTTGCGCATTCTGCGGAAGATATCCAGGTTTTCGTCCACTGTACGTTCGCGAAACGGGCTCGGCTTTCCTGGCGTAGTGACGGTGCCCCGATACTCTTTGATTTCCGCATCAGTCAAACTGCAAACATATGCTTTGCCCTGTTTGATCAAGTGCTCGGCGTAGTCATACATTTTTTCAAAGTAGTCGCTTGCGTGGTAAAGACCATCCCAATTGAAACCCAACCAACGCACATCTTCTTGAATGCCTTCTTCAAAAAGTGTGTCCTCTTTTACCGGATCAGTATCATCAAAACGAAGGTGGCATCTCGTGCCACTGTCGGGCATTCGCTCACGATATTCAAGAGCAAGCCCAAAGTTGAGGCATATCGACTTGGCGTGGCCGATATGCAAAAAGCCGTTGGGCTCTGGGGGGAAGCGCGTAATCACCTTCTGATGGCGCCCGGCATCCAGGTCAGCATTTATGATGTCTCGAATAAAGTCGCCTGTCTTGGTGGGCGGCGGCGCGGGCGTAGATGAGTTCACAATGATTGCCTCTTCAGATACAAATCGTCCAGAACCGTTAATTTTACCCCAAAACCCCCGGCTCTGTGCCTGTCAGCCCGTGCTGGCAATGGATCTTCGTAACCTGATCCAAATGCGTGCTGAAGCGCTGGGTTCGTTCTAAAGTAGCGGAAGCCCTGGGAGCGCCGGCTCCTAAGGAACTTTCGTTTAATGGAAATGCGGGTTTCGAGCTGTCAATGGTAAGCGACGGAGTAATTTTCCGAACGTAAATGAACCCAGCACT
>JBIKOL010000198.1:0-15155 GCA_044358055.1 Obscuribacteraceae bacterium (SeqCode)
GCAGCTTTGCGGGCGCCGGCACGGTTTACTCTCCTCTCACTCCTGATCTAACAACTCAAGAAAAAAAGTTCTTGCCCGAGCTGTCAAGTCTATCGTAAGAGCGCCGGCGGCTCGCCGGCTTATTGTGAATCGATTCGGACTTTGTATTTGCGGGAGGATGAGCCGGCGAGCCGCGGGCGCTCCCGGGAATTTGAAGCATTTCGGGCGGCTCTGCTACTGGATCAGGGCTTTACTACACAGAGTAATTGATTCAAGGGCAAAAAAAAAATTGGAGCCCGTCAGTCTGTGTTGGAACACAGAACTGACGGGCATCCAATTAAGCCGCGTTGCCGAAGCGTGGTGGCACCTGCGATACCAGGCGACCGAACTCCGAGCGACCCACGGGGCTGCCGAGAACGTCGCTCATTCGAAGGAACGTGATGCCTTCATAAGCGCCGTTGTTACCGGGGAACGCCAGATGCGAGCGAATGCGATCCCAGCAGTTCTTGTCGTAGAGGTGGAAGTTGAGAGCGTTTTCGCCCTTGACCGTCACCCCCTGCCGCTGAGCCTCCTTGCCGACCCAGCGCACAAGCGAGTAGGCAAGCGAGTTGACGCCAGGCGCACCATCCCCATCCGGCATTTCCAGACAGGTGAAGTGCAGGACGACGCGGTTCGCCTTCGAGGATTTGGACACCTGATTGAACAGCGACACGAGCGACCGGTAGCCCCAGCCTTTCGAATCGTTCCAGTCATTGAGGCTGGTGCGAATCAGCCCCGCCGAGAGCTCGGCAAGCCGATCCGCAAGTTCAACCTGATTCCCCTTCCAGGCACCCATACGCCAGTGCACGCCAGGCACCTTCGCACCGATATCGATTCCTTTGAATGCAGCGCCTTCCCCGCCGAAAACACTGAGCGCCACCGTAAGAACAGTGCGCCCGTGCTCCAGCAATGAGTCCGCGTACCAGTCAAAAAAATCGCGACCGTACTGCCCGTTGATGTGGTTCTGATTCTTGAAGAAATGCTCCACATCGCGAGGCGGTTCGATCTTATGACCGGAGGGATCGAGCGGCTTGCCCCAGGCGCGGTCGACGCCGTTCATGTCACCATACTTGCGCATGATGGCATCGTAGAACGACTTGCGAGCCAGCCCGGAATAGGACTGCAGCGCACCACGGGTCGGATAGTCCGTGCCCTTGTCGTGCGAGTTGTACGACGGATAACGCAGCTCACCGGCGGGTCCCAGACTTACGTTGATTTCGGCGATATGATTCGCCTTGTCAGCGTAGTGCTCCTGGAATGCCTTCATGACTGCGCGGTAATTGTCCAACACGAGTTGCGTCGCCCATACGGACACGTACTCGTTGCTGGCGTTGCCTTGCTCGGAAACATACTTCGCCGCGTCGGCGTTTCCGTTCAACATACGAGCAAGTTTGTTCCAGATCCAGCCGGGAAGCAGCACGGTGACGGTGTCACCAATGTTGCCACCGCACTGGTGGAAGGACAGAATGGGAATCCACTTCAAGCCGGCTGCGATGATGTGATTCGAAAGCCGATCGTAGCACGACCAGTCGAACACACCTTCGGCAGGCTCGATGAGTCCCCACCAGACGTCGGTGGTCACTGCCTCGGCGCCCAGTTTCTTGATCTCCCGGAGCTGTCTGTCGAACTCGCTCCAGGCTGATTGCGACTCCGCGCCGTTGGGATCCTTGGGGTTCCCAACAACGAGCGGAGCCATCACATTGACTGTGAGACTCTTGTTAGTCATCGTGTTTGAAGCTCCTTCCTACAAGCTCGTGCGGGAACCCCGCGCGAACCGTTCGCTTACGACCTCGTCGAAAGCGGGTTGTGCGTAGAAGTCATATGCAAACGGCCTGCGGGCTGAATGCAATACAGAACGGCCGTTCAATAACGGTCGTCAAAACGTGTGTGTAAATCTTTCTTCTGGAGGGTCAGCCTTGCCCAAACGAAACAAAAAAAATGAGAACGTACTTCATCATGGATTATTCGATCACCGTGGCACAACGTGCCAGGTGAAGCCCTCTTGGCGGGGTATTCTTCCGTCCATTTAATAGCGATAAGGAAAAGCAAAAATTCGCAAATTCTTGAACTCTCTTCTCAAGATAAAAATCGCTCTTTGTCACTGATTACGAAGTTAGCAGAGGACAATATCAAAGCCTGTTCTTGAAGCAAATAGCGCAGCACACACAAGCCCTGCATGATATAGTTCTGAATCGTTCCATATATAAGTTGGAGACTCAATGAAATTTCCAAGATGCAGTGGTGTGCTCTTGCACCCAACCTCTTTGCCTAGCCCTTATGGAATTGGAGACCTTGGCGAAGACGCGTACAAATTTGCCGATTTCCTTGCCGAGTCAGGTCAGCATCTATGGCAACTCTTGCCACTGGCTCCTACAGGATTTGGCGATTCACCGTATCAGTGCTTCTCAGCATTCGCGGGAAATCCGCTTCTCATCAGCCCCGACAAACTGGTCGAACAGGGCTTATTGAAAGAAATCGACTTGCAACCGGTTCCGCGTTTTGCTGTTGAGAAAGTCAATTATGGAAAAGTAATTGAATACAAGAAAAAACTCTTGCAAGAGGCCTACGAGACTTTCAAAGTTACGACAGATGTGGCTTTGCGAACGGATTTCCTGGCATTTTGCCAGCGCTCGTCCGGCTGGCTAGATGAATACGCACTATTCCGCGTAATTAAAGACGAGCATCAGGGTGCCAGCTGGAACCACTGGGATAAAGCGCTTGCCCAGCGGAAGAAGGAAGCTCTAGATGAGGTAAAGGAACGTTCGAGCGATCAAATCGAATGCGAAAAGTTCTTGCAATATTTGTTCTTCAAACAATGGGCAGCTTTGAGAGACTACTGCCACTCGCTTAAAATCAGCATTATTGGCGACACGCCGATTTTCGTCGCCTACGATTCGGCTGATGTCTGGGAGCACCCGGAATTGTTCAAGCTGAACGCAGATGGCGATCCCACAGTCGTCGCAGGCGTACCACCAGACTACTTCAGTGCCACCGGTCAGCTCTGGGGCAATCCTCTATATAACTGGGATCGCATGAAGCTCGACGGCTACAAATGGTGGATCGACCGATTCCGAGCCATGCTTGAAGTTGTGGATATTGTCCGTATCGATCACTTCCGAGGTTTTGCTGCTTGTTGGGAAATTCCAGCAGGAGACAAAACCGCGCAAAGAGGCCGTTGGGTCGAAGTGCCGGGAAGAGATTTCTTCGCAACGCTAAAAAAGGATCTCGGCGAACTTCCAATCATTGTCGAGGATCTAGGAGTAATTACTCCCGACGTTGAAGCGCTGAGAGATGATTTTGCATTTCCTGGAATGCGTGTATTGCAGATGGGCTTTGGAACTGACTCGTGCAATATCGACCTGCCGCATAATCATGTGCGCAACGCTGTAGTGTATACAGGCACGCACGATAACGACACCGCGCTCGGCTGGTTTAATAGCAAAGCAGGAGCCGGCTCTACAAGAGATGCATCTCAAATTGAGCACGAAAGACAACGCTGCATGCGCTATTTCAAGAGTAATGGCAAAGAAATCAACTGGGATTTCATCGAAGCAGCAATGTCTTCCGTCTGCGATCTGGCAATCATCCCATTGCAAGACATTCTGGGATTGGGTTCGAAATCAAGAATGAATTTGCCAGCAAGCAATGAAGGCAACTGGAGCTGGAGATTCAAACCAGATGCATTGACACCGGAAATTGCCGCTCGTTTGAAAGATCTGGTTGGCTTCTATGGACGTGATAATGCCTGGGTTCCAACCCACCAACAAACTGTGCACGCAATGGCACAGGGACGATGATCTAGCGCTCATCCAGAAAGCACAATGTACGAAGCTAGCACAAGTCGCTATTAGGTTCCGAGCAAGCCACAATTAACGAACTAGTTGCCGGGCGACGCATGGCCGATGGGGACCCGTTGACGAGCGCAAGCGAGCCAACGGCATCGGGGCCCCTACACATATTGCGTGCCATATTGCAGGCGTTACTAAAACTGTTACTTGAAATACCTCTGCGGCGGAATTAGGGTCGAGTTACGTTCCGTTCCATTTTTGTATTGATTCAGCCCTTCCCCCCACCCAACTCCCGCAGACTATTTCCAGCCTTTTCCAGTAGCCAGAGATGCTGCGGGTTCCACAACCTTTTTTAAGGAATAATCGTGAAAACTTTGATTTGTTCGTTCCTGTTTCTCCTTGCTTGCCTTTCTCCGCTGAGCGCAGGCGCGGCTTCTGTTCAAAATCTGAGCTGGTCTCAAGTGCAAGAACAAGTCCGGCAGGACCCGTCTCAAAACATAGTTATCGAGTTCTACAGGAGCACTCCTGATGGGCTCGACTGCGACAGATGCGAGCACCAAGAAGCAGCGTTTGCGGAAACAGCGGGTAAGTATGACTCCCGCGTCCTTTTCGTGCGCGTGGACGCCGCTACAGCGCCGCGATTGAAAGAACTCGGCATCGTCGCCATCTATCCCACTCACCTTTTCGTGCGCCACAATGTTCCTCAAGGACAAGAAATGGTCGCAAGAAAAGTGATGGGCTATGTATCAGCGGATGATCTCAGCGAGCTGATATACGAGTTCTTCGAGATCAACTAGATAAAAGAGATTTACAGGGAATAGCGCAGGATAAAAGCAAAATGCTGACCTGCGCTCCCTTAGCGATCTTTTTCAATGCATGATATTATATGCTCTAGTATTCAAGGTCATAATTTATTGCGATCTGGCAGCCCGGTACACGGTGGTACCATATCCAGTACCAAAATCAGTCAAATGAATTTCATCGGAAACAAATAAGAATATCTGTATCAGATATTCAATGCGTCTTCGTTAACATACGGTATGCATAAGAAAAACACCGTGTATTATGGCTTTGTCGACAACAAGTGTATGCAATCGTCGGAATCCACCGAGGTGACAATAATGTGGATCACAACTGAAGCTAATCAATACGGAAGCCCCACGGTATCTTTAATTGAAAGAATTCAACAGCTCTGCCAAATCTCAAGCAGACGCCTGGAGCATTCAAGCGACTTGATGCTCCAAACAATGGCCAACCTTGTAACGGCAGACCTCAGAAGACTTTGCTTACGCAAGCACCGAAAATTTCCAGTGCTGGGCGATGCGTTAGACCTTTATAGAGAACTCGAGAGTGAATACGAAAGCAAGCTTGCTGAACTGAGCTGCAGGGGAAAACGGCGAATGCTCTACGGCAAACTAGCAATCGTTTGCAAGAAGCTTGGAAAGAACGAAGAATCAGCACTACTTTCAGAAGATTATTACAGCAAAGGACAAGCTGCAAGCATCGGAAGCGCAGGATTCTGGTCTCTTTTTGGTTATGGAAACTGAAGCGAGCAGCAAATTGCTCCGCTTAATCAAGATTGGGAACCATCAAGCAAACATAATGTCTGCTTGGAAAATTGGTTGACAAAGGCGGAGCGATGAGCGCAACGGATGTGATTGTAATTGGTGCATCCGCCGGAGGGCTCGACGCCGTAATAGAGTTAGCCAACAACCTGAACGCTGAGTTGGCAGCGGCAATCTTCGTAGTGATTCATATGTCGTCAAACAGATACTCAGCAATACCAAATATCCTCGCTCGCAGAAGCAAAATGCGAGTAATTGAGGCGCAGAACAACCTGAAGTTCGAGAATGGTGTTATTTACACAGCACAACCAAACAAACATCTCACCATCGACAATCAAAAGATGATGCTCACATATGGTCCAAAGGTGAACCGAGTGCGTCCATCGATTGATGTACTTTTCGAATCTGCAGCACAAAGCTTTGGGAAAAAAACAACTGGAGTAGTTCTTTCCGGAGCTCTAAATGATGGAACAGCAGGGCTCATCGCAATCAAACGCCACGGTGGATTTAGCATCGTGCAAGATCCTCAAGAAGCATTATTCAAAGGTATGCCCAGCAGCGCGATTGCATTCGATCATGTTGACAAAATTCTGCCCGTTCGGGAAATCGCAAATGAATTGAATCAAATAGGCAAAGTTTCTGAAGCTCATGAGGAACGAGAGAACATGTCTGAGCAGGCAGAAAAGCCGGTGCCGGCAGAATCACACAGCATGGCTTCTATGGAGCCACCTTCGAAGCTAACCTGCCCGGAATGCGGCGGTGCTATTTGGGAAATTGCAGATGAATCATTTACAAAGTTCGTCTGTCACCAGGGGCACAGTTACACGCCTGAACTGATGCTGGAAGAACAGGCGGAAAGCCTCGAAAAGATCACGTGGATTCTATTGCGGACATTGAAAGAAAACGCCGAGCTGCACCGACAGATGGCAATGATCTTCGAAAAGCGCAAAGGCGAAGATGCGCATGACTACCACCTGAGCATGGCAGAGAAAGCCGAGAAACAACAAAAACATCTAGAAAAATTACTTATTTCTGATGAAAAAGGAAACCTGAATAGTTAAGAATACCAATACCACATTTGGTGCCAAGAGCCAAAGATAAAATGCACTCTCTTCAACACGACAATAACTATCGCGAACACAGCCTTGACCAGGCAATCCTTGCTGTGGATTTCAGCCCGGTTGCCGCTCTTTTGACCAATAACAAAGGTATTATTTGTCACGCAAATCAGGCCATGGCTTCCTTATTGGAAACCAGCCAGAAGCACCTTAACGCTGGTCGGCCTCTCGTTGCCTTCGTACCATTCGGGCAGCAATATCGGTTTTTTAAGACGTTCCGGCTTCTATCCCCGGAGACAAGTAGCTTAAGTTTGAAGGAACCGATGGTATTCCGGTCGGCTAACGGAAGCCAAATAATTTGCAGAGTCAGCATTGCGTTGAAATCATTTGCAGACGATCATCAAAGATACATTCTGTGGATGTTTCAGGATGCAAGTGAAGAGTTTATTGCAAAAGCAGAGCGAGACCGCCTGCAAATCGCTCTACAAATAGGCTACGAACAGGTTCACAATCTAACCAAGCAGGCAGAGCACAAGATAGACGGCCTGAATAAAATGTCTTCGCAATTCATGCACGAGTTGAAAGCCCCCCTGCAAGCCATCATCGTAGCGACAGAAATGATGCTCGACAAAGAGCGGTCAGATGAGCACGAGAAACTCACTCAGGTTCTCCATGCTTCGGCACTGAGTCTGCAAAATCTAGTAAACGGCGGGCTATCGCTCTCTAGAGATACTCTGAAGAAACTGGAAATACATAATTCGGAAATCGATCTGAATGAATTTATTCAAAATATCTTCCTGCAATTTGGCGTCCAGGCGCAGTTGCGGCAGATTACTCTTTCATGCTCAGTCCAGTTGGATAAACTCTTTGTTTGCGACCAACTCTTGCTTTCGCAAATACTATCCAACCTCATTTCAAATGCACTGAAACATACTCCAGACAAAGGAAGCGTCGAGGTTGAAGTCATGCAGTTTAACGGCGCCGACCGCTTGCTTTTTACCGTGACAGACTCTGGAAGCGGGATAAATGAGGCGCTTATCGATCACGTGTTCGAGCCTTTCTCAGACGCCTGTACCTATGACACTCAATTGCGCGGCGGCACTGGCTTTGGTCTCTACACATGCAAATTCTTGCTTGAAAAAATGTCCGGGCACATTTCGATAGAAAATGTTCCAGCCGGCGGTTGTAAGGTTCTCTTCACTCTCCCTTATTCGCCAGACAAAAAGATTGCTAAGCAAAACGAAGACAGGCAAAATGAGCAAGAAGACAAGCAGAACAATGATCACGTGAAAAGTATCAAGGTTCTTGTAGCCGAAGATAACGCACTTGTCGCTGAAGTCATGTCCCTTCAGCTAACCCGCTTGGGATGCCAGGTACAACGAGCTGAAAATGGCGAAAAGGCAGTGCTTGCAGCAAATCGCGATCAGTTCGACTTAATCTTCATGGATTGTCAGATGCCGGTTCAAGACGGCTACTGGGCCGCAAATCAAATAAGACAGCTCAATGATTCTTACAAGGCGGTTCCCATTGTTGCCCTGACCGGAAGCTCAGATCCTGACGAAGAAAAGCGTTGCAAACAAGCAGGAATGAATAAGGTGCTGAGAAAGCCAGCTAACACAGCAACAATCAAGCAGATTTTAATGTCAACATCAGCACCAGCTTAATGGAAGTCCGCGCGTTAAGGTATTATTGATGGATCCCTCTGCCCCAAGATCCGCAATCATGGTGGAAGCCTCAACATCTGGAATCCGCCGCGATGGTATTAAAATCATCGGGATTGCTGCGTCTGCCGGCGGCTTGCAAGCAGTTAGCAAACTTGTTGCTCAATTTCCTTCAAAGTTTGAAGCAGCAATACTCCTTGTGCAGCACCTCGACCCGCATCATCGCAGCCATATGGCAGAGATTCTGTCAAAGCGTTGTTCATTGAGAGTAAAAGAGGCCCAGGAAGGAGATCTAATCCGCGCTGGGAGTCTTTATGTTGCGCCACCAAACAAACACATGCTCGCCAGTCAAGATGGCTCAATCAGCCTGACACAGAGCGAGCTGGTGCATTTTGTAAGACCTTCAGCTGATCTCTTGCTGGAGTCTATTGCAGCAACATATAAGAAAGACGCTATAGCGGTTGTTTTAACAGGTACTGGCTCTGACGGCGCCATGGGCGTGCAAGCAATTAAGAAGATGAACGGCACAGTGTTTGTACAAGATCCTAAATCATCCGATTTCTCCGGCATGCCCGAAGCAGCAATACAGACAGGGGAAGTGGATTTCGTATTACCATTAGACGAAATCGCAAACGCGCTGCTCTTGCTGGTTGGCAAGAAGGAGTAGTAAATGACGGATCCAAATGCTGAGCGCGAAGAATTTGTAAAATTACTCGCTTATTTGAAACAGAATAGAAATTTCGTTCCCTCTGCTGCATTGTTGAAGGTTTTTGAGCAGGCTTGCGCCCAGAGGATGAATGTACAAAATGCATCCAATATCAGTGCTTACCAGGACATTCTGGAAGTCAACTCAGGCGAGAATGAAAAGCTATTTGAATTGACCCTTGGCACGAGAGACGCATTCTTCAAAGACGCAAACGTGTGGCAGTTTCTCAAAGAAGAATTCATCCCAAAAATTCTTACTAAGCGACAAGCAAATTTGCGTTTTTGGGTTATCGAATGCGGGCGAGGGCACGAAACTTATAGCCTTGCCATGCTGCTTTGCGAAGCGCTCGGGCAAGCCAGATTTCAGGAACAGGTAAAAATATTTGCCACAGATTCCAATGAAGAGAATTTGTATTTATCTCGCAGCGCCTGTTTTCCACAGTCGGACTTGAAGAATGTCCCAGAGGAGTTGATAAAACGCTACTTTGTTCCTTTAGGAAAAGATTATGTCTTTAATCCCGAACTCAGACGTTCCGTGATTTTCGGAAGACACTCAGTTATTGAAGATCCGTGCCTTTCCAGAATGGACCTCATAGTTTGTCGACAGGTACTCACCTCGATGAACATAGAAATCCAAAAGAAGGTTCTGTCGAGACTGCGCTTCTCCCTGCGGGATGAAGGTTTACTGCTACTGGCAGAAGGAGAGGTATGTGCGGCCGACAGCGGCTTTAAGGAATCAAACGGCAATCCTCGATTTTATCGGCGCACCATGCTTCGACCAGCCGAATCTGAAGCTGCGCAAAGCACTCGCTCGCGTGACGATAACGAGCTTGTTTCGTCCAATGAAACTGTTTTTGATTGTTCGCCAATCGCCCACTTTTCCATAGACAAAGATGGACTTTTGGCCACTGCAAACTCTAAAGCACGCATAATTTTTGGCATTACGCCCAACGATTACGGCAAGCCTTTTCAGGATCTTGAAATATCGTACAGGCCAATCGAACTGCGCTCTCTCATTGATCAAATCGCAAAAAAGAACAGCCCTATTGTCGTAACGCGAATTCCGAGGCACACATCTGGTAAAACGCAATTTTTTGATGTCTACGTGCAGCCCATGATCGAATCGGACGGAGACAGAATTGGCGTCTGCGTGCAATTCGATGATGTGACCGAGTTTTACGAAATGCAAGACCAGCTTTCCAGTGTTAATCAGCAATTGCAAGATGCCAACGAAGAGCTTCAGTCGGCGCACGAGGAGCTTGAGACCATAAACGAAGAATTACAGTCGACCAACGAAGAGCTCGAGACGACTAATGAAGAGCTGCAGTCGACCAACGAAGAACTGGAGACTATGAATGAAGAGTTGCAATCCACCAACTCCGAGCTAGAAATCGCCAATGAAGATCAACAGAAGCTCGCCAGCAAGGTAGAGCAAACGAACAGCTTTCTGGAAGCCATTTTGTCCAGCATGCGTTCTTGCGTAATTGTTCTGAACGAGAAATACCAGATTCTGGTTTGGAACGACTATTGCCGAGAACTCTGGGGCATGCGAGTCGAAGAAGTGAAGGGACAAAGCCTTTTTGAGCTGGATATAGGACTGCCATTACAGCAGCTAAAAACGCCCCTGCGCACGTTCATAAACTTGAAAAAAACCTATGATGAGATAAAGCTGAAAGCCGTGAATCGCAGAGGGCGGAATATCGATTGTACGGTTAGGGTAACGCCACTCAATAACCCAAAAGAACCTGGCGTCATTCTGCTTATTGAAGATGAATAGCAATGAAGAATAATGAACCAGAAAACGATCCACAATTCGAAATATTGCTTGGGCATTTGAAGCGCACTCGCGGCTTTGACTTCACCGGCTACAAGCGTTCAAGCCTGATGCGGCGGGTAAACCGGAGGCTTCAGACTTTAGGAATAGTAAATTACGTGGATTACGTAGATTTTCTTGAGGTCCATCCGCAAGAATTTGAGCAACTCTTCAATACTATTTTGATCAATGTTACCTCTTTCTTCCGAGATGAAGAACCATGGGAATACCTGGCAAAGGAAATAGTGCCCCGCATCATAAAGAAGAATACAGGCGAAATTAGAATATGGAGCGCCGGCTGCGCATCAGGACAAGAAGCCTATACGATAGCCATCATAATGTGCGAAGCGCTTGGAATTGATAATTTTCACAAGCAAGTAAAAATCTACGCTACTGACGTGGATGAAGAAGCGCTGCTCCACGCCCGCCAGGCAACTTATACCGCCGAGGATCTAGAGGCAATTCCGGAGCATCTTAGAGAGAAATATTTCGTTGGCACAGACAATGCCAGGGTTTTCCGTCCAGACTTAAGGCGCTCGGTTATCTTCGGCAGGCACGATCTTGTCCAGGATGCGCCCATCTCTAAGCTTGATTTGCTTATCTGCAGAAATACTTTGATGTACATGAACGCCGAAACGCAAGCTCGTATTCTTGCCCGGATGAATTTTGCTCTCCGAGACGATGGCTTCCTCTTCCTGGGCAAAGCAGAAATGCTTTTGAGCCACTCGCATTTATTTGCACCAGTAGACTCGCGTTTTCGCATATTTTCAAAGGCAGGAATGGTAGACAGGCGAAACAGACTGCTTGTCATGGCACAAACCAATGAAATTGCAGGAGCTGGTATCCATAGCGAGCACACGAAAATGCGCGAAATAGCTTTTAAGAACAGCCTGGTCGCGCAAATAGTTGTGGATAAGGATGGCAGGATTTGCCTGTTCAATAACCAGGCTGTAACAAACTTTGGATTAGGACCTCACGATAATGGACGCTTCCTTAAAGACATGGAAATTTCGTATCGTCCGGTTGATTTACGATCAATGCTCGATCAGGCAATGTCGGAAATGCAGACGATAAGAGCCGCCCGAGCACCCTACGCACCGAGCAAAGGCGATACACAATATTATGACATTCAGGCGGTGCCCGTTTGTCCGGGCGGCACTCCAATTGGCGTGAGTATATCGTTTCACAATGTGACCGTTTTTCAAAAATTGTACGACACCCTGAAAGCCGCGCATGAAGAGCTGGAAACTACAAATGAAGAGCTTCAATCGACGAATGAAGAATTGGAAACAACAAACGAAGAACTGCAATCCACCAATGAAGAATTAGAAACGACGAATGAAGAATTGCAGTCAATAAATGAAGAGCTCGAGACAACCAACGAGGAGCTCCAATCAACAAATGAGGAGCTGGAAACAACCAACCAGGAACTTCGAAAACTTACTGACGAAGTAGAAAATTCCAATAACTTCCTGCAGTGTATTCTTTCAAGCATGCGTTATGGTGTCGTCGTAACGGACAAAAATAATCTCGTCCAGGTCTGGAATAATCAGTGCGAGGACCTCTGGGGCCTTCGCTCGGATGAGGCTGCCGGCCAAAACCTTTTTCAACTGGACATTGGGCTGCCATTTAAGGACATGCAAAACCAAATTGAAGAATTTGCAAAACAGAAAGAAAAATTCATTATTTTCAATAATGACGCCATCGATCGCCGTGGCAGAGCATTGAAGGTACAAACAAGGGTAAGCCACCTGGCAAACTCTGCCGGAAAGCGCGAGGGTCTCGTCATTCTCATGGTACGCGATCCACAGAATCCCGAATTGAAGACATAAGATGTTTTGTCGCAGACCGAGCGCATGGTTATTCTATGCATTTTTCCTCATTGCCTGTTTCTTATACAGCACAGACTCCAGCTCCGCGCTTAACGACCTCAGCCCAATGCTGCTGCCGGATCTTGTGAATTTGCCGTTCAACACCAATCAGCTTCCAGCGGAGCTCAACAAAGAGATTCGAGCAGGGAAACTGGATCTGCGGAAGGTCGCAGTCTCACTTATTGAGAGAAAGAGACAATTTCAAAATCGCTGGAAGACCACAGAAGCAACGCCAGAAGCTCCCGCCGGCTTTCCCAGTTCATGCGATGAAGTAGAAGTTATATCCTTTTTTCCGGAGCAGCACATAGAAAGTCTGATCAAGAGCGGACAGCTAAATATGTTTCAGACCGGGGAATCAAGAGGCTTGACACAGAAGACGGTAAGAGCGAAAGCCGAGAATACATTAATCGGGATAATAATTGATGATGAGAACGACGGAGCAAATTCGAAATTGCATTATCTCCGCCCGAAATATGGATTGCTCAACTTTAGCTCCCCATGCGGGGTACACATGAATCCAAACAGATTGCTGATTTACGGCCAGGTAATCATTGTTTATAACGATGATGTGAAATTACGGACGATGTATAACTATGGAGACAGTCTTTTTTCCTACTGCCAATACATTGGCGGCAATTTGCAAACGCTGGAAGAGCCGCATTCTCTCCTGGACTTCAGTCCACCGGACAAACCCGAGAATTATAACGTCAGGTATGTTGAAGCGCAAATCTGGGGTCCAATTGATTTAAGTGATATAAAAGAATTTCGAGTTCCAGATGAGCGCAGCGACTTATTGGAGCGGCTAAAACCAGCAGGCAAGCCGATTTACTCCTACTCGCGAGAGAACATGATCAACTGCGACCTCTACATGGAGATTTCAGAGATCGGTCTTTCACGCGGCAAATTGCTTTACTCACCGACCAAATAAAAAACCAGCTCAGATCTTCAGATGTCTCTCTATTTGCAGATCTTGAGCTCGTCCAAGAGTTCACCATCTTCTGATATTTGCTGAAGAGTAAGGGCATCATACTTTATTTGCAGGAACGAAAACGAATCCTTTTGGCAATAAAACTTTCGAGTAAAAGATTGCCATCGCGTCGAATCGGCCTGAATCCTCATTTCCGCTGCCGGAGCGGCTCCACCGCCTCCCGTGACCACATAAATCACTCCGTCGGGCTTACAGTTTTTCTCAGCATCAAATTTTTTATCAAGCACGAATTTCCCAAAGACAAAACCCACTTTAGAGTCCGAATCAACTGGATTGCTCTTGTCGATTAAAAAGCGCATTGGGCAGCTACGTTGGTAGCTGTTGCTGTGTCCGGAGAACACTATGTCTACGCCGCCAGACTGGAAGAGATCGCAAAGATTTCTCATATTCTGCTCTTCCCCATGTTCTGTGTCAGAGCTAAATCCTGGCTGGTGTATCAGTACAAATTTCCATTTTTTCTTGCTTTGCTGAAGATCATTCTCCAGCCATGCCCTCCACTTTGGCTCTTGCCAGTTCACATAAGAGCCGCCATCAAGCACAAGCCAGTGCGAATCGCCTCTGTCGAAAGAAAAATTTGCTCCAGCCGGATAAGCATCACCGGCACTGGCAATGAATGCTTTTATAGCATTTGGGTCACCGCTGAGAGCCGGTGCATTGGCATTGTCGAGCTTCGGGGGACCGTTTTGCGGCTGTTTCCATAAACAGAAATAGGCCATTGCGCCACGCCCATCAAAAAAAAACTTGCGATTATCATGCGATGGATCGAATTTGTCGGCAGCTATGTCTCTGTCTCCAGCGCAAGCCACGAAGGTAGTTCTTCCCATCAATCCTGTCGATCGTTTTTCCGTGGAATTGAACGCGGGGAAAAACTTATCCAGATATGAGGATACTGTTCCTTCAGGAGACAGAAGATCACCTGTGAGAATCACCATATCAGGATCGATTCCAGAAATGCGCTCTACAAGCTTCTTTGGCTTATTGGCGTCGTATCCCAGGTCCCCGAGCAGCGCAAAAGTCATCGCATCATCTTGCTCTTTTTTGATCTGTGTGTCGAAGGAGATATTTCCATTGCAAGTCAGTTTGTATTCAACAGCAGGAGCATGCATCTCGGCGCAGAGGAAACGCAGCTCCGCTGCCGAATACAAAGCTTGCTCTTTTAATTCCGCAGTCTTCCAATTACTATCGTTCTCGCTTCGATATTCAAATTTGAAATCAGCGGGACCTTTGTAGATCCAGCAAACGGTTCGCCAGGGCTTTGTGCCTAATTGCAGATATGGATTAACTACGAAGCCCGGTTTCTTTCCAACGGTAGATGCAGCATTGGCAGCGGATCGGCAGATTGCGAGAATGATCACCAACACGAGAATCATGAGTCTGGGCATTGAGAAAGACCTGGAGAAATTAGCTCGGAAGGGATTATACCTGACGCTATTAGATTCGATTGCTTGCTGGTAAATCTGCAGTCCGTTCTATCCAGCTAGGCGACGCATGGCCGATGGGGACCCGTTGACGAGCGCAAGCGAGCCAACGGCATCAGGGCCTCTGTACATAGCCTAGTAGATGAGATGTACCCATCTCGGTAGACAGTGGCGTAGGCGAGAACCGCTCTACGCCACTTTTCTACCTTCTTCTTCAAATTCTTGAGGGCTGAGATATCCTAAAGCCGAATGTAGTCGGTTTTTGTTGTA
>JBIKOL010000102.1:0-32236 GCA_044358055.1 Obscuribacteraceae bacterium (SeqCode)
CATTGACAGCTCGAAACCCGCATTTCCATTAAACGAAAGTTCCTTAGGAGCCGGCGTTCCCAGGGATGACTGCAGAATTACTCTTCGTCAGGTATAGCTGCAGAATTACTCTTCGTCAGGTATAGCTGCAGAATTAGCCGATCGAAAATTAATTGCCTTTTGCAGCCATGCCACCATAGGTAATGATCAGATCGTTTATATAATCCTTGTACTGTTTTGCAATCTGCGGATTCTCGATCTCGACCATGTTCTCAGCATTAGACATTGCGCTAAATGTGAAGTTGTGGCTGCCCGTGATGACAATGTTGTCATCTATCTCTACAGTCTTGTTGTGCATGATGTCGTGTAATCCATTGGGTGAATGTTTTTCGGTAAGGTGATCCTTTACCTTATTCCAGAGATCCAATGTACTCTGGGAATTATTGCGAGCCCATTGCTTTGTGACAACATCCATTTGCGGACCATCATAAATGCCGTCCACAGTCTTTCCTTGGTCAATCTTATCGGCGAGTGCTTGCAAAACCTTTTGCGATGATATGTCCATTGACGAAATATGCACAGATTCATTAGCAGCTTCAATTCGACGCGCAATTTCGCTGTCAACAAATGCGCCATCACCAGGAGAGAAGCCAACTGTTACAGTGCTGTCGCCAACCTGCACCGTTTTGTGCAAGCCTGCTCCGGTATTCACGATGTCACCCTTATTCCAGAGTTGATCGAAATCCTGCTGGTAGACATCGGCGAGATCTTGCGACTTGAATTGAATAATGTTGTTTTCCATGCTGCCGAATGCATCGTCAGTCCAGTTAGTTGAACCTGTCCAGACTGCTGCATCTGTGGTTCCTGAATCACGCACAACATATTTGTTGTGCATCAAATGCCCGTATCCCCTTATCCCTTCTGTGGGAATATTGCTGTCCAGATTTGCTGGCAGATTTACTGCTGCCGGATGAAGCGTAATTCGCGGATCAAGTTTCGCCTGGAGATCCTGGCTAATTCCAGTTTGCATATCCGCGCCATCGCCATTAGCGCCTGCTGTCTGCGAGTTATTGTTGAACTTCTTCGCTTCTGGCTGGAAATATGCCAGTTTTACATCAACTCCATGTGCTGCTCTGTCGTTCAATGCATCTACAATTGCTTTTTGCGCGACAGGATCTTTAATGTGGAAATTGTAGATTGCAATATCAAGACTCTTGTTTGCTCCACTAATAAAATTAGCCAGCTCACCGGCAACGTTCTCTACCTGATCTTTGTATTTTGCAGGATCGGTCTGTTCTTTGAGCAAAATCAGCTTTGGTAAGCTTGCATCTGCACTGCTAGATCCACTGCTGCGATCGGGCATGCTGCCTTTCGTAAAACTCAGGAAGTCTCCGGAGTGCAAGTTGTCCGTTGTTTGTTCTGCCGTTGTGTCTCGGAAAGTTTGCTGCTCGAGTCCTTTCGTAGCCGTTGAATCGTTAGCCATTCGATGACCTCTGTAAAGCTATTTTGTTGGAGCTATGACCCGGTGAAAGTCAAAAAATTGAACCCGAGCATATGTATACGAATTGCAGACGTTCTGGACAAGCCAGGGCAGAGTGCCGAAACGTCTCTCAGAAGAAGCCTTCTGGGCATCTCCTGGACATTTAATCTTGCTCTCTGTAATTGTGATCGGCTTGTGTTCGGCTGCTTTCCACCGGATCAGCAGCGGAAATCTTCGTAGCTTCATAGAGGAGATTACAATGTGCTGCTCGAGTTTAAGTAATGCCATCATAAAGCTCATGCTTGACTTATAAATTCGATTAGCAGATTTGGAGTTTGAATATCACCATATTTGGTGACTATCATTCTTACCTTCTGCACCGGCTTGCTATCTTGTTCTTCGTGGGCATAGTTTTGACATTTCTGCGAATCAAGGCTCTGTGCACTTTTGAGCTTCCAATTTTTTTGCACTCTTGGAACCAGCAAAATGTTGGCGCGTCCAATTCGACTAATTTGGATTGTGATTGTTGACCATGTTTTCGCAAACTACGCGAAGCGAATGGGAGTCACGACATGGCAGGGCTTATCCCATCAAAAGTATGGAGGTGTTTATGAGCAGAGGTGTAGGAGGTGAATCCCCAGCAAATGTACAAAAATTTCTGCATGGAATGCACTACCAGGCAGACAAGAAACGCCTGGTTCAACAAGCAAAAAAGAATAACGCACCTGTAGAAATCGTGAATTTGCTTCAACAGTTTCCCGAACAAGAATTCGGCGGACCACAAGATGTGATGAAAGCGTACGGGCAAGTTAAGTAGATTTCGAGCTGTGCCCAGCGCTGATGTTCGCTGCTCAGGAGGATGCAAGATGCCAGAAGGGAAAAAGAAAAAATCAAAAGGGGACATGACAGTCCAGCAAGCAGGAAAATTGGGCGGCGAAGCCCGTAAGCAAGAGCTTGGACGGGAAGGCTATTCCGAATTGGGAAAGAAGGGCGGAGAAGCTCGAAAAGAACAATTGGGTTCTGAAGGATATTCGGAACTTGGAAAGAAGGGCGGCGAAGCTCGCAAGCAGGAACTAGGACCTGAAGGATACTCCCAGCTTGGAAAAAAGGGCGGTGAAGCTCGCAAGGAGCAACTCGGCCCAGAAGGTTATTCGGAACTCGGACACATGGGCGGACAGCGCGTGAAAGAGCTGATAGAAGAAGGCAAACAAGCAGAAGAAGACAAATAAGTAAAAGACCCTTCGGACCAAATCGACGTCTGCACAGGGTCTTCTCTCGTCAAGTGGGCTATTGACGTGTCTATGGTATAATTCCTTGACATTCGCTTGCTGAAGCGGCTTTTAAGGGAAGAGAAAGTGACCGGCGACTTTGTTGATCCAAATCAATTTGCTGAACAGAAAGCTCAAAACTCGGGCGCAGAATCACCAGTTGCGACGTCTTCTGCGTCATCATCATCTTCAGCGCAGTCGTCCTCAAACGCTTCCAACAATAATGGCGGAACCAAAACAATTTTATTGAGAAAATCTGGACTGGAGGATTCCAGAGCGGGAGGATGGATTCGTGCATTCACCCGTTTGCATAAAGTTCCTGTATTCAGAAGAGTGTGGATTTACCTCTTCGTGATGGCTATCTATACTTTTGTAATCGATCATTTCCTCGACAAAAATCTGATGGCAAATCTAGCAAGGCAATCTGGAACGGTTGCATTCAGCAGTATTGTGCTTGGTGTCTTGCTGGTGTTTCGCACGGAAACTGCGTATAAGAGCTGGGAAGAAGGTGGCATTCAGTGGGGTTTGCTTTTGAATGCATCACGCTCATTTTGCTACAAACTCAAAGCTCTATCATCAATTTCCGAAATGGAACGTATGAAGATGGGCCGTCTAATCATTTCTTTTGCTTACGGGCTAAAGCATCATTTGCGCGGAACAATTCCCAGCGAACCTCTGGCTGGTCTGGAAAATCCGGAGCGCATTCAGAATTTGCCAATGCATGTTGTAGATCGCATTTTCAATTTGATGCATCGCTGGCACAAAGAAAAACTTTTTTCTGAGGAGATGCTGACTCAGCTACTAGACACTCACATGCAAGTGATGGTTGATATTTGCGGAGCATGCGAGAGAATCAAGAACAGCGAAATGGCAGTCTCCTACCGGGCATTTATGCGTCAGGGTATTGTGCTTAACTTGGTTGTCTGTCCGTGGTTGCTTGCCACTGACTTTTCTCTTTTGCTTAGCCTGCCGATGATTTTGATCGGAACTTATTTTCTGGTTGGACTTGAGTTGATTGCAGAGGCAATTGAAGAGCCATTCGGCAAAGACCTGGATGATTTGCCGTTAGATACTATCTGCGGGTACATTCGTGAGACTGTTACTGAAATTCTCGGCTTAAACAAGCAGCTCAAATACACGCAGGCTTCGGAATCTCCAATACCCGATCTTCTAAAGACTTAGAATTCGTATCAGTCTTTGATTTCTTTTTTCAAGACCTTTTCCATTTCCTTTAACTTGCGTTCAACTGCTTCGGTTGATTTGATCAAATTCTTAGCCGATGCCGTAATAAGAGATTGCTCGCCCCCTGATGTGATTAGTGTCTCCATCTGAGTTGTATCTTGTGTCATTTGTACGGTCAATTCCCTGGCTTCTGCTCTTAAGGCTTCGACCCTCTGCCGGCATGCTTCAGAGGCGCGCAAGGTGCGAGCGTCTTGTTGATTTGAACTGATTACTTCTGCAAGGAATGATCTTTGTTTGTCGATTTCACCTTTTACTTGCACGAGCTTCCATTTGGGCGCTACGTAATATTTGCCATCAGTGTGCGAATAAGGTCCGCTAATAACGCGCCCGCCATCAAATTCGGGTGAGATGCTTTGTACCGAGGTGGTCTTTGTACAGAGATCGACAATTTCCTTCGAGCGATCCTTAATTTGATCAACTGCTTGCTGGCATTCTGATATGGACTTCAAGGCAGATAGGACAGGGCGAGTAGCCTCCAATTGAGCGCTGGTCATGCCGGTTCCAGACGCGTTAATAGCCGGTTGTGCGCCGGTTTCTGCTGAAGAAGATGGCGAGGCGAAGATGCTGCCGCTAATTAGTAAACCCAAAATTGTGGCAACCTTACAGGTCATGATTATCTCCTCGTCTGCAAAAGATGGATCTGTGCTCTGAAATCAAGCAGTAGAGTCTAGCATGCATGTGTAGACTATGCGCTAAAAGCAATTTAGTATTCGCAGACCTTTGAACTGCTGCCGCCTGCCAGGCGACTTTGAAAGGATCGGATCGATCTGGCCGCAGCTAAAGCCGGTACTTAGTTCATTTTGAACTGCTCGCCGTTCAGGCTATAACCAAAACGCATAGCTTCTGTTGTCATCGCTTTAGGCAAAATGTGCGCTTGCAACTTAAATCGCGAATCTGACTTTTGCAGCAAATCAAAGAGAAAGTCGCATTCTTTACTGAATAAGCGCTCCGAAATTATGTAAGTGCCCTGAAATTCGCCCTCGAACACAAAGCTGAGCGCAAATGGCACATCCGGTTCTTCATCAAGCAGATTGAAGCAAGCTGTTTCCTTCTTTGCTGAGAAATAGTCGAGAAGTTGCTGAGCGTAAGTTGTATTATCGAGCTGCGCATCTGCCTTATCGATGTATCCCTGAAAGAGTGCCGACATTGCCAGAACGATCTCCTGAGGCAATTCATACATCTCGAGCTCAGACTCTGCATCTTCGCGAGTTACATCTTCCAGCATTTTTTTGATGCCGAGCTCGAATGGATAAGGATCCGGCACCGGTTTTCTTGTGTAGATGCAACCTACCGCGCGTCCGTTCAAGAATATTAAGGCACCCCGTGAGAAGGCAGACTGACAGGCAACCTTCATACAACCGGTAAAACCAGTTCCTTCCAGGGTGGGGAAGAATTGTCTCGCCTTATCTCGATCCAGGTTCAGAATCATCGATGAGGTAGTTATCGGTGGCATAACAAGGTCAACTGCGCGTCGCAAAGACAGCGATTTTGGATATGCGTCAGCCCATACCGAAAAAGCGTTTTCCTGATCCGTGGCTGTGCTGTGTTGAACTCTGGCTGAAGTACCCATGGTGAAAGCGAATGTGAGCAAAGCTTGATCTTCATTCATGCAAACAAAAGTGGTAGGAACTGATTTGCCTATTTCTATTTTGTTTGTGGCGGGCAGGAAGCCTTTCATGCCGCTTGCAGGTATCGTGACGGTATAGCCACCTGGCTGGGGTGAATCGATGCGACACCAGACAATTTCACCGGGTTTCAAATTAGAGCCGTTTTCAGTCATTGCTGCATTTTATCAAGTAGGAACTCAAAATGATCGCGGACTGCTAGCAGGAGTGATCAGTTAAAATGGACCGGTCTAGATTCGGTTGTAAAGCATCGGTCAACTTGATGCTACTCACAATTCTTGAATCGATTGTTTCGCAGCGGGCGGAGCGCCCGCGCTCTCAGGCGGTGTCCACGTGTTTCGTTCAATCAGAGCAGCAATGTGCATTGTTCTACTGGGAACCACATTTTTCTTCAGCAAGGCATATTCGCAAGTTGCTCCGCTTTCAGGTGAAGCGCTTAACCTCGCCAGCAATGCGTCAAACCTGCTTCAAACCGGCAATCCGTCTGCGGCATTGCAGCTCTTGCAGCAAGCTTATTCCCTTGCCCCCTCATCATGGGACGTGAGCTATTACATAGGAGTCGCCCTTGAGCAAACGGGAAAAATAGAGGATGCGCAAGCCTGGTACCGTAAGGCTTATTCGTTAGATCCTAGCCGCCACCTTTCTTTGCTTGGAATTGCACGCATCTTCTTTTTGGAGAAGAACTACTCACAGGCGCTTCCCTTATTCGAGCAGCTCTCGAAGGAGTTTCCGGCGAGTGAAAGTTCGTATTCTTCTTATGTCTGTCTTGCACAGTGTTACGCAGAACTGGGGCGCTTTGATGATTTCGATGACACCATGCAAAAGGCGTTGCGTGTTAAGACAAATGATCCTACAGGCTGGAGATTCGCTGGACAGGAAGCGGATCATTGTAAGCAATACCCGCTTGCGGCAAAATATTATGCTGAGTATTTGAAAAGATTTCCGTCTGCTCAAGACAGGCAAGAGATCGGCAAACGTCTCAATGAGGTCACCTATGAAAATAAGGTGGGAAAAGAAATGTCGGTTGTGCAAACCGGCTTTCAGTTAAATCATGATACCGAAGACCTTGCGGCTTTTGTCACCTTCATGGATCCTCAACACAAAGGGGTATCCGATACTGCGGTTTCGCAAGTGCTACTGGGTCTGAGCCAGATTCCGCGTTTTTACCGAACTCAGTTGGAAAATCACGGGTACAAGTTATTGGTGGCACCGACGGTGCTGGCTGCCATGCCTGAACTTGCCGGCAAAACACCGCGAGGCTATGGAGACGGTGCAGATTGGCACTCCACAAACGGATTGTTTGATCGAGACCGCAAGCTAATTATTATCGGGGAACGCTCGCACATGGCTGGGGACGCCGGCAAGGATGTCGTGGGTCCACTTGATGAAACAGCTCAACACGAGTTTGGTCACGCTTATGATGATTATCTAGGAGGAAAATATAGTGCCAGAGTTCCGGATGATGCCAGTACGCACTATTCGCACACTCGCAAATTCAGCCAGCAATATGATAAAGATGCAGCGGCAATCCCGGCTGATTTGAGGCCCAAATTCGCTTATTATTTGCAGTCGGGCAATGCCGGAAAGGAAGAACTCTTCGCTCAGATGTGGGTTCTCTTCTTTGGGCACCAACCAGAACCGGGCAGCCCTCGCGAGTCATTTAAAGTCGTGTTTCCCGATGTGCTTGCTCTTCTGGAAGATTCGCGCAAATTTGATCCGGATTACCAGAAATTCGCTGCGTATTATGACGAGCGCTTGCGCCAGAACACGCTAACACCCAGAGAACGAGTCATCGACACTTTGAATCAAAAGTAGAGTGGGGCGTCTCTGTGCCATCCGATTGCAGCTCCAACTGGATAATATGAAACGAGTGCTTGTTGCAGTTTCGCAGGATCTATCTGTATTAAAGTAGCTGCACTATCACGCAATGCGAACGTTCATGATCGGCTCAAAATGAGGGTTTCCATTCTAAATTATATTCAAGTGTCGCTTTTTCGAACAACACAAGAAGACCTGGCTTACCGCCCGGGCGCACCTGAGGGTGGTCCCTGTGGACCACCCTGGCCACCAGCGCCACGGAAACGTCTCATGCGCATTCCCATACCAGCACCTTCTCCGCCTTCCGGGCCACCGTCAGGGCCGCCTTCCATGCCTGGGTGTCTGCGCTGTTTGAACCTGGCGTATTGCTCTGCTGTCAAAATACCTTGTATTTGTCTTTCGAAATCATCGTGAAGAGCTTTCATCTTCTGGCGAAAATCTTTTGATGCTTGTTCAAATTTTGCTCTTTGCTGTTCGTTCAAGCCTAACTCTTGAGCCATTCTTGAACCTCGTCCGCCGCCAGGTCCCTCTGGACCTTCTCCGGGACCAGCAGCCCCTCCTGGTCCACCTGGGCCTTGCTGCCGATTTCCTGGACCTGATTTCTGCGAGATATCTGGAGCAGCGCTAGAGGAAATTATCGAAATCGTGCAAGCAAAAACAAAAGCAAGACTCAGAGCCCCGTTTGCACGGACATTTTTCATTTGATTTCCTCCAGATGTCAGCCGTCTTGAATACAAATTAGCGCAGATGCATGTTCCTGTGAACACACATGGTGGCATATTCTAACTTATTCATTTATCGTTGAGTTCACCATATAGGCACCATGTCAAAGACAATCCGAGTGCCAGAAGTGCAACAGTAATTGTCAAAGATACTGACCAGGGTTTGGCGCCAATACTTTTTCTCAAACTATAGTGCTCATATGCACCAGCAACAAGCGTGACCAGCCCGAGAGCAATAAGAGCGAAACCGAGTTGTCGGGGGTACCACGGAACGACTCCATTAAGCATGCCTTTCCGAATTAGATCGTGAACAAACTTTGCAAGAGTAAAGCCAAAACCGATAAAGGTTAGCGCAGTTCGAATCCAGGCAAGCAGCGTTCTGTCTAATGCAAGTGCTGTTTGCACACGTGGCAGGTCTACATGCTGCTCCTGTTTGTGCGGCTGCGGTACTTCCGTCGAATCAACCATTGGCAATCCTTTTTTGGTTTGGTCGCTCAATTATTACAGACCTGATTAAATCAGTTCACAATTACTTCCGATACTTGTAGGCGAAATATATACTAAAAGAAGCTCTTGAAAACTTCAGTTCTTTCGTCAGGGAGTGCATTTTGTAAAAGCGCTCTTCATTATTTTGGTTGGACAAATTCTCAAGGACATTATGAAATCAAGCGAAATTACTAATTACGGATATCGTGCGTTTAGCTCAGGTGATTACGACGCCGCGATTAAATACTTCACCCACCTTGATACTAAGAGCTCCAGCTATTGGAGCGGACGCCTGTATCTTTCGATGTCTTATTGGTATAGCGGCAAAACAGGTTCTGCAATACAGGCGCTTAAAGATATCTCTGAGTGGTGCCCTGATAATGATTTAAAGCAGAAGGCTCTTTTTGCGTTACGCGAATTGACTGCTGCGGATGACAGGCTCTTTGGTCGCAATTCCAATTAAGCCAGTTAAGTTATAGGAAAATACCCGTGCTCTGAGACAGTTACTGATGCCGGCAAGGTATTCTCTTTTTGGGCTTAATGGAAAGCTGTTCAATTTTTGATTTTCAGGAAAATTTGGACTCGATTAGCTTTCGTTCTTTCAGCACCTCGGCAATCTTCTCTTCGCCTGGTATGTCTTGTTCGGTTTTGCTTTTATAGATATCGCATTTCTTTTTTACTTCGATTGCCTGCAGGAATTTCATGCAAGCGCTCCAAGATGAAATGCTTCCATTTGTATCTGCCATTCTGGCTACACCCAGTCTTTCCAGGCGTTTGGCGTTGTCGAATTGATCGTGGGCGAAAGGCACCACCAACTGAGGGCAAGCCTGGGCTAATGCGGTCGCACTTGTGCCGATGCCACCATGATGAAGCACCATTAGTGCGCGTTTGAAAAGATCGTTAAAGTCGGCATAACGGATATGCATCGCATTTGCTGGCAATCTGGGAACCTGTTCATCAAATGCGCACACAACGATTACTCGAAGTCCGCAACTTTGAGCGGCGCGAATACCTTTTTCAATAAATGGTTTAGCAAAAGCCATTGCTGTGCCGGCTGTTATTACTACGGGCGGGCTACCGGCATTCAAGAATGTGTTCAGTTCATCCGATGCAGTTTGCGTGGTGGATCGATCTTTATAGATCGGAAAATTGCAGTTCACAGAGTTTGCCGGCCAGTCAGGCTGAACAGATGCAAACCATTCTGGAAACGCACATAGCACCAGATGTGGTGAATGTATCCATCTGGTCATTACCTGGCGTATAGGTGCAAGATTCAGTTCGGCGCGCAAATTATTCAGTGGTGGCGCGGCAATGGGATCGAGCACAAGTCTTTCAAACAAATGGACCCAGCCGGATCTTATTGCTAACGGCATCCATTCCGGTACAGGGCTCGTTGGTGAAACTGGGGTGTTGTGAGCAGAGAGCATCAGGGCCGGCGAGAGGTGGACAGATGCCATTGGTAGATTGATCTTCTCTTGAGCAAATCGGGCTCCGATAGCCAGCGTGGTACCGACCAGCAAGGTATCTCCGGGGCTGTGCTCTTCTATTATCCAGTCGTAGGATTGGCGAATTGAAGGGATTAGTATGTTCCAGACGGCAGCAAAAGCTTTCTCGAGTTTCCAAACATCTGGATTGCTCAACGCTTCGTTGTATTGCTCTCTGCTGCCCAACGGCAGAAGCCTCATGCCGAAATCTCGAACTCGATCTTCAAAGTGTGGGCTGGCGATAAAGTCTACCCGATGTCCCTCGGAAAGCAGTCTTGCGCCGATCATCAGCATTGGGTTTATGTCGCCTGAGCTGCCAATTGCGTTTATCATTATGTGCATTTGCCGCATCCTTGCTGCCGTTCATCATTATATTGATTCATACACTATTTCGTGTAAGCGCTGGCCGGTAAGCCGAATCCATTGGCAGCTCTGGCTTTACGGCGGGAAAAAACAAAGAAACTTGTTGACATCAAGGATGAGCGTGTTATTATCTTGTCAAGGGTGAGGGGTGGCATTGCCATCTTCGAAGAGATTATGGGCTATCGTTATCTGTTTAATATCTGCCTTGCATTATGGGGCTAATAATGCGCGTTCAGTTATTCAACGGTTTTTGAATCTAGAACACTAAGACCAATACTGCTGCGACTTCAGTCGTCGATCCACCATTTTTTCGCGGGCAGGTCTATACATGCAGAATGACAATCAGGCCAAAATGCTCGAGTACAAACTCGGCGAACTTTTGCACTATTCCGGCTGGATAAGCCTGAAAGATGTGCGTGCAAACCTTACTATTTCAAGATTTATGGGCTTGCCTCTGAGCACCTTGCTGATTACACAGGGTGTTGTGACGCGCGAACAGCTCAAGGTCGCTCTTCGATTGCAAGCACTTGTCGCTTCGCAAATGCTCGCGCTTGCTGTTGCAGCCATGGCTCTGCGTGATCTTAGACTGGGCGCATGCAGTGCACAGGAATTGCTTTCCTCATTGAACGACTACTCGCACAAAGCAGGATCCTGCCTGCTCGGTGAAATACTAATCGATGCCGGTATGGTATCGGATGTGGTGCTAGGACGGGCCCTTGTTAAAGGAGCCGAATCCGAGAAGCCACTCGGAGAGGTTTTGGTCGAGCAAAGCATCGTCTCGCGCGATTTTATTGATGCTGCCTTGAAAATGCAGAGCCGCGTTCGCTCATTCGATTTGGAATACAATTCGGGCATCGCCGAATTGAAATGCTTTCCAGCTTCGGTATGCGCCGCTGCCTCTTAATTGCTCTTATAGCTAACTTTGAAATTTATTAACACAAGCCTGGTTCTGCTTGTTCAACTATTCGTTTGCCTATATGCTCAATATATTGCATATTCCCAGGAGTAGTTGGCATGTCCGACTTCAGCAACATCCAGACATTAGGCGTAGCAGAGGCTTTTACAGGAGCTGCGGGGATTAGCAGTCCGGCACCGGAAACTGCCGCAAGCCCAATTGTGCTTTTAGAAGAACCTGAGACAAAGGACCCGGCACAAAAGGGCATTCTCGACAGCCTTGAGCATAATCAGGGCTTGCTGCGAATTCTGCACAAAATGATGAGCTTGTCGCCAAAATGCATTTGCGTCGATTCAGAATCTGATTCGTAATCTATTTCGTAGCTGTACTCTTATTATCGCTCTTCGCATGTTTATCATCCGTTGAGTCTTTCACCACTTTCAAAACAGCTCCGCTCAAGACCGAATTCCCATCCAGCTTATTCAACTTGGACAGTCTGGTAAACAGGTTGCTCATCTTGCCGCGTTTCCCAGATTGCTCGCTGAGGAAGTGTAATCCTGGTCCAGGCGTCTCAGTAAAAGACATGCTCGTGATCAATCCTGCCGGGACATTGTGCCCGATTAATCCTTTATCGATAGACGTAAAATCGATGGTTTGCATTCGGTCTTTTGTTTTTTCGAGTCTTTGTTGAAACTCGGCTTCCGCTTCTTTTGAATTCTCTGAAGCCTTTTCCATTTTCTCGCCGGACACGGTTTTAGTAATCCAGTCGCCAATTGCGTCAGCCTGCTCGCCGAGCCGCGTGTACCCGCCGTGCACGAACTGAGATATTGCCAGAGCTTTGTCACGAGTGGACATGTAGAGGCGGATTTTTGTTGTTCCATTCACGCTTAGATAGCGTCGGGCGTAATGCTTCACTAGACCATCATCTATGTCTGGGCAAATTAAAGAGCACTCCATTACATAGTGTTTTTCTCTAAGCAAGGGTATGGCTCTGACTACCAGACGTGAGCCCATGCTATGTGCAAACAGGCGAACCTTTGTGGATGGATCGTCCGTGCACATTTGCTCGATTTTGCGAAGAACATCATTGAAATGCTCCTGACTCCACTCAACGTTATTTTCATCCGTGTTGTATGCGCGCAATCTTGCTGCTGAGGGCCATGAATACAAAATCAATGGACGCTCCGCATAATAAGCCAACCTTCCTGCTGTTCCCAGCGCAGATTGAAATGTATTTTTATATCCGTGCACAAAGACAAAAAAGTTTTTGTCTTCCGTTTGCGTCGTCTTGTCGTGGACTTCTTTGTAAAATTCATCTTGAATTGTGTCGAAGTCTTTGGCTTTAATCAACTCGACTTTGAATTCTCGAAATTTGTCTGTGGGTTGTGCTTCGCACCAACCCAAATCCTTTAGATGATCGTTGATCTGCTTGTGCTCGTAATTCGGAACCACAGTATATGCTGTTCCCATGTATGGATCGTGTTTGCAATCACCAATGTATTTTCGGTAACCACCAAAATCTATTTCACCAGTTTTTGTTTTTTGCTCATTGCGATCTGTAATGAAAAACACCGGCACGCGGAAAAACTCAGGAGCTTGCGTTGCCACTTTGTCAGTGCCGTTTACTTTCTCGCTGTTTTCAGCAGCATTCAGCGCATTGGCATTAGAAAATAGAAGTACTGAAAGCAATATTACTGTTGCATATGTTTTGCCAGGAATGGTTGTTTTCATCAATACGTGGGCTCCTGGCGGATACTGGGCTATGCTTGTCCGCTTGATCTTATAACAAAAGAGTGCCACGTGTCGACTTTAGTTGCTGCATGACAATGAGCGCCGCGCTGAGAGTGATGCGGAAGCGCTGGGATCGCGGGCGTCCCGCCCGCTTTTAGAGGCTCGGATCGTTCTAAGATAGAGGCGGGCGGGACGCCTGCGATCCCAGCGCTACGCGCTTAAAGCGTATATTCGCTTGCTATAAATTGATAACACCGTTTTTAGTCGCTGTCTGCTTGCTGTACAAAACTGATCGATCCGTTAGCGGCTTTTGTTTGAAGCACTTTGTAATCCGCTTCTACCTGATCCGTATATGTGAGCGCAAACTCTGCAATTGCGTGATCAAACTCGTCAGTCTGACCTAAATAACCAGCTATGACTGCAGCATCTCCCGAGCGGGCATGCGCTCTGGCAAGCACCGCTCCCATGAGTTCCGCTGCGGCGACCATGTCAGCGCCGCTCCAGAGTTCCGCATCAGTCTTGACTTTAGTGTCTCTCAACTGTCGTACGTAAAAGTGCCTGCCATTCTCGAACATGGTCCAGCCAAGGAAAATATCGCTGGCGGTTTGTGCGATTCTCTGCCCGGCGACCACTCGCTGTCCGTGGTTTGCGTATTCGCTTTTTCCTGCATATGGTTCCAACACTGAATCATTAGCTTCCTTAATTTGCAAGAGGAGTGGATCATTATCCGCCGCCATAAATAATGCGACACCACATAAAGTGCCAACAGAGCCGATTCCAACGACTTTCATCGCTACATCTTCTAGTTTGTACCTGTCAAAAAGGCGCTGCTTATCTTCTTGCAGTGAAGCTCGGTACATCGGTATCGCTTTTTTGAAATCATCGATGAAGCTATGATCTTTCGGGTGATAGATGAGAGGTGGCTTTTCCTTTATCAGGAAACAACCGTCCACTTGTTCAGTCAGTTTTGGAAAATAATAGTCGCGGATTGTTCGTTGGATTGCTTGTTGCAGTCGTTCCTCCCTCTTCTGTGCTAATTCCGGATTCTTCGTGTTTGCGATGATATGTTTCCATTCGATGCGGTCATACCACACATCAAGTATGGTCATGTGCGAATACTTTTCTGTCATTTTGCGATATGAATTTGTCAGCGCGTATGCTGCTTCCCTTGCATGTTCTGCTGCATTTATTTCTCGTGCCAGCACAGCAAAGCTTGTTGCGAGCCTTTTTAGATCCCATTCCCAGGGAGCGGGCAATGTTTCATCAAAATCGTTCAGGTCAAATACAATGTTTCGCTCGGGTGTGGCAAAGGCGCCGAAGTTGTTCAGGTGGCAATCGCCGCAGGTCTGGACGTTTTGATCTATTACTGGCGAACGGGAAAGATCCATCGCCATGAGAGCAGCTGAGCCCCGCAAAAACGCAAATGGTGATTGCAGCATCTTTCCCCATCTAATGGGAATGAGCTCTTTTACGCGATTAGCATTAAACTGGTCCAGGAACATAATTGGATCTGATACAGTGCGAGAAATATTTAGCTTTGCGTGAGCAGCCAGTGGAATATGCATACGCATAAACTCGCCGCGCAATCTTCGATCAGCCCGAAAGCTGCCTGTTCGTGGATGCAGCATAGCTTGCATGTCTGGTTTTTTCTTAGGCTTGGAATATTCCATCTGCTATGCCGAGTTGGCGTTCCTTTATGATCCGTTTCAGGCTTACTCTATGATATCCTTATCCGGTTCGCCAGACAAATACGCGCCTGGGTTCTACTCAAAGAGTTAATTGCCAGCTTTCTTTTCGTTAGTTCCAAGCAGCCCGTAAGATTGAACCGGAACATACCAGGCCGGCAAGCCACGTACCTGGGCGAAGGCAGCACTGAGATCTCGAGCGGGCTTCAATCGGTCCAGCAGTTCGGCATAGCTATTTATTTCTGCTTCGAACTTTGGCATCTTATCTTTTGGAATAACAGGATTCTTGTGTCCAATCAAGGCATCGTATTTAGCATCCATTTCAGAATACTTGGCTCTTAAGCCTCTTGCTCCGGCGTTCTGAGCGATACCCATATCATCCCTTATGCTGTCTCCGACCATGATGACTTCTTTGGGGCGCAGATTTCGCTCTGCCATGAGATCTTGCAGAGCCTGTGGATTTGGCTTGCGTATGCTGTGATCAAGCTCGACCACTTTTCCGACATTGGGCGAAGCCTTATACTCCGCCAATCTCTTGCTGCCCTCTGCAAGTAATTCCGGAGACATGCCTTTCGGTGCAGCGCCGTTCTTAAGCGCCATAATCCTGGCTGCCTGAGCATCAAGCCCGTGCAGTTCCATTCTTGGAAGTACCGCAGACGCTGGAGAGTTTGAAAAAATGACGACATCAATGTTTCTCTTGCTGAGTTCCGCAATCGTATTTTTGACGTCCGGATATAAATCTAGATATTGCGGCGCCGTTTCTTTGAGTGTGTTCCAGTAGACGTCGCTTACTTTTGTGCGGAACTCCGGAAGGCTCATGCCACCAGGCTGACCTACTTTGAATTTGTCGGCAAATGCAAGTTCTACTGTCCACTTATTCGCATAAGAGTGGAGCTTATCGAATTGCTCATGCAGTAGATCCGATACTTCCTGTCGTGGAGTGTTTGTTGTTTCTGCAATGCGATCGATTGCTTTGTTTATGCCCAGCCCGAGGTGCTTGTTTGCTGCAACAAGGGTGCCATCGAGATCTGATACAACAAGTTTAGCTGTCGGTGGGAAAACCTTGTCGTGAAGGTCCCAGAGGTTCGATTTCACGTCTTTCAGTTTTACTTCGCCTGTGGCCAGATCCCACGCACCCATGTTTTTGCCGAAGACAGCATTTGCACCCATTTTTCCAGCCATGCCACCGGCGATGGTGGCGGGCAGAGAATTGATAAGCGTGTTTGTTTCGTGTGCTATGGAATTGGCGTAAAAGTTTTTGACATCGGTGATATTGTTTTTCGAATCGGCCGCTAGCATCATGGAGTCATAGGTTGCTGTGGCGACGCCGCGTGTCGATGCAAGTGCGATAAGGGAGTTCGCCCATTTGCGCGGTGCGACGAAACTCAATGTCGCGGCAACTGCGGCTTCGGACCAGTGTTTCTGTGCGAACGTGCTCAGTGTGCCCGCCGGATCCTTTGCCAGCGAAGCCCCAAACTCTTGCAAATCATTAGCTGACTTCGACGCCCCTTGCAGAAGACCCTCGCTGAGTCCGCGCGTTAGAACGTGCGCCTCACGGCTGAGCAGTCCGGCATCTTGCTGAAGCGGCTCAGATTTTGCAGGCGTCAAAAGCTCTGATTTGCTTACGGCAAATGAATTCTCCATACGGCTGTACTGTTCCCAAAGTGGTGTCCTGCCCCGGACAGCCCTCCCACGAGACCATTAGTGTACGAAAAGCCGGAAAGCTTTGGTACCGTGGTATTCCCATAACGGGGCAATTTCGGGAGCCTCCAAAGCTTTCATCCTCTAAAGGTAAGAACCGCAATGTTTTCATGGTGTCGCTTACTACGCGGCAGATACCAGTCCGAGTCGCAAAGCCTCAAGCACAGCTTCTGTGCGACGTTTTACAGCCATCTTTTCAAAAATATGGCGTACATGTGTTTTAACTGTTTCAGCGCTGAGCACCAGCCGATCTGCTATCTCTCGATTGTTCAATCCGCTAACCATCAGTTGCAGGACTTCTTGTTCTCGCTTGGACAGGCGTCCATATTTTACGTCTGCGGATATGCCGGCAGGTTGGGCGACTCGTTCACTGAGCGACAATGTCTTTCTTAGCTGATTCGCATAAAGCGACGGCAGCCACATATTTCCTTCGCCCACTGTTTTGATTGCCGCTATTAATTGTTCGCTGCTCAAATACTTAGGGCAAAATCCGTCAGCTCCGGCTTGCAGCGAATCAGATATAACAGCGGGATCATCTAATCCTGTAAGCATCAAGATTTTGATATCGGGAAGTTCTTCTTTTATCGTCCTGGTAGCGCTTATTCCATCGAGTTCAGGCATTAAAACATCCATCAGCACCATATCCGGCTGCAGTTCGCGCGCCATCTCCACTGCTTCTTGTCCGTTATGTGCACGTCCTATTAATTCAAGGTCGGGAATTCTTTGCACCACAATTTGCATTCCCCAAAACAGCAGATCCTTGTCTTCAGCAATGAGTACTCTTTTCTTCACCGTCTCATCTAATGCCATAACTAGCCTCCCCTAATTGATCCCCCAGAACAATCAAAGCCAGATCACTGTATATATTCATACTCTCATCTAACAGACTATAGTACATCGCCTCAAGGGGTTATTGTCTATTGGTCCATGGGCTATATTACTTACGGACTGGTTATATAGGTGTTTTGTCCAGGTAAATCCGCGAAAACAATTACTTGGACCTGAGGAATTTCAATATGGCTTGTGTCCGGTCTTCCACATCTAATTTCTTAAGACAACTGCTCACGTGAAGTTGCACTGTCTTACTGCTAATTGCTAGTTTCTCTGCAATTTCATCGCCTTTAAGACCTTCGCTCAATAGGCATATGATCTCTCGTTCTCTGGGAGTTAAGTTGCACACACCGTCATCTTCATAGCTAGGCTTTGGTCTTTCCGTCGAAAGCAAACGTTGGCGACCGCCACGTTTTATCAAATATCTCGAGAGCATTGGACCAAGCCATCCATATCCTTCTGCGAGCGCTTTAATCGCGGTTCCTAGTTGATAGCCTGGCATGTGCCTGATTTCAAAGCCGTCGGCTTCAACCCCAATGGCTTCCCAAAACTCTTCGTCATCTTCAAGCAAAAGCAAGAGTTTTGTTTGTGGCCACAGCCTACGTAGTTCGGGCACATACTGGCTTGCTGAGCCATCGGGCATTCTGTATTTGACTAATACCACGTCTATATTTTGTTTGCTGAGCTCTTCGATCGCTACTGCCAGAGTTTGCGCATCAGCCACAAGCTGGCAATTTGGGAGCTGTCGCAGAATATGGCAAAGCCCGGCTCTTATCAGGTCGTTGTCCTCTACGACCATGACCTTATAAATTTTCACCGCACCCCCAGAGACGAGTTAACGTCGCGAGTGAGCTAAACCGAAACCGTCGGCACTCTGCTTGCATGCGGCGACAATAATTTGCACGGCGTGCACTGACATCCTACTACATTCCTATTATTTCAGCTGTGCTGACTAAAGGCTATAGACGTTGTTACGACAAATCGTTAAATGGTCGCTCACTTATCAGTCAGACATGTTTACCTGAGCCAGTTAACGTTGGAGCCGTCTGCTAACGGTTCTTGCCAGGATGAGGGTGGGTTTTCGTGCGCGACTGCTGTTTTGTTAGTCTTGACTGGAATGAGCTCGGGTGAAGGGCGTACTTGAGCTGCGACTGCTCTTGTTTGTGGCGGAGGATCCAATGCTCGAGCGGGGCTGCTCGATTCTGGCGCGCTGAATTTTGGCGAGCTGAATTTCGGCGAGCTTGCAATATTGTCCGGAAGGGAGTTTAGCCAATTGACGTTGGAACCTTCAGGGACGTTCTGTTGCCATGCACCGGGTGGATTCTCGTGAGCTCTTATTTTCAGAACCTGCGACGTCGGACTTGTGGCTTCTACAGACAAACCCGATTCCGTTGCTGTTTTTGCCAAATTTCCCTCAGGCAGTTTTCCTGAATTACCCTCAAGCAGTTTGCCTGAGAACTTCTCGAACATCATTGGCATGGCTCGGCTTCCTAGAGTCACAGCCTTCGATCCAGCAAAACCACCTGCAAGCATCAAGGGATAATCGAAGCAGGCTGAACCAATATTACGTGCAATAGTTGCGCGATTCTGCAAGTAATTCTCAGGATTTACCAGCGTGGCCCCAATCGCATAAGCCGAAGGGGCCAGCCTGCGAAGCCCATCTCCAATTGCGAGAATTTCTAGCGTCCTTGTTCCAATCTTTGCCGCGCTTGACCAGCGCCCGCCTGCCATGCTCATTGCAGTGAGTCCTGCTCCAACGGCAGCGGCGCTGCTGAATTCGAGCGCTGTCAGACCAGGCGCTTCTTTGGCTTGATTCAATCGATGAATAAAACCGTCCTTGATGCCGCCGCCAATCAGATAAGCCTCCCTGCTCAAGGCTGAACGCGGGCTTTCATCTTCTTTGTTTAGCAACTGTGTTTTCTGGCACTGTTCGAGCGCAAAAAGTTCGGACATGGCAAACCTCTCTACGTAAGGTAGAAGCGTTTTGCCGACAGCTCCCCAGCAGCCATTTCGAGTATAAATTCCCATTCCTATATATAGCAATGCGGAAAACCGCCGCAATGGAATACGCTTATGGCTTCTTAACGTTTTGCTTGAGGCTATTCAATTCTGCAAGCACAGTTGCTTGATTTTGCGTACCTTCTCCGGCAAATTTCAACGCTTGCTCTGAGTATTTGATCGCTTCTGGAAATTCCTTGAGGTATTTACTGCATAAAGATAATTTGCCATAGAGTTCGAATTGTTTCGCGGTCTCGAGCGAACTGCTGTTAGCCAGAAGTCCAAGGAGCATCTTCTTCCCTTCGTTGAAGTAACCCCGCTCTGTGAGGCATCCTGCATAATTCAATTCTGCAATGCTGAGATCTTGCTTGCTTCCACCGTGTTGCTTCAAATAATCCAGATTGAGATATGCTGCTGGTTCGCCGAGATCAAAATTTCTGTTATCGATGTAGATACTGCAGAGGGCCCGATAGTCGTCTTTTATTTCCGCTAATGAATTGTTTTTCTTGCGCAGAACAATCGCACGTTCGAGTAGTTCTGCACCATCGGATCTGCCGCTATATTGCCCGGGCGTGTGCAATGCTTTCGGCACAAGTTCCATCAGCGAAATTTCTTCGACTCTGCTTAATTTGCTTTTGTCGATTAATTCGACTGCCTTGCTGATGATTGCTTGCTGATTATCGTTTGACTGCGGAGCCTGTCGATTTTGCGTCAGCCGAGCCTTCAGTTGATCTCGAAATGTAGAAGCGCGTTCCTTATTACCAATGCCGTTACAACAAATCAGCATGTTTACCAGTTCTTCCACCTCGGGTACTCGTGCTTGCGGTGCTAAAGAAGGATTTGCGACAGGTCTGCATTCTGGTCCACCGCCAGGCTGTTCATAATGCTTGCTGAACTTATCGAATACGACAATTGCTTTATCGTAATTGTTCTCTCCATCAAGCAAACAGTTTCCCAAGAGGAACAGGCATCTGCTGTAGCGCGGCTCCTGATAATAGCAGCCGAAGTCCTTGTCTTTTGCCTGATTACTTTGTTCAAGCGCATCTATAACTTCACGAATTTGCTTTTCTGCGTCCTGGAACTTGCCTCCTTTGAATTCTGCCTCAGAAGCAAGATAAAGGTTGCGGAGACGTTCAGTACCGTTTAGAGCTTGTGCTTGTTTTAAATACAGCGCAGCGATTTTGTCGTACAGGCCGAATCGTTGATACAGGCGCAACAAATCCTGGGAGATTGATTGCAGCTGCCCCGAGTCCGCACCCAGAGATATCGCTTCTTCCAGTCTTGCTTCCGTGCTTTTGTAGTCACCACGAGCGGTGCTCATGCGGCACAGGTTGCTGAGGTCGGAGATGCGCTTACTTTTCCTGAAGCTCGGTGGCGAGTCGTCCAGTGCCATGCCTCTCAGGTAGTAAGCTTCTTCTTTTTCCGGCTGTTTCGCATTGTTGTACAGGGCAGACATACTGGAAATTGCGTTACGCAATCGTCTGTTTTCCTGTCCCGGATTCTTTTCGGCATAAGCCAGAGCTTTGCTCAACTGTTCTTCGGATTCCTTGAATTGCTGGTTAAACATGTACGCCATTCCGAGATCTGATTCAATCTGGAATATCAGGGAATCGCGGTCCGCGAAAACAGGTACGCCTCTAGTATGACCTTCCGAGACTGGGGCGCTTGCAGCTGTTGCCAGGGCTTGCAAGTAGGCTGCTCCCGCAAGATCAGTTTTCGCGCGGTCTAACTGATATGTGTGCGCAAGATTGTACTGCGCCCTGGCTTTCATCAGGCTTTTTTCAGGCGCTGTCTTGATGCACTGTTCGCAAACTGTTTTCAATAAACTGATAGCATTCTCTGGACAATTGTATAAACGCCGCTTGCTGAACAACTGATTAAGCGGGTCAATGAGCTGTTCCCATGTCTGTTGATCTGCGTTAGCTTGCAAAGCCTTGTAAGTCTCTGCTGCAGCATCGTAATTTTGAGTTCCGAACTGACTGAGCAAGAGTTGAGCCTGCGCCGCTGCGCGAACAGCTTTGAGCTTAGGGTCTCTACCAGCTTTCTCAATCGCGCTCTGGCATGATTCGGCAGCTTTTTTGTAATCGCCGCCATTCATGGCAAGTTCAGCTTTAGCGAGCAATACTTGCGCTTGCAAGGCTGGCTGTTTATTCCCGCTGAGCTCAGTCTCGGCAGCCTCCAGAACACTTTTTGCATCCCAGCTTCTATCCGACTTCATGCAAATGATTGCTGCGTTGATCAATTGTTTGCATATTTCAGGATCACCGCTTGCCGCAGGTATATCTTTTGCTTTGCGCTGCGATTGCGGTAATTTGTCGAGTTCCGTTTGGCAGGCTTGTATCTCTTTTTCCGCGCGTTGAAGGTTTTTGTACAACTCGAGCGCATCAGCATACTGCTGTTCCGCGAATCTGCAATTTGCCAGATTCCAGCTCGCCTGTAATGTGTGATCGGTATCTTTCTTGAACCTTTGCGCCACAATAAATGCTCTTTTGTAGAGCTCATCCGCTTCCTTGAACTTCTTCTGATAAAACAGCGCATTAGCCAGCTCGTTTTCCGCACTTGCTACAGAAGGTCCAATTTCTCCGCACTGCAGCTTAGCTAAATTCACTCGCTGGCGTAAACATGATTCGGCTTCCTGGTAATTTTTCTGCTTCCAATTAATTAAAGCCAGCTCGCGATAAGCCACATCAAGCGCGGTTTCTTCGGTTCGCGTATAGTAACCATTCTTCGCAGGCTTGACAGCCTGGATCGCTTCTTTATAGAGATCAATTGTTTTACTATTTTCTCCCGATTTGCGAGCAATGAACGCAAGCCGTATTTTCGAAAACGCTTTTTGATCGATCGCATTAACATCCTTGCTCCTCTCCGCTTCCTTCAACGCCATTTCGAACATAGTCTTTGCTTCTGGCAGATCCATTCTGTCCAGAGCAAGCTCACCTGCAATAAAGTCCATCTTCCAGCTGTTCAGCTCAATACGATCTGGTGGGGTGTTGTCAATATAATGATCTACCAGATGAGTGCGCGGATTGAAGACAACGTAGATGCTTTGCTTTGGCAATCCGGCGGAAGCATCTGAAAGCTCTTCTTGCGGATAATCTTTATCAGCAATCCAGACGCTCTGTTTTGTTGAATACTTGCTGAACTTCTTCTTGCTATCATCTTGCTGTTCTGGTTTGGGCATCGAACCATCTTCGTTATTTGCAGGCTCCTGCGCGATACTGCTGCACGAATTCAGCAAAATGCAACTGAGGATCAAATAAAGAGTTTTAGTGCTGCGACTTGGCATCGGGAAAAACTGCTTTTGCCTCATAAATGAACAGCGCTCTTAGTTTATCCCAGAAATCCCCGCCGAGCACGAACAAGCTGGTGATAAAGATTAGATCTGCGCTGAGACTGATATAGAGTCTGCCTGGTGAGTTATCGGGAATGAACTGTGGTGCGTAGGCATAAACGAACGATGGGATGAAGGAGAGAATGAAAATAATCAAGCCGAAGATGTATCTGGCTCTGCTTACCGAACCCGATGGTGCCAGTTTCGAGAGAAAACCAAATACTTTTGAGTGCAAGAAGTCGAAGCATTCCTTTCCGAGCAAAGCGATTGCTGCCAGTCCGAATACCTCTGGACCTCCGAAAGTTAGCAGCCCGACAAAAATAGCTTTCAAAGCCGGGGCCAGCTTGCTTGCTAATATCCAGACTGAGCCGAAGGGGAGAACAAATGACAATACAAGTAAAGTGATACCAGCGGCAAATCTAAGTTTGTTCGGTTTCTTTTTGTCTGGTTCCGCGCTCATTTGATTTCTCAGTCACTGTGCATACTTCAGTGTACTTGATTGAGAAAAAATGGCAATCACTTGCGGACCTATTTTCTCTTGTTGTTCTTGCTTTGCAAGGGTACACCTTGCGTGCCCGCTAAATTAGACATGCCGCCAGGTTTCAGTGCTTTGAGCCATTGGAACCATTCGATTCGCTGGATTTATCTTGATCGGACTTATCGTGATCGGATTTGTTCAAATAGAAGTCCTTTTCGTTTATTACCTTTCCAGCAAAATGATTGGCAATGTACACAGGCGTGCCAACATGGACCATGCCGTAAATTCTTGCAATATCCGAATTTGAGTGACGGATGCAACCATGGCTCACACTTTTGCGGATCAGTTGAGGTTGATTAGTGCCATGCAGCATAATTCCGAATTTGTTCAGGTAGACCGCTGCAACACCTAGCGGATTTCGGTGCGTTACATTATATGGTGGAATGATCTTTTGTTTCGGGTCAATCGATTTCGGAGGGATCCATTCAGGATAGCGCTTCTTTTGTACAACAAGATAACGCCCAGTTGGAGTTGGGGTTGAACCTTTGCCTATTGCATTGTGCACTGTATAAACGCGCACGAGCTTCCCATGCTGAAGCTGAAGCACGTTTGTAGTATGGCTTCCTTTGTCGACCAGTATCACGCGTGGTGCAGAGCTAATGTACGGCCCAGTCCCGATCGATCGGCCGAGCACGATATGCCCATGAATAAGAGGCGATGTTTGTATCGGTGGGAGCGCAGCCGCAGGTAATAAATTGATAGATGCAAAACTTAGAGACACGATTAAATGACCGGATTTCATATTCATGAGTTCTTCAATCCTATAACTGCGCTTCTCCGGTGAGACTGGGTTTTTGGATTATGGTTCCAGAGGGTAATTTTCGAAAGCGGCAAGCCAAGCCAACCTGGCGAGTAGTCAAGGGAAATGTGGAATTCAGTCTAAAAGGGAGCTAATTAGTCGAACTATGGATCTACAATTTGCTCATTCAATACTCAGTTAGTTCTGTGGGGAACGACGATGACAACAATAGCTAAAGAGCAAATCAAGCCAACATGGGCACCGGAAAGACTTCATGAGATGTTTTCACACATCACAGCCAACAATATGATGGCTGCAATGGGTGTCTTGGGCAAGCATGAAGAGCTTATGAAAGAGTTCAAGACTGCAAGCCGCAAGCCCATGGTCGAATACTACAAGAGACTGGGCGTAAAGACCCCGATCGAAATCATCAAAGCTAAAGCCGAACTCGAATCCAACATCTTCGGCAGCATTATGGAAATCTGGGGCGATGACAGCGAAGCACACCTCACCTACATCAAGTGTGGAATGTGGGATGCTATGAAGAAGTGCGGCGGAACAGGCTGCGCAGAATCCGAAGCCAAAATGATGGAAGGTTTCGAGAATTGCGTCAAAGAGTTCGCAAATGAATTCGGACTCCATGGCTCAATCAAACTTGATGGCGAAAAGGCAACTATCACCCTCAAGAAGTAAGCGTTAATCGCTAACTGATTCTTCGAAAAGGACGACGCATTTGCGTTGTCCTTTTCAGCTTTTAAAATTGCTTGCGAGATATAACAGTGGATAGCTGCTGTGATTTGCAGGTATTCGATGAAATTGAACAAGTGCCAGGAAATTGGACGAGTGCCAAGAAATTGGACGAGTGCCAGCCAAGCTTGACCCGGCGGCTCTGTATTCTTAGGGACAAGAAAGTTTGGCGCGAGTATTCGAAATTGATCTGGGGATGTATTTTATTGGCTTCATCAGCAGTTGATTAGTCCCGCTGTTCGATATATGCCTTTACGGACTTTTGAACAGCCGGACTGATCAGTTTTGCTTTAAAACCGATTAGTCCGGCTATTCGATTTATGCGATCCCGGATTTTCGATTCGCCAGGCTGGTCAAAATTGATGCTTCGTTTGAAATGAAAACATAAAATCAAGATGAGCATACTACCAAGATTGCTATCTCAAGTGATGAATGAGACTAGCGCCTTCGATGGCGCCGCAGCTGAGTGGCAGTTTCTTCAGTGGCTACGAAGTAGCCAACTGCTTTTGTGCACCCGCGCCTTCGACTGATTCGTGAAAAGTTAGATAGCTGCGTCCTTCAAAAATGCTTTTATCAATTTCGCGTGAGTGCGATTTTTTGAATGCATCACTTTGCACCCACTGGTGAAATGCGCCCTGATCTTCCCAGCGTGTTAATACTTGATATTCATTGTCGCCAATTGGTTCTGGTTTGCTTCCAGGAAAAGATTTGCTGCCTGGTTTGAGAATATCGAGGCTTACAAATCCGGGTTGATGTTCTACAGACCTGTCTCGCTCCAAAAACATTTTTTCGAAATCAGCTTCACGTCCAACTTTGACTGGGATGTGGTTGATTGAAATGAACATTACTCGCTCCTTGCTGCAATGGCATTGTTTTGAATCTCGGAGTATATCAGAGCTTCATGCAAAGAGGAGTCGGCTGCAGTGATCAAATCTACAGTTGTAATCTTAGCTTGCACGCGAAGGGATGCAGGTTAATAAATGCCTGGCAGCAGTCGGAATGTGCGAGTTTTGTATTGGTCGTATTCTGCGCCAAAATGCGAACTGAGCAGTCGTTCTTCTGCGTTCATTCTTGAAATGAGTGGTGGCAACATTGAGGCGGCAATCAGAATACCAATTCCGGATCTGAATGCAAGAGCAAATCCGATGGCGCCAAGCATCAAGCCGAGATAACTGGGATTACGAATTTTGCTGTAAATTCCATCTGTCACAAGCGTGTGATTCTGTTGAATTGCGACGAGTCCGCTGAATCTGTGGCCGAGCACAAAAACAGGGTAAATTCTGAGCGCTCCACCGATTGTGTAAAGCAGCACGCCAATCCAGCGTGTAAGCTCGCCGTCGATACACATGAAATTTATGCGATCGGTATAAGCCGGCAAATAGCCAAGCAATAATGTAAGTATGCTGAACGCTGCCAGAATCCAGCGATTACCCCGGTCTTCTTTTATTCCTGAGCTGAGATTTCCTTTTGTGTAAGCTGCTGCGATTCCAAAAATAAAAGTCACTGCAGTAAGTGCGATCAGCGGCGGATAGGACATGAACGCCGAAATTCCGCCTTCGCCAGCAACAGCTAGAGCTATGTATAACACAAGACCTACAGTAGCGAAAAACAACAAAGACAATCTAGGTTTCACAGGAATAATCCTCAAGCTGATACTTAGATTCTACCGCTCATTCAAGTTTATGCATCAGGAAGTGAATGTTCTCGAATGGTCGGGGCGCCTCACGGGCGCACATTAGGAATTGATCCGCTCCAACGTGCGCGCTTGACGGCGTTCCTACCATTTTGATACCTCCCAGGAATAGAAGCAGCAGGAATAGCAGCAGCAGGAATGCAGGAATAGCAGCAGCAAGAATGCAGGAATAGCAGCAGCAAGAATAGCAGCAACAAGACAAAGGGCGCCCTGTTGGACGCCCTTCGATGAACTGTGATAAGCCGATGGTTCAGCTTACATTATTATCTGTGCTTTTTTTTCCACTCTACCGTTGTTGGAGCATTTCTCCCTACGGGTGAGATTCAGGCGCAGCATGTCGCGCACGAGTGAGAGTTCTTGCGGGAGGCGCTCTTTGAGTTTGTCGAAGAGCTCACCGTGTGACTCGAGTTCGGAGAGCCAAACATGGGTGTCGACGCTCGTCAGGTCTTCGAATTTCTCGCGAGTTACTTCTTTTTCAAGACCGGTCCATTCGATGTCTTCGTAGCGAGGCATCCAGCCAAGAACTGTTTGATGTGCGCCTGCATGACCGTGAATGCGATCGGACATCCACTTCAAGATGCGCATGTTTTCGCCAAAACCGGGCCACATGATTTTGCCGTTCTTGTCCATACGGAACCAGTTAACGCAGAAAATGCGTGGTGCATTGTCGATGCTATGACCGATCTTGAGCCAGTGATTGAAGTAATCACCCATGTGATAACCGCAGAATGGCAACATCGCCATCGGGTCACGACGGACCTGACCGATTTTGCCTTCGGCAGCTGCTGTGGTTTCTGAGCCAAGAGTTGCAGCCATGTAAACACCGAAATCCCAGTTGAAGGTTTCAACAGCCAACGGAATGGCTGTTGCGCGGCGTCCACCAAACACGAAAGCGCTGATCGGAACACCGCTTGGGTTATCCCAGTGCTCATCGAGCGAGGGGCATTGAGTCGAGGATACGGTGAATCGGCTGTTCGGGTGAGCCGCTTTCCGCCCGCAATCTGGAGTCCACTTGCGACCCTGCCAGTCTGTGAGTTCTGCTGGCGGCTCGTCAGTGAGTCCTTCCCACCACACGTCACCTTCCGGAGTCAAAGCTACGTTTGTGAAAATACAGTTCTTATTGAGTGTAGCCAGTGCGTTCGGATTTGTTTTTGCCGATGTTCCAGGAGCCACTCCGAAGTAACCTGCTTCGGGGTTGATTGCGTACAATCTGCCGTCTGCACCCGGGCGAATCCAGGCGATGTCGTCGCCGATTGTTGTGACTTTCCAACCCGGCATGGTTTTCGGTGGAATGAGCATGGCGAAGTTCGTTTTTCCGCATGCGCTCGGGAATGCTGCCGCGACATATGATTTTTCGCCCTTCGGTGATTCAACACCGAGGATGAGCATGTGCTCTGCCAGCCAGCCTTCTTCGCGACCGATAGTTGATGCGATGCGCAGTGCCAGGCATTTCTTCCCGAGCAATGCATTGCCACCATATCCGGAACCATATGACCAGATCTCTTTTGATTCAGGAAAGTGGCAGATATATTTGTGCTCGGCATCACATGGCCAGGGAACGTCTTGCTCGCCGGCAGACAGCGGGTGCCCGACTGAGTGGTAGCACTCAACGAATTTGCCGTCTTCACCCAGGACATCCATAACCGGTTTGCCCATGCGCGTCATCATCTTCATGTTTATCACCACATATGGTGAATCGGTTATTTCGACACCAATGTATGAAAGTGGTGAACCGAGCGGACCCATGCTGAACGGAACTACATACATGGTGCGTCCGCGCATTGAGTTTTTGAAGAAGTCTTTCAAAATGATTTTTGCGGTTTCTGGTTCCATCCAGTTGTTGTTTGGACCGCAGTCTTCTTTCTTTGTGGTGCAGACGAATGTTCTGTCTTCTACGCGAGCCACATCAGACGGTGCGGAACGTGCCAGGAAACTGCCAGGGCGCAACTTTTGATTAAGACGAATCAATGTTCCGTTCCTAACCATTTCATCGCAGAGCCGATTGTATTCTTCTTCTGAACCATCGCACCAAACGATGCGGTCTGGCTTGCAGAGATCGGCTGCGCGTTGCACGAGCTCTCGCAGTCTCCGGTGTTTCACTTCATAACTTGATTCCGTTGTTGGGGTTTGGGTTTGTGCCTGTGCGGTCGTCATGATTGAACTCCAGAGGTCTTAAATTTCTCGGATCGTACACCAGATATACCTTATTTTGTTTTGTCGAGGGCATTAATCCTTTTGGAAGAACCGCTTGGCAACGCTGAGACTCACTATGCATGCGGATCGTAGCGGTTCGCTCGCTAAAATTATTTGTTGAAAATACATGACTATCGGATGACACAAAAAGTCCTGCAAGTGACTCCCAGACCGAGCTTTTGCTTTAACGGTCATCCAAGATGTGGCATCAGTAGCGGTGCTATTTGAACCGGACCCGCCAGACGTTCTGGACAAACGTACAGATGCAAAAGCCCGTGGGAAGTTGCGGTTTTGGCTCCGTTGGCGATACTGACGAGGAGGTTATTTTTGCTGGTCCTGAGTTTGGACTTACCGGAAACATTGCTATGAAGAGTGATTGGAATAGTCTGATCCCGGGAGCGCCGGCGGCTCGCCGGCTTATGGCCTTATCGATAAAGAACTTTAGTAGCCGGCGAGCCGCCGGCGCTCCCGGGGCACGGTGACTCGCCGACTCGGTGACTCGTTAACTCCTTGGCTCCGTGACTTAATAAGGGCTGGGAAGGATTTGTTTGCTGTAGACACCAATGTCATTAGATTGGCCGAAGGTCAGGATGAATGGTTGAGGCGTCGTATACAAGGCAAGTTCAGGTAGTATTTTGAAACTCAAAGGTAGATCCGCGCGACATCTCGCCCAGGTGACGTGGGGGAAGTATTCCTCAGGCAAAGTAGTTCCTTTTATGCCTGCTTTTGCCAGCATATTGAACACGTCTTCCTGAAGCCTCGACAAGGCCGCTTGCCCTTTCATCGCAAGACCAATCCATAACAAGCCTGCATCTTTTTTATCCTGACTGATATACAGATGGGAAAAATATAGTTCAACAGTGGTGTTCTTGAGTGAAATTGCTCTTCTCCAGATTTCATTGATCTGGTTTGATTGAGCCTTAAACTGGCACACCGTAACGTGGGGAAGCGCATTGTTATTACCAAGCAAATATCCCGCGGGGCGGTCAGCTAGATTCGTTTGCGCGAGATCTGTAAGAGTCTTTGACAGACTCTCGTCCCTGGGTCGAAGCGCAAGATTGTAATATTCGAGTTCAGTGCTGGTATCGTTTGGGTTTGTGAGCGTTGGCTGATTGAATTCTATGTGTTCTGCCGATTGCGCAGCGGATTTCTGCGCTGTGAATAGATCAAGTCCTAAGAATGCAACAGTGCCGGCAGCGAAAAGTCGTCGCCTGGAAATTCGCTCAAGCATGTTTTCTAATTCGTTCTGCATGATTGCGTCAGCTCCTTATCGGATCAGTCCAGCGGATCGTTTGACCACACGGACGACCCATCAATTATACGCGCAGACTGCGGTGTGCGAATTGGATTGATTGGACCTGCGCAATCAGTTGAGATGCTTCAGTAATTTACCTTTTACAGGTTCGACCTTTGTGTAATCGGGATAGGTCATGATTTGACCTTTTCCATTAACTTTTTCCGCGCCATTTTTTTGCTCGGGCTCATCTTGATGTGGTCTAAAATTTAATGGCGGAAGAACATTCTTCCATTTCTCAGTTTCACTTGCGCCTTCGCGAAAATCGCGTACGACTGGCTTCAGGTCGATAATTTGAATTTCGCGCGGTGCGTTGTAATAAACTCCGTAGGGACCAAAATCTCCCACCATATTGGGGAGGCTTCTGCTGCCCGTGCCACTGCTACTGCTACTGCTACTGCTACTGCTACTGCTATTGCCACTGCTACTACTATTGCTACTGCTACTACTATTGCTACTGCTACTCTGTTGGCAGTTCGAATCCATAAAAATTACAGACTTGCTTGCTGTCTGGGAAAAAACAGAAGGGGTTGAACTGACGAATGCTAAAGCTAGCGCGATTAAATGCGAATTCTTCATTTTGAGCATACGACACCATGTTAACCAGCCTTTCCAGTATACAAAGTTGTTGTATAAATCTTGTGGCAACCATGCCATTTAACGAAATGTTCTATTGCGGGAAGCCGAATTCATAGCCGTCTTTTTCGAGAATTGGGATCAGTTTCTTCAGAGCTTCTACAGACTCTGAACGGTTGCCACCGGCATCGTGCATCAAAATAACTCCACCGTTTGATACTTGCTTTTGAGCTGTGGCGATGATTGATTCCACACCAGGATTTTGCCAGTCTTTGGTATCTACGGACCAGCCCAGCGGCTTCATTCCCCATGAAACAACCATAGTTCTGAGTTTGTAGCTCCAGACTCCGCCAGGTGCGCGGTAGTATTCGACTTTAGCTTCCGGAACGATCGACTCAATCAATGTTTTTTCCGCGAGAATCTCGGTTTTGATCTTCTTTTCGGAACGGTAGGGCAGGCGTTCGTCGTGGTTCATTGAGTGATCGGCGACTTTGTGTCCTTCGGCGACGATTTGTTTGACGAGCTCTGGATATTTTTTGACCTGCCTGCCAATCAAGCAGAATGTGGCGTGAATATTGTGTTCCTTCAAAATTGCAAGAACTTTGGGAGTGTATTCTTCGCTTGGTCCGTCATCAAATGTGAGGGCAACGTATTTCTTGTCGGGCTGTTTTGCATCCTTTTGTGCTTGTGTGATTATTCTTGTTGCCGGATCAATCGGAACAGTTACTTTCTTCGCTTTTTTCTTAGCGACGGCGGCCACTGCTTTGGAATCTTTCTTTGCTGGAACCTTAGCTGCTGCTGCTTTTTTAGTGGGAGCTTTTTGTGTATTTGCAGATGGTTGCTTCACTTGCTTTTGCGGTGATGGTGCAACAACTCGCTGCGGCGGATTAACGTTTATTGGTGTGGTGCTGGAATAGTGTCCCGGTACAACTGGTACGCTCGGTAACGCATTTATAGGTGCTGTGGGGATAAAAGCGGAAGCAAGATTCACAGCTTGCGTTTTTGTTTGTGTTGCTCCTATTTCGGTGTCTTTCGAATCCTCGCCATAAACACTTGTGCAGAAACTCAGAGATGCGGATAAGATTAAGAGTAAGCGAGAGGGATTGTTCATTTGAAGTGGTCTCCACGAATTTAACCACTACCAAACTAAGGCACGAAGTTTAGAACAAATGCCTCATTGCGTTAGCCATAAGTAAAGCGATGAATAAAAGTCGTGCATTTGTTGGTCTGCGTAAATGCACTGTTAAAGCGAGTTTCGGAATGTTAGAGGACGGTTAAATCGCTAAGGGCTCCGCCTAATTTTGGGGATCGGAAAGTGCTGCTTCCGGCTTGGGTTTCTCCATATCGGCAATAGCTGAAATGACTTCATCGATGTTTTGAATTCGCTTCTTTTGATTTAACTCCATCAACGCTGAGACCAGTTTATCCAATTCATCGCTGACTTCGCCATTTTTCTGCTTCGGGTGAGATACGGTGAGCGGTTCGGGGTCCTCGCCAGTAAGCATGAAGTGAATTACGGCGCCCAACGAATAGAGATCGCTGCGCAAGTTCGCGTGTCCCGAGAATTGCTCGGGCGAGACGTAGGATGGTTTGCCAACCAATGTACCTGTAACAGTGCCGATGAATTCATTGGCGGAACCAAAATCGATGAGAACAAGCGAGCCTCGCATATCTAGAATCAAATTCTCTGGTGTTAGGTCTCGATGCACAATTGGGGGATCTTGCTTGTGCAGATAATTGAGGATTTCACATATTGCTTTCACCCATTTCAAAGCTTGTTTTTCCGAGACCGGTCCCTTGTCTTTTACATATGTGCG
>JBIKOL010000179.1:0-17073 GCA_044358055.1 Obscuribacteraceae bacterium (SeqCode)
AAAGTAATCGAGCACTTTAGCAATTTGCTGGTGCTTCAATCCGGCGAGGATTTTTGCTTCTCGCTCGAATTGTTCGTAGGCTTTGTCTTTGAGTTCCTCCTCAATTGCTGGAGGCATAACTGCTTCTTTTAGCACTGCTGGAGTATTGTCTTGCCATTGACAGAGGTAAATTGCAGACCATCCGCCGGCACCTATTGCTTGTACTACCTTTACTCGATTGCTCTGCAATAAAGTTCCTGGTGTAAGCGGTGTAAATGGGGTTGCCCTTAGCCGCCGGCTCGCTTCCTGCATCCACAATCCTGTGAAACTTCCGCTGCCATCATCAATTCGTTTCCCTGAAATTCGCTCTGATAGGAGCGAAAATGAGTCGTCTCTGCACGATGGATCAGACCAGAGCAGGCATGCCGACACTACTTTGTCCAGATCTTCAGCGGATAGGCAGGAAAGGCGTAGCTTTAAGGACAGCGAGTCCATGCTTAGCTCGAGAGTCTCATGCTTGCTGCTGTCCTGCCCAACGGAAATGGAACTCATCTCATTCCATGGGTGCATAGACATTTCAGAAGAAAAACCACGGTAGAAATTATCTGGAACACCGATGCCCGTCTCATCAAAAATGATGCGCAGTTGACCGTTGTTCTTGTAGAGTTTTACAGCGACTATAAAAAACAAGAGAGCCAATATCGGCAGGGTAAAAAAGAGAGAGGACACAAAACCCTGCACGCGGATGTTGAAGAAAAAGAACAAAATAGGAAGAGGAAAGAATATTATCAAAGCGGCGGTTGCAAAAATAAGTTGACCGCGCAAACGTTCCAGAGCTGGGCTGTTATAGTTCACAACCGCAGTTTGAGCAGATGCTTTCACAAGTTGTTTCGTTTCCTTTGCTTCAGTCACGATTGATTTTGCACCTGTGTCGCTGATTGCTTTTCTTTGTTTTCTAATTCGATTCTTTCACCATCACTTGCTTTACTATTAAGGAGGCTCTCTAGTTGGGATTTCAACTCAGCTGCAGATGCGGGACGTTCTTCGACTTCAAATGCAAGACAGCGATGAATCAATGCGTCAAGTGATAGTAACGCGTCACCGTCTAATTCATCAAAACCACTGCCGAGTGGTGGTGGATCTGTTCCATGCAAGAGAAAATGCATAATCGCGCCAAGCGCGAAGATATCACTTTGTGCAACCGGTTTTCCTCTGAATTGCTCAGGCGGCGTGTATGACGGTCTACCGGCAATTAGAGTATGCGATTCGCCGTCCACAACTCTGGCTACGTCAAAATCGACCAACTTTAATTTGCCATTTGGCGTGAGAATCAAATTGTCTGGTGCTAAGTCACAATGGATGACCTGCGGATCTCGAGTGTGGAGATATTCGATGATTTCGCATGTTTCTATAGCAAAGCGAATTACTCGTTTTTCGTCAATGGCGCCTTGCTTCTTAACCAATTGACGTAGAGTTTCTCCAGGAATATATTCCATTACCAGATACGCCCTGTCATTCTCTACAAAATCATCGATCAGTCGCACAATGTTGGGGTGATCTAACTTTTCGAGCAAGTTTGCGCCACGCTTCATCCGTTGAATAGTGTCCAACATAACGCGCACGTCTGCTTGTGTAGGAAGAACTGTTTCTTTGATTACTAGCTGTTCGTGTTCGCCGTCGGACTCATTTTCGTACTTTGCCAGAAAAGTAGTGCCCTGACCGCCATAGCCTAGAACTGATTGAATGCGGTATTTCTCGTGCAGAAGTCTTTCAGAACCTAGTTCTTCTTTCTTTTGTGCCGAATGCGTATCGCTAGATTTTAACCAGAGATCAGTGAACTGAATATCCACAATTGCATTGGTTGTCCGCATGAATTCATCATTGCGGAATGCATTCCCGGCGAAGCGGTCGACCAGGCGCAGTAATAAATGGCGCTGCTGCAGATCTGGAATCCGTGCAAGATCAATGCTCAACGTTTCTACTGCTTGGATTTCCAGAGTGCCATCGAGAGGATCCCCCATTTCACCGTTCTTCTTCAACTTGATGCTCCCAACGCTTTCAAATCTATTGAAGCGTCGTCCCATACCAATTGATTGTGAATCGACGAAGAGGAACTGTGGAGTGGTAACGCTAATTAGTCGCAGGGACAGGATGATGAATCCCAATCCCATCCACAATATTTGTGCAGTTGCTCCTCCGGAAGTTTGCCAGTATTCAATCGCGGACAAGCCAAAGAGCCGCGCTTCTTGTACAAAGATATCCAGGTTCTCTTCAACGATATTGTCATGAATAAGAACGGAATTTCTTCCCACATCGCCTTGTGTTGGTTTAGCATACTCAGCTTTCATAAGCTGAACTTGGTGCTGTGATCGCCTTATTTCGTCTTGAAGTTCAGTAATTTCAGAACCAACCGAAACCGGCTGGAGAATGCTGTTGATATAGCTATAACCACCGGGGACTGGTCTATGATTTATGCATGCACCATAGGAAAGTAGCGCCATCACTGAAATACTTATCGCGGCATATGTCGCTAAAAAACGCTTTTCATTTTGTTTCACAAGTTGAACAACAAGGTCAATAAGCGGAGTCTTGCTGAGTTCAAGAATCATGTTCTCGACTGGCGCTGTGCTAACGAGAAACTTGAGTAATCCGCGAGACTCAAGTGGTATCACTTCTGAATAAGTGAATCGACATGATGGAACGATTTGTTTTATCTTTCCAAGGAAGCTGCGTATTTCCTCATCTTCGTATTCCTGACTATCAATGTAAAACACGGTGCCGTCTGCAAAATGCATAAGCAGGCGTTCTCTGTAGTTATTTGCGGCAGTTCCACCATCACCTGAGATTTCTATGAGTGATGAAAGATCAAGTGACGCACTGCCAAGTAATCCATAGTGCAATCTGCCGTTTTTAATTTGCAATTTGTCTGAGTACACTTTGGCGAGGAAGAATCCGTATAATCCCGGCACTGCGAAGCACCAAAAGAATACAGGTCTGTACATTTCCCACACATTGATATGCTCGCCTGGTAGTACCGCGTTGAAGATGCTTTCAAACAAAAAGAAAATGGCGTAGAACAAGAGCACAGGAAACGCGAGAACAGTCCAGCGCAGAATGCGTCGCTGTTCGTTTGATCTCAGACTGAACTCATCGTCCATAACGGTTTGGGGTCGCAGGGAGCTAAGTACGTCATGCCCGTTTACCTGGGTCTTAAAGCCCATGAGGAGATGATATTCTGGCGCAAACTCCTTCTTTTGGCAGCTTACAGACTTCAGGCTTAAGCCTCGAAACTGGGTATATCGGAAGGGTAGAAAGAGGTGCTAACAGTGAAAACGCCGTTTATATTGCTGGTTTTGACGTCGTCTCTAAATTTTCATTATTGTGCTCTTGCTTCATGGGCTGAAGCCGATGGCGCTGCAGCTTCTGATAAACCGAAAGAAGGGTCCTCTGTAAATCCGGAGGCTAAAGGAATAGAGCAAAAGAAAGATACTGGCAGCTCGGACGGCACGAAAAAAGAAACAGATGCAAAAGAGCCAGTACCTCAAAAAGAACCAGCGAGGGAGCCAGTAAAAGAACCAGCGAGGGAGCCAGTAAAAGAACCGACGAGGGAGCCAGTAAAAGAACCGGCAAAGGAACCGGCAAAAAGCGAACCAGACAACAAGGAGCCGGACAAAAAGGAAGCAAGTGCGGGATCCGCGTCGACTCCTGGCATGTCCCCGGCATTGATACTCGTTTTACAGAATTATGCTTACCGCAAGCAAGGAAATTACCAGGCTGCAGAGAATGCGCTTCAAGATGCATTGAAGATCGTAAAAACAGATGCGGATAAGGTGAAGGTTTACAACGCGTTTGGCGGTTTATACATGCAAGCCGGCAAAGACAAGGAATCGGAATCCTATTTACGTCAGGCAGTTGAGTTGGCGCAAAAATTGTTGCCGGCGGATTCGACGGAACTCGCTTCTTATCTCGATAATTTGTCTGTATCGTGTGGCAATAACAAGAAATTCGCTGATGCGTACAGCTTCAATAAGCGAGCGGGCGAGATCTATAAAGCACATTTGAACGAACCTAACGCTACTCTCGATTTGATAAAAGTCCTGGATAACCGTGGTGGCATATTGCTCACGGAAAACAAGCTTGCTGAAGCCGAAAAAACATACGAAGAAGCGATTGACCTGGCAAAAAACTACAAGAATACGCCGCCAGAATTGCTTGCATGCATGGAAGATAATCTTGGCGGCGTGTTTGCCATGGAAGGAGAACTGGTAAAGTCAGAGGAGTCGCGTGTTAATGCGCTTTCTCTTCTTGAGAGTTCTCTCGGATTTACTCATCCCGATACCATAAAAACGCAGAAGAACCTTGCCTTTGTTTATGCCCAACAAGGAAAGTACAAAGAAGCTTCCGATCTTCTGAAGAGTGCAATTGAAAAATTGAAAGGATCCGGTAATGTCAATTCGAGATTATTGCAAAGTTGCATGTCCGATTTAAACGCCGTTCAGCAGCTCATGAATGCATCGACTGCAAAGCTTAGCCCCGTGCAGACCGAGATAATGAAGGGATTCATGGCGCTGAAGAATGGCAGTATTGAGCAATCAAAGAAAATCTTCGATGATGTCATTAAAGCACATCCAAAAGAGGGTGATGCTTATGCGGGAAGAGCTGTTGTTTTTCGTCGCAAGCATGAGAGCGAAAGTGAGCTTGCTGATTTAAATAAAGCTATCGAACTGTCACCAACCACGCCCTCATATTATTTTGCGCGGGGCGAGGTTCAAGTAGAGCGGAAAAATCATATTGCTGCGATTCCTGATTTCAAAAAATGCGTTGAACTGGACAAAACAAAAAGGATTGCCATTGCTAATTTCTTGCTTGGAGCGTGTTACGTGGAGACGCATAAGCCGACTGAAGGACTGCCATATTTGAATGCGTACATTGCATCCACACCTAAAGATGCTCAAGGTTATCTGGTGCGTGCAGCAGCATATAAAATGCTCGGCAACGAAGAAGAATTCAAAATCGACGTAAAACACGCTCAAGAACTCTCCGGGCGCTAGAGAAGCGGAAGCCCCGGGAGCGCCGCCATCCTGGCGGCTTCTAAAGGATTGGATCGGTCTTGCCGGAGTAGAAGCCGGCTGGCAGCAGCTAGCCTCGTAATGGGGACCCGTGCGAGCGAAGCAAGTGCGGGTTGGAGAGGCGACGCGGGCGCTCCCAGGGATAGCTGCAGCAGACTCTCTGGGACTCTGTAATTTCCTATCTCAAAGAAAAAGGGCACGCAAGGCGTGCCCCTACCATTTTTAGGTTCCGACAATCGGATCCAATTATATAAATCCGATCGTTTGGATATAGACAGATCCAGATTACTTCTCGTCGCCGAGGCTCATGGCTGCTGCGCTGAACGGATGCTCAACACAGTTATCAACTGAATTTTTCGGTCCATCTACGAGTCCTTGTCCGCAACCTACTGCGGTTCCGCCGACGAGGCCGAAAGGTGCTGAGACGAACAGAGCAAGACCGTTGTCTTTGCCGCCCATCTTATCGGCGAGGTCGCTGGTGTACTTGCCAGTGTTCGTGACACTGTGTTTGACCATTGAAATTGGTGTTCCAATTACTGTGCCGACACCAAAAGACAAGAGTCTTACTGGAATCAATACAGTGTTGGTGGCCGGATCATCCGCTGCAAATGCAGGTGCTGCAGACAGCGAGATAGCTGTTAGACATACAGATGCGAGGAATTTCTTCATCATCTTTCTCCCGAGGTGCTTCCAAATTTTGTTCCATTAAAGCAGAAATGCAGACTCTTCAATGAAAAGAAGATCAGATTATCTACTGATCGCTATTCACCGAAAGAACAAAGCAACTATTGACATCAGAATCCAAGCAAAAGAGGAAGTGTTTCTTCTGCTTTGCCGAGTATTTCTTGATCGAAGGATGGATCTGGCGGATCCATAGGTTCTAGGTTCACGAGGATAGTCTTTGCGCCTGCATATTTTGCCGAGCGCACAAAAGTTGCTGCCGGAGAAACAATTCCGGATGTTCCAATGGCAATGAACAGGTCAACATTGCGCAGCGCTACTTTGGCTTTCCATCCAGCATCCAGCGGAATCTCCTCGCCGAAAAAGACAATATCAGGTCTCAGCATTGCTCCGCATTCTGGACATTTTGGTATGCCTTCATATATGGTGTCATCCTCAAATGCTTTTAAATTGCAACTTGAATTTGAACAGCGAGTTCTCCTTAAGGTGCCATGGAATTCGAGCACATTGCGGCTTCCTGCGCGGGTGTGCAGTCTGTCAATATTTTGAGTCACAAGTGTGAGACTCTGTCCTTCACTCAGTTCACTTTCTAGCTGGGCAAGCGCTATGTGGGCTGCATTCGGCTGAACTTGCAGAATCAATTTTTTCAGCGGTCCGAAGAATTTCCAGACCAGTTCGGGTTCTTCATCAAGGATATCGATATGCGAAACCCTCGCTGTATCGCCCTCTTCCCAGATGCCACCTGGTCCGCGATAGGTCATAAGCCCTGAAGCCACGGAGATTCCTGCACCGGTTAGTACAACTATGTTTCGGTACTTGCTTATATCGAGCGCGCGAATAGTGTCCATCACCGTTATAGCCTTGGAGAGTCGCACAGTCTAAAGATTGGCACAGTCTAGAAGATTCGCAAAGTCTGCATGAACGATTTCCGCTGGCTGATCATCCAGACTATATACATTTAGGCAGCCAAGATAAAATCGGTCTCGTCTGGATTAGAGTTTCGAACTTTTTAGTTTTGTTACAGTACAATTCACATTTGTTCAGGCTGGAAATCAGGGTTACACATGACATCATCAGAAAGGCCACCGCGCATTGAAGTTCTTGAAGTTCAAGACTTGCGGTTGGTAGACAAAGACGGATCTACTCTGGCTAGATTAGGTCGAAACGAGTTTGGCGCGTTTGGTCTCGCTATTGGGGAGAGCGCCAACGGCAGCCCGATGATCACTTTGAAAGTTACTGCGGGCGGCGAGCCTTGCGTCGAAATCAGAGATCGCGAGGGACATTGCCGGGCCTTGTTAGAAGTCAACAGATCTAACGGCGCTGTTTTGATGGGTCTGCTTGACGAGAATCAAAAAGCACGCACGGTTGCTGCAGTTGCTCAGGATGGAACCTGCACTCTGGCAGTGCACGATGTTCACGACAAGTCTCGCGTTTATAACTGCGGCAACGGCGTCAAAATCAACGAGCTGAAGCCGTCGATGAAACAAGAACACCAGGTTGAACTCAGCACCACTTCTTCGAACGTGCATGTTTCATTTGGATCAACTGTGTGTCTCTGATTAGCTAAGAGCGTATTGGCATATTTGAATTGGAGTCGCCAGGAAGTCTTCCAAAGGCGGTTGGTTCGATCTAGTCGGAATAGAAGCCGGCAGGCTGCCGGCGCTCCCGGGATAGCTGCAGTGGATATCCGGCTCTTTTATAAATGAGCGGTTTATCGTCGATAGATCAGTTTCGATCAATTACCGCTAGATCTGATCTTGGTTTCGATTCTTATTTGGACTTTTGATCGAGATCCGCGATTTTGCCGAGGAATAAAATTTCGTCGGTTTCTTGATCTACAAGCGCAATTACGAATGGTCGATCCACTTTAAAGTCAATTGGTTTCTCTGGGCGCATGCGCGCCGATTCAGCGCGAAAAGTAATGGCAGTTACCGCTGCTGCTTCCGTTCCTTCTTCATTTAAGAGCATGAACGTCTTTTGCAGAACACGTCCGATCCAGGCGCGTTTTTTCTGTTCGAGCAAATTTGAGAAATCAGCCTTTTCTCGGTCGAACGCATCTGCCATACCCATGCTCGACAAAACATCATTTAGCTGCGCGGAGTAGTTGATTGTGAAACGAGGCATTGAAAGAAATACGTCTGTGCTTTTGAATGACTTCATCCATGAGTTCCAGTTTTCATTGTTCAACTGTGCTTGAAAGGCAGTGATGTTTGAGTCTTTGTCTGGCAAGAAGATATACAAACTCTGCTTTTCTCCTTTATAAGGAAGAGCAACAGACTGGAATGAAGCGCCCTTGAGATAACGCAAACTAGTCGTTTCATGGTGCATCATCTTAACTGTTTGAGACGAACCATTAGCGGCCGTAAACTTATCGTTGCTTGTCGCTTCCTTCTCAAATTTTGCTTGCCAGTCGCCTTTGAAATAGATCGCATTTAGCAAAACCATTTTCTCGTCGTCAGACAACTTGTCGATGATCTCTTTGATTTTTCCGTGAGTTTTTTCATCACACCAGGAATTTATTTTCTTCACTGTGGCGGGGTTGCTGAAGGGCTCTCTCAAAGCCTCAGCGTGATACAGATGTTCGCATATGTAGAGAAAGTTTCCCTTCAGGTTTAAAGAGCTGTCTGCAAAAAGTGCATTGGCTACTTCCAGCTTTACGGTTTCACTTCGACTTAGTTTAATCAGTGCATCCTGGTTGCGTTTGTTCAGTTGCTCGAGATTCGCCGCAGTCGTGCCTAGCGTTTTGGCCATCTGCTCGCGAGTGGCACCACCGGCTCCGTTTAGTGCCATGCTGAGTGCCGCATAAGCGCTGAACGGAGAAATTAAGACGTTAGAGTTTTGTGTATTCTTTGCTTGACTTACTTTGTTGAACAGATTGAAGGCAAACTTTTTACTCGTGGCGTAATCATTCTGTGCAGCCTTTACTTTAAGGGTGCAATTTTGTCCGGCATTCAATAATGCAAGCACCATGATTAAACACTGAACTGCTCGCTTCGATTTCATAAATTAACTCCCGGGAAGGATTACGATAAACTGGATATCTCTCATACATATTTTGCTGCTTAGAAATTGCGCCTAACTTGCCTTTGGCTCGTGTAAAATAGAAGATGTTTCAAAGTTGAGTTGGTTCAGAAAGAGTGTCTTGGCATGGCTAATGGTTCCCATGGAAGAGCGTCTGCTAGAGCAGTTCTCGTTGTAATTGCATTGACGTTTGCTTGGTCTAATTTAGGGCAGAGCAGCCAGGCGATGACGGATGCTTCATGGAACAATCTAGCACGCAGCGCTACTGATGCGCTCGACAGCAATAAATACTGGATTGCAGAGCCTCTGCTCAAACAATCGATTAGCGAAGCTGAGAAATTTGGTTTTAGTGATATGCGCCTGGCCAGGGCCTATGGAGAGTTGGGACGCTACTATCAGGTTCGTGGACGCTTCGAAGATGCACAACCCTGGTATGAGCGTGAACTCGCCGTAAAAGAAGTTGCCTATGAGAATGATCAGGGCAAGCTGGTTCAACCTATGGGCGCGCTGGTCGTGTTTTATCTAAATTATGGAGCCGCAAGCAAGGCTGATCCGATGACGGAAGACCTTCTGGCTATTGTCGAAGGCAAAATGCGCGCCCCTCGCGAAAAAGCACAAGGGAAGGCGAAATATAAGAAGGGTGATACACTCGAGGGCTGGCTGGGGACGGCTGCGCCTGTCGTGGCTTCACCAATGCTCGATTGGGCGATTTCTTGTGACAATATAGGAAATGCTTACAGGGCCAAAGGCAATTTTAAGCTTGCTGAGAGGCTCTACAAAGCGGCATTTGATGTTAAGACTGCCGTACTTGGTCAAGGTCACCTGGCGCTGGCAAACAGCTACGATAATCTTGCCGGGCTGGCTGTCGAGAAAGGCGATTTGCAGGAAGCCGAAAACAATTACCGTGATGCGCTGGAGACTACTCAAAAGACTTTGTCGTCTGACAGCCCCGAAGTCTATTCGAGGCTTGATAAACTAGCAAAGTGTTTGATTAAGGAGAAGAAGTTTTCACAAGCGGAAGAACTGTATTTACGCGCATTGACGTTCTGGAAAACAGAGCCTTGCAAGAATGGAGAAGAAGCACGTGCTTACTATGCGCTCGGCTCCTTGTATGTAGACCAAAAAAAGTATGCAGAAGGTGCTAATTATTTGTCCCAAGCATTAGATCTGGCTGAGAAATTTAGTGGTCCCTGCCAGATTACGCTTGTGCCTTATCTTCAGCGCTACGCCTATGCGCTATATTATTTAGGTCGCAGAGATGAAGGCAGCGTTTTGAATGCGCGAGCCCGCACCATATCTGGTGAGCCATCCTAGCTTCTTTTGAGATGTCGGCTCACGAATTTATTACGATTCCTCCACAAATTCGCTTGAAAAACTACTAGTTGCGTGTCACGCTGTAAATGCTATTGTTGGCCAGTGCGTTCACCCCCATCTCAGCTTGATTAAACGCGCTTGATTGTGGTCAGTAGCGTGCTATAATCGGCGCAAAACTGGTCAAAGAACAGTAAATGGCAGGAAGCTCTCCATGACAAACAGCGGCGTGCCCCCTGAATCGTCTGGGGACGCTAAGAGTAATTCGGGTTTTGAAAGCACTCAGAAACAACGTTTCGAGCTGATGATCGCGCAGGCTCGTGGAAATAAAAAAGACGCAGAAAAACTACTTTTGACCGCGGCTGCCCATGCAAGAGAATGGCAGCAAGATAATGAATTCGGCCTGGCACTGGGTTTGCTTGCGGAACACCATCTGAGTAATCTGAATTACAGCGATGCACTCGATGCTTTGAAGGAACTCCAGAAGGTTCAAGCCAAAGACCGCAAGATGCAGAATCATCCTGCCACGATCAGTACTATAAAAAGGATGGGCGTTTGTTACAGCAAGCTGCGCCGTCTCGACAAAGCCGTGGAAACATTGCGTGATGCGATGGTGCGTTGCCAATCAAGCAACGAAGAGCTGGTTGATGAGATGATCGATTGCTTGATTCAGCTCTCGACTGTTTATCGTCATCAAGAAAAGGCAGACCAGTCACGCATTTGTATTCGACAGGCTTTTGCTATTGCTGAAGAAGTGGAATCAATTGACATGCAAATTCAGGTGCTCGAAGAACTTGCGCTTGTGACACAGACTCGCAAACGTCCGAAGTCTGCGGCGTTGGCTTTTATTCGAGTTCTGCAAATGAAACGTGCTGCATATGGACCACGCTACATCGGTAATGCTGATACCTTTATTTCGCTCGGTATGTGTTATATGGACATGCGAAATTTCAAAGACGCCGAAAGTTGTTTCATTCAGGCTCTTGAAATTATTCGCGATAACAACTCTGCAGATCGCGACCTGATTGGTGCCACCTTGAGCAAGCTCGGTGGTGTGTATCACGCAATGGGTAACTTCGTTGAATGCACGATTATCGAACAGGGCGCAAGTGAAATAATTGGTCGCGGTCTGGACATGCGTCTGGGTGTGTTCAAGCAATTTGATGCGGCGCTTTCCGCTCAGCGAAATGGGCACCTTGATCTTGCTCAGTCATGTTACAGGCAAGCGCTGGTAGACCTGGAAGCTACGTTCCACCGGCAAGCATTTGTGCGAATTCCTGTCTTGTGCCGTTTGTATGAGATAGCCATTGCGCGAAAGCAACGCATTCAAGCGAAGACTATTCTTGTGGAAATTGAAGAAGGGCTGGGCCTCATTTGTGCGCATGAATCTACGACCGATTTGCGGGGAAAGGCATTAAGGCTCGCGCGTATTTTTCGCTTGCTAGGGTTCAATGAATTTGCCGATAGTTGTTATCGATTTGCGCGACTACTGGCCAGACAACAAAAGGATGCTGAGCTGATTTCTCTAGTGACTGAGCACGCGTTGCTGATGGTGAGGATGGAACCAAACAAAGAACGCAGCCGCAGCATCACCTATGCGCGACGCCTTCGGAGAATGGTTGGCTTGCCAGGCATGCCCCAGCAATCAATGATTGAAGAAGATATCAACAAAAAGGATCTGTCCCAAATCAAATACATCAGCGACATCCTCGACGGCATGAAACCGGAGTGATTCTGCTTTTCCCTGGAGGGCCGCCTTCTAGAATGGTAGGGGCGCCTCATGGGCGCCCGTAAGATCTCGATCCATTCTCAAAGGGCGCCCGTGAGTGAGGCGCCCCTACCATTGATCAAAATGTGTTCTCTATCGTTTAAATAGCTTCGACAGCCAACCGCCGGATTGGGCGGGGGCGACGAAGCTGAGGGCTTCTCTAAATTCAGCGAAGTCCACAAAACGACGATGCGTTTCTTTTGTGATCGTTTGCATGATCACTTCATCGAATTTCTTTATCGACGGATCGTTCCGCACTACAGATGGTGGCTGCGCAGTTCCACTCAAATGCTGTGTCATCAAATGCAATTCATTCTCACCTGTCACAGCCGGCTGACCAGACAGCGCTTCGTACATAATCAATCCCAGCGAATATACATCACTTGTCGGCAAACAGCGCTTGCCCATCGCTTCTTCTGAACTTGAATATTGCAGTGCGTACAGGCTGGCTTTGTGTGGTAATTCAAGCGAATTCTCGCGCCCTGACCACGGTAGAAACTTCGCTCTGCCAAATCCAAACAATTTCGGCGTCACTTTCTTATCAGCCAGTTCAATAATTATCTTGTCCGGTCGCAAATCAGCATGCACGACTCCGACCTTATGTGAGTTCTCCAGCGCATGTGTCAGCGGTAAGAAGATGGTGCTGATGATGCTGAGATCAAGCGGTTCCTTCAATAAGTCTTTGAGCAACTTTCCTTTGACATACTCCATCACCAGGTACATCTGGCCGTCAGCATTCGTATTGGTGCCCAGTTTAGCCACCACATTCGGATGCGCTGCCAGGCCAAGACACTGCGCCTCGTGGCTAAGGTTGTCATTTGCAACGGTGGCGCCACTAAATGCCTCCGGACGCAAAAACTTAATGGCAACTAGTTTGCCGCCCTGTGAGCTGTCTTCAGCCAGATACACGCGCGAACGCGATCCTTCCGCCAGCATAGACTGGATTTTGTACGGATCGTCTGGATGAACTTTCGGAAACTCGCTCATGTTCTTAAACTTGCCCATTTCATGGCGCCGGTAATCGCTGTCATCTGGAAATCTTGAATTCTAGATAGAGGAGGTCGCTTGCCCGCGCAATCTGTCTGGCAGAATCTTAGCACTGCAGATAGAGGGAGCACACGAATTGCTTGTCATGAGAAAATTTGCCTTATCATTTGCGCATGCCACCGACGAAATACCCCAAGAGATCATTCTGGAGCAAAGCCAAGCGAGCATTTCGCCTGGCAAAGGTGCTGATCTATGAATTCAGGCTTTTCTTGATTTGCACGCTTGTCGGTTTTTTTGGTTCAGCAACTTTGTTGTATACGCTTTATCCGTTGCAAGAGTTGCCGGTACACCATCATTCCTTTCTTGGAGTGGCGTATGACACCGTGCAGATGACATTTTTTCAGACGCCGATTCCTTTTGTGGATGACTGGCGTCTTGTGCCTGTATTTTTCGGCTTGCCGATTCTCGGCTTGCTTGTAATTGCTGAAGGGGTTGTGCAGCTGGGCAACTTGCTGTTGCAACGTAGAACTTATTCGAGGGAGTGGCAGACAATGCTTGCTGCAACATTTGAGAATCACATTATTGTCGCCGGTTTGGGTAACGTTGGCTTTCGCGTTATGCAACACTTGAGGCGAAGCGGTGAGAATGTCGTTTGTATTGAACGCGACCCAGAGTCGAGCTTCCTTTCTGAGCTGGAAGAGTACGACGTTCCTGCAATCATTGGGGATGTGAAAAATCAGCAGATACTTGAAAAAGCAGGAATACGCAAGGCAAAAGCATTCCTGGCGGTAACTGATAATGACCTCGCCAATATTGAATCCGCCATGTCGGTGCGCGAAATGGTTCAGCAAAACGCGCGCATTGTTGTTCGTGTATTTGACCAGCGGCTCGCGCAAAAGATTGAGAAATTTTTCGGAGTAAATTGCGCCTTCAGCGCGTCGGCACTTTCTGCTCCCGTATTTGCGCAGGCGGCACTAAGCTCGAATCTCCTTGCCTCGTTTGAATTTGCTGGCACCGTTGTAAATGCATTTCAACTTACCGTGGAAGATGCCAGCCCGATTAAGGCGATGAAAATTGATGCGGTACGTCAGGAATACGAAGTGACCGTGTTGATGCATCAAAAAGGAAACGATGTTGATTGGAATCCGCCACCTGATACGGTGCTGAATCCGGGCGATAAAGTTTTGATCATGGCGGACAACAAGAATATTCAAACGTTCATCGATTGTCAGCGCAACTGATACATTCCTTGCTGAGCGCGGGCGAGGCATGGCCTCGCCCCTACACATAATAATCAGGGGGTAACACCCTTTGAGTGCTGAGACATTCCTGCTTGAGCGCGGGCGAAGCATGGCCTCTCCCCCACACATATAATCAGGGACTGACACTGCTCTTGCTATGAGTGCCCACTGCTTTCGCAATGCTCTTGATCATTTGCTTGAAGTCGCTTTTATCATATCCATCGGCCACGAAGATAACCTTGCCTGATTGGTCAATGACGAAAGTTCGTGGAATTCCTTTTTTAGCGTATTTGGAAAAAATCTCGCGCTTCTGATCGGCAATCATAGGCATGCTCAGATTTTGCTGCTTTGCAAAATCAGTCAGCTCTGCGACTGTGTGCTCTCGTCCAACAGCAAGAACGGTTACTCCTCGTTCTTTGTACTTTTGCCAGATATCTTTTTCCAGGTGCGGCAACTCCGCCCTACATGGCCCTCACCAGGTGGCGAAGAAATCTAATACAAGAACCTGCCCCGAATAATCGCTCAGATTGATTCGCTTATTGTCCAGCGTTTCACCACTGAATGAGGGAGCGACATCACCCACTTGAACAAGTACTTCTGCATCAGTCTGCACAGCCCCAAAGCTTGCAGGGCTCAGGCAAACCATGCTGAGTAGTGACAGCATGCCAACTTTCATTTTCATAGGACTCTTCCTGAAAACACATCGAGCGATAATTGTATCATCCGATCAGGCGGCTTGTTGAATTGCTTGCTCTTTGCCGGTTTCGAGCTCAAACCGTTTCCGCTCCCCAGCCTTAAGCTCGTACTTCTTATCTTTGAATCCTATGCTCACCGGCAAGACGCTGGCGTGCCCTGCAGTAACCGTGCATGTGCTTTGCGATATTTCGATAAGCAGGCTTTGTTGGCGATATTGAAGTCGAAACGATAGTCTGGTCATTTCCTTCGGTAAGCGCGGTTTCAACCACAAAGTATCTTCCTTTGTGACTATACCGGTGTAGGCACGTTGCACAATGTCTATAGTGCCCGCCATAGCACCAATATGTATGCCTTCGCGCGTAGTACCACCTTGAATGTCTTTGTAATCACTGTTTAACGCCTGTCTGAATACATTCCATGTTTGCAAGTAAGTAGCGAGTCTGGGATTATTCTTGACTGCTTTTTCGGTGTTTGGACTTCCATTTGTACTTCCCTTTGATATGGACGAAAGTAGCGGCAAGCAGTTGGCTCTGTCTGCTCGTGACAGAACCCAGGTCATTGCTACACGGCTGAGTGTGGAAGCATTACTTGTGCGCACAGCATAATATTCGATCGTTTTGCCGATAGTTTCGCTAGTGAATTCATAGCCGCACCTTTCGAATAACTCTTTGAGTTCTTCGGATGAGAACAGGTAAAAGAGCATAAGCGTATCAGGCTGCTTGCAGACCTTGTATTTGTTCAAAATGCCACCATTATCGTCGAGCGCCTTTTTTAGAGCAGCTTGATCGAGACGCCCATTTTTTAGACCCGGAAATTCTTCCAATTTGTCGTAGCCTTCATACTGGCTAATGATACCGTTCTCCATAAATGGAACGAACATCTGCCTGCTGATTTTGTCCCAGTTCGAAACTTCGTCTTTGCTTATGTAGAGTTTTTCGCAAAGCTCGTCGCAGTGATCTTCCGGCAAAATCTGCAGCAGTTCGATTGCTCTGGAAAGAACCCATACTGCCAATAAGTTGGTGTAGGCGTTGTTGTTTATTCCAGGCTCTGTTGAGTCAGGATAAGCCACATGGTATTCGTCTGGACCCACAACTCCATGAATTTCGTATTTGTTTTTCTCGGTGTTGAATTTGGACATACTTGCAAAAAGTCGTGCTATCTCGAAGAGCATCTCGGCACCGTATGCGTACATAAAATCGAGATTGCCTGTAACCTGATAATAAGTCCAGATGTTCACAGCAATTGCCTCATTTACGTGAACCTGAAGGTGTGAATAATCGGGAATCCATTTTTTCATTGTTGGAAACCATAAATATGCAGGAGTCTCTTCTCGCCCGTTGCTGGCACTTTGCCATGGAAATCGTGCGCCGCGCAGTCCCATACTTGCTGCAATGCGCCTTGCTTCTGGCAGTCGCCGGTATCTGTATTTGAGCAAGGACTGACTGACTTCAGGAATTCTCAGGTTCAAGAATGGAAAGACGAAGAGATCATCCCAGAATATGTGACCTTGGTATCCTTCGCTCCATCCGCGAGCCGGCATGCCCACGTCCAGGTCTATGGTGTTGTCGCTGGCAGTTTCCAGCACGTGGCAGCTATGCAGGTGCAAAATCAAGGAGATTTGCATTCTTATCGATTCATCAGTTTCTAGCGATAAGTCGAATCGGTGCCATAGCTGATGCCATGCTTCGATCTGTTCGTTCATCAGGCTGCGAAAATCTGGTGCATGTATAACTTCTTCTTTGGCTGCCAGGCTGGATTCTGAAATAGCATTGTCACGAGAAGTAAAAACGGCTGCAGTTTTTTGGATGGTTAAAACGTCTACAGCAGATAACTGTGCTGTGAGTTCGTGAGCGACAAATTTGTCTTCACTTATGCATTTCAAATTTTCATTCAGCAGTTTACCGTTGAGCAGGAATTTATTGGTGACAGCTTCAGCGATATGGATTTTAGATTGTGAGGTTTGCATCGCCAACAAAAGGTATTCATTTTTAGCCTCATAAGAAGCCGGAAGCAAATGCCTGCGCTCAAGCAGTTCATAGAGTTTGGAGCCGATATTGCTGATGTCTCCGTCAATGCCCGAGCGGACAGTTAGCTTGCCTGACCAGTTTAATGCGTTAATAGCAAGTTGGAGCCCACAAAGATGCATTCTGCGCATGTGAACGAATCGGGTTTCTGTCAGTCTCGTTTCCCTGTCTTCCTTGTCTTTGAACTTTATTTCTCTGCGTAATATTCCTTGTTTCAGGCTGAACGTTTGGGAGAAAGAGAGCAGCTGAACCTCGGACAAACTAAACCACGGACCGTCATCAATTTTGAAGGTGAG
>JBIKOL010000050.1:0-48976 GCA_044358055.1 Obscuribacteraceae bacterium (SeqCode)
TCTCTCAGGAAACGAAAATTTACGCTGCCGAATTATATTCGCCGGCTATCCATTGTTGCGAAAAGTTTTTCTGCTCGGCACATTCGTGCGCTTTTAAATCGCCGGTGACATCCAAATAAGCTGCTTGCTCCCTTCTCCATCTGAAGTGCTCGATTTGATTAAGCAATCCCTTTTCCGCAGTCATCTGCTGCAAATCAGACCACTGTTCTTGACCAACCAAGTCCGCGCGCACATTCAGCAACTTGGCTGTTTCGCTGTCTTTGGCAATATCGTCTGCTGTACGTATCTGTGCCTTGATGCAGCTAACCGGCTCTCCTTCAAGATGCGAGCTAACGTCGTCTCTCAAGTACTGGGCATGAGCGGGTGTGTATTTAGTGCCGGGAAGAATTGATTTATCGTACAAAGTTCACCGCGTTAGCCAAGACTATTCCCTTTCATTTTCTCAAAGATTCTTTCACCTTTTGAGACCAGCACAACTTTCCTGTGTGTTTAGCAAAGATCACTTCTTCAGCTCCTTTCTTGCAATCTCCAAAATACTCAGCTGTTGAGCAGTCAACTCTTGTTTTGAAAGACCTTGCAACTGTTGTAGTGCTTGCTTAGAACCCCCATGCTCACCTAAAACAAGTGCCGATTCTACAGCAAGCTCGAACGAAGATTCTTGCTGGCGCGCCTTGCTTATACATAAGTCTGCCAAATTTAGAAGTCCATGCCTTCGAGCGGTGCTGCTGAATGTACAAAGCAATTGACTGGAGTTAGTTTCCGAGATCATCTTTTTCGCGGACTCTATCTCTGATGTTCTGACCAAAATGTCAAAAACAAAGTTAGCGCTCTGGTCTTTTATTTCATATTTGCTCGAGATTACTTCAAGAGCAAGGTTTTTTGCCTGTTCTTTCAGCCCTGTCTCGAATAAGGCTTCTGCAAACAGTGCTTTTGCAAAAAGTACTTGCTGCAGCGAGATTCCTTTTGGAAGGCTCTGTCTCTGTAAATTTAGTGTTGAATATGACTTTAATGTTTCGAGAACATTTTTGTATTCTCGTCTGGAATAAAATTGCAGTGCGAGGCATTTTGCGCTTTCGTACTTCAATTCCGGCCGATCAAAGAAACTGGCATTAGTAATTCGATAGGCTTCTTCCGCCTTCTTAAAGCCTTTAATTGGTCCCAAACTCTCTGCTTCAGCCATCAAAGTCTCAACTTGGCCGTAGCTGAAATCCTGTTTTGTTAGCAGTTGCTTGTCAGCGTTAGGGCTCGGAAAGCCAGCCTTGAATATTACAAGAGAAATTAGGCATACTGCCAAAACAATATATGGAGGCTTGAGCGCACGAGCAAAAGGAATCGCTTTTGAACCAGTAGAGTTCAAGTCTGCAATAGTGGCGTCAATCGCATCTGCCAATTCTTCCATGCTGGCAAATCGTTCTTCTGGATCTTTCGCCATACCTTTTTGAATAATGGAATTAATTGCACCACTGAAGGACTCGACTTCCGATGAGCTAACCAGCGGGACAGGATCATTAATGTGTTTATACATCAGCCCAATAGGGCTATCGGCCGTAAATGGTTTCTCGCCAACTGTCATTTCGTAGAGGCAGACACAAAGAGAATAAACATCTGACCTGAAGTCTACTGGTCTGCCCTGGCATTGTTCAGGACTCATGTAAGAAGAAGTCCCGATCAATTCACCCGTGAAGGTTAGTTTTGCATCTTTTCCGCTACTTAGTCTGGCAAGTCCAAAATCAACCACTTTAACCGTATCAGGCTCAGGTAACTGTGCAAGTAAAATGTTTTCGGGTTTCAAATCGCGATGAATTATGTTGTTTTTATGAACGTATGAAAGCGCTCGAGCCGCGTCACGCAAAATTTGCAGGCTTTGCTTTAGAGGCATACGATCAACTGAGTTCAACACAGCACGAATACTCTTGCCTGCTACGTACTCCATTGCCATGTATGGCATTCCATTTGCTGAAATACCGAGATGATAAACGCTTACTACGTTCTCGTGTCGCACCTTGCTTAGTGCTTGCGCCTCTCTTACAAATCGCTCTTTGTATTCATCATCTGCTGCTGTTTCATCATAGAGAATTTTTAAAGCGAGAATTCGTTGGCAATCTAGCTGTAATGCCTTATAAACTCTGCCAATTCCACCGCTGCCAAGAATTTCCAGAATTTCATACTTTCCGTCGAAGATTTCGCCAACTTTTGGAGCGCTCATGATTTAGGGTGCTTGCCTTTTAGTTCCTTCTTTGACGAACTTTACACTGGCAAGCATTAATCCGGCTTCGTCAATCCAGTACTTGTTATCCTTTCTTGCCCCCTTGAATCCCACTTCCTCAATCACGCGATCCCTAGAGTTGGATACCAGATAATATGCAGTTCCAATTACTATCGGTTTCTGTTTGCTAATTGTGGATATCTCCAAAACCCGTCTGCCACCTACATCATCTGGACGTGCTTTAACGTCAAATTTAGATTGGTCAAGTTTGTCCTTCAAAATTTCGGAGACTAGCTTTATCTGCTGCAACGATAGCCAAGGTCCTTCCGGACGCCCAGCCGTATTGACTTTTGTGAGACCACAAAAAGCGTTGAAGGTCACCTGAGAACATGGCTTGTGTTCCTGCACATAAAACGTCAATTGATTATCCTCTGCTTTGCACAGAGGCAGATACTGTCCGGGCTTTAGACCCTGCTTTCGCACGGCATCCCATTTCTCGTATGTCGTTGCCTCATCGAAATCGTCGAATTGATCCATCTGGTCAATCTGCCCTGTATCCACAATTTTGTAGACGTGCCTTCCATCATCAGTTTTCGCCTGTGCAACTAGAGCTGGCCGTTCTGGCGGCAAATAATCCATTCTTGAAAATCCTTGTTTATGGAGTCAGCTAGTCATTCTCCCTCAATTTTTCAAAATAGTGCTTCTTGGCCTCTCCGTGCAAAGTCAAAACGAACTCAGCGACTTGAGTTGTTGCTTTGATGCAACTGCGTTTTTTTTCTTCATCGTGGTGTTTGATTGCACTCCGCTTTTGATAACTGACTGCTTTCGCCGTATCAGAGGTAAGCCAACCAATCTCTGCGTTTGTGCATACCCCCGAGTCTTGAATCTTGTTCAGCATTTTAACCTTGTCCTGGGGGGTTACGGCGCCCATAAAGTTGCGCAGTTCCGAGAACCACTTTGTTCTGTCTTCTCCGTGTAATGCCTTTTCACTGCCAGCAAGGTCCCGGATTTTCTTGGCTGCCTCGTCCAACATCGAGCTATCGGCACCAAACCTTCCCGCGTCGCTTGCCAGCTTGGACATTTCTGCAACTGGTGGAATTGGTTTGTGTTTGGTTTCTGCGTCCAAGACGTCGCAAGCTGCATCAAGCCGGGCAGCGTCTACGCCTCCAATACACAGATACATGTCGTGCAAAGATACCGACTTGTTCAGATGGTCCTCTTTAGGAGACCATTCATTATCAAATGACACATGTGGTTTTTTTCCACCAGTATAGTCCGTTATGTTAACCACATGGCCGCCGCTATCGTAACCCACGATGGGTGTTCCGGCATCAATGTTTAGAGGGTAAACGCCTGTCTCGACACCTGCTATTGCAGGAAGTTGATGCTTGCTTTTTAGATCTTGCAACAGTGAGGTGAAATGACTTTCGTCAATTATGTCTGCAGCATGAACAGATTGTGCCTTTTCACCAGGAAGAATCGCAGAACTTGCGCCTAACGTAAGCACGGCGTATGGCTCATGCTTACCAACGATTGCATCGTTGATGAAGGCAATTTGGTCGCCAGCTAATGTTGGTCCTTCCAGTGGTTTTTTTGTATACGGATTTAGTACAGGCTTCTCTGCTGGGCCAGAACGATCTACGATTTCCTCACGAACATGCTCTTTGTGTGTTTTCTCATCCTTGTCAATTCTTTGCTGATAGTGCCATTCTGGCTTGGCTTTGCTATACCAGATATTCACAGCAGCAAGATTGAATAATTGTGTAGCGTAGTCTCTCTCTCCCTTATCCGGTCGACTGTGGCGAGCTTCTTTGTCAGGGACCATGCTCTCTGCATCAAGTTTCACTTTGATTCCACTGTGTGTCTCATACTCTCCGCTAGTCGCTACATCAGCTATTAGCTTGGCGGCCTTTGATGGGTGGAGCGTATAAGCTCTAACCTGAACGGCTGTGACATTACACGTGTTATGCCCTCCCTGGCTGATTATCTCAGGGTCCGCGCAATGGCGAAGTGTCTCGCGAACAACTTGTTTCTTGAGTTCTGCCGTTAATGGAGAATTTTTAGTGTCGGAAATTATGCGCCTAATTTGTCGGTAAGTCTCTGGCACTTCATGCGCATTGAGCTGATTACCAGATGCCCTCTTCTCAAAAGCATCCATATGTTGTTTGAGTCCGTCGCTTGTCTCCTTATCAAAGGTCTGATCAAGCCTCTGCGAAAGCTGTTCCCTCGCTGTTCCTCCATGCCCATCACGCTGTTGCTTCTTTAGCTCCATCGGAGTGTCAATTTTCAGGTCCGGCAAGGAGTGCTCTGTGGGCTTCTTGTTAGATGAAATGAATTCTTCTGCGGGCAAGGACCAGGCCTGCTGTGCAAAAGCTCGAACAGCTGAATCCTTGCCTTTCGGTAAATGATCAAAATTAGGTTCTGTTTCGTGTTGCATGACTGAAACCTAGTTACGGAGCCTTTGGCAGTTGGTTCTAGTGGAAACTTCCTTAGTCAACACTAGTTTGCCGTCTGGCCTAAACATCGTAAGCTGCCAACCATCCTCTTTCCCTCCGTCAGAGCGACGGACTTTGTATCTTTCGCCAATAACCAAACTTCTACCGTTGTTGAGATAGATTAGCTCTAAGGCATTTGTTATAAGAGCGAGTTCCATCACTTCTGTCTCCGCAATGGGGCTTGCTGCTTACTTGTTCTAGTAAAATCAAGGAAAAAAATAGCGATTTCGTCTGAAAGAAATCTGAGAACAACTGCAGGAAATATTAAATGCAAGGATTCTACGCGAGCTGTCGCGAAAAAAAAATCAGAAGAAGTCTAATCTGATTACGGTTAAGAGTACTTTGTCTTTATTTTGAGGAAAGGTTGTTCAATGAAGTAAAAGGATAAGCTGGCCATGCCGAGGCATGCTGCGTAGTTCACGATTTCGACAATGTATTTTCGGTGAAAACATAGTGTTCCAATCATCGAATTAACAACCGGGAAAGAGACCACAACGTGCCAAAGATAGATGCTGTAGGACAGTCGTCCAATCCACGTCAAAACTTTTGAAGAAAGAATTTTGCCGAGCACAGTGCTTGAATTTGCTAGCAGACTCACCATTAGCAGGCAAATCAGCACCAGCACGATGGGCATTTTTACTCCCCAGAGCAAAAGTTCTTCGTATCTGACTCCACAGCCCGGATGCTGTAGCCAATGACAGAAAAGTAGCAGCGTGCTTGCAAGTACAACTTGAACCGAACTCTTAGATAGCAGTGGAGTAAACTTCTCTCGTAATGCAGCTTGCCGCCATAACAAACACGTAGCCACGCCGAACATTATCGAATCAATTCTTGTATCGAAGCCTACGTAAATCCTTACCCAAGATGCTCCTGTGGCCACCAGCCAGAGCCGCCATACATACACCACCGCACAAACACTCAAAGCAAAGGACAGAGCCTTCTTTCCTGTTATCCGCAAACAACTTGGCCAAAGCAGATAGAATTGTTCCTCAACGCCAAGCGTCCAGGTGTGAAGCAATCCTGACGCTGGGGGCAACAGTCCCCAAGCAAAAACAGAATCCATGTTGGTTAAATACGCTCCAGCAACCAAATAGGCAGCATAATCATGTTGCCCCCTAAAAAGCATCCAGACAAACATTATTCCGAGAAACACATAATAGGCAGGGCAAAGCCTCAGCCAACGCCTTATATAAAAATTCTTGAGACTGAAGCTTCCCTTCTTATCTTGCTCTTTCAAAAGGATAGATGTGATCAAAAATCCACTCACTAGAAAGAACAAATCCACTGAAATCCAGCCATTTACTAGTTTGCTGATTTTCTCTGTCAGAGGACCTAGTTTGTGAAACCCTAGTATCATCAATACAGAAAGTGCACGAAGCCCGTCCAGGACAGGCATGTAGCCGATCCCGCCACCGCGCTCCTGCGTGGGGGAGTTTTGTACTTTGGGACTTTCAATTGTTAGAGTACTGGACACGTATGGTTACCTCGCAAGGTACCATGATTCCACAGGGCACAGGAGTTAGCAAGAAGAACAGATTAGTCCTTGTTCCAGCACCGCTGGAACAGACCCTATCGTTGAATTATTAGTGGTTAAAAAGTTTTTCAGCTCCGTATGATTGGGTTCTATTACTTCACATTTATGATTGCCCTTACATTCTCGGCATCTTTCATTTTGTTTTCAGCCCTATAGCAATCGATAAGCTTTTCCCCGAAACCCCTGACTAATTGTGCGTTCGAAGGGTACTGCTTTTCGCAGAGCTCAAAAGCATTTCGTAGATTTTTTTCTGCTTTTGCTAGTTTCCCTGCATCTCTTTGGATTGAGCCAAGATTTGCGGTGGCATTTAATACAGAGAGGCTACTTGCTTTCCCCTGCTTTAATACACTTTCCAGAGCGGATTTAGCTATCCATTCCGCCTCCGAAAATCTGCCTGCGTGCAAAAGAAGAGTCTCTACAACATTCAATTGCGCCAGCATCATATCAATTTTGCTGGAATCATTCCGGCAGAGCCAAATGTAGAACTTGCAAGCCTCTTGCAGCTGCTCATATCTAATGGTTTCCTGTGATTTCCTCACTTCACCCGAAATAAATTGTTGCAGCGATAGGATTGTTTGAGTGTTTAACGATTGACTTTCCAATGGTTTCTTTAAGTCTAGATATGCTTGTATCACGCGCATTTGAAGCTTAAAACGCCAAACTGATGGTTCCAGCTGGTTCACTCGTTTTAACAAGTGTTGAATAGAGAATAGTAATTGATCTCGCTCTTGCGGACCACGAATTGAACTGACCAAATTTGATAACTGCGTAAGGATTTTTTCGATTTGCTTTGGGTCGCCAGCGGGAATCGCGTCAATTTCCATATCTAATTGGTTTAGTCTGGCAGACATACTTTGACGTGGTTGAAAGCAAACGAACAGTACTCCTGCGATCAGCTGGACAACGATAAGAGCAATGCATCCTCGCATTACCCACTGTTTTAGAGGTTTCTTCTGCGCAGTTTCTTTTGTTGTTTTGGCAACGAGAGATGAAGGGTTTAAAAGAGCTTCTTTTAATTCACTTGCAGATTGTGGTCGGTCCTTTGTTTCTTTTTTCAACGCGTAAAGAATGCTTCTTCCAAAATCATGGCTTAGAAATGTGCTTTCTCTGGGATCATCTGTCAACTGTCTAGAAAGAGTTGCGTAATACGTATCTCCCTTAATTGGTACCTGTCCGTCAAGAACCTCATACATAAGGCAACCCATAGAATACAGATCCGAACGAGCATCTAGTGCTTCCGCCCGGCATTGTTCTGGACTCATATACACAGCAGTCCCGAACACTTCTCCTGTACGGGTCAGTTTCTGCAGCTCCTTTCCCGGCTCAGGCAATATCTTAGCTATTCCAAAATCAACCAGTTTCACCTGATCCGAGCCGATGAGCATAACATTGCTAGGCTTTAGATCCCGATGGATCACTCCACGCTCGTGTGCATGGGACAACGCATCAAGAATCTGAACAAAAATTGGCAGCGCTCGTTCCTTGGAAAGACGATGTTCTTGCTTCAACAGTTCTGCCAGGCTAATGCCTTCAAGATATTCAATTGCCATGAATGGTGCGTTCCCGTGAACTCCGAAGCCAAAAACTTTTACGATGTTTGGATGATCAAGCCCACTAATTGCAATGGCTTCGCGTTTAAAACGCGGTAAAGCATCTTCGTCCCTAACAAGTGTTCGTTGCAAGACTTTTAAAGCAACTAAGCGATCCAGCGTCAGATGTTTTGCCTTATAAACGGTGCACATACCGCCTTTGCCTAACAGCGATAAAACTTCGTACTTTTCATCAATTATGGCGTGACTCTGAAGCAATAAATCTGAATCACCTGCATGTTCTTTGCTAGCTGGAACTGTCTCCTCGCTGATAACAGTGTCTCTGACCGCAGCGTTAAGCGTTTCTTCCTCTTCCGGCATATCCTGACCTACTTTCTTGCGACACACTCTGCCAAAGCTTAGCTCCAGCACATGCAGCCTCCTAGTAGTACGTCGTCATCGACGACCAGTGCCTGAACATCTGCTACGGTTGTCGTTGCTGTCAAGCTTGTGGTTCCCGGGTACTAAATATACCGCAAGGTCCAGCCATGCGCTACTATTTCGCATTGAATCACACTTTTGATTATTTGCTCTAGGAATTTTCTGCTTCCACTATTTTTATTTTGCAGGGAATTGCAGAAATTACAACCAATCATTTGTGTACTTTGGCGAAGTAAATTGCGCAGTTTGGCGGATTATTTTGCTCACGCAAAATCCGGAAACTATTACAGAACAGAAATCACGCAATTTATTTCGCCAAGAAACGCAAGATAACCCGCCAACAAATATGCAAAACTAATCGCCAAGTTACACTTGGTCTTGAAAAGCTCCATTTTCTCAGCTTCTTGCTTTGAACCCGAGGCAACTAGGGCAATGTAGAGCTCCACTATGAATAAGTTTGTCTCCACAGACTTAGGCATTCTGGCAGACGTAATTCGAATTGCCGGCATTCCCGATTTTGAAATTTGGCAGGGTTTAGTTGAAGAATTCTGTCAATCCAGGAAAGTCAATGGTGGCTGACGTGTACTGCGTGTCCTTTTTAACATGTTCGGTGCCAATTAACCCAATTCTTGGTCCGAATTTAACAGCATACCTTGGCGTTCAGAGCGTAATTGCATCAGTCAAACTTAAACATGTACCATCGCTGGTCTGCCCAAAAATCCGCATTGCTTCATCCGATGGTGCTTCAATGAACAGTTCATGCATTGCTTCCTCATGATTTAATGGGCGCTCAAGAGTCAGCTCTAGTCCATCACTGTCAGTGGTGCCTTTGTATCGAAGAATTCCAGCGATTTACGCATCAGGGTCGAGCTCAAACCAAAACTGTGCATGTTTACTCCATGAACCAAACAGGTTTCCTGTAGGCCTGTAGCTTTCTTTATTCTCGTCATGCGTCTCAGGTTTATGGCGACTGTCAGACAACTTGCTGGCCCAAACAGCGACCATTGGAGCACGTTCAACCCACACCACAACTGTTTTTCCTGAAGCCAGCCGTCACAATATGCTCAGAGACAAAGAGGTTAGAATTTAAAAAGCCGATCGTCTCGGCTCACTTTCTTTGAGCGGTTCGGAATTCAAGCTGCGTGGCGATGCAAATACCTTCGGCACCAATATTGAACGCTTTCCATTGCTCTGCTCGATGAGCGTTTTATAAATGCACAAGTAGCCATCCGCCATGCGCTCAGATGTAAATTTACTCTCGAACTGGCGCCTGCACTTATATCGTGAAATCTGGTCTAGACATGCTACAGCTTCAGCAGCTGACGATACGTTTTCACAAACAAATCCATTTACTCCGGGCTCGATTATTTCTGAAACCGAACCTCGGTTAAACGCAATTACCGGAGTTCCACAAGCCATGGCTTCAATCATTACCAGACCAAATGGTTCAGGCCAGTCAATCGGAAACAACAATGCTCTGGCGTGACCGAGCAACTCTTGTTTTTCGGCATCGTTAGCCTCGCCGATATATTCTACCCATGGTAGTTCCAGCAGATGCTTGATCTCCTTTTCAAAATATTGCCTGTCAGCAGGATCTACTTTCGCGGCAACTTTTAAATGCATCCCTGCGCGCCGCGCGATTTCAATTGCAAGGTCAACTCTTTTCTCACGACAAATTCTTCCGAGGAAGAGAAGATAGTCATCAGAATGAGCTTGAAACTCATACATGTCTATCGGCAAACCATGATAAACGGTGCCCACCCAATTTGCCTCAGGCCTGAACGACTGTTGCGATTTGGAAATTGACACCATGTTTTGCTCTTTGAATTCATTGAAAATGATCTTCATTTCAGGAGAATCAACTCGAGCGTGCATTGTTGTAAGAGATGGAGTTTTCATTTGCCTGAATCGAGCAAACGGTGCATAGTCAATATGTGCATGCACTACATCGAACTGACTGGAACGACGAAACATTTCTTCGACCTCAACGCAATGCACTGCATTAGCATCTTTGATGCTGCCATCCAGGCGCAACGCGCGCTTGCACATTGGCACCAGCTCCGCCGACGTTTGTGAGTCACCGCTTGCAAATAAAGTAACGTCGACGCCTTTTTTCACAAGAGCTTCGGTAAGCCAGTGAACTACACGTTCGGTGCCTCCATAAAGAAGTGGTGGCACAGCTTCGAACAGAGGAGCTAGTTGGGCTATTCTCATTAGCGGGAACCTGCAAAAGAAACTGAGCAAGCTACATGCTGGGCAGATTTACTGCATCAGCTCTGCTTTGCTCCTTCGTTATTCTATGTTTTCGATTGTACTGTATTTTTCTTTAGACTTACTGTCGACGGGTCGCTTCAAACATGGTCGGGCACGCAAGGCGTGCCCCTACAATTGAAAGCCCAGACGAGATCTCGGCCGAAATGGGAGTGGCACTTTTTATACATCGAACTACAGATCAAATCGGGTTTCCCGATATAGATGCGAACTCAAATTTAAAGGCGAGCTATTTCTAGCTCGCCTTTTTAGATCACTTGTTCGGTTTTATGGAACCATTCCGCCGGGCGAAATATTCCAGGGATCATTCCAACCGTCGTAGGTTTGAATCTGGTAGTTTCCTACTCCTGGCTGAACAACTTGTATGTTATCCCAGGTTCCGCGTGCAGGATTCCAGTTACCCAGATAAATGTCTGCACCAATACCTTTGCGCTCATATTGATTTACTTCGCTGAGAAGCTCATCTTGAGCATACATGTCTCCGCGCAAATTGTAGAGATCTTCATCAAGCTCTTGAGCAGCCAGTGCACCATTGCCCATATCCATCTGATAGGCGATGTTTGCAGCTTCACGATGAATGTTGTCGCCCCAGCTATGATAGTTGGGGCTCTGAGTCCAGAACCAAACGTCCCAGCCTCTGGACCAACGAGCTTCATCATGCCAGCCCCAGTGATGGTGCTCCGGAGGACCCCAGTGGTGCCCGCCCGGGAAGCCATGATCCGGCGGGTGATGTCCCGGATGCGGATGTGGACCTGGATGCGGATGACCATGATCTGGTCCTGGATGCGGATGCGGCTCCGGTCTCGGATGTGGACCTGGATGTGGTTCCGGTCTTGGATGCGGACCCGGATGCGGTTCTGGTCTAGGATGCGGACCTGGATGTGGTTCTGGTCTTGGATGCGGACCTGGACGTGGACCCGGGTGCGGCTCTGGACGCGGCACCGGATGTGGTTGCGGATGAGGACGATCATGTCCTCCACCACCTGGTCTCGGAACCGGATGTGGAACTGGATGAGGCACCGGACGCGGCATCGGATGTGGTTGCGGATGCGGACGATCATGTCCTCCGCCACCTGGGCGAGGGAAACCACCACCGCCGTGTCCGCCGCCACCTGGTCTGGGGAAGCCGCCACCTCCGGGACGACCACCGCCGCCACCAGGTCTACCGCCTCCTCCGCCATGTCCGCCACCACCGCGCGCGGCCATCGCGAATTCGTTGTTCACTTCATCGTGCAAATTGGACGGCGTGCTGTCTTTAGCTTTCGCGTCGTCCGCTTTAAATACATCTTCTATACTCATTTTTAAAATACCCACCCATAACAAACAGACGAACTCTTCGTCTTGCCTTCACTCTTTTGGATCCCCAGGGAGTCAAGTAGACTCTTACGTCTCAGAGCTGTACATGCGGTTTTTACGCAAACGATATGTGAAGACTCTGATAATCAGTGTCAATGCAAGCCGCGCAATCACTTTGCAATATCAAAAACAAATTCTCATTTATTCGCTGTCAAAAAATTGAAGTCGCTGTATAGGTGGCGTTTTTTGCGGCAATAGAGGTGTTCAACACAGCACACAAAAATAAAGCGGGATGCAGCGTAACGCACCGGGATCGCGGGCGTCTCGCCCGCTCATAATCCTATAGTTTAATGACCGGATCGCTAAAATGCGGGCGGGACGCCCGCGGTCCCGATCTTAGAAGGCGGACCAGACGCTGGAGCGATCTTTTACTTTCCAAATGAACCCGTCAAGAACATAGTGTGTGGATTGAGGCAAGGAAAGAAGCGGAACGATGAGCGCCAGAATGCCACCATCGTTTAGCGGAGGCAAATATGAAAACGGTTTGAAAACAGCGAGGTGTTCCCGCCAGATGAAGCCCGCCCAGAGCCCTTCTTCGAGATAGGCAAGAAAGAACAAAAAGCAGAGGAACAGCGGCGCATAAGACAGAACTAAGTTCAGTGATCGACTTGTGATCAAATTGCTCGAACTGTTTTTCGCATCTTTTTCCGAATGGTACAACCAGACTAAAGCCATATAAGGAATGCCGTGGCTGATTACGTTGACCATGGTAAAGGACATGTCGGAGTTGATTGCAACAATCGCAACCCACCAGCTAAGCGCTGTTCCGAGCAACAAAAGATTTTTCGGCAAGTTGAAGCTGCGCGTTCTGGCATAGAGATAAATCTCCTTTGCCAGATAAGCCAGTGCCAGGAGCGCGTATATTGCCAAACCAAAATCAGCGCAAATTGCAGGAATTGATTCTACAAAATCGCCCTCAACAAACCAATTGAAATTGCGTGGCAAGTTGGTGTGCCAGTAGAGAAGCGGGTAAAGCGTCGCGGCGTAAATAAGCAGCTCATCTAATATCTTGAACCGCTTATACGAGTCTGCGTCACTCCTTGAATAGAAAGCCATGAACCCATATTGCTGCCTTATGAAATGAAAGACGGCCAGATACGCCAGCACCCGCCAGAACATAATCGAAGATACCGAATACAGCATCGCTCCGACAGACCAGCAAGCGATAGGAATCGCTAGCAGCAAAGTTCCATTCCGTTCACGAGCGTTTTTGTCCAGGTAAGTGCGGAATAGCGTGGCGTACACATGGGCAACATCGACCAGAAGAACAAAACAGACCCAGGCCCAGGTCGGCAAGCTCCTCATACTTTCAAATTGTTCGCGAAAGGCGAGTGCAACAATCGAACAGACAAACGCAGGACCGATAATGAACAAGAGGTCCCAGACAGAGGATTTTAGCCATGGCTGGGATGATCTGGCTTTTAGCGATTCATCACTAAGCAGGCTGGTGGCTTCCATCATGATTGCAAAACTCCCACCGCTCCCTTTTTACCGTGCTCCGAAGCTATTCCTTTTAATATAGCTTTCGCAGCCTCCACACCGTGAAACTGCGCTTCCTCAAAATTGGACATACCGCTCATGTCGGAATGTGCAAAATAAATACGCCCATTCGATTGCTTCATCTTCTTCCGATTCTCGCCCCAGATAAAGCCTACGGAAGGCCGAATCATTCCATGCCCCCAGGGCCACAAGTCTATCGCCAAAATGTCATTGCTTATCCCCGGATGCATTTTCTCAAGATCCGCGGCGATTCGACTGACCCATTCGCTGTTGGAGCTAGCCTGCAGTCCTCGCCGTTCAACGGGCGGAGCGTTCTTCGAAAGTGGAAAATAATAAGTGATTACGGTCGCACCGACGCGCGTTGAAATGTTCTGGTGAGTTGCAACAACATAACCAAGTGAATCGCTGTAATAGTTGACGTTGTCCCAGGCAATATCCATTCCCCGCGACTGAGGCGGCTTCTTCAAGCTGATGTTCGCCACCATCCAGGGGGCAGAAACAAGCTCGTCGTGATTTGAAGGATCAACTTTCTCAACGCCCTCAATGAGGTACTTTGCCAAAAACCGCGGTGCCGCAAAAAGCAGTTTCTCGCAATGAAAATATTTATGCTCTGAGGAAGCTGTATCAATGTAAGTGAGCTCAATTTGATCAGCACTGAGGGTTCGAATTCGCGCCACAACTGCCTCATTAATGATATTGGGCTTCAAGATTTCTTTGAGTTTATTTACGAGGAAACCATTTCCTTCCGGCCAGGTCACCACGGCATTATTCTCGGCATTAGCAGCTTTACCCGTTCGTCCGGCAAAATAATGCAAGCCTGCCCATGCGGAAACATGATCTGACGTAGAACCGTAATCATCCCTGCAGCAGTAGTTCACGTACCAGAGCAATGGAGTAGAACTAAAACCATTATCCTTGAGCCACTGAGCCATGCTTATCTTGTCCCAGTTAAGAAGTTCAGAATCCTGAGAGCTCAAATCAAGCGGAATTGCAAAGGCAGGTTTCCCATCGGAGCCTTTCAGATCCTTCAAGCCATGCACAAGCTTGAAGAAGCGAGCAATTTCCTCACGATCCTTTTTCTGCAAGCCTCTATTTGGAACAAGCCCTTCCTGAAATTCCCCATCTTTAAACAGCCGCTCTTGCGGATCGTGGCACAAATAAAGCTCGTTATAAAACGGCTTCCCCTCTGGACTGTATTTTTCAATAATCCCAAGTTCCTGAAAAAGCATCCGCACATATTCCGACTCATCATTTGCAATCGGAATGTAATGAGCTCCCCAGGGAAATGCGCTGATATTATTCCTTGAGCTCGAAGAATTCCCACCCACCTCTTTTTCCAGTTCCAGTATCAAGAAATCGTGGAACCCCTGTTTCTTGAACCACCAACCCGCAGACAGTCCAGCTATACCCCCGCCTACGATCAGCACCTGCATATTTGACACAGGCACATTTTTAGCATTTTTCTCAACTGCTTTTCCCCACGTCTTATCGCGCAGCGTATGCCCAAGACTTTGCGATGGACCCAGCCTGCGGCAAGGAATGCGCGACAAATTGCGCTTTGGGTCCAGATAAAGAATTCCAGTCGTAAGCGCCGCACCCGCTGCCGCAAACCCAAGCAAGAACGTGCCCCTGCTAATGCGTTTCGACATATTCGCTCCACTCAGATTCAAATGTGTGGACCAGCGATTGGTTGTTGAGCTTATTTACCAGATTCACCGTAGCTTGCATGTCTTTGGGGAAATGCAGCATGCCATCAAAAGTTTGCGCGGAAATATAACGCAGTCCATCAGGATACTTCTCACCCGGATGGAATCGTCCCTGCGACGCGATTACATAGCCCCAATCACCAAAGGATGGCACATAAGCATGATAGGGAGTCGGGCTCAGACCTACAGAATTCAAAGTATTCACCACGCACCAGTATGAGTTTTTCGCATAATAAGGCGAGGTACTCTGAATTACCAGCAAACCCTCTGGCTTCATCACTTTCTTCAGCGCCCGATAGAATGTATCGGTGTATAACTTGCCCAATGAGTAATTGCTGGGGTCTGGAAAATCAACAACGATAAAGTCAAATCTGTTAGCTGTATTCTGCAGCCAGACAAAAGCATCTTGATTTACAACTTGAACTTTTGGATTGCTCAAAGAATTTTGATTCAATTGAGAGAGCAAGCCTGGTTTTGAAAAAAGATCCGTCATTTGTTTATCGAGATCAACCAACAAAATCTTTTTTACTGATGGATACTTGAGCAGCTCTCGCACAGCAAGACCATCCCCACCGCCAAGAACAAGCACTTCGGATGGCTCCTTCAAGCTCGCCATGGCCGGATGAACAAGCGCCTCGTGATATCTGTATTCATCACGCGAACTGAACTGCAAGTTTCCGTTCAAAAACAACCTGAAATCTTTGCCATTGCCAGTGAGAATGATACGTTGATATGGCGTCGACGTTGAGAAAATTATGTTATCTGGAAAGCTGGCTTGTTCTGCCATGTTCATGATCTTATCCGAAAAGACAAAGCCGCAAACCAAAAATATAATGAGCGCCGAAGCCAGAGATCTCAGAGTCCGCAGCCAGGGCAGCTCATCTCGAAAAATATGTATAGTCCAAAGCGCCACAACAATGTTCAATATTCCAAACAAGAACGAAGAACGCACCAGTCCTAAAATCGGAACAAGAACCAGCGGAAAGAGCAATGAAGCAATGAGCGCCCCAACATAATCAAAGGTAAATATCTGCGAGACAAGATCTTTAAACTGCAGCCTACCTTTGAGCACTCTCATAAGGAGAGGAACTTCAAGACCAATGAGTATTCCAATCAGTCCAACGATTGAATAAAGCATTATACGGAAACTTTGCACATGCTCAAACAGCATGAACAACGTAGCGGCTGAGCAACCGCCCACTAATCCAACCAACATTTCTACATTTATGAAAGTGAAAACCAGCCGTCTCTCAACATATCGAGAAAGAAAGGAGCCAACACCCATCGCGAAAAGATAGACTCCAATAACTATGGAAAACTGCGTGACAGAATCACCAAGCAAATAGCTTGCGATTGTCCCCGCGATAAGCTCGTAAATGAGCCCACAGGTGGAAATGATGAATGCGGTAATCAGTAAAGGATAGGTCAAGTCTCAGCTCCGCTTACTTGTGATAATGTCCGGTCGAAGGACCAGCTAGGTCTTTTACAGTGTTATCACTGAAATCAAAAATTTCCCTGCCCGTCAGGGTCAAGTATAAAAACAAAATGCAAACGAGAGCGCTTGTTCCCATATAAACTTTAGGTGCCATAAATTCCCCCGTTTTAAGACCTGTCCATGATGGTTGGAGTATCATTTTCGAACGTAACCGTGTTATCAATGTTGGTTTGATATGGCGAAAAATCACTGTTAGACCAGCGCTTTACCTCGAATTGCCTGGCGCAAAGCCACCACCAACTTGGCATTATTGAAATAAAGAAAAAGCACCATAAGAAGTTTGCATAACCAGGCACATCACGTATAACTTGAATGGTCATAGTTTTTGGAAGCGTGTCATTGTAAAGTCCTGACTCATAATCTACATTCAAGTAATACTTGCCGGAAGGAATTGAAGAAAGCATTAGCTCAGAGTCTCGCGAACCCTCAACCCAGACATCACCATCATCCACTCCGCTGTAAAGTTCCATCGTCTTCTCAAAAGAATATCTGTTGCCCGTGTCTTTGTTGACAAGTTCACCACTGACATAAACCCAACTGTTGCTGACCGGCGCATTGAATTTGAGTTTTACATTCGCCAGATTTTTCTTGAGTTGGAAATCCTGTGAGGTGACTTCCTGCTGGCTTTTCGTATTTGGAATATAGTCAATGCTTTGCGTTAGCACGGTCTCGTTCGTGCCTAATTGCAGCATCTGCCAGAATTGCACGATTGTAAGCGCAAGACCAAACGCCATCCACATTGGTATCATTTTGTCGAACGCAGGTTTATGCACGTTTGGTTGATTTGCACCGATACCTATTAGCCCGCGCTTGGCTCGCCCCGGCTTTAAGCGAAATGCTTTTTCAATCACCTCCGGCTCAACATATTTACCGAGACTCCAGTTAATTTCTCTGCTGTCCCGCTCATAGGAAAGCATGTATGGCGGCTTGATGTAATCCGAAAGAAAGACTTTGTCTTCAACCTTTAAGCGCCAGTAAAACTCGCCCAGCACAAACTGTATAGATGCGGTTCCAGAATTGTAAATTTTGTACTTTGCGCGTTCGTAATCGACGAACTCGCCCCACATATCACTGGCAGTTTCAAGTTTATCTTTCAGAGGGCGGACAAAATTCCAATGGCCGTCGACCCTAACCAACCAGCGATAACCATAGTAAGGGTTGAACAACAAATATTCGTGCCACTCGAAACCGCTTGCTTCATCACGCCTGACGACGAATCCAATTACTTCCCATTTCTTCCCGAACAAGGTCGCACGTGAGCCTAGCTCTATCAGCAGAGGCAAGTACGGTGAAGTCTTTTTGTTGTACTCGCAAATGATGTTATAGTTTTCGTCGCTGGAATCGATAATTGACTTGCAAGATGGGCAAACTACCGTAAGGCTTTCCCCGGGGTATCGCAGACCCACGGGCGCACCACAAGCTTTACAAGCGAAAGACTTGATGCGACGCGCTTGGGGCTGTGGAGCTAGTTTGACCTCAGCATTGACTGCGCGAAATTGCGGCACTGGTTCTGGTTGTTCTGTATCACCAGCCATCGAGTTTCCTCAAGTTTTTGAATTTGAATAAATCGAAATCCTGGTACTTGCCGATATACAAACGAACAGCGTCTTTGGCATATTCAATAGTCGCCATCGAACCCTTGTCGCCACGCAAATCTACACTTACTGATTCACGACCTTTAGCCGCCTGCATCGGCAATTCGCCTTCCGCGTATTTGCAAACGACTTCATGAATATCGTCAACTTTGAAGGTTCCGTGATCGGATAAATCGATGTTCAAACCTACGTGGACTTTTGTAAGCTCAGGAACTTTGTATTTGCCGGGATGAGATTCAGTTCCTAAGTTGACAGGAAAACACATTGCATAAAATCCCTGGGCTTCAGCCAGCCAGCCTTCTTCACCCCGATTCGAAATCGTATACCACTCATTCCAACTGCCGTCTTCGTAAGACACCTTCAAGCGTCCAATCACATCGAAAGACTTATCCTGAAAAAATCCAGAAGTGCCGAGCTGAATTGGAGTAATTTCGTCCTGCAGTTCAGCCATCTTGCCTAGATCTTCTAGATTCATGTCATGCCTGACTAGAGTAGACTTGCAATATGAGCAAACAGCAAAAACAGATGCTTTCGAGCGGAATTCAATTGGCGCTCCGCAAGATGGGCAGTTGAGAGTAATCATTACGAAATTCTCTTCAGCAGCTCCGCTTTTTTCGCATCGTATTCTTCTTGAGTAATTAGTCCCTTTGCCAGGAGAGAGCCGAGTTTCTCGAGCAGCTCGAAGGGATCTGCATCTTGCTTAGCCGTGTTATTTTGCGGCTGCTGCACATTTTGTTGGAAAGTCTGCCCCATCAATGCACCCGCATTCATTCCGACAAATGCACCTGCCATTCCGCCTGTATTTTCTGCTGCTTTTGAAATGCTGTCTGCAGCTTGAAACTGAGCATACTTGTTCAAATCGCCAACCAGACTGATGGACGATCGTTTGTCCAAATATTCCTGTAATTCTTCCGGCAAGGTTACGCTTTGCACCATGAAAGTGCATAGCTTCAATCCGTAGCTATAGAACGCAGCATCAAGTTCGACTTTGAGTTTATTAGATAACTCAGTCTGATTGGCCGCCATGTCTAAAAACGGCGTATCTGCTTTACCAAACGTCGTGGCGATAGTAGTGGAAATGGAAGCAGTCAGCTGTCCGTCCAGCTCAGCCGCAGTATAAGCGTCCCTGGTGCCGCTTATCTTCTGGTAAAAGGTCGTAGGCTCATCAATTTTGTATGAGTAAGTACCGAAAGCGCGCAAGCGGATGGGACCGAACTCTTTGTCGCGAACCGTAACTGCCTGCGGAGTACCCCAACGTTGATCGATTTGCTCGCGTGTTGAGAAGAAGTAGACTTCTGATTTGAACGGTGATTTGAAAGCCTTATCCCAGTTTTTCAATGTCGTAAGTATGGGAAGGTTTTCCGTAGTCAGCTTGTATCTGCCAGGTACAAAACTGTCGGCTATATTGCCTTCATTCACGAAGAGACAAAGTTGCGAGTCTCTCACTGTGAGTTGCGCGCCATTTTGAATTTCGCGGTCCATAGTAGGGAAGCGGTAAGCAAGAATGCCGTCCTGCTCTTCGGTCCACTCGATGACCTGTATGAATTGCTTCTTGAAAAGATCGAACATACACGCTCCCAGGTAAGCACCTTTACATGAGGGAAAACACCGCTTATAAACGAAAGGATATCAAAACAGCCCATGGGATGCATGAAATGGAAAACGCCGCCCCTGGGGGCAGCGTTTTTTCAGGCTATTCCTTCATGCTATTCAAGTGGACTGCGGCGGTCCTTCAGCGGACTGTCACCGCGATCTGCACGAGGTTCTTGATCAATACGATCTTGCTCACGCTGCAATCGTTCCCGCTCATTCATCGGTTTGCGCTCTTGCGTTGCTTCGCGCTCATTCATTGGTTTGCGTTCCGGCAAGGTTTCCGCTTGCAAGTCCCGGCGTTCACCAATTGGAATATTGCGTGTTCGCTGCTTGAACTCTTCGGTCTTTGGAACCCTCACAGAGAGAACTCCGTTTTTGAAATTAGCGCTGATTTCCTCGAAATCCAAACCTTGAGGCAGTTCTATTGTTCGCACAAAACTGCCATATCTTCGCTCACGTCGATGAACACCGCGTTCGTTAATTTCCTCCTCGTGGTGCTTTTCTCCTCTAATGGTCAACATATTTCCGGAAAGATTGACATCTATATCCTTTTCGTCCATTCCAGGAAGCTCGACTTCGACTCTCACTTCTCGATCGTCTTCAAACACATCAAGCGAAGGAACGAATTCGTTCATTGATGATGGGTTTGGAAAATCCAAATTGAAGAAATCATCAAAGAAGCGATCTGCAGGTGAAGGTTGCCTCTGATAGCCCTGCCTATGGACAGGCACATTAGATCTTCCCCAGCTCAGCGGATTAAGGTCCCAGGACATACATACCTCCTCTATAGCTCTTCTCGAAGCCTTTGCCGCCACGAGCTGCTATTTCTGCGTACTTGTCTGGGAATTCGACGGGAAGGAGATGCAAAAGTTCTCGGTCAGAACAACGGGCGAGGCATGGCGTCGCCCGGTCTAGATCTCCGGAGTAAAAGCCGGCGAGCCGCCGGCGCTCCCGGATTTGAATACAAGTTGATTGTGTTTAACTACCAATCGGTTTTGGCGACGGTTTTTACGGGTTCGCGACGCATGCGTGCACGCCATCGTTCAAGTGCGCGGACTCTTTTCTTTTCTTTATTGCCATCGTTATTCGTAGAATAGTCTTCGAAGGCATCGAGAATTTTGTCGAAAACACGATAGCCTACCGTAGCAGCAGCGTTTGCTGATTTATAGCCGAGCTCATGTGCAATCTCAGACCACGAGCAGCCTTGATTGACCAGCTCCATCAACCTTGCTTCTTTTGGCGACAGCTGTTCATGTATGAAGAGGTGACGCATTTCTCGCGGCACAAGCAAGACATTGCCTATCATCGCCATTCTCAGCTCTGCCACCATAGACGGTATCTCTTCCATAGAATTACGCTTAAACAGATAGCCATCGCAACCAGCCTGGTAGGCGCGCTCTCCCTCATCCAACATGCGAGAATTTGCCAGAACCAGAATCGTGCCCTTGAAGTTAGTACACTGCCGCAACTCTTTCACGATCCGCAATCCGATCATGGAATTGAGCGTCTGATTTTGCGTTTCGCTCGAGACGAAAAGATCCACAAGGGCGCAGTCAAGATCATCAAGCGGGTTAGAACGAATCCATTCAATTGCCAGCGCCTCGCTTTCTAACACAGCAACTACATTGCAGGTCGGATCCATTTCGATGTGCTTTTTCAATGCTTCCGCAAATGAAATATCGTCTTCGACGATCAACACGCGTTTCATGATTTTTTCCTCTTATTAGGCGTGTCTGTCTTGAGCGCTTCCGAGGAAACCGCACGCTGCTGATGCTTTGTTCTACCGAGTTCCATTTCTAATACAATTTCACTGTCAGCAGAACCGAGCACTCCATGCTTGCTCATGACGTAGAGAATGCCGGATGTACTTGCCTGACCAATTACGCCGGTAGGTGGCGAAATCGATAGCGAGTACGGGGGCAGCAAAAAAGCGCTGCCCACTAGAGGACCAATCTTGTACTTGAACGCGACAGGCGGTGCGACTATCGTTGCATTCGTAAGTAAGATCATGTTCAACAAATTCTTGTCTGCGTTTTTCTGCAAGAGCGGCTCCATGCGAACCTGCATCGCTTGAAAGAACTCTACAATCGCAGGTTTATTCTCCGGTTCTTTGCTCAACCCATTTAATAGAGGATGTTTAAGCAAAAGAGCGGGGTCAACAATTCGCAAAGCACTCGTTATTTTGCTTGTCTGAAACAAATCAACTGGAGGAAGAACAGTGCTGGAAATCTCGCTCAACGGTCCACCGGGTTTAGCTATCGGCACACGCAATTCCAGAATAACGCCAGGCTCCAGTCGAACGATGCTTTCATCCAGTTTATTCAAGATATCAGCTGAACCGTCAAGGACAGTCAGTCGACTCAACCCAGCATTACTCTGGACAAGAATGCTTCCGTGAGTCAATTTCGCTTGCAGTAATTTGGTACAGAGAAAAAAATCCTTCTTGTCCTTCCTCTGCCTGTCCTTTGAAAAAACGCACTCCCCTTCAATCAGATAGGCCAGTTTACGTTCCGCAGAAACAGCCAGCCGTGTTTTCTCTCCAGTGTGCACTGAAGCGGCGCCACAAGCCAACTCGGCTTGAGACTTATCAGCACAGAGTACCTGCATCCCATCCAGAAGATCTTCACCAGGCTTTGCTGCCTGAGGAGCCTCCCACAAATCCTTATCCCAATCGACAAAGCCTTTTTTATATACTTCGCCTCTGGTATCAACTATTTTGGCGCTAGCCTCGTCGTGCTTACAGTAAGCCAGAGGGCTTTGCATGAAAGAACAAAAAATCAACAGTATCGGCAATGGTATAAAACGAGCATTCATAACACTTTCTTTTGTTTGAAAAAGTTGTAGACAGGTTCTGCAATCACAACAAATCGCTTGTTGGAAGCAGAGAATGCCTGATACCTGACCCAACAATCTCAACTAATCATAGTGTGGTCTACAGCTTTTAACCGACGCCAGAACCGCACCAAAAGCGGCTTCAGTGCTCGTGTGCAACGGATTGCGATAATGCAGACTATGTAATTAGCTATGACATCACGGCATCAATCACAGAATTAATTTGCGTTGAACTGTGAACAATTGATCGCCTCTGTCTAGAATGCAGCAAAGATAACCGACAACTCGCTAATTACCGAGCAAGAAACGACGTGGATTGTGAATGAGGATCTTGTCCAGCACAGATTGTTTGACGCCTTTGTGCAGAAGACGAGGCACGATTGTGCGCAGGAAATGGTCGTAACCCATTCCTCCATAATGTCTGAGCTGCATCCTTGTGCATACATCCTGCGAAACCAGCAATTGATTTTCAAATCCAGAATTAATCAAATTGACTAACGCTTCTATGCGTTCCGCATCAGAAGGCTCCCGCAATTGTTCTTCGTCGAAGTACACTTCAGAGCCAAAACAATCAAACTCAATAAAAGAGCCTCTCTTAGCCAGACTCAGCTGGTATTCAGCATCCGCGCATTCATCAACGTGACTGAGACAGATTCTATTTAATGGCACGGAAGCCGCCTCAAAAATATCTAGAACGTTGTGCCCTTCACGTCCAAAAATGGCGAGGTGAATATTAATACCGGCGCCAGTTTCTTTATGGGCCTTTGCCGCCGCTTGCAAGACTTTCAGCTCATCCATATGGATCGGAGAGCTGCTTCCAATTTCGCCAATAACACCAGCACGAATATTTGTGCCCTTAAATCCTTTTGTGAGATCGTCAATCATTTCCCTGGCAAGCTGATCCACACTGGCGCTTGCTACATGTGAGGGATGCGCTCTCTTCGTATAAAATCCAGTTCCCGCAATTATATTAATTCCTGTTTTCTCAGCGGCGCTTTTCAATTTTTCGGGATAGGGGCCAATTGATTGTGTTGAAAGATCAACGATTGTGCGTCCACCAAGATCTTTAAATCTCAGAAGTTCCAATATCGCCAATTCTTCATTATCAAGCACAAGATTCGCCAGGCAATGATAAGGGTCAGTCAAAAGCAGACCACGATTTCCCGCCTCAACCGGTGCTTCAACCAGGAATGAGCGACGGGGATCAAGCGGCTTATGCCACAGGCAACTCAGATCTATATATATATGTTCGTGTGGAAGTGTAATTCCCAGGTCCTCTCCCTTAACCGGACCCAACACGGACATTAATTCGTTCATTAGCAAATGGCTCCCCAGGGAAACCAAATTATAAACTCACGTTCAACCCTTTCGACTCCTGACAAAGCCTGCCCCAAGCTCGCGCGTCAGGAGGAACTGCGTGACATTTTTATCGTCTGTGCAAGAAAACAAAGACGGACCTCTTGAGGTAATGGTTATGTCCTTATTAAAAGGGAACCTTAATCACAATTTCGATTTGGAGTCTGCGGAAAGAGTCTTCGCAGCTCTAACGACCGTCTTTGTTCTTCTTATTTCTCTCTATTTCGTGGTCTTTTACGATCAGTTTTTGTCGATGACTTCAATTGAACGCTACGGCGCTATGCCGGCACCACGAACTCCATTATTCTAAATGTTCTAGAAAACAAAAATGCAGCAGGTTTTACCTGCTGCATTTTTGTTTAAACGTTTCTTGCGACGAGCCGAGAACTACCAATCAATTCTGGTAAGGATGCCGGTGCAGGAACTCTTGAGCGGAGCAATTCAAGGCTCGCAAATAGCATTCTGCTGTAGCAAAACACGAACAGAAGCAAGAGAGACTGAGTGGCTCAATCTGCAAACCAGAGCCCAGCTCTCTCATGCTCAATTGAACCTAGTACACGCTAGATACGTCACCACTGGACGACGCAGAAAACGATGGGGTTTGTGTTTGTTGATACGAAGCATGGTCTGAAGGAATTTCAATGCTTGTATTTGGAGAATATTCCAGTGCGGAAATCATATCTTTCAATTGCAGTCCAAGTCCATGGGCGATGAACCAGGCGGCGCCGATAGTGAGGTTGCGTATACCACGCTCAACATCGCTAATGTAGGTGCGGTGCAGACCTGCGCGATCAGCAAGTTCTTCCTGGGAAAGTCCAAGTGACATTCTCTTTTGTCTGATGAATCTTCCGAGAGAAACCAGCATTGGTTCTACTTCTCTTTTTAACATCAACGTCTCCATGATCAATTCTCCTTATAAATTACTTGCCTAACAATCGGCTTCGGTACATCCAGATCTGATTGAATGTCCGCCCGATACGTGATGCCAATTTCTATTATCGGTATTCCGGTTTCCAAAGAGCTTCCTGTCCGTGTTAAGGACTGGTTGAACGTACGCATAGACATCTTGAGTTGCATAAAGATTCCTGAGCATAAGAATCGTTTCCCGCGTGTCTAAGTGTTCGTCACCCAGAAGCTCCTTCTGAAGCTGTAAAGCTTTGATCAAATTGCGTTCAGCAGATGTGAATTCATCCAGGGCGAAATGCAAAAGCCCAAGATTGTAATAATCGAGCGCCAGCTCTACATCATCTGCTACTTTAGATATTTGTTTTAGCGCGAGAGCTCTCTGGCGCCACGATGCTGCTAGACGGTAATCACCATTTTCTTCGTGCAAGTCGGCAACACGATTGAGCCGATCTGCCTCGCAAAGATCGCATACATTTTTCAAAGCATCTGCCATTTAATGTTGAGCTCCTTGAACAACGCAAGCGGCACCCCTGCATGGGGGTGGATTAACTCAATCCGCTTTCGACAAAACCATGTATTTCAAATACTACCAGCAGATATTCGCTATGGCAGCTTCTTTTGTCTACTTTTGTGGATTCCCCCTAAGAAATACCGGGCTAACAATATGGGAAGCATAAGAAAGGTCACAGGAGCGAAGTTAACAGTCACACATAGCATTAAAGCCCGCGAGGTTGTCAAACAAAATTACAAACCCAAAAGTATTGCGCCGCAACGGCTTTCGGAACACCTGTGGTGATCGCCCTATCGAAGCATCCGCTTTGCAAACGGGCCGAAATGTGATCATGGAAGCTTTCATTGGATACCGGTAAACCAAAACCCGTTTAAGCACTCAAAATGCTGCTTGCCCGTTTATTTGAATAAAGTCTATATGAAATCGAAAACTGGAGATTCTGCATCCATGAAATTGAGATTGCAATTCGACTAACAAATCAATTGACCTGTTATTCATTTAGAGAATTCCACTCTAAGCTCTCGATCAAATTGCATACTTAAGTTTGCGGACTGAAATCCGATACCACTTCTGGTGGCATACTAAAAGTGTATATTTTGCAATTGCATTATTCTTTCCACTAAATAATTACCGGGGAATCCACTAATTACCGCAAATACGCCTACATAAAGGACCACTCATTGATATGCTGAGATTGTGAAAGACGATTGGATACGCAGAGCACCACCAGGCCAACTTATCCAATCGTGAGGGACCCCGAAGTCGTCATCGCAGGCGGCGTATCAACTAAGATGGGAACCACCCTATAGTGGGCACGTCCACACTGCGGTGACGACTTTCAATCAACGGTATCATGACGAGCACTCATAGGAAGGCTTGTTTGTGAGCCCCGGCTGGAGGTCCAGCATATGATTGGCTCAAATCAAATTCTCCGGTAATTGATTTAGCAAAGCCGAAACATGGCTTGCTGAGCTGGCCGTTGTTTATTTGATATCTGAGTAGCCCCAAGTACAGGAGTTGCCAGGCATGGACATAGTTTCATACAGAGGCCCAGGAGTCGCCGGCGGAGTATCATCCGGACTCGGCACTATCTGGAATAATCACACAAAAGACAACTCCAAGTGGTGGTACCTCAACAAAGATTTCATCGAGGTCATTGCACACACGAGTCAGCAAAGTAAGTTCATTTCTCTGCTGCCTGACAAATTAATCGAGAAGCACTACCGTTTCTGCAATGAGTTTCTCTGGCCTGTATTGCATGACCTGCCGCAATACGCGAGATTGGATCTCGAAGCTTTCCATGAGTACAAGAACTTCAACCGCATAATTTCCGAACAAATTGATGTGGAGGCAACAACGCGTCGAGATTACTTCGTGCAAGATTATCAGCTCGCGCTGGTTCCGCGCTGGCTGTCCGCTTATGGACACAGATCCAATATTTTCTGGCACATTCCCTGGCCGCGAAAGGTGCCAGAGGAATTCCTGGCACCTCTGATTGAGATTGCGCAGGGAATGCTGGGCGCTTCGCTCATCGGCTTCCACACCGATGAATATGCAGAGAATTTCGTTGAGTTTATCCAGGAACACATGCCCGGCCACCAGACAAACAGAGCATTGATGGCTGTAAGCAAGAATGATGTAACCTATGCAAGCAGAGACTTTCGTGCTGCGCACAAGAGCTTTATTTTGCGGCATGATGACGTAGCAAGTCGCCCGCCACTGTCGAGCAACACTCAAATAGTAGTCCACCCGCTGGGAATTGATATTGAATTCTGGAATAAGATGAGAGAGCAATCAGAAGACATTCTTCTGGCTGACCATCTTGAGAAACTGCTCGACAAGCGCTTCGTTCTCTCGGTCGACCGGGCTGATTACACCAAAGCCGTGCTTGACCGTATGCTAATCATCGACAGGTACTTCGAAACTTATCCGGAGATGCGCGGCAATCTTACATTCGTGCAGATATGCGGCAGAACCAGAAGCAACTTGCCCGCATTTGATAATTACTGGCTCGAATGCAATGCTCTTGCCTCATCAGTGAATGACCACTGGCGCATGGATGGATGGAAACCCATAGAGTGGATTACTGAACCTCTGAATAGCATGCAACTGTCACGCGTTTACGCCCATGCAGATGCAATGATGGTTAACCCGGTTCGTGATGGACTCAATCTAACCGCAAAAGAATATGTGGCGTGTCAAGCTGCACGACCAGGAGTTCTTCTGCTTTCACCAGGCGCTGGTGCCTGGGAAGAGCTAGGCGACTACGCAGTGCCGATCATACTTGAAGATCTCAACCTTAGCGCCAAATATGTAAATGAGTCATTGAACATGCCTGAACGCGAGCGACAATTGCGCATGCTCAGCATGAAAACAAGTCTGGTATCAAATCAGTTATGCGACTGGTGGTCTGAGTTCAGCACAATTCCGGCAACCGCGACCGCCAAAAGCGCAAGACACAACGAATCATTCCGCCCGGCAGGACTGGGTTAAAGAGGAGGTTCCTAAATGATGAGTTCCGCGCCAACACTGTGGTTGGGCATAGCTTTTTCTGTCTTCGTAGCAGGCGCTGCGTTCAGAGAAACGAGTATTTTTCTCGGGGATGTTCTAAGCCACATAAAAGAACCTATACCGGCGAGTCTGGCTTTGAATGAACCCGCAAAGAATTTCAATCGTGAAAGATACTGGCAAGGATCTGGTTCGGCAACTAATTATGCTGAAGCACGCGCCATGGACTTATATGCCAGAGCACAGCAAGAAATGTCGGAAGCAATTTTGAGCGACAACTTTGAAAAAGCAGAAAGAAATATATCGCAAGCCATCAAACTTGCACCAAACAAAATGCTGCTCAGACTGGCACAGGCAAGACTGCGGGTTCTGTCGGGCAAACCGGTGTCCGAACTAAAAGCGGAATTGCCTGCAACTGATGGTGATCGGATTGCATATGCCAGCGGCATGATGCAGCTGAATAAATTCGACACGGCAAATCAACAATTGAATATATTGATCAACAATGCAAACAACGCGGAGGAAATTCTTGCCGTTGCTGATCTGTCGCAGATGCTCAAAGAGTTAGATGCAGCCGAAGCTGCTTACCGTAAAGCCCTGTGCTTCCCAGGCGCTGAACAGCAGTCCCGCAGAGGCTTACAGAATATTGAGCGGCTTCGCGCTGAATCAAGCAAAGACCTGGCAGTTGCTCGAGATTTTCGCCGGCTGGCAATGTACGATGCAGCAATCGACAAATATCGCGAGAGCATTACAAAAAACCCAAAAAATATGATGGCGCATTATGAGCTTGCCGAGACAATACAGAGACACCCCATTCAAAGCAGTGACGGCATGCGTGAAGCCGCTCGAGAATTTCGTGCTTATCTGGGCTTGCGCACAGGTCTGCGCACAGATGAACAAGCACGCATTACACAACGCGCTGCCTATTTAGATCAGGAAGCTTTGCTCAATGATGAACGGACCGTGATTGCGCATTCTGAGGACTTGTCTTACTAAACTAAGCCTGAGCGGTAGTGATAGCAAAAGTCCGGGCCAATAACCGGAGCCCTTTAATTCCTCGGGACAAGCTTGAAGCTTCCGCCGTATCTTGTCGCGCCATCCTCAGTGAGAATTATGGCTCCGTGATGAAATGGACCGGGGTCGTCAGCGGGGGCAACGAGATCTTCATACCTTAGCCGCTTATTAACATCGCTGACGAAGCTTTTCAGACCGTCATCCCCAGACAATATGTGCATCGTTATCAACGATTTACGAACGGTAATTGCTTGAGATTGCGGTAGAGTCTCAACACTTGCGTAAGGCGATTTGTTCACATTATCCGCAACATCTTTCACCAACCCGCCGCGTCTTGCCTCGAACGCAAGACGGCTGATTTCTTCATCGTTATCAGGATCGTTTTCCATTTTTAGATGATTTTGCAGCGCAAGTGCCAGCGGTTTGGTCTCCGGCATGCCGGCGCCATAAAGCCCCCGCAAATTAGATAGGGCAACACGCAACTGGTTTTCGGCAGCAGCCGACAAGGAGGATGATTCATGAGGCAATACTCGAGACGCTTCATCGAGTAAAGCAGCACGCTCTTTCATGGTTTGAGACAGGGCATCGATTGCTGGCTTGCTGTGCAAATCATTAGCGTATTTTTTCAACGCAGATGCCTCGCGCTTCTCCACATCGTTCAAATCATGAGCAATCTCAGGAAAGCCGAATTGCTTCAATTCATTGCTCAGAGTGGATTTGTTCGGCAAAGATGGTTCCGACCCATTTTGCAATTCAGTTGGATTCGAAAATACGTCCTTTGCACCATTGTGCTCCACTGAGCTCAAGTGATCTTGCGTGAATGTAATTCTGGTGTCCTTATCCGATGTCAGAACAGTGCGCTGCCACGAAGTCCCTTTATACTGCACCTCTTTTTGAAATTTGTCTTGCGAGCTTATATGTATGTCGCCGTTCCTGCTGTCAAAATCCAATTCATCACCATTATCAAAACCCAAATGGATGAATGAACCTTTCTTCGAGACTTCACCACCGGCTGCAAGAGATTGCGGCGTGCTGGAAATTTCTTTGCTGTGCCCCAGCACAAATTTGCTTTCCTTTATTGGAAACGGCAATTCATACACCGGCTCTTCCGAGGAATTCTCCTCATATGAGCGGCTGCTTATCTCTATCTTCACAAGAGATGCAAAAAGTGCCTTTGTTCCAGACAAACCAGCTTGATTCTCAACAGCAAGTCGCGAAGCAAAATCATCTTCAGGCTTCGACAAGCCATTTTGCAGCTTCTCTCCCGCGGCTCCTGCAAAAGCCGTATATTCTCCCGCCATCGCTCCTCCTCAGGGGCCCACATTTATGGCTATTTACGCCCATCTTATGTGCATGGGCGCCAGGGGCGTAGAGGGAAAACACGTAGTAAGCTGGCTTCAAATCTAGAAATTCGCTCATTTAAGTGTTTGCTAATCAGGATATTCTCCATAGCGATAGAGTTGGCATTGCCCAATTCTTTGGCGCCAAAGACTTACCAGGAGGAATCATGCTAGAAATCAGCGGACGAAATAAGCTCAAAGGCAAAGTGGTAGAACTTCAACTCGGAGATATCATGGCGCTTGTTACCTTGCAGGTCGGTGAGAATCTGGTTGATTCAGTCATTACGCGTAAATCTGCAGAACAGCTTCAATTGAAGGTTGGGGACGAAGTAGCTGCCTTGATCAAAGCTACAGAAGTCATGGTTCTGAAGCAATCATAAAGAAGCACGCCAATACAAAAAAGAAACGCCAATCGAATCTGCGTCGATTGGCGTTAGGTCCCGCTCGCTAAACGAATAGCTCGCAAGTCAGGCTAAACATTTACTCGCCGAAGCTAGAGATTTACTATGCAGGTTGAGCAGTAGACTGATTGGTAGCCTTTGGGGCTGAACGGCACTCGTGATTCCGATCCACACTGCCTGCACTTAACGTGCACCGTATTGTCCCAGGCAGTTTTGCTGGACCTGCGAATAACACTGCAGCTTTCGCAATGTTTCGACTCAGCCGCTGAAGTTTTCAAATGGAAGACTTCCTTATCATCCGAACAAAAGAGAAAAGTTTGCTGGCAAAAACAACACTTGAACAGTCTCTCCATACACAACTCCACCTTTCAGCTAACTTGCATTCTTCTTGCTAGTTAAGCTCGACCAGAGCATAAGAGTATTAGGCCACAGCGAATACTAACAATTCAAATAGAAGCATCGAGTCGACAAACACCAGATATCCTCGCTAACATTATGGGACAAAGTTTCGTTGCTGAAACTTATGGGAAGCCCCAGTCGAGTTAGTGAAATCATGTACTCGGCAGGCATTATTTCTACTCTAAGTGAAGTTTAGCGCTTTCAATCAGCATGATCAGATCATGTACGCGAGTAGTTCGCGTGGATCTAGAAGCGAATCATCACAGTTTTACAAACCCACTTTATTTTCGATTCTTTTGTTAGTAATCGATCGTCTCGTTTGCAAACAATATATTGTATGCCGTCTGGCTTGTTTAGCGGAAATTCAGAGTTTCAATTTCGCCACCTAAATATCACAACTGAGTTTTTTGCAAGCGATAGAATCGAGCCATTCCTATATAGAAAGAATTGCAATCAGCTTCTTGACAGACGGCTGCAAATATCAAAGAGGAACTAACATACTTATTGTTGTTAGCATCTGCACTACTCATACGGGTGAATTGCCGCAGGAAAGCCGCTTTTCCTTGCCGGAGAGCACATACAGCATGCCACTACCAGAGGTGCAATCCTGAAACGGTTATGATTCGCTTAAGGCAGGACATTTTAAATGTACAATCATCGAAAAGGCACCATCTGCGGTATCTTGCGGATGGTGTCTTTTTGGTGCAACTCGATAATGTTCGAAAACTTTCTTAGCGTTTATAGCGATCAGCCCTAGCGTTTCTACAGGAAACCCCAATAGTTACACTTCGAGTAGTCATCAAGGTGGTCTGGAGTGATATTCTGCGTATATAAAGTTCAGAGCTTCGATATCTGACCAATGTCCGGAAAGGAATTTTCTTTCTGCGGGCGTTCTATTTATTGCCTAAATTTAAGGGTTGTCTGCTGAGGAGTGATTATGTACCAAGACAAAATGATTCAGTGCCGCGAGTGCAGAAAACAGTTTCTTTTCTCCGCAGGAGAACAAGAATTCTTTGCTGTAAAGTCATTAGCTAACCAGCCAAAGCGTTGTCCAAATTGCAGACTTGTTCTGAGAAACAAGCGCAATGGCAACACAGTGGAAAAAATATTCGATACAGCATGTGCCAAGTGTGGCGCTTTCACAAAGGTTCCATTTCAGCCGAGAGGACACAGCCCGGTATTCTGTCTTGCCTGTTATGTAGAACAGCGCTCGACAGTGGTTTGTGACGCACCTTTCGTTCCAGACAGCATGCCCGCAATGGAACTAACACCAGCTTAGAGCTTCGATTTAAACCCCAAAAAAAGACAGCGGCCAAAAGCCGCTTTCTTTTTTTGTAGACTAGATTGCCACACATACTAAAGTCGGCGATAATATCCGTGGAATTATGATACCCGCATTGACATTTGCATATATCGCACTCGGACTGATGGCCGGCATAGCAAGCGGTCTTATTGGTGTGGGTGGCGGTGTACTTCTTGTTCCATCGCTTATTTATTTGTTCAAGATGACACCGCATGAGGCGCAGGGCACAACCCTGGCTTTGATGGTGCCACCAATTGGTTTGCTGGCAGCCTGGACATATTACAAAGACGGTTTTGTCGATATCCGAGTCGCGGCGCTGATTTGCCTGGGTTTTTTCATTGGCGGATTGTTTGGCGCAAAATTAGCAGAGCATATTTCCGATCGTCTATTAGAAAAAATATTTGGTGCGTTCATCTTTTTGATCAGTATAAAGATGATGTTTTTTGGCAAATAACTGCTGCGTCAAATCGAAAACGTCACTAGAGCTAACCCTTAAAGTAGACTCCCAGGGCTCGCCTTATAGACTGACAGTAAATAATCGACATCTCGAATTGTCGAGTCTAAATACAAGAGATATTTTGTATTTTTTGGTAGTCGGAAGTCGGAATCTAAAATAATGTAGCGCTATAGTTTTCTTATAACTAGCTAGGGTAAGCATGTAAATATCAAGAATAGCGCCTTTATTCTTATTACATATAGCTGCCAGCGTGATAGCCTGCAAAGGGACGAATTAGAGCAGCAACAGAGCTGTTCCGTCCGCAGCATCTTTCTCCAACAGATGCCAGGTAGTCAGGTTCGGATCCGGGATAAATACACATGTCGTTTGGCTGGTTTCCCAACAATTGCTGCTTTTCCGGCGTCGATTCGCCCGCTAGCATCCGTGAATTGAGAAACTCATCAAATGCAGCAGGAACGAACTCATTTAGTTCAACACTTTCAAATTCTCAAAATAATTTTCTGTACGAAGCGAAAGCAAATGCAGCTGCAGCCATTATGGCTGTAGCATTTTCATTTACAAAAAACAAAACGATAAACCCACAATCTGTGAGATAGGAAACATGCCTAGCAGAACTTTGAACAAAACAGGAACGCGCTATAGCGAGACAAACGGCGGATCAAAACATAAAGATCACGACGACAATCTCGACAGCCGGCAGTTGCTGAAAGCACTCCGAATGATGGCAAAAGGTGAATTCAGCCAGAGGCTTCCCATCGATCAAACAGGCTTCGCCGGTGAAGTCGCAGAAGCATTCAATGAAGCTGTTGAATTGAACGAACGCCTCACTAATGAGCTTGAACGCATAAGCAATGTTGTAGGTAAAGAAGGACGAATTGCACAGCGTGCATCATTGGGCAACGCGAGCGGTTCCTGGGGAACCTGTATCAACTCGGTAAACACGCTTGTGAGCGACCTCGTCAGACCAACCACTGAGGTCGCGCGCGTTATCGGTGCTGTGGCGAAAGGTGACCTGACTCAAACAATGGCTCTCGAAATTGAGGGCGGTCCACTCAAGGGTGAGTTCTTGCGTGTGGCGAAAACAATTAACACAATGGTGGAGCAGCTCAGCTCGTTCACCTCAGAAGTTACGCGGGTTGCAAGAGAAGTAGGTACGGAAGGAAAACTCGGCGGTCAGGCGCAGGTTAAAGGTGTGTCGGGTACATGGAAGGACCTCACGGACTCTGTGAACTCGATGGCGTCAAACCTCACAGCACAGGTGCGTAATATCGCAGACGTGACGACCGCCGTGGCAAAAGGTGACCTATCCAAGAAAATCACGGTAGACGTTAAAGGCGAAATCCTTGAGTTGAAAAACACAATCAACACAATGGTGGACCAGCTCTCGTCATTCGCATCAGAAGTTACACGGGTTGCTCGTGAAGTAGGAACGGAAGGAAAGCTAGGCGGTCAGGCACTTGTAAAAGGTGTCTCCGGTACGTGGAAAGACCTTACAGATAACGTAAATTCGATGGCATCAAACCTCACGGCTCAGGTGCGTAACATCGCAGACGTTACGACCGCTGTGGCAAACGGCGACCTCTCTAAGAAAATCACGGTAGACGTCAAAGGCGAAATCCTCGAGCTGAAGAAAACGATCAACACGATGGTTGACCAGCTGATTTCATTTGCATCAGAAGTCACACGGGTTGCAAGAGAAGTAGGTACGGAAGGAAAACTCGGTGGACAGGCGCAAGTAAAAGGAGTCGGGGGTACGTGGAAGGACCTTACCGACTCTGTGAATTACATGGCGTCGAACCTTACAGCTCAAGTACGTAACATCGCAGACGTTACGACCGCAGTTGCAAAAGGTGACCTATCCAAAAAAATCACGGTAGACGTAAAAGGTGAAATCCTCGAGCTGAAAAACACAATCAATACGATGGTTGACCAGCTCTCATCATTCGCAGCAGAAGTCACACGGGTTGCAAGAGAAGTAGGTACGGAAGGAAGACTGGGCGGTCAGGCAGATGTGCGTGGTGTGTCTGGAACGTGGAAAGACCTCACGGACTCGGTAAACTACATGGCATCGAACCTTACATCGCAGGTACGTAACATCGCAGACGTTACGACCGCCGTTGCAAAAGGCGACCTGACAAAGAAAATCACAGTAGACGTAAAAGGCGAAATCCTCGAGCTGAAAGAAACGATCAACACGATGGTTGACCAGCTCGGATCATTCGCGGCAGAAGTAACGCGGGTTGCGCGTGAAGTCGGCACGGACGGAAAACTTGGTGGTCAGGCTGATGTCCGTGGTGTGTCTGGAACGTGGAAAGACCTCACAGACTCTGTAAACTACATGGCCTCGAACCTCACATCTCAGGTACGTAACATCGCAGACGTTACGACCGCGGTGGCAAAAGGTGACCTCTCAAAGAAAATCACCGTCGACGTAAAAGGTGAAATCCTCGAACTGAAGAACACGATCAACGTCATGGTTGACCAGCTTTCCTCATTCGCAGCAGAAGTTACACGGGTCGCTCGTGAAGTAGGAACCGAAGGAAAGCTAGGTGGTCAGGCTGATGTGCAGGGCGTCACGGGTGCATGGAAGGGCCTCACGGATAACGTGAATTTGATGGCATCGAACCTCACAGGTCAGGTGCGTAACGTAGCAGAAGTGACGACTGCCGTTGCAAAAGGCGACCTCTCCAAGAAGATCACGGTAGACGTAAAAGGTGAAATCCTCGAGCTGAAAAACACAATCAACACGATGGTTGACCAGCTATCTTCCTTCGCTTCAGAAGTAACACGGGTTGCTCGTGAAGTAGGTACGGAAGGAAAACTCGGCGGTCAGGCAGACGTGCGTGGTGTGTCTGGAACCTGGAAAGACCTCACAGACTCCGTAAACTACATGGCGTCGAACCTCACATCTCAAGTACGTAATATCGCAGACGTTACGACAGCCGTTGCAAAAGGCGACCTCTCTAAGAAGATCACGGTAGACGTAAAAGGTGAAATCCTCGAGCTGAAAAACACAATCAACACGATGGTTGACCAGCTTTCGTCATTCGCATCAGAAGTAACACGGGTTGCTCGTGAAGTCGGTACGGAAGGAAGACTCGGTGGACAGGCGGAAGTAAAAGGTGTGTCTGGTACATGGAAAGACCTTACAGACTCCGTAAACTACATGGCGTCTAACCTTACATCTCAAGTACGTAACATCGCAGACGTAACGACCGCCGTTGCAAAAGGCGACCTCTCCAAGAAAATCACGGTGGACGTAAAAGGTGAAATCCTCGAGTTGAAAAATACGATCAACACGATGGTTGACCAGCTTTCGTCCTTCGCCGCAGAAGTAACACGCGTCGCTCGTGAAGTAGGTACTGACGGAAAACTCGGTGGTCAGGCGATAGTAAAAGGTGTTTCCGGAACATGGAAAGACCTTACTGACTCCGTAAATTACATGGCGTCGAACCTCACAGCACAAGTCCGTAACATCGCAGAAGTTACGACGGCTGTGGCAACAGGCGACCTCTCGAAGAAGATTACGGTAGACGTAAAAGGTGAAATCCTCGAACTGAAAAACACGATCAACACAATGGTTGACCAGTTGTCTTCATTCGCTTCAGAAGTAACACGGGTTGCAAGAGAAGTAGGAACGGAAGGAAAACTCGGTGGACAGGCAGTTGTAAAAGGCGTCTCCGGAACATGGAAAGATCTCACCGACTCAGTAAACGGCATGGCTTCCAACCTCACGGAGCAAGTGCGTGGTATCGCGGGCGTGGTCACCGCGGTTGCACAAGGAAACCTGAAAAGACAACTCGTATTGCAAGCAAAAGGTGAAATCGCATCACTTGCCGACACAATCAATGAGATGATCGACACGCTGGCAACATTCGCCGAACAGGTTACAACGGTGGCCCGTGAAGTAGGTGTTGAAGGCGTACTCGGTGGACAAGCCCTGGTGCCCGGCGCAGCAGGTACATGGAGAGACCTGACGGACAACGTCAACGGACTTGCTGCAAACCTCACGACACAGGTTCGCGCAATTGCAGAAGTAGCAACCGCCGTCACGAAGGGCGACCTTACACGGTCCATCGACGTTGAAGCCAGAGGCGAAGTCGCGGCACTCAAAGACAACATCAATGAAATGATCCGCAACCTCAAAGACACGACGCAAAAGAACACAGAACAAGACTGGCTCAAGACCAACCTTGCCAAATTCACGAGTATGTTGCAAGGTCAAAGAGAAATGATCACGGTGGCAAACCTGATCCTGTCAGAAGTAGCACCACTGGTTCGCGCACAACACGGCGTGTTCTACATACAAGAAGTAGAAGATAACGAGCCGATGCTGCGCTTGCTTGGAAGCTACGCATTCCAGCGCCGCAAGCACCTTTCAGAAAAGTACAAGATGCGCGAAGGCGTCATCGGCCAGTGCGCTCTGGAAAAATCCAGAATTCTGATCACGGATGCACCGAAAGATTACATCGTAATTTCGTCGGGACTAGGAGAAGCAGCTCCAGTAAATATTGTAGCGCTGCCGGTACTGTTCGAAGGCGAGTGCAAAGCGGTTATCGAGCTGGCATCATTCCAGCCATTCAGCGAAATCCACCTTGCCTTCCTCGATCAGCTGACGGAATCAATTGGTATCGTGCTCAACACAATCGAAGCGAACATGAGAACAGAGAACCTGCTCATGCAATCGCAATCGCTGGCACAAGAGTTGCAAGCACAGCAGCAGGAGCTGACCGAAACGAACAAGCGGCTCGAGCAACAGGCAAAAACCCTGCAAGCTTCGGAAGATTTGCTCACGCAACAACAGCAAGAGCTGCAAAAAACGAACGAAGAGCTGCAAGACAAAGCGCAACTGCTTGCTGTACAGAACCAGGAAGTGGAGCGCAAGAACAGCGAAATCGAACAAGCGAGAATGTCGCTGGAAGAAAAAGCAGAACAGCTTGCCCTTACGTCCAAGTACAAATCCGAGTTCCTCGCAAACATGTCGCACGAGCTGCGCACGCCGCTCAACAGCTTGCTCATTCTTTCCAAGCTGCTGACAGACAACCCGGAAGGAAACCTCACTGCCAAGCAAGTCGAATTCTCCAAGACAATCCACGATTCAGGCAGCGACTTGCTCGCACTGATCAACGACATTCTGGACCTGTCGAAAATCGAATCTGGCACAATTTCCATCGACGTGGGCGAACTTTATTTGTCCGACCTTGTCGAAAGTTTGGACCGCATCTTCAGACAGATTGCCGAAGCAAACGATCTCTCATTCAAGATCGAAGTCGATCCGAACCTGCCGAAAACAATCACGACAGATTCGAAGCGCTTGCAACAGGTGCTCAAGAATCTGCTCTCCAATGCCTTCAAATTCACAGAAGAAGGTGGGGTCACTCTGCACATCAAACAAGTGCGCGGAGGATGGGATCCCGAGAAGCAAATTCTCAACGCTTCACCCACTGTGCTTGCTTTCTCCGTGTCCGACACAGGTATCGGTATCGCGCAGGAGAAGCAGAAGATCATCTTCGAAGCGTTCCAACAAGCAGATGGAAGCACAAGCCGCAAGTATGGCGGCACCGGATTGGGACTGCCAATCAGCCGCGAAATTTCCAACTTGCTCGGTGGCGAAATCCGCGTAGAATCTGCGCCCGAGAAAGGCAGCACCTTTACATTGTTCTTGCCGCGTGACTATCAAGAGCCTGCGGTCAAGCCTCATATGTTCAGCGCTCCTGTTGCCGAGTATAGATTGAAGGACGGAACGGACCTGCAGGCTTCGTCAACACAACCCGTACCCGATCAAGCATCATTGCTCTTAGAAAGCAGTGTTGCGGACGACAGGGGAAGTTTGCAAGAAGGAGACCAGGTCATCCTTATAGTCGAGGACGATCTGCATTTTGCAAGGATATTGCTTGATGAGGCACGCGATCTCGGCTTCAGGGGTGTGGTCGCAGCCACTGGCGAAGCGGCTCTTGCCCTGGCAAGCCGGTTTAGCCCCGATGCGATAACGCTTGATTTGCGCCTGCCCGATATGGATGGTTGGGCTTTGCTGGATCGCCTGAAACATGATCCGAAAACAAGGCACATTCCAGTTCACATCATCTCGGCATCCAGCCCGACTCACCGAGCATTCTTGCAAGGCACCATCGGCTTTGTCGAAAAACCAGTGAGTAAAGAGAACCTTGGTGCAGCTTTCAACGGAATAAAAGAGTTCGTTGAGCGCCCAACGAGGTCATTGTTGATCGTGGACAGCGATGAAGCTGAGCGCAGCGAAATCGCTGAACTTGTCGGCGCAGAGGATATAGACAGCATCGCCGTCTCATCCGGCAATGAAGCACTCGAATGCCTTAAAGTAAGGGCATTTGACTGTATCGTGCTTAATCCGAATTTGCACGACATGGATGGCTCTGAGCTAATCAGCAAAATCAAGAACGAGTTGAAGTTAACGCAACTTCCCATCGTGGTCTACGCAAACAACGAAGAAGCAGCGAATCAAGGAGCTCAACTGCTGAAGAAATTCCGCGACACATTGATTGTCAAAGAAGTTCAATCTCCAGATCGCCTCCTCGACGAGACATCGCTATTCCTCCATAGAGTGGCAAGCAAGATGCCTGAAGCGAAGCGCCGCATGCTCGAACAAGCAAACTCGCGCGACAGCATTCTGGCGGGTCGCAAGATTCTCGTAGTCGATGACGACATTAGAAACATCTTCGCTCTGACTAGCGTTCTTGAAACACAAGATATGAAAGTCATCTATGCGCAAAATGGACATGAAGCCATTAAGCTGCTGGAAGAAAATAATGATGTAGAGATTGTTCTGATGGACGTCATGATGCCGGAAATGGATGGATATGAAACCATGCGCCGCATCAGGCAAATGGAGGCTTTTCAAAATCTTCCGATCATCGCCCTCACTGCAAAAGCAATGAAGGGCGACCGTGAAAAATGTATCGATGCCGGTGCATCAGATTACATCGCAAAGCCGGTTCATACCGAACAGTTGAAATCACTGCTGCGTGTCTGGTTGTACCAATAAGTTCGCGGCAAATATTGAATGCTGCCGACGAAAGGTAAAAATATGATGACCGCAGAACACATACATGTTGAAGAAATAGAGTTAGCCCTCCTGCTCGAGGGCTTATACAAACTCTATGGATGCGACTTCCGCGGTCTTTCTCAACGCTTGCTGTACAGAAAGATAAAACACTTTTGCCAGATTGAAAATTTGCCGAGCATCTCGGCATTACAAGACAAAATCTTCAGAGATAAAGATTGCCTTGCTTCTCTCTCGCAGTTCATGACTGTGGCGCCAAGTGCGATGTTTAGAGATCCGGGTTTTTATCTTTCTATACGGGAGAAGGCTCAATTATTTTCAGATCTTCCATTGATTCGTATCTGGCAGATCGGCTGCTCAACCGGGCAGGAAGCCTATTCGCTTGCCATAGTTCTTGAAGAAGAGGGTTTGTATGATCGTTGTCGCATTTATGCAACCGATCCGAACATGTTAGCACTGAAACAAGCACGCGCTGGCTTATTCCCGCTCAGTGCCATGCGGCTATACACAGACAACTACATGAGAGCAGGCGGAAATCGAGGTTTCTCAGAGTATTACAACGCGAACCCTGAGGGTGCAATCATGAATTCGGCAATAAGAAAGAATATAACTTTTGGTTTGCACGATCTCAGCACTGACTCGAGCTTTAACGAATTTCACCTGATTGTCGTTCGAGATGTGCTGGTTCATCTCGACGAAGACTTGCGTGAACGCGCTCTAGCCCTCCTTCACGAAAGCCTGACTCCTGAAGGAATTCTTGGGCTCGGTCGCTGGGACACATTGCAAAACAGCAAATTAGAACCGTTCTATGAAGAACTTGACCCATCGCACAAGCTCTACAAAAGGCGTGCTCATGACGAAATGGCGTTTCAATGAGAGAATTAGGTATCAGGAGTTAAAGTTTAATGCGCTCTGAATCGGTAAAAATTCTACTGGTTGATGATCAGCAAGAAAATTTGCTGGCTCTTGAGGCGCTGCTTGGCGATCTCGGCGAAGCAGTGCATGCGCAATCTGGACGAGACGCCCTAAAGCATCTGCTCGATGACGAGTTCGCCATCATCATCATGGACGTGAACATGCCGGGTCTGTCCGGTTTTGAGACCGCAGAGCTGATACGCAAACGTGAGCGCACAAAATATGTGCCCATTATTTTCCTCACCGCGATGCTTACCGAAGACACGCACGAGTCTCTGGGATATTCACTTGGCGCTGTCGACTTCATTACGAAACCATTCGTGCCTGAAGTGCTGAAATCAAAAGTAAATGTCTTCGTTGAACTATACAGGAAAAATAAAGAGCTCAGAGAACAGGCAGAGCTTATCGCGGCTATTGAAAGCACCCGTGCGCACGAAGCCAGAGAACGTCTTGAGACTCAAAGCAAACTCATGGAAGAGGAGCTGCTGCGCAAAGAAGCAGAACATGCACTCTTGATTGAGCGGGGCTTGCAATTGCAGAAGTCAGAGCAATTAAAGTCTGAGTTTCTTGCAAACATGAGCCACGAAATTCGCACGCCAATGCATGCAATAGTTGGTTTCGCAGATCTGCTTCAGCGCACTGAGCTTGACATGGAGCAAAAAGAGTATGCCAATTTAATCGGCAACGCTGCGCAGTCTCTTTTGACTTTGATCAACGATATTCTCGACCTCTCCAAAGTCGAGGCAGGCAAACTAAATCTCGAAGATGTTGATTTTGATCTGCGCAGCCTCATTGATGGAACGGTGACGCTGGTATCGGAATCAGCTCGAGCAAGGAATTTGAAGCTTACGACGTTTGTTGATTCCGATTTGCCGTCTTTGTTTAAGGGCGATCCGGGCAGAGTACGGCAGATCTTGCTCAACCTCTTAAGCAATGCAGTTAAGTTCACCGAAGAAGGAGAAATCATTGTACGCTGCGAAAAATTAGAAGAGAACGGACAACTTCCAGACTCCCTTTCAGTTATGTTCAGCGTAAGCGACACTGGCATAGGAATTGATCCTCTACATATTCCGCATCTCTTCAAACCATTCTCACAAGCAGATGGTTCGACTACCCGTAAATTTGGTGGCACGGGTCTTGGACTTTCAATTTCGAAACGACTTGTCGAATTAATGGCTGGCGAAATCGGAGTGGAGAGCGCTCCGTCTAAAGGCTCTAAATTTTGGTTCAAACTCACTCTTCCGGTCTCGAGCACAACAAACAATGTCATTCCAATCCATCGCGATGGCAATAAGCCGCGTGTTCTGGTGCTTGATGGCCATGCAAGTGCCAGACACATCATGCAGACTTACATTCGCTCATGGAATATGGAATGCGATGTAGCCGTAAACGGTGCTGAAGGACTGGAAATGATGCAGAGAAATCTGCTTACTCACAGCCCTTATGACATTGTAATTACCGATCTCTTGCTTCCCGGAATCGACGGGCTGCGCTTAAAAGAAGAGATGTCCAACATTCCAGGACTTGCTAATACTAAGACCATCCTGCTTACGGGATACGATATGCAAGATCAGGGACAAGCCGCACTCAAAGCCGGATTTTGCACTCATCTGACAAAACCCCTCGAGCAATCGCGTTTATACAATGCTATTTCACACGTGCTCACTCAGGACATAGTCAACAATTCGGAGCAGTCCACAGAACGAGATCCGCGAGAGCAGCGTATACAGGAACAACGCTCAGTCAATCTCGAAGAAACCTTGATTCTGATTGCAGAAGACAATCCTGTAAATCAAAAGGTGGCTACTCTGCAATTGAAACAGTTAGGACTCAAATGCGTCGCTGTTCCAAACGGAAAAATCGCACTGGAAGAATACGAGCGCGGCTGTTATTCGCTGATCATTATGGATTGCCAGATGCCTGAGATGGATGGATTCCAGGCCACGCAGGCCATCCGTGAACGCGAGCGAGAAAGCGGTACGCATATTCCGATTGTAGGACTCACAGCTTATGCAATGGAAGGCGACAGAGAGCGCTGCATCGCAATGGGAATGGATGACTATCTCAGCAAACCCTCCACATTCGAAAAACTAGCCGCAGCGATGAAACAATGGCTACCACACCTAGCCCCTTCGATTGAAGAAAGAGAGAAAAACCACCCACGCGCTGTAGCAAGCTAATTGCCCTGGCAGCACGGTAATTGCCACGTCAGCACGGTAATTGCCACGGCACGACCATTAACAGCGGCTGCCCTGGGATCGCGGGCGTCCCGCCCGCTTCTACTCCGATATTTGCCAGACCGGATCGCAAAATGCGGGCGGGACGCCCGCGATCCCGAAGCCCGCGATCCCGAAGCAAGAAAAAGGGCGCCTATTGGGCGCCCAGGAAGTTCCACACCTGAGTGCAGAATTAGCCAACATCACGCTGGCGATTTCGTTGACCGAAAATATTTTGGTCGTTAGTTTCTACAGTGACAGTCGATCGCACGCGGAGAATTGTTCTCTGCGCCCTATCAGCTACATAGGGGTTCTCGTCATGTGCCAGACGAGTCAAGACCGCCTGCGGCGTATTGTGATTTTCCGCAAGGCTATAGCGAACATCAACATGCTCATCATCAGCAAGCATTGTCAATATTCGCGCAGGTGTATTTTCATTCTCACACAATGCAGCTCGCACGTAAGGGCAAGGATGACGCGCCAGCTCCTCCAGAACCTCCATTGGTGTATTTGGATTTTCTGCTACTCTTGCAACGAGGCTCTCGCATTCGTGAGTCGACAACTTCTTCAAACTTTCCGCTTTTGCTTCCGGATGTGATGCCAATCGCATTTTTGCAAGAGTCATATTAGGCATGTCTTTTCGCATCACAATCTCTCCGCGCTTCGAGAAGAAGCATTCGAATCTTTTTGCAAGGTCCATAGGGCTAACCTCCGACGAAGCCGCAGATTACTTCATGCAGCCACAATTATTTCCCGATAGGCTCGTATCTTATGCACCATGGGTAATATCACTAAGGCAATATCACTTTTATGTATACCCAAAAGATAACGAGACCAAAACTAGAAGACTAACGACTTCAATTTAGGGATGAGAATCCCTAGAGCAAGGGCATAGTATGCAAAAAGCTCATCAATCCTCCGGTTACATTTCGTGACGAGAGGAACGCATGAAAGTGCCCGATTCTTTAAAAAAAGATTTTTGTTTTCCATGCATATAGAAGAGCAATCCGCAATACATGTTCCGTATTAACCTTTAGGGAAGACCATCGAGTTTGGCTCATGCTGCGTTCTGCAGACATGGGCACTTTCGATTGCTTTTCGCGTCTCAACCACATACAAGTCGACTACAACATTGCAGTAGCACCGCTATTGATACCAGTCGCATTACCCGCTTATTAGATTCCACGCATAATAAGGAATCTCAGCAAGGGAGGAGCGAAATATGCAACACGCAGTAATGGGCATTCTTTCAGGCATCGACCATACAAGCAGATGCGCTGATTCTCTCAAAAACGCAGGCTTTACTCGCGAAGAAATTTCATTAATGTCGCCGGATGAATATGGCGCACAAGAGATGATCTTCGGAAGACGGTCAAAAGCCCTTGAAGGATTTGCCGTGGGTACTATCGCCGGCGCCATCATGGGAGCCATATTTGGCTATGTCGCGTCAGATTTGCGCCTTGTCATTCCAGGGTTGATGCCAATCATTTCAGCAGGAAACTTGCTCTCGGCTTTGAGCATGGCAACAATTGGTGGCGCAATCCTTGGAATATTCTGCGCGATCATCGGCGCCAGCCTCAATGAATTCTTCGTGCGCAAATTTGACCGCAAAAACATCTTGGACAATACATTGATTGCCGTACACGTAGACAATAACAAAGAAGCGAAAGTAGCAGCGAGAATCTTAAGAGACGAAGGCGCTGTTCAGGTGCGCTCTCTGGAAGAAGAGAAAAATCGCAAACGCCAGGTCTACGTATCTCCTGCTCATTAGATCAATGGATCAATTTGAAGCAGAGCTGAAAGCTAACTTTAACATTGATCAAAATTGAATAAAGACGAGCTGCATCAACAGGCTGATTTGCCATAATTTATTTATGATTTCTAATTCAGCCGAACCAGCAAAGGCGATTAATCGCGGGAGTTGCCTGAAGTGACCATTTCGAAACCAGCATCAGAAGATGCAGTTGATTACATTGTTGATACTCGTCCACTTTGCGCGGGCATGCCATTCGTGTTAACGGATGCAGCACATCCGCGCAAAGTGCTAAAAAACGGTTGCAATTTCCTGGTACTGGACGAGATGGCACAGGTGCCGGCATGCAACACCCTTGGTTATGGTTATTACTGGCAGGATACCCGGCATCTAAGTCAGTGGGAAATATTCCTCAACGACATCCCTTTGTCGCTCTTGTCGAGTGACATGCAGCGCGGATATTCGGCTCGCTTTCTCTACACGAACCCCCAGCTGCCGGACATCCCACAGCAACACATTACTGTAGAGCGGCAGATTGTATTACATGACCTACTCTGGGAAAAAATTACAATCCAGAACTTTGGAAAAATGGATTACGATCTGCGCTTTGAAATTAAATTTCACAGTGATTTTGCGGACATGTTTGAGGTTCGGGGACTGAACCGGCAAGACCGCGGTCAGAGAATGGTGCCTTCGGGAAGTCCTGACAAATCCGCCATTTTTCTTGCTTACCGTGGAGTCGATCAAGTTCTTCTGGAAACTGTGATCAAGTTTTTCGGAAGATATCCCGACCAGATTTCCGATGGAGCCGCGATGTTCAAGATCAACGTTCCGGTAAGAAGCAGCGTAGAATTCTCTTTTTGCATTGCTAACAAAATGGATGGGAAATCAGTTGCTGAGCAATCTCAGACGCTTGGATTTGAGCCCGCCAGACAGGCCTCAGACACCGATTATCTGAGATGGCGACAAAATGAAGCACACGTAAAAACAGATCACCATCTTCTAAATCTCTGCGTGGAACGCTGCTTCAACGATTTCTATATCTTGCGCCAGGCCACACCAAAAGGTTATGGCATTGCCGCCGGCTTACCCTGGTATTCATCGATATTCGGCAGAGACAGCGCTATTGCAGCAAACCAGGCGCTCCCTTTTATGAGAGAAATAGCAAGAGAAAGCATTGAGGTCCTGGCTGCTTATCAGGGAGACAAAATCGACCTCTATCGCGCCGAAGAGCCGGGCAAAATAATGCACGAGTTGCGCCTGGGCGAGCTTGCTCGCTGCAATCTGATTCCTCATTCACCGTATTACGGAACAGTAGATGCCACACAATTGTGGATACTTCTTTGCTGTAATTATTTCAAATGGACTGGCGATCTCGAGCTCGTGAAAGACATGTGGCCTCGACTCAAAGCGGCCGTTGAATACCTGGATCGCGAGGTTGAAGCAGGAAATGGCTACGTCAGATACCATCCCTCTCCCAATGGACTGAATAATCAAGGCTGGAAAGATTCCGATGATTCGATTATGAATTCCGCCGGCAACTTGCTCCAGGCACCCATTGCCGTAGCGGAAGCACAGGCCTATCTTTATTCAGCCCGCCTCGAACTAGCGTCACTTGCAGATATGCTCGGACACAACGCAATGGCGAACAAGCTTCGAGACGACGCTGCCATGCTGAAGCAAATGTTTGAACGTGATTTCTGGATGCCCGATCAACAATTCGCGTGCATTGCGCTTGATGCTCAGAACAAGAAAGGTGACGTCATCTCATCAAATGCGGGGCATTGTCTGTGGACGGGAATACTCGATCCGGATAAAGCTAATGCAGTGGCAGATCGTTTAATGCAAAGAGACATGCATTCAGGTTGGGGAATTCGCACCTTGTCGCGCAGTACAGTAGCCTTCAACCCGGTGAGTTATCACAATGGCTCTATCTGGCCGCACGACAACGCAATAATCGGCGAGGGCATGCGCAAACTAGGTCGCATCGAAGACGTGATGAAGATTATGGACGGCATTGCTCAAGTTTCGATGGTTGACGAAGAGCACAGGTTGCCGGAATTGTTCTGCGGCTTCGACCGCAATGGCGATCAGCGCCCCATCGAATATCCTGTGTCGTGCTCGCCACAGGCCTGGGCCGCAGGCAGCTTGCTGCACATGTTGTCGGCTTGCTTGAATTTCCAGCCGGATGCAATTAATCAGTGCCTCAAAATCGTTGAGCCCGCCTTGCCTGAATGGGTTGGCCTAATTACATTACGCGGACTTAAAATCGGCAATGCCGAATTAGATTTGCAATTCGAATCACAGCATGGAAACACATACGCAAAGATTCTCAGAAAGACAGGCAAGTTAAAAATCATAGTGGAGAACTGATGAGAATTGCCCAACTTGCACCCCTGCAAGAAACGGTTCCCCCTCAAAATTACGGAGGGACCGAGCTGATAGTCAGCCTAGTAACAGAAGGGCTCGTACAAGCTGGTCATGAAGTAACACTATTTGCTTCAGGTGATTCACAAACCTCGGCAGAGCTGGTCTCTGTGGTGGAGAGCAGTCTGAGACAGAATCAGAAGATTCCCACCAGGCAGTGGTCCGCTTATGCGCTAAATCAACTGATTGAGTTTGAAAAGCGCGCGCGCGATTTTGATATTGTGCACAATCACATGGGCTACGAAGCGTTGCCGATTTTGGAGGGCCTAGCTGTTCCGAGCGTGACTACTATCCATAATCCAGTGAAAGATTACTGCTCACCAATTTTCTTGCGCTACAAGCATTTGCCGTACATATCAATCAGCCAGGCATTTCAGCGCTTGAACTATCCTCACGATTTGAATTACACTGCCACCATCTACAACGGCATAGATCTATCCACTTTCGACTGCGACATAAATGCAAATAGATCTTACCTTTTATTTCTCGGCAGAGTTTGCCACGACAAGGGCACAAAAGAAGCAATAGAGATAGCAGAACGCTTGAATTTGCCCCTCAAAATTGCCGGCAAAGTGGACGACGCAGACCGCAACTATTTCGAAAATTACATCAAACCAAGGCTCTCAGAAAAGATTGAATACGTGGGAGAAGTTGGCGTTGATCAAAAGCTCGAACTCTATAATCGCGCCATAGCAATTGCATATCCGATTAATTTTGAAGAGCCGTTCGGTCTCGTGATGGTAGAAGCAATGGCTGCAGGAACGCCTGTCATGGCATTCGAACGCGGGTCGGTCGCCGAAATTGTAATTGATGGCAAGAATGGAATTGTGGGACACTCTGTTGAGGAGCTGGTTTCACGTTTTCCAGAAATACAACAGATTTCACATAGTGAGTGCAGACAGCGTGCTGTTCACTTTTCCAAAGAACGCATGGTATCGTCTTATATATCGTTGTACGAAAGCTTATGTCGGCAACCGCGATACTCAATGAAATAGCTAAAAGTCTGGACGAAGGCAAAAAACTTTTTGCCGTATTCGATCGCGATGGGACTCTTGTCCCGATAGTTGAAGATCCGGCCGCCTCGCTAATTCCACCTAAACTACGTGCGGCGCTGGCTGAATTATCCTCACATAAGCAAATCAGCACTGCAATTCTAAGCGCGCGTGGCGTAGCCGAGCTAATGCGTGATTTTCCAGACAGAAAACACATTCTTGCGGGAAATTATGGGCTGGAAATTCATGTCCCAGCGCCAGGAGAACTTATCTTCAGCCATGCTGTTGCCGAAGCATCTCGAGGACTTTTGTATCAGGCAAAGCAAGAATTCAAAAAAATAATGCTGCCGGAGTATCAGACTATACTTGAGGATCATGGACTGTCCTTATGCTTACACTGGCACCTCTCGCCACGGATTTACAGGGAAAAGATTTGTCTGCTTGTCGAAGAGTTGACGATGCAATCACCTGGGCTGGAGTTCAAACAATTGCCCACAAGTTATGAAGTCTGGCCTGCAGTCGATTGGACAAAAGCAAACGGACTGCGACAGATGATGCAGATGACTCAGAGCACGCACGATAAGGTCTTCTTTCTATACTGTGGAGATTCAATTCCTGATGAACCGGCATTTGAATGGGTTAACTCACACAGAGGAGTCAGCCTGCACATCGGACGCAAGGCAGACACAAGCGCAAGTTTTAGATTCGATTCGTCAAGATATTTGCACGAATTGATCGATGAACTCAACTCGCTTCTATCCCATCGCGAACGATTTCCCAACACCACGCTTGAACAGCGACAGCCCTGGGAGAGACAAACTTAAGTAGCGTCACCCGGGAGCGCCGGCGGCTCGCCGGCTTCTAAAGATATCGATCGAATCCTTCTAGG
>JBIKOL010000051.1:0-48688 GCA_044358055.1 Obscuribacteraceae bacterium (SeqCode)
CTGTTATTTCTTTTCTGCAGTGCAAAAATTTATGCATCCTGAATTCGTAAGTGGGTTCACCTTGCATGACATGTTGGGTCGCGGCTTTCTCCTGCGACCAGAATTGCGCCCAGTAGTGGAGTATATGAGTTTGCCCTGGTGGGCGACGGAACTCGCCGGGTTCGGAGTAATTGCTCTTGAACTTTTCCTTGCTTTTGGTTTCTGGTTTAAAGCAAGCAGGCGCTGGGCTGCCCTGGCAGGAGTCTTTTTGCACAGCATCTTCACACTGGTTTTGCCTGGAATTGAGTTGTTTGCACTTGTCGCCTGGACTGGATATCTCGCATTTTTCGAACGCGAAAAAACGCCTGCAAATCCAAATCTTGCATTTAAGAAGCCGGCGCTGGATGCTTTAGTTGCTGCTTTTGCATGCGTCTGCTGCGTAGCACTGCCAATGCGGCTTTTCTTTTTGTCTCCCTACGAATATGTGAATATGTCATTGTATGACCGTGTGCCCTGGGGCTTCTCCATGTTCCTCTTTCATGAGGAAGTAAAATTCGTCCACGTGAAGTATCGGGGTGCAGATGGTAAAGAGCATCTGCTCAGCCTGGATGGAAGGATGAACGAAGCCGCTTCTTATAACGAGATGATTGCGCTTGCATATTATGTTGCAAGAACACATCCTGATGCGGTGTCCATTCAAATAAGCTCGTGCACTCAGGTAAACAGTCATGGCAGCAAAATCAAACGCTGTGTTTATTTGCCTGAGCAGGACCGGATTTTTATGTACCTCGAGTCGCGGGATGGTATGCGTTTGCGCAAAAGGAACTAATACTCTACTTGCGAAGATACAGCACGCTTACTTTATCGCTATACACTCGCTGCCAGTTGTTGGAGCTATCCAGCCATTTGATAAGGCCGGCGTCAGGTTGGACCAGGACATAGTTAATTTTGTATTTGTCGAGCACTTCTGGCGTGTCGCCGCGATAGGCTGAATGATACTCTTTCATAAATTCAACCGGGTAAAAATCTGTTTTCTCGTCAATAAAAATGGGTGTTCTAAACTTGTAGTATAGGTACGGACCCCAATTATCCAGTGCAAATCCTAGCCCGTTGACGTTATGGGTCCGCATGTACTCTACAGCTGCCACAGGCAGTTTGTTTTGTTGAAAGTCCTTTACCTTGAATCGCGGATCGACGAGAAATATTCCGATGATACCAAGCAACAATACTACTTTTATAAGTGCATGTTTTAACTCGCCTTTCTGATCGATCTGTTTGTTATCGTCCCATTTGCAGAAACGTTGGAAAAGGCTTTGCGCTGCACTCGCCGCTGTTGACGCAAGTGCATGTTTCCTCATCTCTCCCCAGGCGGCACCAATTGCCGGCAAAGCGAGAAGAGCAAAATATGGAATCAAACGCATCACATAGACTCCACCGAAAAACAGAGCCATACAAAGAGTCCATTGAGCGAAGTTTGGCTTGTTTTTGGCAAATCTGCCCAGGAGCAGGAGCATTATGCAGAGAATGAGAAAAGCCCAAATTGCTATTCCCATAGAGAAATCCAGTGAGCGCCACTCGCTTCCTTTGCCTAAAATTTCCGGATGTGATAAATAGCCGATCAAATACGTGTACTCACCCAGCCCGCGTATGTTTATGCATAATGCTGCAGCTGCAAGAAGTGGAATGGAGAAATCTAGCGCAATGTCTTTCTTCTTCTCCTGCAGAGTACCTTGCCAGATTGCATCCAAAAATTTTACTGCCGGCGGAAGCGCAAGCGCAAACAAGCCGATAAAAATGCTGCCGTGAAAATTGCACCATAAGACCATGGAAACAACAGAGATAAGCATTCGCATTTTGAACGGCAGTTCTTTCAGCAAATTGGCGTAATAGATGATCAGCAAAAACAAATAGCTAAATATGTGGCTTCGTGAAAGCCAGTGAAGGGAATTTGCCAATAGCACCGGCGCAAATGCAATCCATGAACTTACTCGTCCAAGCCCCTGAGCTCGTGCAAACTGATACGACCACATCAAGGACAATCCGCATACAAGGAAGCCGACCAGAGCAACTCCGTTCAGCCCAAGAGTTTGAAATGCGCCACCAAAGATTATGTCGCCAAACAATTCATGGGTCAGCCAGGGATAATTTGGATTTACCGCCCAGACGTAATTTGTGTGCGCGATATATCCTTTCTGAATAATGTCCAATCCGGTTATAAAATGTCTTGCCACGGCGCCGTCTGCAAGAATGGAATCTGGTGCGAAGAGTAAAAACATGGTCATAAACCAGATGAGGAACCAACCACCGCTGCAGGGGAGGAAGCAGCTTATCCAATTGGTTCTTATTGCTTCTTCGGGCTCAGTGAGGCTTTGCATAATCACCTTCGCCGGATTTTTTTGAAGCCGGCGAGCCGCCGGCGCTCACGGGTCCTTTTAGCGCCGGCTGTTCGCTGGATGTTTTTGGAGCCGGCGAGCCGCCGGCGCTCCCGGGTCCTTTTAGCGCCGGCTGTTCGCTGGATGTTTTTGGAGCCGGCGAGCCGCCGGCGCTCCCGGGTCCTTTTAGCGCAGGCTGTTCGCCGGATGTTTTTGAAGCCGGCGAGCCGACGGTGCTCCCGGGTGCGGTTAGCGCAGGCTCGTTCTTTAGGAAGAGGATGGCTGTATTATCTTCGTAGGATTTAGTCCATTTATTGTCCTTTGCAAGCATGAACTCTAGAGGAAGTCCGCGTGGAATGAGCACGTATCGGAAATTGTACTTGTCCAGGGCTTTTTCCCAGCCAGGATTAGTCATGAAGATGGATGAGTAATCGTCCAACAGATTCTGCGAATAGAAATCGGTTTTGTCGTCGAGAAAAATGCCTTCTTTCGTTCGCCAGTAAAGGTAAGCGCCCCAGTTGTCTTTGACGAATCCAAGCCCTTTTATATTGTGTTGCGTCAAATAGTCAACGGCTTTAACCGGCATTCGTTCGGCATCGAAGTCTTTTATTTTAAATGAAGGGATCAATAAGTAGGCAAGGCATACCGCTAGCGTTGCGCCAATTAGTATCCAGCGATGTTTCTTTAACGAATCCTCTCCTTTGCTTGCGTTCTGATCCGAGCTAATGAGCTTGCCCATTACAGGAAGCGTGGAGAATTCCGATCTGTTTCTTATCTCTCCCAACTGGCATGCCATCGCAGGCAGTGCGGCGAGTACAAAATATGGAATCAGTCTCATTGCATACAAGCTGCAGCAGAACAAAAAAAGCATGTATGCGCATTCGCCCAGCTTGGGTTTGCTTTTGGAATAAATCCAGGAAAGAACCATGATGCAGCAAAGAGCAAGAAATGACCAGACAGGTGCTGCAAAGCTGAAATCGATGCTTCGCCATTCATCGCTATGTGCTTGAATTTTAGAACTGCTCAGATAGTTCAAAACATAATGCACAAATCCTGCCCCGCGAATATTCAGGCAGGCTGCAATTACCGCGCAAGGAATCAAAATCAGAGATTCCTTCAGTTTCCACAAAGTAGACGATTCATTCTTCAGAACTTTTTCTTCAAGGAAATCGCTGCCTGCACGGAAGAAGATCATCAATAATCCAAGAGGAAAACTTCCATGCAGATTGCCCCAGAGAAAGAGGATCGTGGAAAGCGCAATGACGCGCCCTTTCAGGCTGCGATCCGCAATGAACGACTCGTAATAACATGCGATAAAAGCAAGATACGTAAGAACGTGAGGGCGCGCAGACCAGTGTACCGTGCATGCTTCGAGTGCAAGCAACATTGCGATGAAGGCGCCGAGTATGCCATTGCCACGTGAACGAGACATCTGATAAGCCCATGTCAGTGACAGAGCAATTGCAATGGCGCTACTCAGCACTACCCAGTTCAATCCGAAGGCAGGAAACGGAATTCCAAACAGCAGATCGCAAAGTAATTCATGCGTTACCCATGCGGAGTTGGGCTCAATTGCTGAGCTGTATGTTGTCGTGGGAATCGACGCATGGTCGATGATGTAAATGCCAGTCAAGAAATGGCGGCATGTTCCACCATCGCCAAGCAGCAATAACGGGCGTGCAAATAAAAACAGCAAAAGCAGGAAGATCAAAATGGGACCACCCTGTGCGGGCCAGTATGGTGAAATTTTGTTGCTGCTTTCTGCGTTAGTCAAACTTTTGCCTGTCTATTTATCCGATAAACTTCGGGCGGAACGCGCGCATCCCTCGGCAGGAAACACCTGTAGGATAACAGGATTGCCGGACATTTGCCATATTGGGAAGGGTTTCAATTCCCTCTAAGGCAGGCAGGCTTTGGCCGCTTGTGTTGTAAAATGGTCGTTTCGGTTTCGCCGGAATCGGGACAAGTAAAGACATTTTGTGGTGTTGAAATGAGCAAACAAACTATCTCTCTGGTGACATATAGCGATCTTCCAAACCTCGATCCGGACGATCAGCTTCTGAAAGTCGCTCTGGAAAAGAGAGGGTTTGTCGTTAAGCCCTTGATCTGGGATCAATGTGTCTCAGCGCGAGATTCAGAGTTTTGCATTATGCGTTCCGCCTGGGACTATCATCGTAAGTACGAGCAGTTCTGTACATGGCTGCGCGAGACGGCAGCACGCACTCGCATGTTCAACACACCAGAAACTATGCTCTGGAACAGCCGCAAAACATATCTGGCGGAATTGCAAGAGGCAGGAATCGCAATTGTTCCGACTGTATTCATCACGAATGAGAATCGCCAGAAACTATGCGACATATTGAAAGCTCAAGGCTGGAATGAAGCTGTGGTAAAGCCTAGTATTGGCTTGGCCACGTCGGGTGTAAAAAAGCTTTCGGCATCAACTGAGCTCAGCGAAGCGGAAATGCATGTTGATGATTTGCTGAAGCATTCTGAAGTTATGGTCCAGCAGTACTTAGCTTCTGTGCACGATTATGGCGAACGCGCACTTATATTTATTGAAGGGCAGCTTTCACATTGTGTTCGTAAAGCGCCTTTTCAAAAGCTGGCTGTCGCATTTGAGGCAGGCGAGCGGGCGGTCACTGCAAGCGAAGAGGAAATTGAATTCGCCAGTCGAGTCCTTCGCCATCTGAAGGAAGTACCTCTTTATGCCAGAGTTGATCTCATTCGAGATAATTCAAATAAGCCGGTCTTGATTGAACTGGAACTTGTCGAGCCATCGCTCTTTTTGCAAACGAATCCGGAATCGGCTGAAAAGTTTGCCGATGCCATAATCGAAAGAATGGAATCAGCGCAAGTATTGGCAAATGCCTAGCCCTGGGAACTTGCTTTTAGTTCACACCGAGTAAGTCGTAATAACAACAGTTGGAGAAGGTTGATCCGCAACACACGTATGCGGAACTGCGATAGCTAGTTTTTTGCAAGACGGGATATTACCGTTTGCAGACCAATTTGGGGAGCTAAATTATGTCAGAGCACGAAATTCAAAAACCTACTACACGTGTGCACGATCACGAGGATGAAAACCATTCAATCAATAGCAAGATGCTGGAGCAGAACCCTATCATTAAGCTGCCGCCGGAGATCTATATTCCGCGGGAGCATCCTCCATTCTATGAGCTAAAGCCGCTCATTAACACGACAAACGCCGCACAAAAGATCGCAGATATTGTGGCCAAGAAGGGTGATTTTGGTAATGCCGACAGGCGTGATGAGATCGGCAAAATGCTGCAGGACGCAATGTCTGCAGGACTCACCGATGAGCTGCTGACAAAATTAAATGTAGAGTTGAAAAAGAAAAATCCTGATTTAACTTTGTCATGGCATACCACAACAACTGATAACAATCTTACGACCGATGAGAAAACGGTTGTGCAGCTGGTAAATGCGAAAACCGGCGAGATTGAAGATCGCGTGCAAGCGTCGAATTCATCAAACAAATTTATGGGCATTCACTCGATGAGCAAAGCAATAGATCCCTGGCTGAAGCAGACAGAAGATCCGAACATAATCTATCGCAAGAATGCTCTGCCCAATCTCGAGTTGAAAGATTAGCCAGGCTCTCAGGGTGAAGTCAGTTTCCCAAGACAAACTTTGCGGCTAGCTCCCGTGCATGCAGGTACATTGTTTGGGATCCTGAAAAAACTAGTGTAAGCCAACAAAGCAAAGAGCAGTGCTTCTTTGAATTTCGTGGAGACTCCATAATCTTCATGGCGTGAAATCTTGAGTTCGTGAGGCCATCGTTGAGTCAGTTGCTTGACGATGGTCTCGTTTTCGGCGCCACCACCGCCGGTGACTATGTTCCCAATTGTCGCTTTCCCTCGGATCAGGTTTTCATATTGCATGCAGATGCTGGCGGGGGTCAGTGCGGTAAGTGTCGCAAGAATAGCTTCGTTTGACAGCTGTTTGTTTTGCCCTTTTTCTATTAATTGATCTGCAAAACGATTTCCAAATAATTCTCGACCTGTGGTTTTTGGTGCGGGTAAGTGAAAATAAGGAATACGGAGCAGCTCTTGCAGCCAGTCCTCATCCGGTTCTACAGTCGCTGCCAGCTTGCCGCCTTCATCGAAGTCACGGTTGAACAGGCGCTCACAACAACGGTCGATCAAAACGTTGGCGGGTCCCGTATCGAAGGCCATGATAGCGCTACCCGTTTTGTCGAGAACCGTGATGTTGGCGATTCCGCCAAGATTCAAAATTCCTGTACCTGCAGTCTTTCCAAAAAGAACCTCATCTGCGAAGGCGACCAGCGGAGCTCCCTGTCCCCCAGCGGCCATGTCCTGAACACGGAAATCGCTGATGACTGGAATCCTCGTGCGCTCGGCAATAATTGCTGCCTGCCCGAGTTGCATCGTGTTGGCGCATTCTATGCCGGCAAAGGTTTTGCGCTCAGGTGAATGCCAGACAGTCTGCCCATGGGAGCCGATCAGATCCACGCTCAAGGAAGGATGCTGCTTCAGTAGTTTGGACACAGCTCGGGCAAACTCCTCTCCAATGGACGCATCAAGTCGGCAGAGTTCATCCAGAGAAACCGAGCCTGCGGCGATTATGCCTTTCATCTTGCGTTGAAGAAGAGGCTCAAACTCAAAGAGGACGCTAGCAAGCATCTCAACTTTAAGCGCGGGACGTGCTTCGCTTGAAGAATTTTCTGGTCCGATGAGGAACGCGGCGGCATCCACTCCGTCCATAGAGGTTCCACTATTAAGACCTATTACCGTCAGCGGTCTAAGTTTCACAATCTCTTCCTCTTTTCCGAAACCGGCTGCCGGTGCGGCTCTAAATATGATCTCTGCTTGACATTAAAACGCACAGTGAATTTTGCATGAAGCAATGATGTCAGAAGAACAGGCTCAAGAGCCTTATGATAAGCCGCTTTTCCAATCCTTATCTTATTGCTGCGGCTGAGTTCTTATCAAGCAAAGAGGATGCTAATATAGCTCAAAGTTTCCGGAGGTCCTCGTTCAATGCAGACAGTCAGCAGGGTTGAGTCCAGTACTGGTGAGATGTTCATAGGCAGAGGAAAGAAGACGCGTCGCGCCTATGGTTTCGATGAAATTGCGCTTGTGCCCGGTTCAACGACGCTTGATTTTGAACTTTGCGATGTATCGGTAAATATAGGCAAACATAAGCTGGAAATACCACTGCTCGCCTCAGCTATGGACGGAGTTGTAGACGTAAAAACAGTTTCGCTGCTTGGAAAAATGGGCGGGCTGGCTGTGCTAAACCTGCAAGGCGTGCATACGCGTTATGAAAATCCGCAGGATGCCTTGAATCAAATCGCACGTTGCGACAAAAGTGAATTTGTCGAGTTGATGCAGAAAATTTATTCCGAGCCAGTAAAAGACGAGCTCGTTAAGCGCCGCGTAGAGGAAATGAAGAAACTCGGCGTCTTGACCGCTGCGTCAGTAACTCCGAACATGGCGCATAAATACGGAAAAATCGCCGTTGAAGCAGGGCTTGATATTCTGGTCATTCAATCCACCGTTACAGGTACCGAGCATAAGTCTGTAGCCGGCGGTGTTGCGCTCGATTTGAAGGCATTCGTCAAGGAAATTGGTGTTCCTGTTATTGTTGGTAATTGCGTGACATATGACGCTGCTTATCACCTGGCTGAAACCGGAGTAGCCGGCATTCTTGTCGGCGTCGGGCCGGGTGCTGCATGCACATCACGTAGCGTCCTTGGTATCGGCGTTCCGATGGCTACGGCAATCGCCGATTGCGCCGGAGCTGTTCGAGATTATGAACGAAAGAGCGGTCATCGCGTAACCGTTATCGCTGATGGCGGCATGGTTGTTGGCGGAGATATTTGTAAAGCGATTGCCTGCGGTGCAGATGCCGTGATGATTGGCTCACCGCTTGCCCGCGCAAAAGAAGCGCCCGGACAGGGCTATCACTGGGGAATGGCTACACCAAGCCCTATTCTTCCGCGGGGTACACGGGTCAAAGTAGGACATTCCGGCACTTTGGAACAAATTGTGCTCGGTCCGGCGCAGGTGGATGACGGAACGCAAAATCTAATCGGCGCTCTTAAGACCAGCATGTCAACACTTGGTGCAGCTAGCATTCAGGAAATGCAAGAGGTTGAGGTTGTAATTGCACCTTCAATCCTCACAGAAGGCAAGGTATTCCAACATGCTCAAGAACTGGGCATGGGCCGCAAGTAAATATAAAGCCGCATGGAAGCGCTGCGCAAGGTAGAGTGGAGCCCCTGGTGCCGGCTTCAGCCGGCTACGCCTACGCTAGGACCGATCCGATCCTTAACACTCATTTTCTTGGAAGGAACACAAAAACTTCCGCTATCGTCTGCTGCCATTGTAGAATAAATCCCATTGTAACGAGCCTTGGGGAGGTGCTCTTGCATGCAAAATCGTGCTAACTCAGTTAAGTCAGGCGTGAGTTCCGTTTTAGTGTTTGCCCTTAGTCTAGGCACCGGGCTGGCATTACAAGCAGTTTCCACTCCCGTCTGTGCCGCCGACCAGGCTCCTAGGGTGTACCAGTTTTCAGGAAACACAATTGCCGATATTGCGGAGAAGGCGATGCCTGCGGTAGTTCACCTGGAGATGCGGCACAAAATTTCCATGGCTAATCCTGCCGGGCTGCCACCCATGATGGATTTCTTCTTTAACGGGCAGCGTGTTCCTATTAACAGATTCTTGCAGCAACCAGACGATAGCGATGACTCTCAAAAGTCTGGTCCTACGCCTCCGGAGCAGCTGAGTGCAAAGCCGGACATCGCTTCGGGATTCATCATTCGCTCTGACGGATACATTGTTACCAATGCTCACGCAGTTGACGGGCAGGATGCAATTAAGGTCACCCTGGCAGACAAAAGATCATTCGATGCCAAAGTGGTTGGCATCGACCAGTTCTCGGACCTTGCCGTTGTGAAAGTGGATGTAAAAGATCTCCCGACTATTCCATGGGGAAGTTCATCTGCTTTGCGTCCTGGCGAGTTCGCAATCGCCATCGGTTCTCCGCTGGGTGATGATCACACCGTAACCATGGGCATTATCTCGGCTGTTGGGCGTACAGAAAGTGATGTAAATGGAAATATCAACTTCATTCAGACTGATGCCGCGATTAATCCTGGTAATTCAGGCGGCCCTCTGCTCAATTTGAATGGCGAAGTTGTGGGTGTGAACACTGCAATTCGCAAGTTCGCTCAAAACATCGCCTACTCGATTCCTGCTGATATTGCTAAGAGCGTCTCCGGCGAAATAATAGAAAAAGGCAAAATCGATCGTCCCTGGTTGGGAATTCAGATGTCCGAACTTGATGATGCATATATAAAAGGAACGGGTTTGCCGAACGAGACACAAGGCGTTCTGATCAAGGGATTCGTGCAGGGTAGTCCTGGGCAGGCTTCCGGGCTCAAGCTCAACGACATTATTGAGAAGATTAATGGCAAAGACATGCATATTCCCAAGGATGTAAAAGAGTTTGTCCAGAGCCGTAAATCAGGCGAGATTCTCAACTTCATTGTTTTGAGAGACAAGCAAGTTCAGGCGGTGCCTGTGAACGTAGGCAGCTATCCTCGCAACTTCAATTCGCGGATTAGATAGTTGCTGGAGCTGATTCGTGCTTAATTAAGGGCGAAGGGCGGCGCATGGCACCGCCCCTATACATAATTGAGTCATCGGCACAGTCCCTAGACATAATTCCGTGAGCTATCGGTGCTTCGCGCCTTAGACAAGCGCCCTCTTACTGTGCGGATTACTATTGAATCCTGTTCTCAATTCGAATACGCTTATCGCTCTCGTTGGGGGTGAATTATGCGTCGTGCTCGGCTTCTTTCCGGTCTTTTGTCGACAGTTGTGCTGTTAAGTGCTTCCAGCAGCTCGCTTGCTTTAGCGCCAGTACCGAACACTAATCGGATTCAAAATTTTTCGCCGCTTGTTACCGGAAATGGTTTCGGATTTGCCGTTGTTAGCACCGCTGGTGATGTCACGCGATTTTACGCGCATCCGTATAGATATGAGCGCCCAAATGCTGATGTAAGCAAAGACGGCGATGATACGGCAAATTTCATCAAGCAAATGTGTTTCAGTGGTGGCAATTTTGTTTCGAAGCCGGAATTACATTATCGTGCCGAATCTCAAATAATTAGTTCGACTAAGAATGGCACTGAACAGTTATTTTTCATGCCTTTTGCGTTGAAGCATAACGTTTTGATCTGCATGCAGCCGAAACCGTTGAAGGGCCAGCAACTCGAAATTACATGGCAGCATTCTGTCAAACACGAAGAATCAAAAGACATTTCGGGAAGAAAGATACGTCTGCTCACATTTGAAGGTGTGAAAGAATCTCTTGCAATAGTGCCTTTGAAGGCTGAAGAGAACGCCATATCAAATACACGACTGGAGGGCGATTCCTGGGCACTTCTTTCTCTTGAAGATCCCGGGAAACTAGAAACCGCCGTGAATGAAATTCTAAAATGGCATGGAGGCTTAAATGCAGAGGCTCTGGCTGAGCGCGAAATCAAAGCTCTCGAGAGTTGGCGAGTGAAGCCGCCCGTTCATTTTGCTTCTAAAAAGGAAGAATCGCTCTGGCGCCAGAACGAGACTATTCTAAAGATGGCGCAGATCCAGGAAGAAAACACAGCAAATCGCTATAACCATGGGTTGATCCTCGCGAGCCTGCCTGATGGTGTCTGGTTCACGCCATGGGTGCGTGATATGGCTTATGCTCTCGTGGGGCTCACTAGCATGGGGCACAAAGCCGAAGCGCGAGAGGGCATAATGTCCTGGTTTAATGCACGTCCAGTTGGACGCTGGAAACACGAAGTGCGCAATTTCGACTATCAAATTTCGGTTGTTCGTTATTATGGTGATGGATCGGAGGAAGCTGATTACTCAGGTCAGAAAACCCCGAATGTGGAGTATGACGATTGGGGGCTGGCGCTCTGGGCTATTTATGAGTACTGGCAACAGACGCATGATGATTCTTTGCTTTCGGAGCAAACTTATCATGGTACCGTATACGATGTCATGCGCGATTACATAGTAAAGCCGTTGCTTGGTAATCTGGATAAATACGAAGATGGATTGATTGTTGCAGAAGATTCATCGTGCTGGGAAGAGCACCAGGAAAACAAAAGGCACTACGCCAGTTCGATTATTGCTGCCATCCCCGGCTTGCGCGGCTTTCAAAAGATAGCCGAAGCCAGACACGACGAAGCCACAGTGAAGCTTCTTTCTGAAAAAATCAAATTGCTCGAAGAGGGTTTCAAAAAAGCATATATGCGAGACGGAGCTGTATGTGGTGTTTTGGAAATAAAAACGCAGCCGAAATCTGAGGTTGACGGTGCCATGCTCGAAGCGTTTAACCTGGGTATAGTCAATGAGCCCGCAGTCTTTGAAAAAACGCTGCAAAAAATCGAAAAGCTAAGAACCGCTTCCGGTGGCTACCGGCGAAACCTCGGTCCAAGTGATTACGAAGCTCACGAATTCTTGCTGATTGATTTTAATCTGATTCGTGCCTTTATGAAGTTTGGGAAAAAGTCTGAGGCTGCGCGATTGCTGGAAACTATAGTGGATAAGTCCGTTCAGGATAACGGGCTAATTGCTGAGATGTACGTATCGGAGAAAAACCGGGGTTCCTTCGGTGAAATTGGGGATCCTGCAGGCTCAATTCCTATGGCTGGTTTCGGTTCGGGTGCTTACGGCATAGTCTTAAGCGAGCGCGAAAAGGCAAAATGATAAGGTACAGAATTGTCAGCCAGAGCGCATAGTATTTAGACATATCCAACTGGCGTTGGCGGTTCTCTCGGAACTCAACTCTCCGGAAACAATTCACCCGAATACAAGCACTCCCGCGCTCATCGGTCCGCTCTGTCTTTTATAATGGTGGCTGAACGAACGGGAAGCATTACTTGGATCAGCAGAAGCCAGATGAACTAGAACAAAGCAGTGCCAGCGGCGGTGCTAATTCGAAAACGGTTATTGACGGTAAGTATGAGCTGCTGGGAGAACTTGGGCGCGGTGCTAGCGGTGTAGTATATAAGGCTGTGCATCTTGCTTTCGAGCGAATAGTTGCGATCAAAATTATTGATCCTCGAATGCTGCCATCGCAAAATGCCGTTAAGAGGTTTCAAAAGGAAGCAGCGGTACTCAGCACATTTGAAGACCCAAATATCGTCAGGTTTCTCGCCTACGGTGAGTTGCCTGATGGTCGCCAGTACATGGTGCTAGAGTATCTTGAAGGAAAAACGCTGGCTGATATTCTGAAAGTAGAAGGTGCCCTCAAGCAAGAACGAGCGTTGCCCCTCTTTCTCGACATAGCCAGAGCCCTGGCATATGTGCATTCAAGAGGAACCGTACATCGCGACATCAAGCCTGCCAACGTAATGATTGTTGCTTCGGGTGGTGTCGAATGCGCCAAAATACTCGATTTCGGTGTCTATAAGTCACTAGCTGAAAATACCGATGCATCTCTCACGCGAACAGGTCTGCTTGTTGGTAGTGTTGAGTACATGAGCCCGGAGCAGTGCAAATGCCAGGACGTAGATGCTCGTGCCGATTTTTACTCGCTTGGCTGTCTGATGTATGAAACGCTTGTTGGTTCCACTCCGATGCATGCGGACAGCGATCTCTCAACGATGTCCAATCACATCAACAAAGATGTGGATACGGTTTCTGCAAAGTTCACCATTGCGAGCAAGCTCGAAGGTGTAGTGTTGCGATGCTTGTGCAAGTCTGCCGCGGATAGATTTCAGTCGGATGAAGAGCTAATTGCGGCACTGGAGACAGCGGAGGGCTCCACAGAAAAAAAACGCAAGAAAAAGAATGCGCAAAAACCGTTATTGATTGTCGGCATTATTCTCTTGTTGCTACTTGTTATTGGCAGCTCAGTATTCCTGCAGAAAATGAAGAAAAATGCAAAAACTTCCCGGACAGTTGATGAAATTTCACAGCGCTACAGTGCGGAAATTACAGCTCCGGTTCATCCCTCGTTGAGTACTCCCTCAGTCAGTATAAAAGTGCTTGATCGTTGGTTCGCATATCATTTTCAGCACATGGATAGTGTGCACGCACGGGCCCATTTTGACACAGATCGGGACAACGAATTCCTTGAGGCCCAGCGTTGCGAGATAAGGGACAGGGCTTATACTTTTGATGAAAGCGTGCCGCCCTTTGCAAATAAAGTGAAGCTGCTATTTCAAGACGCGTTGAAAAGAGTGGGTTCAGTTAAGGAAGACCCGGTTAAGTATCAAGAATTGCTGAGCGCATATAGTTCGAGTCTTGCATTCGCGCAATTGATGAACGGTGAAGATGCTAAAGCAAAAGCAACAATAAAGGATGCGATCAATAAGTTAGGCAATAACAATGGGCAGCGCTTTAACCTTCAACATATTCTTGCGCTTATGGCTGAAGTCCAGAATCATAGAGGCAAATTTGAAGATGCTCTCGATTACCTTCGCATGATGCCTGGCGTTATGGAAATTGAGGGTACTCCTTTGCCACAGCAAAACCAGACGCTCGATGCGATAATCAACGAACGCGCTTTACTGCGGCAAATGGGCAAGCCTTATGAGCCTGCCGATAAGTTCGCCCGCCGTCTGATTGCTTTTCTGGACAGAATGCCACCAGATCTGGTGACCACTGCTGAAGTGGCAAGAGTGAGTATCAGCTTGAATGGATTGAGGAAATATGAACAAGCTATTGCGCTAATCAGGAAGCAATTTCCAAGAAAAGTTTTTTCGGTGGATTTTGATCTTGAAAACGCGCTTAAGTACAACCTGGCTTATGCCTATCTCAAAGCCGGCAATTATGCTCAAGCAGAACCTTTGTTTGAATCTGTTCGGGACTACTATTATGAACTGGGTGTCCCTTATGACTGTGCTAAGAACGAGGGGGATTACCTCTACACGCTTAAAATGCAGGACAAAGATTTCAAAAAGCCCCTGGATGCTTTTTTGAATCGAGTTCATAAAGACAAATCCGAAGACAATTATCTGGAAACACTCCTCTGTCTCAAGGGAAAAGCTCTAGAGCTGGACGAGAAAGTCTATGCGGACTTGCGGCAAATGCTTCTCGATAGTGTTCCTGATTGCCAGAAAAAATTCCCAGGACTTTGCGCAAGAATCTTATATTATGAATCCGAAAAGCTGTATCACGAAGGAAAGCACGATGATTCTTTGAGGACATGCGAGCAGACTCTGGGCTTGATTCCGAACACGCCTGCTAACTATCTTTATGTCGAAATGAAATACAACACATTCATGTGCGCAATGAATAACTGCTGCAAGATGAATAACTTTAATAAGTTAGAGGAACTGTACAGGCGCGCGCAATTGTTGAAAGGTCTTGATCCAAACAGAGATGACGGCATTGTTTTGAATTATAGTTACACAATTTCGACAAAAGATATTGATAAATCAATTGCATTAAACAGTGCGCTTTTTCATAAGTTCGACTCACACCCAGTTCAGTTTGCTTCTTTCTATGCCAAAGCTGCCAGCGATTTAGCTGAATTTCTGTTACAGAAAGGGCGGACCGCAGAAGCTATTTCTGTGCTTGAAAAGGCTCATGATAAACTCGCCCGTAATAGATCCAACGCTCCTGGAGATATGTGTATTATCACGGCCGCGCAATCCAGGGCATATGAAAAATCGGGCGACGTTCAGAAAGCAAAAGCTATTCAGGCTGAATGGCAACGATATTCCGCTGACGTCGAGTAGTGTCTTTGATCTTATCGGACGTCTAATGTTTTTTGTCAGCGCAAAAGTGGTATTCCGCCAATGTAGGTTCCGTTTTTGCGCATGGGGAAACACTTATGCTTCTTGCCGGCTTCATTCGTCACAGGGCAGCTTTATGCATTTTTATTTTCATTTCTCAGATGGCGTGTGCAGGTGCGCTAGCGGCATCAGGCAATGATGAGACCTGCATTCGAGAGCAGGCTCAAGATTATGCTAAATCATTTGCTGCCGCCGATGCAGACAAACTAACAGCAATGTGGGATGAGAATGCGGTTTTCGTGGATCAATTCGGCAATTCTTTCCAGGGAAAGACTGCGATTCGGAAGCAATACAATGAGTTCTTTGAAAAGAATGGCAAACAGCCGATTGAGATTTCTATTAGTTCGCTTACCTTCCCGGCAGACAATATGGCAGTTGAAGAGGGCATCTGCAAGATGTCTAATGCAAACTCGATTAGCAAATATATAGCTACTCATGCCAAAAGAAACGGCAAGTGGCTTATGGAAACTGTCACTGAGATGCCTTATCGGGCAAAGAATAATGCTGAGTATTTGAAGGCTTTAAGCTGGCTGCCGGGGGACTGGACTGTTGAAGGGAAGCCGGGTTTGAAAGTGAAGTTCGACTGGTTGAATGAAAACGTTTTGTCTTGCAAGGCTGACTCTCACCCTGCTGAGGGCGCGCGTGAGTCTCATGATGAGTTCATTTACTGGAATCCTCTTACTGGATGCATCAACTCTTTTCAATTTGATTCTGATGGTGGTGTGGCTCGCAAATGGTGGGAGAAATCGGCCAACGGTTGGGTAATTCATGCAGCAGCAATTCAGGCTGATGGAACTCGCGGAAGAGCTGACTATGTTCTTACGCAATCAGCAAATGACAGCGACAGCTTTGTCTGGCAGTCTAGAAGAAGAAATTTGGGTGGTATCGATCTGCCTGACACTGAAAAAATCAAATTCAAGAAAGTGAAGAGCTGAGGGTAGCCATATGAATAAACGCTTTTGTTCTGCACTTATTTCCATCTCATGCCTGGCTCTGCTCAGCACCTCTGATGCGGGGGCTAGAGGTGGTTTTGGCGGCGCACGCTTTGGCGGAGGTGGTGGTGGTTTTCGTGACTTTGGCGGCAGATCCGATATGGGAATGCGCAGTGATATGTTTAATGACTTTAACCGCGGTTTCGATCATCCGCATTACGGTGATGGCGCAAGGATGGATGATGGAAACGGCCGAATCGATGATGGTGGCATGGAGCGAATGGACGATCACCCTGATGCTTTTATGTCGCCGCGAGATTGGGGAAAAGGGCTAGACCCAATGGACAATGGGGTAAAGGATTATGGTGCGCAGAGAAGCCTTGCTTCTGATGGTGGTTTTGCAAATATGGCCGGTCGTGCTGTGCCAAGTGCGCCAGTGAGCCGTCTTGGTCCCACTTCGAGAGTTACTCCTGCAAATCTCTCCAGGCAGGCTAGCAACGTTCGACACAATTTCAATAACTACAATTTATTCCGCAATGACTGGTGGCGGAACCATCCCTATTCCTGGTGGCGCCGTGATTGGGGTGATTACTGGGCCTGGGGCTGGGGTTCCTGGGGTGACTTTGCCGGCTGGTGGGGCGTTCCGCTTGGCACCGTGCCTGTTTACTATGACTATGGCGACAATATTGTTTACGATGATGGTGGCTATGTTGATTACGGCAGCCAACCAATTTGCACGGCCAGTGATTATTATCAACAATCATACGATCTTGCTAATTCGGTGAGCGATGATGATTTTGGTGCGAGTGCCTCAGGTGCGGCGCCGGCAAAATTGCCTCCGGCCGGCTCCCAAAACACCGAATCGCCTGCTGCTGCAAAAGCGGAAGCTGCGGATAAGAAAACCGGAGGAGAGTGGAAATCGTTTGGAGTTTATTCGCTGGTGCAGGGCGGACAAAATAATAGTTCAACGATTTTTCAGCTCTGCAGTAATAAGAAAGGAGAAATCCGCGGCAACTATTACAATGCGCTCACCAACGAAACTCAGCCTGTGAAGGGCGCTGTCGATAAGCGCACGATGCGTGTTGCCTGGACTGTAGGAAAAAATTCGAATGTTGTTTACGACACAGGTGTTGCCAATTTGCTGAAGGAGCAAAGTCCTTTGTTGATTCACTTTGGAAAAGACTCGACACAACAGTGGACTCTTGTGCGTCTCAAGAATCCTAATGCGGAAAGCAAGAATAATAAGGCTTAAAGAGGAGCCGGCGTGCTAGCCGGCTCCTCCGCTACTCTCCGTTGCGAAAAGGTGTTTCATTTTACAGAGCAGATTGCATCTGTTCTGACGAACATATTTAGCTTGCTTTCTGGTTCAACAGATTGCGTATGTAGCTGACTCCGGTATTGGCACCCAGACCGGCACCCATGGCGCCGATGGCAGCGCCCGAGCCAGGTGTAAGCGTGTCGACTGCGTGGATATCGGGTGTGACACCTACTCCGCTCCAGGCTGCTTTCAGTTTCGGAATCAAGTCCGTTTTGCCCATATTTTGAGCTGCTTCAAGAGTGTAGCCCGCGAAGCTGCCGAAACTTGGGTCGGCGCCAGCTAGCTTGCGCGCTTCAAACCAGATGTGTCCTGGATCATCCCACGCATTTCCACCAACTGCTTGTGCAAATGTGGCGAATGCTTTATTTGGAATTCCTGAATTGATGTGAACGCCGCCATTGTCGCTCCAGGTTTTGACATAGTCCTTCATGTGTGCCGGTTGTGGATCTTTACCCAGTGCCGGGTCATCATATGCGGTGCCTGGATTCAGCATGTCACGCAAGCCGCGTCCTTTGATATTGTCCTTCCAGATACCTTCGCCGGTTACCCAGTGGCCCTGATCTGCTGTTTGTTTTTGTGCGTACTGATTTACCAGTTCACCGAAAACATCAGAGTAGCTTTCGTTGAGCGCGCCAGATTGACCGCGGTACTGAGTGCCTGCTTCCATTTCTGTAACACCGTGCGTGATTTCGTGTCCGGCTACGTCACGGAGCACAAAGGTCTTGAATGGGCTGTCTGGACCTGGCTTACCGTAAGTCATCTGTTTGCCGTCCCAGAATGCATTTTCGAAGTTCTCGCCGTAGTTAACGGTCGAGATGAACTTCATGCCTTTGCCGTCGATGCCATTGCGACCATACTCTTTCAAGTAGAAGTCGCGAATTTCACCAGTGTAGTCGTAAGCTCTATCAGCTTCGATATTGCCGCTGGCTTTTTGACCTTCTGTGCGAACCAGCTTGCCAGGCTGAACTTCCTGACCGCCGGCGTCGTACACTTCGCGTGCAGCCCCACCATTCTGGCCGGCTTTAGGTGTTATATCGGCTGGTTTTTGTTGTTCCAACTCGATTGACTTGTTGCGTGTCTTGAGGAAATCTCCATTGCCTGGGTTGCGAGCAGCAAGTTCTTCCAGCATGTATGGAGGAATAACGCCAACTCCGTTTGGTGCGAAGTGCCCGGGCATTGCTTCCGCTTTCAGCGGAGTGATATTCAATGCATCAACTGCTTGTGCACCAAGTCCGTTATATACGCTGTTCTTCCAGTTGTTGAAACCGCTCATTTGAGGCAGGGCGAACATGCGATCCGCGAGCATGCCACCAGCTTTTGCACCGACTGCGCCGATAGCCGAGTCGACGATGAAGTTCCCGCCTGCATTTCCGATTTGTGTTGAGGCAACATTCAGGTCATGCATTGTTGTTGCTCTGCCGGCCATCTTATATGCATCGATGATAGGGGCCGCGGCCTTGTATGTGAAGTATGCTCCAATTGCGGCTCCTGCAATTTTGCCTGCGGGTCCGCCTTCGGGTAACACCGCCTTCAAAGCAACCGCCATTCCAGCTCCCACCGCCAGTGTTTCCAGTGTGCCGAGCGGATTCTTTGCGTGCTCGGCGACAGAGTTCAACACACCTTCGGGTACTTTTGCCAGACCGTTTACTGTTACCAGTCCATAACGGGCAAACGCGCTGTCTGGAGCCTTCTGGAATGTATCCAGAGCGCTGCTGTTGCTGCCGGCCATTTCCAGAGCGAGTTTGTTGATCAACGGATCATTGTGGGCAGAAGTCTTGTCTGCGTCCTGCGGACGCAGCAAATCGTGAGTATTTTCCATTTGCTATTCTCCAAATTCAGCACGAAGAAGCGCGCAAATAGTGACCTGCGCCGTTTCTTGTATTTATGCTGAAAGCACCTTCCTGACTTCGAATTTAGTGCAATCAATGTCAAGAGTCCATGCGCAGTTTTTTAAGGTTCGCAAGTTCAGTGTGGTAATTACGCAAAAATATGTTGACGAATCGTCGGCGCAGCCACCAAAAAATCACTGTTCTAAAGGAAAACAGACCTCAGTGCGCTGAGATCTGTCAAAAAAAATGCATGAGTGCATGTAACTATCTTTCGGCAATCCGGGTTTCTAGCCTTTGAATATCGGCACGGAGTTCGTTAAACAACCTCTCCATGCCTGCCATCACACCGTCGACAGCATCATGGACATATTGTTTAAGTTCTGTGCGGACATCGTTTATTTGCTCTTTCATGTCTTTCATTTCAGAACGCATGTCTTTCATTTCACTGCGCATATCTTTCATTTCACTGCGCATTTCATTCATTTCACTGCTTTGTCTCGACAATTGCCGGTCAATTGAATCCAGTCTTGTAATCATGTATGAGGTTCCTTGCCGTACTTCTGATTGCAAAGCATCAAACTCTGCTCTGCTAACTATATCTTCCATCTTTTATTCACCTCCTTTTCCCAAGGCAAAGTAAGCCGCTTCCACAGACGCGCGCTTATGTATACATACTAGTGTATGTTGCGTTGGAGATCAAATGAAATTTTCTTTTGTGAAATGTCAGAAAAAGCGCATGTTTAGCCGGACTTCAGGCGACCATCGATTGAGCGACCAGGCGACGCAAGACTGGTAGCATCTGCGCTACCGATTGATATCGATCACTTGCCTCGGACTGTGTGCATGATTCGATAAGTTCTGCAAGCTCGTCTGAAACTGTTGGTGCAAGCTCCTTCGGATTGGAGACCGAGAGCGCTTCAGGTTCCTCGCCAGTCAACAAAAAGAACAGTGTGCAACCGAACGCATATATGTCGCTTTGGATATTAGCTTTGCCTCGAAGCTGTTCAGGTGCTATGAACGCGTGTTTGCCGACGAATGTACCGGTTGCAGTACCGATGAATTCGTTTGCTGCGCCAAAATCTACAACGATGACCTGTCCATCGTTTCTCAAAACCAGATTATCCGGAGTCAAATCTCTATGGATGATCGGCTGCTCGCGTTCATGCAAGTGCTTCATGCTCAGTGCTATTTGCACTGCCCATTCGAGTACATCTGCTTCCTTTTGCGGTCCGTTTTGTTTCACGAGCTGGCGCAAATCGGTTCCGTTGATGTATTCCAACATCAAGTAATTGCGATCGCCCTCGCTGAAATGATCGAGCACGCGCACGATATTTGAATGATCCAGCTTCATCAATAAAGCTGCTTCGCGGTCAAACATTTCGCGTGCTTTTTCTTTTACGTTTTCTGCGCTGTGCTCAGGAACCACTGCTTCTTTAAGCGCAACCAGTTGCTTGCCGTCTAGCTGGCAAAGATAGAGTGCTGAGAGCCCACCTGAAGACAGGTGACTAACGACGCGCAAAGTGCTGTTGCGCAGCACCTGTCCTGTCTCCAATGGCACGTAAGATGTGGGGCAGAATCGCCTGCCAAGTTCCTCTTCCCAGATTTCTGTGTAGCTTTGCTGTGATGATTCTTGCGCACCGATGCGCAAAACGCTCTGCAATTTCTCAAGGCTTTCATCGCAACGATCCGGAACCCATATTCCGGCAGCAAGCAAGAATTGCTCGATAAAATCAGCAGGCAGCTGATTCAGCGGCACGCTAAGAGAACCTCCCTTTTTCTTTTGAATGAGCAGCTTAGAACTTCCGCCGTTCTCTGAAATCACTGCGCTAACCTTCTGCACGTTATCCCAGGGAATGTAAGTGCTTAAATTTATGTTGGCGCCCATCAAACGTGGTAGCTTTATTCCTTCCTTGTCCACAATCATCATGTCGTAGGAAACAAGCCGCTTCATCATCAGGCAACTGAGGCTCAAGCAAAGGCAAGCGGAGAAGTACGCCATCATTTCACTGGCGCTTTTGGCTGATGAATTGTTGTACTGCAAATAAGCGATGAGGTTGATAATGAAGCCAATCATCATTACAGGAGAGGCGATTCCCCAGACAGGAAAAGTAATATTGAGAAGTGCATCAGTGCTTTGCCTCAGCATGCTTCTGCACTGGCTTTTAACAACAAGGTCAGCCATGGCTCGCTATCTCCTCCTTCTCTGTCTGGGCAAGAGAAATTGTTGCTGACCCTGAATCGATGGAATCACTTGCGAGTAAATCTGCCTCAATTTCTTCTGCGCAGGCATAGCGATTATTTGTTTGCAGGCAGGTGGCACGCTTGACTATATCATTCATCAATTTGCTGGTACCGGCATTCTTGCTTGAAGGAGCTGATTGCGAAATCGGTTCGGGGTCGCATCCCGTCAGCAGAAAATATAGAGTCGCGCCAAATGCATAAAGATCACTTTGGGTACTCGCTTTGCCACGGAATTGCTCGGGAGGCAGATAGGCGTGTTTGCCGACTATTGTTCCTGAAGAGCCTTCGCGAATCTGTTGTGCGACGTTGAAATCAATCAGTTTCAATTTGCCTCGGGAGTTCAATATCAGGTTATCTGGAGTGAAGTCGCGATGAACTACTCCATTTGCATGCAATGCTTTCAAAATCTCGCACATTTGGATCGCTAAATCTTGGACCTGCTCTTCCGGCAAGGCGCCATGAGTCAAAACGAGATCCCTTAAATTGCTGCCGTCAACATGCTCGAGCACCAGATAGGCTCGGTGATCTTCCACGAAATAATCAAGCAGGTCCACAACACCATCGCACTTGAGCGATTTCAGCAATTGTGCTTCTTTATCGAAACTTTCCAGTGCTTTTCTGCGAATTGAACTATCCGCAAAAATTGGAATTATAGTTTCTTTCAGCACAACAGTCTCGCTTTGCTCTGCCGAAGCATCGAGTTGTTTGCACAAATAGGCTTTTCCCTGTCCGCCCACGCCAATGCTTTTGATCACTTCAAATCTATTATCGCCAACGAGTTGTCCTGGACTCAGAGGATCCAGTGTTTTTCTCTCGGGTGGTTGATTCAAAGATTGCAACCATATTTCCGTGTAGCTGCGGTCAGCCTTCGGAAGCATCGCTTGCGAAAGGAGGGGATCAATTTGATTGGTAGGAACGAACTTTTCCATTTTGCGCAGTAAGAGAACTCTCTCTTCCGGAGCAATTGCAGCAAGGCTTATGTCAAAGCTCTTCCCGTTTTGCAGGGACAGCCTCATGCGCGGTTCGCCGCTACCCTTCTTATATAAATCCGCTTTTGCAATTTGATCCCACTCAAGTGAATTGAGTGGGATCATAAGGTCGCCCAATCTGATCACCAGCTTCAGACCTTTGCTGTTTGCCAGCAGAAGATTCGGACGCCAGAGCAAGGTTGCGAGATAGCCGAAAAATACCAGCAGTATTGCTGCCGTGAAAAGAGTCACAAATGAGTTCGCCGCTACTGCCTGGCCGACTTCAAATACTTTTCCGACGCCATTACCGATGTTGCGCAGCAAAGACTCAAAAACATCGGTCATGAACTTATTCAAGTGCAGGGCAGATGGCATTCCAATATTGTGTGGCTGCAGGCAAACATACAATACCGCCAGCCAGTTCATCCAGACCGGACCGCATAAAATGCAGGTTACGACCGGGCCTATACGGGCCCATTTTGCTGCTGAGGATCTGAATACTTCAATTGACTCCTGAATGAATTTTCTCGATTGATATGGAAGTTCGAGCTGATCGCCATTTTCGAGTGGTTTGCGTTTTACTGTGCGGCATTTGACCAGCGTGTTTAAGACCGGAGCAGTTTTGAGGTTCGAGTTGCGTGCTTGCAGATGTTTTACGATCGTATTTACGCCTTCCTCGGTTAAACCGCTTAGGTTGAACCTGAGTCGCTTTCCGGAAGAGCATGTGATCAGCAGCGAAGCAGGCAGAAACTTCCCTTTTTTGTAAACGACATCAACATTAGTGATATCTCGAATTGGAACTGTTTTGAAGCCAAAAAAGATGTGCTGATCGTCCATGCTGATTTTGCGTTTGAGCAAGTCTTCCAGAAAATAAATGCTGAACGCGCACAAAACTGCTCCGAAGCCCAGCTGCATTATAGTGCCGCCCATGCTGCGGAAAATAAAGCCGACTACCGGAATTACGGCAATCGCCCAAATTGGCGTCATGAAGATGGCGCGTTGCCACAAAAATACGTGTGCAAAAAAATCACCGTAGCTTGCGCTTTTTATTTTTTGCAGTTCACGATTGGACAATTTGTGATTCCCATCTTCGTCTAATTATGATGCTTAAAGGAGCAATTGACTTCTGCCTGATCTTTCCATGTCTTGAGGTTGCTGTTTACCTCATCTACTAATTTGGCTTTTTGCATCCAATACAGGCTTCCAGGCACTTCGACCGCCGCCCCATTCTTGCAAAAATGCGTGGCATTGCTGAATTGGCTCATACCGTCAAATTTGACTATCTCACCTCTGGTATTTATGAAACTCCAGTAAGAGCCATCCCAGACGAGCGCCAGCCCATTTCTGAACGGTGCTGCGAATTCAAATGTCGCTGGAATTGCGATTTGACCTTTAGCGTTTAAATAGCCGCATTTCCCTTCGATGAGCACCGGACCCAATCCGTCGGAGAACCAGGATTCCTGCTGGCCTATGATGGGTTCGTCAAAATGGGCCACGTCGGTGAGCAGTTTGCCATCTGCACCGATGAGCTCCCATTCATTATCGCGGTGAATCGCTGTCAAATCACCGAACATTGTCGCTTCATTGAATGGTTTGATGCTTTCGACAATTTTGCCTTCGGCATCTACGAAATGGAGCAATGCCTGTGAATTTCTGATGATTCCATATCCGCTTGCATAACCCCAAATCTCATCAAACTGAAGAGGAATAACTATTTTGCCTGAAGCGTCAATTACGCCCCATTTTCCATTCCTATAGACCTTGAAGACCTTCCTTTCGTCATCACAGGAATTGCCACCCATGTGCACAACCTGGTTCGGCGAAAAAGAGCTTCCCGTCTCGTTGAGAAAGCGGTCATAACAGTGGTAGGCATTCGAATAAGCATTGAAAGCCTCAATGCGATCATAACCTTGATCATGTGGAAGGCTCTTCTGATCGTTCAGAAGGCTGCCGTCGTGACCAATCAAGTGGTACTTTCCGTTTTCATAAACAGAATATGCGGCACCCAAATGCTCCGGCAACGTGCTTGACTTGACTTTGAAAACGATTTTTCCAGTCTTGTCTATCAAAGCCCCGAACTCATCCGTCACTACTGGTGCCAGACCATTGCAAAAGTTGCCGGCGTTTGTGAACTGAGGTTTTATGAGGATCTGGCCTTTTGCATTGATAAAACCCTGCAACTCTTTTGACTTATCGCCATCTGGCTTTACTTTCACCCAGGCCATCCCCTCGTGAAAGTCTCCAACTCCTGCAAACTGGGGCTTGATTTTCATCTTGCCGTGTTCATCGATGAATCCATAGCGTTCTTGTTCCCAGCCAGTTTGCAGTACTGGTCTCAGGCCTTCTGTCAACGGGCGAATTTCGCCATAATTGTAATTTTCGTGGGCAAATGTCACATTCGCGGGCAGTTCGGTCTGGTTGTGCAGATAGGAGAAATGTTTGCCTGGGTCGATCATGGCAGGACGCCCGATCATTTGCTTAAGATCAATGGTGCTTGCCACCAGAACCACTCCAGAGAAGGCAAGACATGCTGCCACGATAGAGCGGTGCCGCAGGATGCCGCGATACGGCGTGCCGATGTCTATCTTTCCAGCTGGAGGAACCGCGCTATCTTGTGCTGCTGTATCTGGCATAAATATTCTCCCCGGGGCAGTTCTCTTATCTTATTCCCAAATAGCTTCCAAGATCCGTTGTAGCACAGAAGAAATGACCATGGTCACCCGGGGGTCACAGTTAAGGTTAAGTCTGGGATCCCTGCGCTAATGAAAGGCAGGCTTGAGTCTGTTATTGTTATCCGCCTGAGCTTTGCAGCGGTATTCTTGCGATACCGGGCGGCATTTATTTGTTTGATGAAGGAGCAATTTATGGCGAGTAAAACGAAGGTATCTCTGTCTACTCTGGCGTACGTTATCCTTTACGTGAAAGACACCGAAGAGTCGGTGAAATTCTACAGAGATTCATTGGGAATGAAGGTCGATGCGCATCATCCCGGCTGGGTCGAATTAAATGTTGGAACGACCAAAATCGCCTTGCACAACGATGATGGCAAAAATCGTAGCAAGAGCCACCAATCCGTACTCGTCTTCCGTGTGGACGATGTATTTGAGTCCTACGCGGGGTTGAAAGAAGCTGGTGTGAAATTCCAGAGCGAACCGCAGCAAGTTTGTGAAGATGACGAGAAAGTTGGCGTGTCCACAGATTTCGAAGATCTTGACGGCAACTTGCTTTCAATATTTTCGTACGTGAAAAAATGAGCGGACTTATTTGCTGCGCATAGTGGCGGGCCAGTTTATCGAGTAAGTGCCGTTATTGTGTTTTGTCCAGACTAGCTGCCGCACAGGCGTATTCCTGATGTAGTGATAAAGAACTCCTGCGCGTTCATAGAAGCCGCGCGTGTGATATGTATTGGGAAGTTCGAGATGAACCACATCCAGGTGATGGCACAGTTCATGGCACAAAGTGCTGAGTAGCGTCCCGTATGCCGATGGCTTTTGCAGAACCGCTGTGCGCATCCAGAGGCGAATCTTGTTCGTCTCCGTGTCGTAGTCACCGAAGGTTTCCCAGACCGATTTTTCCGTAACTTTGCGCGGGCGTACTCCTAAAACTCGAACGGGAGAATCTGGAATATCGTAAAGAAGCGCAAATTGCTCTGCTATTGCATTTGCAGCTTCTTGAACCGCTTTCTTGTCTTCATCTGCCAGCGCTTCTTGCAACTGTTTTGCGTAGCTGCGAATCGGCTCTTCAGGCGGGAGCCGAATCTCGCGTAGCTTCTCACTGCGCGCGTATTCACCTAATAAATCTGATTCTTTGGGGACTCTGTCTGTGTTCACTTTACGTCAATTAGCTGTGGTCAAGTCAATCAGACTGATTATCTCAAAACTTGCATTGAATTTGCTCCTTGCTCTGGCTGATATTTGCAGACAGCTTGTGCAGCATTTCAGGAAAGATGGGCTTGCAAATTTTCAGAGAGGGCATATCAGTTAATGAAGGAAGTTGGCATTAGTATATTGCTCTACTAGTTGATCTGTCGATGCAAGGTGAATGTCCATTGCTGAAGGAAGCAGCCAGGCACAAGGCCGTAAGCATGAATATCCTTTCTTTTTTCTCGGCTTACTTGCTGGGTTCTTCGCTGGCTCATGCTGCAGAAAACCAATCAGCAAGCTCTGATTCATTAGTGGAGCAAACTAAAGCACTCATTCAGAAAGCTGCAAAATACTACGATGAGTATGATGTCGCCAGAGCGAAACCCTTACTTGAGCAAGCACAAAAGAATCTGCAAAGCGGGAGAGCAGGGAAAGCTGGACACCTAGATAATGTTCTTGTCGAGCTTGGTCAATGCTATTACGCCGAGAAGAATTATGATGCTGCGCTTGATTGCTTTGAGAAAGCATTGCAGATAAGAATGGCGGCAGGGCTCTCTTCTGCGGCTGATAGAGCGGCTCTGGCGGATCTCTACGCCAGGCACGGACAGGCTGTTAAGGCTGAGCGTTTGTTTGAGGCAGCACATGATTGGACTGGCTTAGCTGAGTTTTTTCGAAAACAAGCAAATCCGGCAAAGGCTGCACTTGCTTTGAGTAAGTATTTCAGCAGTTTGAGCGGCAAGCCTGCAAGTCTACTCAGTCCTGTAAACATCAGTTTGCGGAAAGACCTCGAAAGCTTATATAAACAAACAAACCGAATTAAAGATGCTGAATTGTTATATACCGATCTGGTGAGCGCATTTCAAGACAGCAACAAAATAAATATAGAAGATCTGCAAATCGCGATGGGCTATCTGGCTGATTTTTACTACAGAAATAACGTCCTAGAAAAAGCGGAACCAACTCTTCTGAAAGAACTGGACATTACAAAATCGAGCAGGGAAAAACTCGTTTGTCTTTTCAATATTGCCTCGCTTTCAGAGATAATGCACAACTCGTCAAAAGCGGAGAAATACTATAAGCAAGCACTTGAGCTTAGTGAAAAACTAAAGGAACTCAGTTTCGAGGAAAAAATAAATGTAATTGCTCAGCGTTCTGATTTCCTCTGGAGGCAAAAGAAATTTCAGGATGCGGAAAAATCAATTCGTTCCGAACAGGCTGAATTGGATAATTCACGCAGGTCTGCCTGGTTTCGTGCATATGCAGGCAGTCGTCTTGGGCTTCTATATTTAAGCGACGGAAAGATCGAGCAAGGAGAGAGTTACCTTCAACATATGCTAGATGATGCCGTGCTGCAATACAAAACTAATTTGAAGAGCAAGGATCCGGAGCCAGTTGTGTCGGCTACAGCTTCTTTGATGGAGCAGAAGTCATACGAAGGTTTGCGCATGTTTTATTTGCAGAATCATGCCTGGGATAAATTGCAAGAACTTGCGTTGAAGCAGCTCGATTTTATGTCTGCCAATGATTCATTTCCTTATCAAAAATACGAGATCTACAACCTTTTGTTTTGGGCTTACTGTCAGGCCGGCCGGCTAGATGAGGCAAAGCTGCTTTTGCAAAAGAACGCAGAAGTATTTGATGCTGAAGAGCCTGATCAGTTTATTGATCGGGCGATACTTGCCGGAAAGAGAAACAATGGCAAGGAAGCAGAGCAAGAGCTGATCCAGGCAAAGAAATATCTTGACGAGCGTGATAAGCCAGATTCCGGGCACCAAAAATGGCCACCTGCTGAAGGCTTGTACGAAATCAATTATTCGGTAAATATCGATGGCAGTTCTCAGATTGCAACGCAGAGTATAAGCAATGGGACAATAAGCAATTTCCCAATTCGTTTGTTAAACAACGCAGATTTCAAGCTTTATCAACCGGAACCAAACTTGTTTGGTGGCATTGTAAAACGTGCGGATGGCACTGAAAGACAGAGCGCGCTCTTCTCGATAAGAGAAGTAGACCCAGCTGCTAAACGAACTCAAAGGCTGTACAGCTTACCTCTTGATGAAAACATCGCCAACATATCGCAAGAGCTTTTGCCTGCATATTTCGAGCGTTTGTTTGCCAACGCGTATGCAATTGAAGGGCGAAACAACGAGGCATTGCTTACTTATGAAAAGGCTTCTGAATTCGAGAAGCGTATTGTGCAGCGTGAAAAGAATTACCTCGATGCAAAACGATTGTTGAATTCAACGCTGATTGATTATGCGGAATTTTTGAAGAAGCAAGGTAAGATGCAGGCGGCTGAGATTGTGAAGCATCAAGCTTCAAAAGTTGCACAGGAAATTACGATTTTGTCGTTGAGTCAGTAGTTATCCCAGACGAGCTGTACTCCGCTCATTTCGCGAGAATGCGGTAGGCGGCGACTGCGGCTCCAAAGCCGTTGTCGATGTTTACTACAGTGACTCCGGCGGCGCAGCTGTTTAACATTGTGAGTAATGCGCTCAGCCCCTGGAAGGAGGCGCCATAGCCGACCGAGGTCGGGCAGGCTATAACCGGTGCTTTCACGAGGCCGCCAACGACACTGGCGAGGACTCCATCCATTCCGGCGATCACTATGCAAACGTTTGCTTTCTGCAATTCAGGCATTATGTGCAGGACTCTATGGATTCCGGCGACGCCGAGATCCGCATACACATTGTTGGCTATCGAACAGCAACTCAAGACAAGGGCGGCTTCTTTTGCCACTGGAAGATCCGCAGTTCCTGCTGTGACAACAGCGACCTGTCCGAGTGCTGTATCTGGCGGCGGCAGAGCGCCCCATATTAGCGCTTTCGCATCGCTTATGTATTTAGCTTCCGGGCTGAGTGCTTGCACCTCTGCTGCCAGTTCGGCACTGCATCTGGTGGCGAGGGTTAATTTGTGGTGCTTTGAAAGCCGCGCTGCAATTTCGCTTATTTGCTCAGATGTTTTACCTGGGCAAAAAATTACTTCGGGCAACCCTTGTCTGAGTTGCCGGTGATGATCGATGGTTGCAAAATCCAGACTCTCGAACGGCAAGTTGCGCAATTCGTTAATTGCGTCGTCCTCTGAAAGTTCGTTATTCGCAACCCGGGAAAGAAGTTGCCGCAAACGTTCTTCTTGCATCTCTTATTTTGCCTTCGTTGCGCCGGTGTTCGCTCCGCCCTGCTTGTAACCGGCGAGATCCAGCGTTACGTATTTATAGCCAAACTCACGGAGTTTAGCCGCAACTTCGGACATTAGCTCAGGGTTTGTTGAGAGTTTGGGAATCTCCTTCTGTTCGAGTTCGATTCTGGCAATTTCACCATGGTGCCTGACGCGAAGCTGTTTGAATCCCAATGAATGCAGATAGGCTTCTGCCTTCTCGATCATGGAAAGTTTTTCGATTGTCACCGGTTCGTTTATCGGCAGACGAGAAGAGAGGCAGGCAGCCTGGGGCTTATCCCAGGACGGCAGATTGATGCGCTCGGCTAGCTGGCGTATCTCCCATTTCTCGAGCCCCGCCAGTTGCAATGGGCTGAGCACACGCTTCTCGCGCGCTGCTTTTGTGCCGGGTCGCGTGTCTTGCATATCGTCCATGATGGCACCATATGCAATGTGCTTAACGTCGATTTCGCGGGCAAGTTCCTCAAATTCCTGGAACATTGTCTTCTTACAGTGATAACAGCGCGAAGCATCATTCTTTTGATACTCGGGATTCTCGACCTCGTGCGTCTCTACTTCGATGAGATCAAAGGAAAATTGCTCTGCTTGTTTGCGCGCAAATTCCAGTTCTTCTTTTGGCAGACTCGCAGAAACCGCGATTGCGATCTTGGCTCGATCGCCCAGGACCTGTCTGGCGTAATATGCCAGGAGTGAACTGTCGACGCCGCCTGAGTATGCCACGATAACACTGTCCAGCGTCGCCAGTTGCTTGAGCAGTCTTTGTTCTTTTTCTTCAAGTGTAATTGTAGCTGTGTCTGCCATTATGAAAGTTCCTTGACCAGAGTGCCACCTACCAGTTTTTCGAGACCAGCTCGAATGGATGCCTCGTCTTCAGCTTCAGCTGCTTCAACTAATTTTTTTAGTTCACGTGCAAGTAAATCTTGATTGACGCCTTGTGGTTTGCCGACATGAATCTTTTTGTAGCGCGTGGCTGTGAGTCCTTCCTCGGCAGTAAGAAGCTCTTCATAGAGCTTTTCGCCGGGGCGCAGGCCTATTTCTTTGATCTCGATGTCGGTCCCAGGGCGCAAGCCTGATAGCCTGATGAGATCTTTTGCAAGATCCATGATTTTTACAGGATTTCCCATGTCCAGCACAAAAATGTCGCCATTGGCTCCAAGAGCGCCGGCTTGAATGATGAGCTGTACCGCTTCTGGTATCAGCATGAAATAGCGAACGGCTTCCGGGTGAGTGACAGTGATTGGTCCACCAAGTTCAATTTGCTTGCGCCAGGTCGGAATGACAGACCCTCGACTGTCGAGAACATTGCCAAAACGCACAGCTCCGAAATTTGTCTTCGATCTCGAGGCGATGTCCTGCACAACGAGCTCTGCTACTCGCTTGCTCGCGCCCATGACCGACGTGGGATTCACCGCTTTGTCGGTTGAAACAAGCACAAAATTTTCGACGCCGAAATGATCGGACAATTCGGCGAGATTGCGCGTGCCTGCAATATTGTTTTTTACTGCTTCGGAAACATTTCCTTCCATAAGTGGAACATGTTTGTGCGCAGCGGCGTGAAATACAACCTGAGGTTTCTGATTTTCAAAAATGTGATAGAGGCGTTTTGAATCTCTAATGTCGGCAATTAGCGGGATCAGTTTGACAGGCTCAGGTCTGCGTTTAAGTTCTTCGAGTATCGTAAAAATGGAGTTCTCGCCGCGTCCCAACAAGTACATTTCGGCTGGTTGAAAGCTCATTATCTGCCGGCAAAGTTCGCTTCCGATAGATCCACCGGCGCCTGTTATGAGCACTCGCTTTCCTTCGATGTAATGGGCGATGGACGCTGTATCGAGTTGAACAGGTTCTCGTCCAAGCAGATCTTCAAGCGAAACTGTACGTAATTGATTTACGCTTACTCTGCCGTCTATCAACTCGAAGAGACCAGGAAGAATTCTGGTTTCAACCTCTGCTTCACGGCAAACGTCTACGATTCGACGAATTTCAGCAGGCGGCGCCGATGGTATCGCAATGATCACTTGATCGACGAAAAGCGTTTCGACAAATTTGAGCAATTGTTTGGTGGTTCCAAATACGGTGGCATTGCCGATACGCTTTCCTACTTTTAAAAGATCGTCGTCAACAAAGCCGACGACATCTGTCCCCAGATCGAGGCGCAGTGAAAGTTCCTTTGCCACCATTTGCCCGGCGTCGCCTGCACCTACGACAAGTGCGCGTTTGCGTACCGGTTGTCTCCAGTGCCGGCGTTGTCTATGTTCCGTCTGGAGGCGCCGCACAACTCTGGCTGCTACCAGAAACATAAAGCTGAGCAGCGGCTCAATCAAGATGATGCCGTAGGAGAGCTGATACTTGCCGACAGCCAGGAGTCCAATGGCACGGGCAATCAAAACTATTGTGCTAACACTGAGCGTAGCTACGCCAATCTCGATGACTTCAGCAAGACCTGTATATCGCCAGAGTCGAGTGTAAACTCCACAAACCCAGTACGAGATAATGCGTAGACCGACGAAAATTGGCGCCATGCACATAAACTGATGCCAGTATTCGCGAGCCGGCCAGCCATCGAAACGTATCAAGAATGCCAGCAGCAAGCAGAGCAATACAAGAGATGAATCGAGCAGAACTTGCAGGATGCGCAACCAGCGAACTTTCTGTAGCCAACCAGAGCCAAGCTCAGCTGTCAGATCGGTGGATGAAATCTGCGCCAGTTCTGCTTTCTTTTCAGGCGTGTTATCGTTCTCGTTTGAACTTGCCAAAGTGCTCAATCCGCATTTGAGTGCCTGATTCTATCATGTCAGTAGCTTGCCTGACATTAGGTTTTTGGCCAAGACGAGGTTGTGGCGCGGCTCTTAATATTTATCTTCTGGAGGAGGCGTTTGCAAACCTTTGGAAATCCAGTCTCTACAGATATCTAGCGGTACGCCCAGCAGTTTCGCGGTGCCTTCGATAGCCTGTTTGTGGTTCATATCGAGGGCTCGCAGCTCTTTGTATTGCAGTATGGCTTGCACTTGAAGATCTCCGGCTTGGCGCCGGACCTTGCTGCTAAACACGATCATCGAGAGGACATAAGCCGAGGCCGCTCCGAGAATAATCGATTGTATCGCTGGAACCGGGCGCATGACCTGCAGCAAACCGCCAGAGAGGTTGCCCATGATCGGCGCCCGAACGGTGGCCGCCAGCGTTGTATGAAGCAAATCGTTCAGCTCAAGTGCGCCAAGCGTCGTCATAAAGTGCATTAGAGCTACATAGCCGGCAAAAAGACCGACGTAAATCCATGGCGACACAAAGGGTACTTTCAGTTTTTTCTGAATTCCCGCGTTTTCGTCGCCCTTGAAGAGCTTCCAGGGTAGTGGTTTCCACTCGGCTGGTTTGAACGGCTTCTTGGGGCGATACATAATATAGCCGCCCAGAACATAGAAGAAGAACATGATCGGACCGATAAAGCGTTGAGTCGGTGCCGTGATTTCAGCTTCATAAGCCAGCAGAGCCCAGCTTCCGAGCATACCTATTAGTAGCCATGCTGGAAAGCGCCAGCCCATAAGCTTTTTCTCGACCGTATGGGCAAACAACCACCAGAAAAGGCAGTTCAAGAGAAAATTGAGTGGACCTAGCTGGGCCGATGTCGCGGCGAATGTCACAAAAAACAATGCGCTTAGCGGTATCGCTGCAAACGGATTGGCCGCCGGAGCTGCCGGCGCTGGTGGCGAGTTCGGTGCTCTTCCTCTTGATTGAGGAGCCTGCTGTTGCGGAGCTGGAGTGGCTACCATCGCGCCGGTATCATTGGCCTGCAGGGCGCGCATAAATTTTTGCGCCGTGATTGAGTGATCCACACAAAATGCATAGTAATTCTTGTTGGGATCGCCCGTGGTGAACATGCATACAAACATGAGCATAACGGTCCACACCGGTTTGATTTCGGGTGGCTTGAGTAATTCTCTTTTTCGGGCGGCTGCTTGAGTCATAGTAATAGGATAAATCTACCTAACCTAGATCGTATTGTCAAAGTATACCCTGACAAATGGCAGCAACTCTGTTGGAAATTTGAGTGTCTGATTAAACGACGAAATTTACCAGACGGTTCTTGACGAATATAACCTTCTTGGGTTCTTTGCCATCAAGTTTTTTCATGACTCGCTCATCTTCACGAGCCATTTTGACAAGATCGGCTTCTGCCGTGTCTCTGTTGACAGGCATGGTCCCTAAAGTCTTTCCGTTGACTTGAAGCACAAATGGAATTTCATCCGATGCGGTAAGAGACTGAACGTATCCTGGCCATTTTGTGACGTGAATCGATTGCTTATTGATAGCAAAGCCGCAATCTTGCCAGAGCTCTTCCGTTAAATGAGGAGCCATTGGAGCAAGCAGCAATAACAAGCTGCGAATGCTGAATACAAGCAATTCCTTGTCGCTTTCGGAGGCGGAAGCTAAGGCGTTTTGGCCGCTTGAGGAAGAACCATTGCCGTTTCCATCTTTCTCTTGCAAGCGTGTAACAAATTGGTATAGTGCGTTTACCAGCTCCATGCAGCGAGCAATGGCGGTGTTAAATGCATATCTCTCTCTGCTTAAGTCAGTAGTTACGGAAGCGATGGTGAAATGAGCTTTGTGCAGTAATTCTTTTGAACCTGCACTGAGCCCTTCATTGCTGCTGATGCCATTGTCTCCAAATTCTTTTCTGGTTTTGGAATCTGCTCCCAATATTCCAGCATCAATAAGATCTTGCACGAATCTCCATACGCGTCCGAGGAAGCGAAATTGTCCGATTGCGCCTTCTTCCGACCACTCGAGTTCTTGCTCTGGTGGTGCGGCAAATAAGGTGAAGAGTCTTGCTGAGTCGGCTCCATATTTCTTGAAGAAGTCCAGCGTGCCTACTACGTTGCCGCGTGACTTGGACATCTTCTCGATTCGCCCCGACTGGGGCGAGAATTTTGTGACCATGCCCTGGGAAAGCAAGTTTGTGAACGGCTCATCGCATGTCACCAGACCGCAATCGCGCAGCGCCTTTGTGAAGAAGCGCGAGTACAGTAAATGGAGAATGGCGTGCTCGATGCCGCCTACGTATTGGTCGACGGGCATCCAGTAATCTACTTTCTTTTTGTCGAAAGCAATAGCTTTGTTTTGCGCATCAGGGTAGCGCAAGTAATACCAGCTTGAATCGATGAAGGTATCCATCGTATCGGTTTCGCGCCGAGCTGTGCCACCGCAGGTGGGGCAAGTTGTCTTCAGCCATTTCTCACTCTTGCCGAGTGGAGAACCGCCTTCGCCGGTAAACTCTACGTCAAGCGGAAGCTCGACCGGGAGATCACTTTCTTTGACTGGAACCACACCGCATTTCTCGCAATGGACAAGCGGTATCGGGCAACCCCAATATCGTTGACGGCTGATCAACCAATCGCGCAAGCGATATTGAACGCGTTTGCCGCCGCTTTGATTCTCGGAAGCCCACTGTGTCATTTTTGCTTTGGCTTCTTCGTTTTGCAATCCGTTGAAGGAGCCGGAATTGATCATCACGCCTGGCTCAGTGAACGCTGCTTTTAATTCACCCGACGGTTTCCCATCAGGAGAAATAACTTCGCGAATTGGCAGATTGAATTTCTTGGCGAACTCAAAATCGCGCTCATCGTGTGCCGGCACGCCCATGACGGCGCCCGTGCCGTAGCCCATCAAGACATAGTCAGCAATCCAGACTGGAACTTCGTCGCCGTTGAATGGATTGATCACAAATGAGCCGGTGGGAACGCCGGTTTTTTCTTTCTCAGTAGTCGCCATACGATCAAGTTCTGATTTCAGTTTGCTTTCGGCGACGTATTTGTTGACCGCGTCTTTGTTCTCATCAGTGGTCAGGTCTTGCACAAGGGGATTTTCTGGTGCAAGCACGACATAGCTGACACCAAATACGGTGTCCGGTCTTGTGGTGAAAACATTGATTTTTATATTCGGCTTGCTTTCAACCGTAAATTGAAGTTCGGCACCTTCCGATTTGCCGATCCAGTTTTTCTGCATCAAGCAAACGCGCTCAGGCCAGCCTTTGAGCAGGTCGAGATCTTTCAAAAGCGATTCTGTATAGGCCGTGATTTTGAGGAACCACTGCGCCATCATTTTCTGTTCAACTGGCGTTTCCGGATGGCGCCAGCAAGCACCGTTTTCTACCTGCTCATTAGCAAGCACAGTCTCGCAGGACGGGCACCAATTCACAGGTGCACTCTTGCGATAAACCAATCCTTTCTCGTAGAACTTGAGGATAATCCACTGAGTCCAGTGATAGTAGCTGACGTCGCATGTGTTGACTTCGCGATCCCAGTCATAGCTTGTGCCCAGCTTCTTCAACTGTTCATCACGCATGAATTTGATGTTGGAACGTGTCCATTCTTCTGGGTGCAACTTGCGCTTGATTGCTGCATTCTCGGCAGGAAGTCCGAAGGCGTCCCAGCCCATCGGATTCAAAACGTTGTAGCCGAGCATGCGTCTCTGGCGGCTGATTACATCGGAAATTGTGTAAACGCGCATGTGTCCCATGTGCAGATCGCCTGATGGATAGGGGAACATGACAAGCGAATAGAACTTAGGACGTGGGTCGTTATCGACAGCCTTGTAGATACCCAGCTTTTCCCATTCCGCTTGCCATTTCTCTTCTATTTGCTGCGGATTGTATTGAGTACCCATTGTCGAAACTCCTCTTGGCTTATTAGAAACCGCCGTAATGGCAGCGCTTTCAACGGATTTTGCCGATCCAAATTCATGACTTACGGGAGAGACAGGCTGTATTGGAAGCCTCTTCTCCAATGCAAATCAGAGGACCTGATTCCTCTGAAAAAATCTTATCTTACGGACAAAATCAAGGCAAGAAAAACGCCTGACATGCTAAGAATTCTTTGCGCTCGAGGCTGCTGCACCAGTCAAGGGGATCTGGCTCGGCCGCATCTTTGGTTCGGCTGCTACAGGACAGGGTTCGGCTGCAAATACCTGTGATCCGACTGCGGAGCTCTGGGCTCGCATGGTTTGTCCGCGCATTTAGCTCGTAAAGCGAACAATTCTCCAGTCTTTCTTGCCGCGACGCAAAAGCAGAACTGAGTTGTGAAGCAGATTCTCCCTTGTTAGGGTGATGTCTGCTTTTACCTGCTCGCCATTTACTGAAATTGCTCCGTTGGGCAAATCCTTCTTCGCCTGTCCTTTGCTTGGAACCAGTCCTGATTCGGCAAGAACTGTGACCAGATTGAGCGCGCCGGCTTCTAGCTGATCTCTTCCGCAATTTACAGAAGGAGCATCGGCAAAGATTTCCTCTATTTGCTTGAGCTCAAGCGATTTGACATCGCCGCTGAATAGAGCTTGTGTTGCGGCTTCAGCGCCCTTGCAGGCTTCTTCGCCATGCACGAGTGTTGTGAGCTCTCGTGCCATATGGCGTTGCAATTTTCGCTCATGCGGAGCGGCTTTATGCGCAGCAAAAAGGTTTTCGAGAAATTCTCTTGATTCAAGAGAAAAATTCAAGGCAAATTTCTCGGCTTCTTCATCGGCAATATTGATTATGAATTGATAGAACTGATAAGGCGAAGTTCTTGCTGCTGAAATCCAGATCGCACCTTTCTCTGTTTTGCCGAATTTGGTGCCGTCTGCGCGCAGCAAGAGCGGGCATGTCAGAGCATAAACGGTTTTGCCGAGAATGCGCCTGACATAGTCAATGCCTGCGACGATGTTGCCCCATTGATCTGATGCGCCCATCTGCAATGTTACGTCAAAGTCTCTGCAAAGTTGCATGTAGTCGTAAGATTGCAAGAGCGAGTAGGAGAATTCCGTATAGCTCAGTCCTTCACCGGTTTCGCCAGAAACTCTTCTTTTGACTGAATCTCTGCGCATCATTTCCGTAACTGAGAAATGCTTCCCAACGTCACGGAGAAATTCAATAGCGTTGAGCTTCCCAAGCCAATCTATGTTATTGGCGAAGCGTGGAAGCTGATCTTCCTTCAGGGCGCGCTTGAAAATACTCATCATCAATTCTTTTTGATTCGCTGCGTTTCTTTCTGCTTCTTCGATTGGAAGCAAGGTGCGCTCTTCTGATTTGCCAGAGGGATCGCCAATCAATCCAGTTCCACCGCCAAGCAAAACTACTGCATTTAAACCCGCTCTGGCTCCGCGAATCACCAGAACCATAGCAAGCAAATTGCCGATGGTGAGCGATTCTGAGGAAGGGTCAAAGCCCATGTAGAAGCTGCGCTTGCCCGAACTGAGGTGTTCATCCAGGGCTTGCAAATCTGTGCTGTCGTGGATGAGTCCGCGCCATTGAAGTTCAGTGAGAAATTGAGAATTAAGTGACATCGTAAATATCCGAAGCGGTTGTTATTTAGCTCTTGATCGTACTTATCTTAATCGATTGCGTATATAAGAGTTGCGAATTGCTACTTCAAGATGAGACAGCAATAAGAAAAATCTGCGTCGAAATTTCTTAATTCAGGTATACACTCGAATTGGCAAGGCAAGGTTTAGGGTGTCGGATCCATTTGTAGGGAGGGTCCACCCATGCCGGATGTAGTAAACGAGCTACCGACTTCAAAACCAGATAATACAGCAAGCACTGCTTTCCACGAGGATTTATTCAAAGGTGGTGGGCTGGCTCAGCTCAAAGATCTTGTGGACAAAAACGGCGGGCAAATTACCGTAAGCAGAGTTTCGGACACGTCCTCAGGGAAGGCAGGCACAGCATTGTTGCCGCCTAATCTGGAGACGGATTTGAAAGATCTGCAGAAAAATCTTGAAAAAACACAGGCTCAAATAGCAGAGCTGCGGAAAAATTGCGACAGCGGTCTTTATGATCTTGAGCAATCACGTCGTGCCATGGTCACGAATCCATATAAGATTCTGACCGCAGGTTCGGGTCTTGCGATGCTGAGCAAGAGTTCAGGTCTTGCAGCGGTGCCCTTGACCGGTTTTGCTGCATTGCAGGGATATGATGACTTCAAGAACTTGAGGGAGCAGACGACCTTTGCCGGGCGTGGCAAGTATACACTCGGTCTGCTAGCTGATACCGCAGTTGGTGCGGGCAGTCTGGCGTTTCTGACTGATAGCGTGCCAATGAAGTATAAGGCGCCTTTGTTGATTGGCGGATTAGTCGCTCGTGGTGCGATTGATTTCATTCATCCGAAGAAGTAGCTTCTGCTCTGGTAAGGGCGCCTCACTGGCGCCCTTATACATTGCCTTTTTGAAGGGCACCCGCAAGGTGGCCCTGCTAGGAATTCTCGGATCTGCTTGCTCTAACTGGCGGCGACAAGAACTTCAGGCGAGACGTTTTTCAAATTGCGTAGAACTGTTGCCGTTGAAAGGAGCAGATCGCGGCAGAGTGCTTGAGCGCGTTGCATGCTGATTTCGCCGTTGGCTACCATGCGGTTTATGGCAAGGCTTGCCGCGAACTTCAAGCTGGCAATCAAAGTTGGTCCAACGGTGACACCATTCCAGAGAGTTTCTCTCTGAAGAGATTCCTCAACAATATCAATCACTTCAAACGGGCTAAGCACGCCAGAATCTATGAGATCTTTGCTGATTACATTCATCGGTGAATCTTCAATTCCGAGCAATTCGGCGATAGTAATATTTTTGCGCACTACGGCGCGCAGCGCTGCTATTGAATGTTCATAAGTAATCTCGCCGCAGCGGGTCAATATTATGGCGTCAATGGCGGCCAGGCGAGCTTCCGGGCTGATCTTATCGTGCAGCATGAGCACTTTGCCCAGCGGATAGTTTTGTTTTATTGATAGAGCAAGGCACGAACCAATGTCCGATTCCGTTACTATACCGGCGTCCATAAGAAGCCTTGCAAAAAAGTGCATTTGCTCGCTTGTGTGCAACCACCTTGCTCTTGCAAGTGCAGTTTCATATGGCATGCCATCTTTGCGGACGAGTGTAAGTGCTTCGACTGCCTGGCGATATGAAATAAAGGATTGGCGCAGCATTCTCTGTGCAGTCAAAGCCGCCTTCAAATGGGGATCAGATACCAATCCTGAGTAGAGAAGTATCTGACCGATTTTGACATTGTTCTGTCGCGCACGTTCTAGAGCAATGTCGAGCAGTTCTTTTTCAAGCATTCCGGAATCGACCAGAAGCTGCCCGACAAGAACGGGCACAAGTTTTTTGTTCATCATAATGTTGGAACCCCAAGATTTCTGTAGACATGGAGAAGCCTGAGCCAGCCTGGCTCTAGCGAATATGGCAAAGCTGCATGTTAATGTGCACCTTATGCTGAAGAAAATGCATGGGCGCAAATTTCCATTCAATTGCTGGGGGGCAATTGAGATTTTTCTGATATGGTAAAGCCGTCAGTGGTCTGCTTACTGAAGACCTGTCTAGGTTAATCGAAGCTCATGTATATGTCAAGAATTTGGCGAATTAAAAAAATTGCTGGCTCAATAAATACGCTATTCTGCTTATTTCTGTTCACTTACATGCTTTTTGCACCAGGTGCACTCTCTGCCAGTGTGCCCAGGCCGCCTCTGGTGAAGCGTGAGCAGTGGGGCTCTAAAGCGAGGCCCATATCCGTGTTTCGGATGCAGACCCCGAACTGGATAACTATCCACCATGCAGGCGAGTTGTGGAAAAAGGGAGATGATCCTGCGGAATTTGTGAGGCACATGCAAATCTGGGGGCAGAATCGACCCTCTCTTGAGAAAGCGCCGAGGAATACTTACTGGCCTGATCTGCCGTATCACTTTTTGATAGCGCCTGACGGGCGCATTTTTGAAGGTCGCCCAGTTGAATATGAGCCTGAGACAAACACGAATTATTCTGTAAATGGAAATATTGGTGTTGAGATGATGGGTGATTTTGAAAAGCAGCGTCCGAGGTTGGCGCAGATCAAATCGTGTGTCGCGCTCACGGCATGGTTGAGTCAAAAATACGATATAAAGCTGGACCGTGTCAGAACTCACATGGATGCTGCGCCGAATCAAACTGACTGTCCCGGCAAAGATTTTTATCGATACATTCTTGATGGCAAATTCAAGAAATGGGTTACCGAGACTTTGAAAGGAAGAAAACCGGATATTGTTCTTGGTGAACCGTTGAAAGATGGACCGGTGGAGCCGATTGATTCGGGTCTGCTTCTGGATAGGGTTGATTAGTACTGAGCTCCGCATTCGGGGCGGGCGAGGCATGGCCTCGCCCCTACATATAGCTTCTTGAAGATAAGAGAATTCTTCGCGTGCGACCATGCTTGTAGTGGGCGAATTACGCAGTTGATTTCTTGGATATCGTTGTCTGCACGCATAAGATGGATGAGGTCGGTGGGGACCGGGATAAAGGGGGATCGTCATGACCGACGGAAAAGCAGAAGCTAATGATAAGGACTCTACGAAAAACTCGATTGCTGATTTCGGCAGCACGCTGAGTAATGAAGCAAGCAATATCTGGCATCGAGTCAGGCAAATTGGCGGCAGAATTCATTTACCGAACAGTCATCACTCAGATACGGATGGCGCCGCGCTCGTGGGTCCAACCGATCCCGAAAAAGAAATCAACGTCACGGTGATGGTAAAGTCAAAAGCTTCCGAAAAAGAAATTGACGATACCCTGGACAAAATCTCAAGTGGCAAGATGAAGCCCTTGAGCGAGGCTGAATTCAACGCAAAATTTGGTGCTGATCAGCAAGCAATGCAGCGCGTGTTGAAATTCGCCCAGGACCATCATTTGAGTGCAAAAGAAGTAAACGATAGCTCAGGGCGCGTGTTGCTGACTGGAAAAGCAAAGGATTTCAGTTCTGCGTTCAAAGTCGATTTGAAGGATTACGATGATACCACTGGTGGTGGACCGTTCCATGCTCACAACAAGGACGTGTCTGTTCCTCGCGGTGTGGGCAAAGATATCGAGGGCGTATTTGGTCTCGACAATCGCAAGCTGGCTGAGCCGCATATAGTGTTTCCGCCCAAGCCGGATCCGTTTCAGCCGCATGGATTATTCACCGGATACATGCCCGATCAAGTGGCTAAAGCTTATAACTTTCCCCAGGAATCAATGGGAGCGGGGCAAAATGTTGCCATTATCGAACTTGGTGGTGGACTCGACTTCAAAGATAATGCAGAGTACTACAAGAGCCACAATTACAAGTTGCCAGATATAAGAGTTGTCACTGTGGGCGGTGCTGAAAATAAAACCGGCACTCAGGCAGATGGTGAAGTTGCGCTTGATTCGCAGGTGATTGGAGTGGTTGCGCCGGATGCTAAGCAAACTCTGGTTTTTGCTCCCAATACCGATCAAGGTTTCGTGGATGCAATCGATCGAGCAGCATTTCCTCAAAAAGGTGAACTGGAAAATTCAGCCATAAGCGTAAGCTGGGGAGCGCCGGAAAGCGCATGGACAGCTGAGGCGCGGCACAGTATGGACCTGGCTTTCAAAAAAGCGGCCCTCAAGGGGATTTCCATTTTTTGTGCGTCAGGTGATAGTGGATCCAAAGATAATTCAAAAGATGGCAAGCACACAACCGACTTTCCTTCAACTGATTCCTGGGTGACAGGCACTGGTGGCACCAAGCTGTCGCTGGATAATAACGGACATCGCAAGAGCGAAGTTGCGTGGAACGATGGGCGTTTGATTGGATTAGGCAAACTGGTTGCCGGTGGTGGTGGCATCAGTGCTACTGAGGCCGTACCAGATTATCAGGCTGGAACCAAGCTGCCTCCTAATGCAAACAAGACGAATCAGCCTGGGCGCGGAGTGCCGGATATTTCGGGCAATGCCAGCATGCTTGAAGGCTATCAGATTCGCTTTGGCGGGCACGAGATGCCTGTGGGCGGAACCAGCGCAGTTGCTCCACTGTATGCCGCATTGACCATGAGAGTCAATGGAGCGCTCGGGCACAACATTGGTTTCATCAATCCATTCCTTTATAAAAATCCGGGTGTTTTCTTCGATGTGACCAGCGGTAATAATCAAGGGTACAATGCAGGTCCCGGATGGGATGCGGTTACCGGCCTTGGTGTTATTGACGGGCAGAAGTTTCTTGATGCTCTGAAGAAAGCCAGGAACTAAATAACAAATTTAAGGGCGCCCGTGACGTGAGGCGCCCCTACCATTTTTCCTGAAGCGGGAACCTTTTGCCTGCAATCTGCTTGCAATCTAGAATCCTTCAGCCGCAATCTAGTCCTTCAGCCGCAATCCAGTCCTTCAGCCGCAATCTAGATTGCTGACTTAGCATCTGCCCAGAAATTTGGACAGTTGTTCGATGTGATGTCTATCTTCTTTCTTTATCTGTTCAAAGATTTCATTTACTTCCGGATTGGCTTTACTGTCTCTCAAGTAGTGATCGTAGGCTGCTCTCTGGATTTTTGTTTTCATCTTATTTCTTGTTGGAAAGCAGTCGATAGTCCTTTTTCACTAAGCGAGGAAAAAACGAAGCGTCATACGCAGGATTGAGTAAACGCTTCGCTTTCAGACATTATGCTGTTTGGATACTGGGGAAAATGCTGTGTTCCTTCCAAACTCTCTTGGCTAATATCAGTGCATCTCTGTCGAGGTGCAAAGGAATGATTAGCGCAATGTCCAGCAATCACGATCTCATAATAAAGAACTGGGGGCAGAGCGCCGAATACAACCGAATACGCTTGAATAAAGCGGTGCAGTCCGAGCATAATCCTCATGGAAAATATCATGTTCGAATGACGGGAAGCCGTCGCTGGGTGCCGTGTGATTCGCCGCCGGAGGACGGAGCCACGGAATGGCTTTTTATCGATTCATCCGGCATGCCATTGTTTTATTGGAATCGGGAAAAAAATTCGGTTGTTCTGATCGGCTGATGGTTGGGGCGTCTATTTATTGGTTCACATGGGCGCACTTGGCCAGATTTCCTCTTGGCCAAAGCGGTTTTTGTAAAAAAAGGGACAGCTTGCATTAAGCTATCCCTTCAAATTGTTTGCTCGTTTGCGTGTTTTCTGCTTGCGAGATTATTTTCTGCTTGCGAGATTATGTTCTGCTTGCGAGATTATTTTCTGCTTGCGAAATAATTTTCTGCTTGCAAAATTATTTCGAACTGCTGCTGACCTTGTTGTCGTCAGACTTGCGGCTCATTTCCAGGTTTAGAGTGATTTTCACGTCTTCGCTTACGGCAACTCCACCGTTATCCAGCGCTTTGTTGTATGTGATTCCGAATTCTTTGCGATTAATTGTGGTTGTAGCAGATGCACCAATCTTCTCAATGCCATTCTTCTTGTCTTTGAATGGTTCGGTCGGTCCATCAACTGTCAGTTCCACATCTTTGGTGACACCATGCATGGTGAGTTTGCCTGCGAGTTTGAATCCGCCGCGTTCGACTGGGATTACCCCGGTGGATTCAAACGTGATGCTGGGATATTGCTTCACGTCGAAGAAATCGGTGCCGCGAAGATGTTCGTCTCTGCCGGATTCATTTGTGTTTATTGTGGACGGATCCAGGCTTGCTTTAACCTTGATTGCATCGATGTTTTTGCCGTCATAGGTGACTTTGCCGGTGACGCCGGTCATTTGACCAGGTACATTTGAAACCATCATGTGTCTGACAGTGAATGTGGCGCTTGAGTGTTTTGTATCAATATCCCATTCATTGCCGGCAGCGTGAGCTGCTTGACCCAGTAATACTAGTGATGCCGCAATTAGAGTAATGCGCGATTTCATTTATTCCTCCGATTATTTTGCGTATTTGACCGAGCAGCCGTAGGCTTGTGTGCTTGGTGTGCTGATTGGTTTATTTGCGATAAGCTCATCTAAGGCTTTCTGAACGTAATTAGTTCCAGCTTTATCCGAAATATCTGCGCTGGGGTTATCATCGATAGCCCCAGCGTAAACGAGAATACCTTTTTGATTTATAACAAACATGTGTGGTGTAGCGGTAGCGCCGTAGGCGTGGCCGACAGCACCATCAGGATCAAATAAATAAGCGCTGGAAGAAGAATTATTCTCCTTCAATAATTCATTGATCTTTTGAGCGGGAAAGCTTCCCTGTCTGCCTTCAGCCGACGAGCAAATTGAATACCAGACAACTCCCTTTCCTGTATACGTTTTCTGCAACTTCTGCATGTTGTTGGCTTTGTAGTGTTTTTGAACAAATGGACAACCGAAATTGATCCATTCAAGAACCACTATTTTGCCTGATGCATCTGATAGTGAACGTTTCTTGCCATTCGAATCAGTCAAAGTAAAGGCAGGCGCCGGCTTACCGACTGCAGCTGTTGCGCTTTGTACGTCCGCTGCCGTTGCCGGGCAATTATAAATAGCCGCAGAGACCGAAGCAGAAAGAAGTAAAGCGAAAGTGGCCTTCGACCAGAAATTTGCTTTCATAAGCTGGGATCCTCTTTCAATTCTTAGAATCATAAGTCTATAATGGATTGTGCGATTTTTCCTTTAAGCACGGGGATATAGCTCAGTTGGTAGAGCGTACGGATCGCACCCGTAAGGCCAGGGGTTCGAATCCCCTTATCTCCAGAACTTTTTTACAATTGATTACCGATTCAGGCTTTTGAGGGTTTTTGGTTAGCCAAGCTCCCCTTTTGGTTCCCCGTTTTGTATTTTTGGGGTATCCCCTAACCCGAATTGTGGGAAGTTATTTTGCATTTTTTTGTCTTGTTCTTTAGTTAAGCAATCTATCCATCCAGCATAGTGTCTGACAAGCGTGTCGATAGTTGTATGACCAACTATTCTGGCAATGTATGGAAGGTGAAAACCTTCAATTATTGCGTTCGTAATGAATGTGTGGCGCAACTGATAAGATGGTCTATGCGTTAGTCCGCTTCGTTTTAATGCATTTGCCCAAATATCACTTAGATGGTTGTCAATCGGGCGGCCTTTCTTGTTTACGAATACAAACTCATCCATGCTGACAACCTGTTGTCTTTTCGCAAGTTGTAGAGCATAGAGTACGGGGGGTGTGATATTTACGTAACGCTCCCCAGCGGACGTTTTTGGAAGTCCTTCATGCCCCCGCACTCTTCCTCGTCCGATGTAAATTTGGTTGTTACTCCAATTGATGTCGCGCCATCGAAGTGCCGATAATTCATTTGGTCGTGCGCCGGTACAAGCTTGAGTTAGGAAGAACGGCAAGTAGTGCTGATCGATATGATGGAAAATCAGTTTTAATTCATCATTGGAAAACGGCTGTATTTTTGGCTTTGCGCTTCGTAGCCGTGACACACTGATAGCGGGGTTTCTAGAAATAATTCCGTCTCTGAACGCCCTAGCTAATATGGAACGTAACGGCTGCATGATGGTGTTGACGCGAGATTTCGAGAGAGTCTTTCCCTTTGCAGACCTTACCGATCCCAGCTCGTTTTGATAAGCGCGCAGGTCCGACTCTGTAAGGCTAATAAGGGTACGATTTCCGAATTTCGGCATCAGGTAGAGCCGAAAGATTGATCGATAGCTCCGAATAGAAGAGTATTTTGACTTTTCTTGTTCTTTTAAGAACAGGTCGGCTGCCTCTGCAAAAGTAACGGGACGCTGCGCTCGTTGTAGTTTTGCAAAGCCCTCCCAGCCTTGATTGCTTAGCTTAGCAATCTGAATTTCCCGTTTTACTTCCATCAGCGCAATCTCTGCTTCTCGACGGTCAAATCCAATAATTTTCTTGAAGTCGTGACCGTAGTGTTTTATGCGAATTCCAAATTTGCCTGAGTTGGGATCTTGAAAAACACCCATACTGAAATCTCCGAAACGCTTATGACATATGATATTTCTCTTCCTATTATAGTGTCATAGGAAAGGTGCTGCTTGCATTGTTGTCCGACTCTTACGAAAAACACGCGAGATTTAATCAGACTTTGTCTCAATTTTTTTTTTTTTGAGAAGTCCTTCTGACGAAATAGGCCCCGGTCTGCTTGAGCAAAAAATTCAAAATCATGATCGCGCGCAGGCGACCGACCCCCTGGTGTGCTAGTTATCAGTGAAAAGGTCAAAAAACCTAGTAAATTTGCTTGGATTTGCGAAACTATGGTGTGCAAATTACGTGCGATTTTGCATAGCTTTATTTTTGGAAGATGGTTTGTAAAAGAGCTCTGCTATGTCAACGCCAAGCGCGTCTGCAATCTTTACGAGAGTTTCCAGAGTAACGTTAATGCGCCCGTTCTCAAGTTTCCAGTAGTAGGCTCTTTCTAATCCAGCCTCATACGCCAAGCTCTCTTGGCTCGTTTCTTGCTCTACACGAATCTGTCGAATTCGCCGTCCCAATCTTTTTGCGATGATCTCTGTTCTGTTCAGCATTATGGACGAACATATACGGATCAGTCACATAGGACCACTGTATTATAAGACCACCGTTTAAAAGTGACTCTGTCGTGGTTCTAGGTAATAAGCGGCGTTTATGTAATTGGTGGTGTGAATGTCAAACGGGAAATCGCGGATAAATGTCAAAGTAATAGTAACGTCGAGTGTATTGGTTCTGGTGACCTTAACGTTTTGTTCTTGGTATTTCCTTTTTAGACCAGGACAAATGTCGGTCGTAACTGATGCATTATCTTTGATAGGGCAAACGGAATCGACTGAGAATCTGGGAGCCGAAATCTCTTTATGCGATTGTAAAGCCAGTCAGCTGTCTGGTCGCATGGCTGCAGTGTTTGACAAAGCGGCAGACATCGCTGCAGAACTAGTCGATGACAATGAACACTTCCTTTTTAGGAATCTAGCCAAAGAAACCGATGCGATGATTAGACCATACATTATCGCGCGTAGCTCTCGCCATACTGGAGTTGATATTCTTGGGAACCTGAAACCTGGTAGCTATATTGTTTTTGCGCAATGGTTCAATGACAAAACTTACGTAAGCTGGCTTGTTCCTTTGAAAATAGCCAGTGGGAAGGACGTACGATTGCTGTTGAACAATTCCAACATTTATCGTTCAGTTAAGATCACCGAGCCTTCAATCAAGGCGAGGGATATTTACGATTATCAGATTCAAGAAAACAACATGCGCCGGAGGGGATTGGAAAAGTTGAAGAGCTGGATTCGGGAGCTGGAATCCAGCGCCGATGCTAGCAAAAATGATCTGCTTAAACAACAGGGATTCTCGACCTCTCCAAATTGACAGTTATGTAGCAGGTCAAGAATTCAACTACTTTGAGGTAAGAATATAAGTGATGAGTTTGGTCGAGCGTTATTGATGAGTGGTATTGATACTTATCCAAAAGGATTTCACCGAGGTAGGCACGCAGGACTGTCTGTCAACACTATTGCTGAGTTACTGGGTGTACATAGAAACACCGCAAGGAGGCTTATCTCTAGAAAAATGGAATGGCAGAATAAAGAATCGCTGGATTTAAATGATATCGGTGAGATGGTCTATGGTTTTAGAAGGGATATTTTTGAATCCGGTAAGTAAAACTGCGTTCTCAATTGTCCTTTCCGGCCGGGGGCTAATGCCACAACAGAATTGGGATTTCTGTGCGCGCAACGCCCCTCGATGCCGGGGACATGGCCCATATTGTATGGGTAGCAGTAAGAGAATGTTCTCTTCCTGATGTGAGGATTACAGCAAATGAATTGCTGGGCTCACGTTTGCTATGGCCCTGTGCAAAGAGACCTAGCATGTTCGACTATTTGTCTGGCAAGATCAATGCAATTGTTGCCAGCGTGATCAAAATAATGGATGTGGTTTTGCTCCATACTGTTTAGTATTTTCAATTTTTTGTCTACTGGCAAACTGGCATCCATCGCAATCTCACGCGAGCGCCGCTGCAGTCTGATCAAATTCGCTGTACTGGTCCTGCGTTTCCAGCTGGGAGGATTGCCCGTTAACTCGTGCCGCAAGCCTAGGAAATCAAAAGCTACCTCATCATTTAGAGGGCTTGAAACAACATGAATTCTGGTTTTTTTCGCATTGGGTTTGAGGTTGAAGATTGAAAGGCGCTCCTTTAACAGTGGCAAAAATGACGATAAGGAAGCATCGTCACAGAATAAGCCTATGATGTCGTCAGCATAGCGAATGAATTGCGGTGGATTTGGACCACCTAGAACTAACGAAATGCCATCCAAATAGCTGTCTAAAGCGTTATGCAGGTAGAGATTCATGAGCACTGGTGAAATTGGCAATCCTTGGGGAATACCAATTCCGAATTGATCTACGGCTTGGCTTCTCGTTTCGCACCATATTCGAAGCATTTGTAGGAATTTTTGGTCCTTAATTCTTGTTTCAAGAAATCCAAACAGGTGCCCGTGGTCGATATTGTCAAAGCAGCCTTCAATGTCTATCAGGAGAATGGCCTTGTATCGTCCCGAGAGCAATTGATTC
>JBIKOL010000268.1:0-4329 GCA_044358055.1 Obscuribacteraceae bacterium (SeqCode)
GTTGTGGAGTCAGCGCCTCCTCCGCCTGTTGTGGAGTCAGCGCCTCCTCCGCCTGTTGTGGAGTCAGCTCCTCCTCCTCCGCCTGTTGTAGAGGCAGCTCCGCCTCCTCCGCCCGTCATAGAGACACCGCCTCCTCCTCCGCCCGTTATAGAAACACTGCCGCCTCCTCCTCCGCCCGTTATAGGAACACCGCCGCCTCCTCCTCCCGTTCTCGAAACGCCACCGCCACCGCCGCCGGTTTTTGAAACGCCTCCGCCTCCACCGCCGCCGGTTTTTGAAACGCCAGCTCCGCCGCTACCGAGTGCAGCACAGGCCGAGCCGTCAGGTAATACTATCGGCTCCCACTTTACGCCACTAGAGCGCACGCCGAGTGGACCGAATCTGGGTTCAGGGAAGCCGGCACCAGTTGCAGTTCCACCGCCGCCTCCATTGCCAGGACAAGCAACAGCAGCGCCTGCACCTAACATGAATGATCTACTTTCTGGTTTAGGAACCACACCAACAGCCGACCCCAACCAGTGGTCTGCACAAGAGGTGTACGCAAACAGTCCCGATTTGACGGGTGAAGCACAAGCAGCAGACACGACTCAATACAACACTACGGATTGGACAGACCCATCAGCTGGTTCTTTGGAAGCTTCAAGCGCAGACTATACGCAGGCTCAAGATCCCAATGCTCAAGCAACGGCTCAAGCTGGTACTGAAGAAGAAGCGAAAGAAGAGCCAGAAGGTGAGACAGTAAAAAGCATCAATGATGCACTCCGGAGTCTTTTCCGCTAACACTTATTGAGAATTTCTTCTGTCAGCGCTTTCAAAAACCTGAATCAAGTCTAGCTGCGGTTCGTTTTTTTTCGTTGCCTGGTCTGGTACTATTTTGTTCAGGCTCTATAACGCTGGTTGGCATGCTAGAGAAGACGCATTTTATGGTGCCGGCTCGTGACGGTGCGTTATTCCTCGTCTCGCTTGCGGCAAACTCCCTGGACTTCTGCAGGGCTGAAGCTTTTTTATATGCATCAGTCGATTCTGCATAGCGAGATTGCCGATACAAAATGTCGCCGAGATCGTTCCAGAGATCTGCAGATTTGGAATCAAGACTCAATCCAGAAAGAATAGCTTCCTCCGCCTTCTTGTACTCAGCAGTGCGACAATACGCCTCGCCCAGCTTTTGCCATGAGTCCTTTCTAAAAGGATCAAATGCAATGTTCTTTCTCAAATCATGTATAAGCTGATAATCAGCAGTTTGAGCCAGCTCCCTGCTACTCTCTTGCGCTAATACACTCGATGGAATCATCAGGGAGATGAAGAGTGCCGCAAATAAGCAATATGGCATTGCGCCAGTGATATTGCCATAATTTGACGCAAGAAACTGCGTCTTGATTGACTCAAGCACCTGTTTAATCATATTCCTGCCTGATTGTTAGTAAATGCAAAAAAGGCATGCGAAAGTGCAAAACCCTTCTCGTTAACTTACAAGATTAACAGCGAATTCGCGGATGTCAATTAAGCAAAAAGGTGTAAGAAGATACAACAAATGCAATAAACGGTATCGACAATATTACAAATGGAAGATGCTGGGGGAAAGTCCATCTTCCGGAGAACCTGAAGATGGTCTATCTTGATCAGCAGGCACCACTGGTAGTATCTCGCCCGTCCCTGAGTATTATCAGGATACCTCATGTCTTTGCAGACTGCATCTAGCCTGGATTTTGCATCAGCGACACGACGGAAAGGCAAGTAGAGGTTTCTAAACAACTTTTCGATGAAAAATAATCATGCGCTTGTCATTGATATATTCAATCTTGTACAGCTTGGGCTCCGATTCTTAAAGCTAGCTTCATGCTCAATTATCAATGGTGCGATACCATTAGAGTGTTTTACAGCACGTTATTAAAAGGGCGAAAAGGCAGCTATGAAGCAGATTAATGCAATGATGGCCGGTACGGTTGTTGAAGTTCTGGTTGCAACCGGTGACCAGGTATCCGGGGGACAGGATGTCATCATCATTGAATCTATGAAGATGCAACTGCCTATTACGTCGGAACTTGAAGGCAAGGTTGCCGAGGTGAAAGTGGCTGCCGGCGATTTTGTGAACGAAGGCGACGTAGTCATCGTACTGAACTAATAACAATCCTGAACCGGGCGAAGCATGGCAACGCCCATACACTGCTTGAGGGAAGAGCATATGAAAGACTTGCCCAGAGAAGTGAGAATTGTCGAGGTAGGTCCGCGTGATGGGCTTCAAAATGAAGCAACGCATGTGGATACAGAGGGAAAGGTGCAGTTGATTACTGCCCTGGCAAATGCTGGACTTAAACGCATAGAGATAGGTTCCTTTGTCAGCCCAAAATGGATTCCGCAGATGGCTGATGGTGCCGCAGTGGCAAAAACACTGCAGCTTCCATCAGATGTACGTTGCTCAGCCCTGGTGCCGAACGATAAAGGTTATGACTCTGCAATTGAAGCTGGACTGAAAGAAATTGCCCTCTTCATGTCAGCAACTGAATCACACAACAAGAAAAACATCAACAAGTCAACGCAGGAAGCAGTCGATACGCTGGCTAAGCTGGCGGAGAGAGCACATAAAGACAAGCTTTTTGTTCGCTGCTACCTTTCTGTAGTCTTTGTCTGCCCTTACGAAGATAAGACAGATCCGAAAAAAGTGCATGAGCTTGTCCAGAGACTGGTGGATATTGGAATAGATGAGCTTTCGCTCGGCGATACCATAGGCGGTGCCACTCCGGTGGACGTCTGGAGGATGATCGAACGACTCGAAAGTACCGTGCCGAAAGATAAGCTCGCCCTGCATTTTCACGATACACGTGGGACAGCACTGGCGAATGTGCTCGCGGGTCTGGAAGCGGGCATCACGATCTTTGATTCCAGTATTGGCGGAATGGGCGGCTGCCCCTATGCCCCGGGAGCAGCAGGAAACCTCGCGACAGAAGATCTGGCTTACATGCTTGAAGGCATGGGAATCAAAACAGGAATTGATCTCGAAAAGTTGATAGATGCCGGAGAACTGGCAGAACGTCTTGTGCAGCACAAATTGACCGGGAGGTATTTACAGGCATGTCTGGCGACACGAGCAAAGTCCTCGAAAAAGGACGAAACGAAAGTGGAGCTTTGCAAATGAGCGATACTTTGATAGTCGAGAAAGAAGGTTCTGTTGCCTGGTTAAAGCTTAACCGACTTAAAGTGCATAACAGCCTCAACAGTGAAATTCTGCGTGCGCTGCAGGCAGCATGCCATCAGCTTGCCCAGGACAGAGACGTTCGCGTCGTGATCATAACCGGCTCAGGCATCAAGGTATTCTGCGCAGGAGCCGATCTCACCGAGCGCAAAGGCATGAGTGAGGGTCAGGTTCTTGATTATCTGAATCTGATTCAATCAACAATGCTTGCAATCGAGCAGATGCCGCAACCTGTTATTGCCGCTTTAAATGGTTCCGCATTCGGTGGCGGTACTGAACTTGCACTGGCATGCGATCTGCGCATCATGACAGAAGAAGCGGTACTTCGCCTTACAGAAGTACGCCTGGGTATCATCCCGGGAGCAGGCGGTACTCAGCGGCTCAGCCGCTTGATCGGCAAGTCTCGTGCAAAAGAAATGATTCTGACTGCAAAACCGATGAACGCACAGGAAGCCCTTACAGTCGGACTTGTACACAAAGTTGTGCCCTCGGCAGCTAAAGAAGCGAGCGAACATGATGAATTGCGCCAGCAAGCACTCAGCTGGGCCAAGGAAATTGCAAGCGCAGCACCACTTGCGCTGAAAGCTGCTAAATTTGCCATAGATAATGGATTTGACCGGGATCTCAGCGCTGGGCTTGCCCTTGAAACAAAAGCTTACCTGCAACTGCTCAATACAAAAGACAGACTCGAAGGGCTTGCGGCTTTTGCCGAAAAGCGTGAGCCGGTGTATCGTGGTGAATAGCAAATGCCTAGATGCAGCTCTGGTCTGACTCAGGACTCGTCACAAATAAAAGCTCAGCAAGTAAGTGCAGTCATTTTATGCGGCAGCAGCAAAAAAATGGGACGTGCAGAAGCCTTTCTGCCTTATTCTGGAACTACACTTATTGAACATTGCCTCGGCATAGTCAGCAGAGTTTTCTCGGATATCATCCTGGTATGCCAGGACCCAGATGAATTCAGGCATCTGAGCGTAAATGTCGCACGCGATCTGGTGCCTGGAAAAGGTCCGCTTGTCGGCATCCTCTCGGGATTGTTGCTTGCGGAAAACGAGCAGGCCCTAGTTTGCCCATGCGACATGCCTTTAATAGATGAGGAACTAATACTAGAGCTTGCCGCCCGAAGGCACGATTGCGATATT
>JBIKOL010000199.1:0-14615 GCA_044358055.1 Obscuribacteraceae bacterium (SeqCode)
ATTACGACCAGAGATACAATCAGCAGTATTACAATCCGGGCTGTTCATCCGGCTATTACAGACCGCACAATGGAAACGTTGCCGCACAAATCGGAGCCGGTGTTGTTTCAGGATTGATCAATGGTGCCATGTACCGCGGTGGATTCTATCCCGGCTATGGCGGCTACTATCCAGGCTATCGCCATGGCGGCTACTATGGTGGTGGCAACGTCGGCGGCATGGTAGGTTCAATCATCGGCAGCGCTATTATGCGCGGCGGACACCATCGTCGCTGCTGGTAGAACTTAACAGCGCGCCTCGCTACTGTAGACAAAGTATGGTACGGACGCCTCACGGGCTCCCGTTGAGAGGACCTCATCGAATCTCTAGGGACGCCCATGAGGCGTCCCTACCATTTCGCGAAAGGGCGTCCATACCAATTCGCGATTCCGGCGTCGATACCATCGAACCCGGGAGCGCCGGCGGCTCGCCGGCTTAGAACATTCGATCCGATCTGAAGAAATAGAAGCCGGCGAGCCGCCGGCGCTCCCGGGATCTCGCAATTTTCCGGGGCACCCGCTTATACTCCCAAAGTGATATATTTGTTCGCATGAATTTTGCGGATCTGGCAGACGATTTCACCGGCGAAACTCATCCCTTGTATGAGCTACTCGAACGCTTGCGCGGCGAGGGTCGTGAAATTGTAGATCTGGTGAAAGGTAATGTCAGCGAAGCAGGAATTCAATTTCCTCAAGAAATTCTTGACGATATTCTATTGAAGGCAGCGAAGCAAGCCGCCGTATACAAGCCAGATCCGTTCGGGCAGATCTCAGCACGCAATGCAATTTCCAGCTATTGCAATGCAGAACCAATTCGAGCAGACCGAATTGTTTTGACTCCAGGAACCAGTCTCTCGTATCTGTATTGCTTCAGAATGCTTGCGCAAGCCGGCGATGAAATTCTCTGCCCGACTCCGTCTTACCCGCTACTAGACTTCATCGCACGCATGGCAGGTGTCACGCTTCGTTATTACAATCTGTCGAAGGAATTGAACTGGCAGATTGACATTGCAGATCTCGAACAAAAAATCACTCACAAAACGCGAGCAATTGTTTTAATAACTCCGCATAATCCAACAGGAATGGTCTGCTCACAAACAGCCCTCGAACTCATTGCTGAACTTGCAAAACAACACCAGTTGCCCATCATATCAGATGAAGTATTCAACGAATTTCTTTTTGAACTTGATCAATTGCCACGAATAGCGGGAACCAACGCACCGCTTGTTCTTACTTTGAACGGATTATCGAAGAGCTTTGCTTTGCCTGGAATGAAACTGGGCTGGATAGCCGTCTCAGGCGAAGAGCAACTTGTAAAAAAATCGCTCTCAGTGCTAGAAACGATATCAGATACTTTCTTACCTGTGAATGAAACAGTTCAATTTGCAACTGCTGAAATTTTCGAAAGAGGAAAAGACTTTCAACAGCAATACAAACGGAAAGTTTCCAATTTGCGAAAAATAGCAATTGATGCTCTTGACGGAACGCGATTCTGTCCACCACAGGGTGGATTCTACATCACCGTCAAAATAAACTGCGATGAAGTCGAAACAGCAATGCGCCTACTTAAACAAGAGAATATTCTTGTTCACCCGGGACATTTTTACGAGATAGAAGGAAACCATCTCGTAGCTACTTTTATATATGAAGAGCAGCAGCTAGCAAAGAGCCTGAAAAGCATCGTGGATTTATCAAGGTAATTTATGAATCTCCCTGGGCTTGGTGAGCTTACCAATATAAGTGGCTCTTGTTATAGTTCACTTTTCGAAGCCGGGCGAGGCATGGCCTCGCCCCTACACATACCGTACCAAGCTGTCGCAGCTAAGAAGAGTGACGGTTGTAATTGCTGCGTTGCAAGGCTAATCGACCGCATTCTGCACTCTGGCAACCAAATCAACGGGTTTTCGATCCCAGAGCGCTTGAACTGGTCTGCTTATTTTCGTTCTGCCATCAGGTCGATTTCCGGGGAGCTGAATCGAGTCTGAAAGATTGTAATTCTTCCCTGATGTGTTCTGTGTATTCTTGTTTGCATTAATAAATTTCATTTTCATAACTCCAGTTAAAACCCAGCAAGGAATGCTTGCGCTTTCCAAGGTGCTCTCAATTAATCACCCGCACGCTTTGTCCTCACCGTATAGCTGGGAGGAAATCGGCGCATTGTCTTGTCCCATGAACCAGAAGCATTCATTCTGTAAAACTGCCATCCGTCCTGAGCAGGAGAATCATATTTTGAATTCTGCGACTCTTGCTCGCTTAAAGGCAAGGAATAATCTTTAGCGCTTTGAGTCTTTGTGTTCGATGGCACATGTTTAGCTGTTGAAGCAATGCTGCTTGTACCAATACTCATGACCAGCGCAAGAATCGCGAGCTGCCTCACTGGCTTTATTGATTTAACTCTACTCCACATATTGCTCATTTCTCTTCGCCTATTACTGTCTACTTAATTGAATTCATGTCGTTCGGATTGAACTTCACATATTCAGAATAAAAAACAAGAGTCTCTCGCTTGTCCCCGAAATGTCCCCAATTTGTCTCCGAGCCCGACACTAAGCTCTTCGAGAAATTAGGAAGTGAGCTCATCCGCTTTCTTTATCAGCACAACTTCTGATCTAAACTATCTGTTTGCATCAGCTGTTTTTCTCAGATTAGAAGCCAGCAGAGATGGGAGCGATCCCAAGGATGGCAGCGCTCCCAGGGAAATATTCCTAGAAACGTATTCTCGGAAAATAATTGTATGGACTAATCATTTGAAGCGCCTGATCTGCTTGTGGTATTCCGTAACCATAATAGTCATTCAAGTTTGAACCGGGCGCATTTCTGCAGTTCCTGGTCATGAGCGAGAGAATCTGGCTATTGGTCAACCTGCTGTCCTTTGACTTGATAAGCGCGGCGATTCCCGACACCATGGCACATGAGAACGAACTGCCAGTTCTGTATGCGGTTCTTCCACCCAATCCAGAAACGTAAATATTCTCGCCAGGAGCTGTAAACCAGATAGCCTGGCTGGGATTCACCATAGTCTGATGCATTTGATTATATGCTCCCACCATAATGCAATATGGAAGGCGCAATTCAGGATCGTAAAATGAACCGTCTCCGCCCATGGCAAAAAATGCCAGGCCATTTTTTTGATCGTAATACCAGCGAAGGGCCTGCCATAACATTGCATGCGCAGACTCATTTGCGAAACTGACGTTGCCTGCATCTTCGGCGGCATAACTGATATTCATGATTTGAGTGTATGAGTTTCCAGCATCAAATATTGCTTGAATCAGAGCGGATTCATTTATGTACTCAGATCCATCTGCTCCAGGCGCAAGTACTTTATATGGAATTATCATCGAGTCACGCGCTATCCCGATACCATTCAGGTGATTATCGCCCTTCGCTGCGAGCACACTGGCCACGCAAGTTCCATGACCAGTATCATCAGACCGGCAAACGCCTCCATTAATGTAATCTTGACCACTAGCAAGATTTCTATAAATATCCAAATTTCGTGGATCGCATCCTGAATCTGCGACTCCAATATTTACACCTAGCCCTCGTGCCTGTCCCCAGGCTCTGATTATCCCCATCTCAGTAAGGTAAGTTTGAAATTGATAGTCAGGATCATTCGGTGTAGTGTTAGGACCTGTATATGACCACTTGCTTTTGGCAAGAAAATCCCGCTGCACCATTTTCACCGAAGGATTTGCCATCAACATTTTTTCAGCTTCAAGCATCTTTCCTGCTTCTGTTTTGAGAAGCAGAATTTTTGTGCTTCCGGCGCCAATTGTCTTTTCAATCTTGAGTTTTTCTTTCGCGAGTGACAACGCAAACTCGTCCTGATTTACACCATCCTTTAAGATGACCATCAGTCGATCCCTTACGAACATTGCATTAGCTCTTTTGCACACTGGCATATTTTGCCTTTGTGCAACAGCCCTCAAATTGGCACCCGAGCCGGAGTGTGTTTCAGCCATCGGTTTCAGTTCCGGACTGGCAAATCCAGCGGAAACCGCCAGCGACAGCGAGCACATCGAACTCAAAAGCGAAACTGCTACACCTTTTAACCATTTAGAATTTTTCTGCATTTTTCTGCTCTCCCGCTTGCAACAACAAAGTGAGCATAGGTCGGGGGAATGAAGAGCTAATTGATTAGAAGTGAAGTTTCTGTAGAAGGCGAAATTTTCCGTTAAAAGCCGTCCGCTCAAAAGTTTCCAATGCAACATGTCAAGCAAGCGAAGCTCTTATCTTGCCTTTGTTGCGAAGTTCTTATATTGCCGCGGTTGATATACTTTTATTCAATTCACGGGAAAGAACGCTTGGATCCGGTTCTCATAGCATTGACCAGCACTCTAATGGCGTTGCTTAGCGGAGCCGCGGTTTTCAAGGTAGACACGGCGTTAAAGGAACGCTTGCGGAAACAATGGGCTGCGTTGGAATTTACCGAGTTTCACGGGCAAACGCTTAAACACATTCGCAAACGAAGAATAACGCAGCTACTCGAAGAGTCAATGCTGCGCTGCACCTGGTCCTCCAAGAATATTCCTCTGAGCACGCTGAATTTAAAGACACCATATGCGTTTGCCGCAATTGCCCACGTAAATGACTCTTTGATTTTTGTGGCTTGCAAAGTTATTTCAGTAGGTAATTTCCTTCAGCTTGTTTACGAATGGGGCTCGAACACTGATGCGATCAAGTCGAAATCTTCGGCAGAGCACCTTGCTATTCAAGAGTTTGTGCACAAAACAGAAAGAATGCTCGCGGATGCAGAGCTGCGTCGCAGTGTAAGCGCATTTCACAATGGTGGTTCAGTTGTACTGGAAGGTGCAGAGTTTAAAGCTGAAATAGTGCGGCATATCTTGCGTAACGTTAGTTCCGTCACTGATGAATATGGCAAACGAATTCCTATACGAACCTCCCTGGAGTCGCGGCAAAATCCCTGGACATCCGTGGTCGAAGCATACATTAGTGCCGCAAACATGAGTTCATTTCATATCAGGTTTTACCCACTGCCTATTGAAGGTTCAAACGCATGGGAGCTCAACTGCGATTGGAACGGCTCGCTGAGCGACACGCTGGATCCTGATTCAACCGACTGGACGATAGTACGCTCATTGTTCGACACAGTAAGAAGCGAGTTTGCAAAGGCCGGTGCATTCCAACCGATCAACAAACAAATTAATGTAATCGACGTTGGAATATTCCAAGCGTGGTCGCACCAGCATCTGCATAAGATTGGACGACGCTTGCTAAAGTTCTACACTGAACAAAAGGATTTCATCGACTCTCACGGTGAAAAATGGCATCTGCATGTCAGTTCATCATCCGCTCTTCTTCCTGGTAAAGTCGGCGGACTGCACATGAGCTTCAGCATGTCGATGGAGAGCCTTGAACGTGAAAAGATGCCGCTAGGCTGGGCGGACTCAAAGACTCTCGACGTCTTTTTATTTTTTCAGCCAATGCCACCCCAGTGCGGGCAATTCATATTAGTTTCAAGAGAAAAGCAAAGCATAAAGCATTCGGCTCGATTTCCGTTCGAACTGATCTTGAAGCAGATGCAAGCGAAATTGCTGGAGCTTCTAAATCGAGCAGGTGCGCATAAAGTTGGAATGCCCAAACAGCTGCCGATGAATTTCGGCGAAAATGAGTCGTCATCAGGTCCAAGCGCGCGCAATAAGAAACTCAAGGAGCGAGAGCCCTGGCCAACAGCACAGGATTACAACGAATCAGCTCAAGCTCCTGAGCTCTGCTTTGAAGATCCCGACCTGAAGCATGGAACTATTACACTTAACGCGCTCGGAATGCCACGCGCCGCCAGCGGTGCATTTGCCTGCGTCTACAAGGTGAGCCATAACAATTCAGAATGGGCACTACGATGCTTTAACGAACCAGTGAAAGATCAATTCTTGCGCTACGAGAAAACATCGAGTTTTGTTTGTGCAGATGACTTGCCTTACACGGTGCCATGTCAATTCATTCAAAAAGGAATCAAAGTTGGGACAAGCTGGTATCCCGTTGTAAAAATGCAATGGGTTAATGGATTGCCGCTTAACGAGTATCTGGCGAACATGCGCAAAAATTTTGAGGGCATGCTTGAACTGCGAGAAAGATTCAAACGAATGATGCTGGCGCTAGAGAAAAATGGTATCGCCCATGGTGACCTGCAGCACGGCAATATCATCATGGACAAAGACGATTTCATTCTGATCGATTATGACAACATGTATGTCCCCGAGCTGGCAGGCTTCATAAGCTGGGAAAACGGTCACCGAAACTATCAGCACCCTCGACGGAGTTCAGAACACTTTGGTCCCTACCTGGACAATTTCAGCGCCTGGGTTATCGACACGGCACTTCTTGCTCTTGCATATGAACCATACTTGTGGGAACGCTTTGGCGCAGGTGATGAGTGCTTGCTTTTTACTGAGGCGGATTTTTTTCAAGGAAAAGAGTCAGACTTGTTCCAAACCTTGCTGGGCAGCAAAGTAATTGAAGTATCGCAAAGAGCTCAAACGCTCATGTCCTATCTTAACCTGGATGTTCAGCGAATTCCCTCGCTGCGTTAATTATTTGCAGCTACCCCCATCAGTAATTTAAGCCTATGCAGCCTCCGCGGCTTTCGCCAATTGGCCTTTTCTTCGATTTCAACGCGGCTTAGATGCGAAGCGGACGCCGCCCCAAGAGAGACGACGTCATACATCGCCAGAAATATTGCCCCGGTTCCTCGCGGGCCACGCATGGCGTCGCCACTACCAACGAGTAAATCTAGTGAGTTAGATTAGCCGGCTTGACGTTTCTTAGCGGTCTCGGTTGGATTGATAGCCTGACGGAGGAATCCACAAGCCCAATCATGGAGACGATTCCAGGCAACGACATGACGCATCGAAACCATGCGGCGGCGTTTTTCTTCGACGCCCATGGAGAGGCCCAATTGCATTGCTTGAGAAATTGTTTCCGCTTTAGTCGGATCAACCATGATTGCACCACTAATCAATTCAGAAGCGCAACCGGCTCTCTCGCTGAGAACAAGCGCACCTTGCTCGTCCTGACGACAGGCGATGAATTCTTTCGCGACGAGATTGAGTCCATCACGCACTGGAGTCACGGCAAGTACATCTGCCACCTGATACCAGGCAGAAAGTTGTGCATGGGTGAAATTGCCGGTCATGAACACGATTGGTTCCCAACCGTCTTTGCGATAAGTCTCGTTGATTTTCTGAACACGAGCTTTCACTTCGCCCGCATATTGATCGAACTGCGGGGACGCAAAACCGGGTTGTGCGAGCTGAACATAATGCATTCGGCGGTGATAATCAGGATTATTTTGCAGGAAGTGCTCGAGACCGTCGAGTTTTTCCAAAATGCCTTTGGTGTAATCAAGGCGATCTACACCAAGAATGACCTGGTGAGCCAGTCGGTTGGCCACAGGAATCGCTTCCACAAGCGGGCGAGCCGAACGAGCCAGTCTTTGCCAATACGGATAGTCAAGTCCGAGAGGCATAGCCACGATGCGGGTAGTGTTGCCACGGTAGCTGATGCTTCTGTCTTCGTTATTGATTACTGCATCTGGAATTAGTGCTTGAACTGTATCGATAAAGTTCTTCGCATATTCTGCGGTATGGAAACCGAGAATACGATTGCACAATAACGACTCCGTAAGTTCTGCACCAATCGGTGAGGCGGCCATAATTTTGGCTGAAGGCCACGGTACATGCCAGAAATGGCAAAGTATTACGCCTGCATCCATAGACAGCATTGGAGGCAGAAGAACCATTTCGAAATCATGCAGCCACAATAAAGTCGGGAAACTGCGCGATGCAATTTTGTGAGATTGGTGAGCGAGCATCAAGCTGAGCTGGCGAAAATTTTTCCACTCTTGCGCATCGAACTGCGCTTTTTCAGGCATGCTATGGAGCAAGGGCCAGAGATAATTTGTTACTGCTTTTCCACTCTGGCTGAGAAGTTCGTCACTTATGTCCGGTCTGTGAAAACTGAAACCGGCGATGGGGCGATCTTCTTCAAGAGGTACGCCCGAGAGTGCCACCCATTGGACCTTGGTACCAAGCTGCTTGGTGAGCGGAGCTAGACTAGTGGCTACGCCGCCTGAGGTACCAGGACCTCGGAACGAGAATATTTTTAGTGCCGGTAAATGTACTTGGAGCTGACCCAGATCTTCTGCTGATAATGGATTTAGCAGGTGTGGCTGCTGGGTAGCTGTAAACATATTAACGACCTCTTCTGATCTTTGCCCGATGACGCCAAATTGTGCGAAAAAACCTGCCAAAGAAAAGGACGGCTCGAAAAATTCAGCCGCGCATATCTTCTTATGCCATAAGAGTAATCGATGCATGGATGGTAATCAAGTTGCAATTCGCTTAATTAGCAATAAATTAGCCTGCAGCCGAAATCCAGAAAGCGGCTATTTATCAGCATCTCAAGCGCTGAGAGCCCGGCGAAAGCCCGAAGTCAAGCAGCAGCCTTTACCCCAGATTCTGATACCACTTCCGGTGTCGTATATAGTGGCAAAATGTCATCGATTTTACACTGCGAAACTCATCAAGAAGTATACAAAGTAGCCATTTGCTGATGTTTTTGAACAGTGGTAACGAATCATCTACGTTCGTCGATTAGACGAACAATTAACATGCTCTAAGAAAGCCGCCAGATTATGCCAGAGTCAGTTTCTTGGCACAAAGCGATTTGTTCTAGAGAATGACCTTTGCACCAGAATCTGTTTCTTCGCACAAAGCGGATTGGTTCACAGAATGACCTTTACCCCACAGAGGTACTTCTATAAACATAGATGGTTAGTCTATTTAGTTTCAGTGGTGCGCCGATCACGAGCACAGGCAAAGCTAAGCATTCAGCTCAATCGCAAGTTAGTTATCTCTCTTGAGTTAAGCCCTCTTGAGTTAAGCTCTCTTGAGTTAAGCTCTCTTGAGTTAAAGCTCTTGAGTTAGAGCTCCAGATCTCTTGAGTCACCAGATCTAGAGCTCCTGAGTTAGAGCTCCAGATCTAAAGCTCCTGAGTCACCAGATCTAAAGCTCCTGAGTTAGAGCTCTTGAGTTAGAGCTCTTGAATTAAATAGAGCTCCTGAGTTAGAGCTCTTGAGTTAGAGCTCTTGAATTAAATAGAGCTCTTGAGTTAAAGCTCTTGAGTTATAGCTCCTGAGTTATAGCAGCTCTTGAGTTATAGCCCCTGAGTTAAAGCTCTTGAGTTATAACTCCTGAGTTATAGCTCCTGAGTTATAGCGTGAACGCTATACTACTGCCCCTAATATAGCGTTCACGCTATAGGATTTTGAATTTCCTATAGCGTCTGCGCTATACGCAGCCCCGTAGTATAGCGCAGACGCTATATGGTGTTGAGGTGAGCGTTGCCGACGCAACGAAGAATCACTCTCCTTCCACGCATTTCGTTCCTCTACGGACAAATGGGAGGCGGGCTCGGACTTGGGGTAACGTCTGGCGCAATGTGCGCGTACTTCGTTGAAGAGTTAGCGTTGTGTGACTTTTTGTTTAGGTGCTGGGCTGGCGTTCATTGCTCGAACCAGATTTGCCATTTCGATTGCTGCAACGGCAGCATCAGCGCCTTTGTTACCGGCTTTGGTGCCCGCACGCTCGACAGCTTGCTCGATGGAATCAGTTGTGACTACACCAAAAATGGTTGGCACACCTGTTTCCATTCCGACCGAAGCGACGCCTTTCGCGCACTCGCCGGAGACGAGGTCGTAATGCGATGTTGCGCCGCGAATCACTGCACCCAGACAGATGACCCCGTCGTATTTATTTGATTTGGCTGCTTTGTGTGCAACAAAAGGAATTTCGTAGGCACCAGGGCACCACATGATCTCGATATTATCTTCGTCGACGCCGTGTCTCTTCAGAGTATCAACACAGGCGCCAAGCAGTTTTGACGTGATGAACTCATTGAAGCGGCTGACCACTATGCCGAACGAAAGTCCAGAACCGATTAAATCGCCTTCGATGGTTTTTGGCATTGTGACAAGCTCTCCTGTGCTGTGTGTTGAGTTGGGGATTCCTGTTCGCGCAAAACATACGCTGTTCAATCTGTGTTCAATTTGTTCAATCTGTGTTCAATGTGCCAATCTGTGTTCAATGTGCCAACCTGTGTTCAATGTGCCAATCTGTGTTCAATGTGCCAACCTGCGTTCAATGTGCCAATCTGTGTTCAATGTGCCAATCTGTGTTCAATGTGCCAACCTGCGTTCAATGTGCCAATCTCTGCCAATCTGTGCATCTGTGTTCAATCTGAGCAATCTAATGGTCAGAGTTCTTCAATCCTTCAAACCAGTGTCCCATTTTTTCTTTTTTGGTGAGAAGGTATTTCATATTGTGGCTGTTGCAGGCAGGAGGCATGGCAACTCTACCTGTGATACTGAGACCATAGCCTTCAAGTCCAACAATCTTGCGCGGATTATTTGTGATTATCCGCACAGAACTCAATCCGAGGTCGGCAAGAATTTGGGCGCCCACTCCATAATCGCGCAAGTCTGGCTTAAAGCCAAGCGATTCATTCGCCTGTACAGTATCTTGCCCGGTGTCTTGCAGCATGTACGCCTTCAACTTATTGATGAGCCCAATACCGCGTCCTTCCTGCCTGAGGTAGACGAGGACTCCGTATTCCTCCTGCGAAATCATGGCCATCGCCGCTTCAAGTTGCGGACCACAATCACAACGCAAGCTGGCGAACACATCACCAGTCAAACATTCGCTGTGCACACGGATGAGCACATCTTTCTTGCCAGCGACATCGCCTTTGACGACTGCAACGTGTTCCTGTCCATCAAGTTGATTTCGGTATCCATAGAATTTGAATTTGCCGTATGCTGACGGAAAATCAGCGTCCGCTTCACGTACAACAAAGCGTTCTTTTTTCAGACGATAAGCAATTAGCTGCGCGATCGTTATGAATTTGAGTCCGTGCTTCTTAGCAAATTCTCTCAGGTGTGGAACACGCGACATGGTTCCATCAGCGTTGATGATTTCGCAAATTACACCTGCAGGGGTGAAGCCTGCAAGGCGCGCGAGATCTACAGCAGCTTCAGTATGCCCGGCTCGCTGCAGCACACCGCCTGATTTGGCAATAAGCGGCGAGATATGCCCAGGACGGCGGAGGTCTTCCGGTTTTGACTCGTTATCAACGGCAACACGAATTGTTGTAGCACGATCGTATGCGCTAATTCCTGTAGTGACACCATATTTGGGGTCAGCGTCAATTGTGACTGTGAACGCAGTTCCTTGAGATTCGGTATTGCGTTCAACCATGTAATTCAGATTGAGCTTCTGCGCACGTTCTTCATTGATGGCGAGACAGACCCATCCTCTGGCTTCAGAGATCATGAAGTTGACCATCGTGGGTGTGATCAACTCAGCCGCACAAATGAGATCGCCTTCATTCTCGCGCCCCTCATCATCGGCAACGATGACGAATTTACCGGCTCGTATATCATCAATCGCTTCTTCGATTGAGTTGAAGACAAGCGCTTCGTCCTCGTCTGCGCCAAATTGTGCAGCAGCAGCGGCATTCGAAGAATCGATGGTATTGTGCATAGGGGACTCCTTGAGCGGCTTGTCGCTTTTCTTCTTAAGTGTAGCCATGTTCGGACAGGAAATTCCTTGTCAGCCCTTCTTTGTTAATGTTCTGCGGGGCATGCGTGGCAAGCATCCAGTTCGCCACGTATTTGCCGATTAGATCGGCTTCAATATTTACCTGATCACCGATCGACAATTGCGAAAGAGTAGTGACTTCGAGCGTGTGCGGAATAGCCGCAATTGCGAAGAGAAATTCTTGTGCGTTGACTGGCTTGAGATAGGCAACAGTGAGACTGATGCCATCTATGGCGACGGAACCTTTTTCAATAAAGTAGGGCTGCAAATTGGCCGGAGTTGTAAACTCCATGACCCAGGAAAACCCTTCTTTCTTTATTGCCGACAGTCGAGCCAGCGCATCCACGTGACCGCTAACCAGATGCCCACCCAATCTATCGGAGAACTTCAGCGCGCGCTCAAGATTTACTTTGTCGCCGTTTTTCAAACTGCCGAGCTTAGTGCGGCGCAATGTTTCGAAGGTGGCATCGACAGAGAAGCTGTCATTGTTGAAGTCGGTTGCGGTGAGGCAGCATCCGGATACGGAAATGGAATCGCCCAGCTTCAAATCGGAACAGATGAGCTTTGCAGCAATTTTGAGGCGTCGGCCATCAGCAGAATCATGGGTTGTGATGATTCTTCCTTCTTCCTCAACGATGCCTGAAAACATTCTGTGGAAACTCCATCACTCCGCTCAACGCAGAGATTTCTTTTCGAGCCCGCGCGCCCCGTCTACGCCAGCTCTGCCCTAATCAAACAGCATCACCATTTTACAGCTTGCAAAGAGCTGAAGAACAAGAAGTGAACATATACTTAGCAGCATTAAGCAGATTTAGCCTTTATACATTCAGCCCATCCTTTTATATGTTTCTCTCAGCTAAAAGAACCTAGTAGTTTGTTAGTGCGCAGATCTGTTGAAACCCAACTTTTAGGGAGCGTCACGGGAACCTATGAACAGTTTTTTAAGGGCGCCCGAGACGAGAGGCCCCCTACCGTAAGATTCGAGCGTGTTAGGGACCGGTTCTTTCTTCTCTGTTTCGAGGAAATCGCCTGTATTAATTACTTCACTTGAAAACACGCCTTTTTCACGAATTAATGCGCCTTTTCAGCGCTGAAAATCTGCCAGAAAAGTGATCATTTAATACAAGCGGAAACGCTGGAAAAGCTGAGAACCTCCGAACCCCCTGAGTAGAGTCGGCTGAAGCACAAAAAAGTCACAGTCGTCATATGCGCTTCATAACGGAATGGTTTTAGACTTCTGCTCCATACATATAGCAAGCAAGCAAACAAGAGCATCGGCACGCAGCTGTTCATTGGATTAAAGCAATTATATTCGCGCAGCGTGAATTGCGTATTTTCAACTCATTGTCGAAACAGCACACTAAGGGCGGGGGATAAGAAGGTATAAGGCGATGTTGTGCAAGGTGAGCAATTCTCAGAACTAAAAACAAAGAACGCAGAGCAAGAGAATACGATTACATCAAAATGGCTTCAGCAAGAAGCTCAGGAAAGTACGGCGACATGGTTTCACGTACTAAAACCCGAGCTGACGGTATCAAACGCTGTTGCCCAGCTCGAAAATCGAAAGACAAATACGGCACTGGAATCCGGCGCTGATCAAAGCAGCAAAATTCCATTCGAAAAACTTGCTGAGTTGCGCGATTCCTTCGGCAATAAGAAAGGTTCTGATAGCATAAATTCCTCCGGCAAATCTGACTCACCAAATTGGGGCGACACGGTCGAACAAATGATGGATCGAGCCAGGCTTTCAGAACGAGAGCTTCCCCCTGTCGATGGAAAAGTCGCCGACATGACTGGAGTTGGCATAACAAGCCAATGGGGAGTGAGCGCGACTGATCTCGGTGCATCAGTCGTGGCGCCGAATGGAAAACTTGTATCTGTATTCGGCGATACATTCTCTGGCAGCCATGTAGGCGAAGGCGACTGGCGCTCACCGGTGGCCTTGATTGGAAGCGGAGATGCAAATAATTTGATTCAGTACGACCATGCTGCCGGCGGCGATCCAAATTATGCTCGTCAGTTGTGGCCCTATATTCACGATAACCCGAACTCGGGCTGGAGTCATGGAGGAATCAGCACGATGATTCCATCAGACTTGCTTCGAGTCGGCGACACGCTTTACCTCCACGCCAATGCAAACCACGGATTCGGAAACGTCGTTTGGTCTGGCATATGGTCTTCAAAAGATAATGGCGAAAGCTGGCAGCAGATGGCGCAATTCCCGGGCGATCTGGACAAAGGATATGCGCAGTGCTGGAGCTGGGACTACAATCCTGAAGATAATTATGTTTACGTCGTCTCGACGGGCTTTCAACGCAATAAAGGAATCATTTTGCGACGTGTTCATCCCGATGACCTGGGCGACAACTCCAAATACGAAGGTTGGGGATGGGCAAATGGAAAGTGGGGCTGGGGCAATGACCCAACACCAATTACGCCGCCTGGTGAAACATGGGGTGAACTGACATTCCGTCGGCTCGATCACGACAAGTGGGTTCTCGGTGGATTCGTTGATTCACAATATGCACTTGGTTATCGGGTTATAAATACACCAACAGACAACCTCTACACGACCCCGCTGCAAATGCCCGTGGTCGGCAGTGGTTGGGACAACGAAGACCCCGCACACAACCGCGTTGCGCAGTTATATGGCGGATACATCTTGCCGGGCTCAAAGTTAGACTCGCCCGGCGGTTTTGGGGTTGTAGTTTCGCAGTGGAACACAGCGAAGGGCTATCCTTATCATGCTATGCAGTACAAAGTTACTCTGCAGGACACGACAAGAAAATCCGCGCCAAACACACCGAACTCTCCTTCGAAATAAGCGCTTGGCAGATTTCGAAGCCGCCAGAAAGTGCCGTTACCGCAGGCGGACTCCCGGGAGATTCCCTGATATTTGTCAAGCCAGATCGAAGTATTTGGGATCTTTAGGGAATTGGCTCACACGAGCTAATTCGCC
>JBIKOL010000055.1:0-47694 GCA_044358055.1 Obscuribacteraceae bacterium (SeqCode)
CGGACATATGCTGAGAATTAGCATCGTCAAAGCTCTGGTCTGGATATGAAAGTTCCACACAAACTCCACTTGCGCCTTCTACATTGGCGACGGAATAATCAGCAAGAATATTCGCAGCGCTTCCTGAAAGCGCAACAAAGCCTAGTTGCGGGTCAAACGGATATTTGTAATATGGCGGAGTGAATCGCTCAGATTCAGAATTAGCAGCACCATCCAGTACAGGTTTCAGCTCAGCAATTTTTTCACTGGAGCTGACGCCGAGGTTCAGCAACCTTACTTTAGCTCCAGCAGGGAAACCCAGCGCTATGAGGCGCGGGGCACCCCCTGTCGTCCAACCGTTGCGGCGCAGCGACAGTAAGTAACGATGCGGTTTGCCATCATTGATGATGGCATCTGCATAACTATATCTTTCTCGTTTCTCATAGTCTGGATGAACGGTCGTGATCCACTGCAGTTCGATCCGGGGTGCGGCAAAAGACGTCGGCGCATTGATTATGGCCTCGACTTCAAGGAAATCACCATCAAGCGCACTGAGCTCTGCTGTCGAAATAGTGATCATTGGTCCATGCTCCGAATTTGATTCGAGCAACAACTCTTTTTTGTCAGGGCTTAAATGCACATTTTTGTAAAAACCAACAGCTGGGTCCATTCTGGCGCAGACAGCTTCCATGTTCATTGTTTCACCCCAGCCGGATTTTACTGGTCCAAATTCCAGCGGCAAGAAACTCTTCAGCTCGCGCTCCCATCTCAAGGTTCCGGCATACATTTTTCCATCGCGCAGCATCTGCTTCAAGCGGCCGTCCGGGACAGCATTAGTTCTCAAAAGACCAGTATGCGCATCGAACAAGGCCGGGTCTCTCGGGGAAAAGAGCGGGCTGATGCTCATCTTCTCAGGCAAGTTAGTTAAAATAAGGAAGGGCAATTGTTCCTTTTCCTGTATTATCTTCATGCTTTTTTGCGCAGCTTTCAACACACGAGCATTGCTCAATGCAGCTCCGTTCTCATTTATACTGTGCCGCAAAAAGATAGCGGATAAGGCAATCATCAGCACAGCTGCAAGTCCTGTCCCGGCTATCTTAAAGTTTCCTGGAAAATCAGCGAACTTAGCTATTGTTAGACCGAGAAAAATGCACCAGCCTGCCGATGCAGCATAAAGCCAGCGTTCTCCATAAAGATCAGAACTCATTGCAGCCATTCCAATTGCCGGTGCCGCAAGCAGCACTGTCAGGAGAAGTGCAAAAATTGAACTGCGCCTGTAGTCTCGGCAGCTGAATATATTGAAAATAAACGAGCCTGCAAGAAACGGATACAGGATGTAGAAAAGCAAGTATTCTTTCGAATAATGGTGCCAGTTTATTTCGTTAATTGGAAACACAATTTGCTTAGCACAAGACAGAATATTCTTGAGAGAGAAGCTGGGCCAGATTGCATCGGGCAATCCACCTGCTGCGGCCAGATAGACACCAGTCACCATCAATGGTGCCAGGAAAGCGACCAGATTCATCGTAAGATCGCCTTTGGCGTCATCTTTGTTTCTAAAAATGAAAGCACAGATGGAAAACAAAGCAAAGGCAAGGCATGAAGTCCACATCATGCTTGAACTGGCAAGGCTTAAGAAAGTGCACACGGACACAAGCGCTACAGCCTTCCAGCTCAGTCCTTTTTTGAGCGCATCAATGTAAAAACCCAGAGCAGAAAGAAGAAAAAGCCCGCCAAGCTCACTGGCAATGCCACCAAGCCACGCTACGGATTCAAAATGCAGCGGGTAAATTGCAAATAACACCGCTGAGATGATTGCTGCTGTTCGTCCAGAGCTTAGCAGCCTGGTGCAACGGTATACCAGGAAAGTGTTGGCTGCGTGTAAAAACAACAAAACGCTTTTGAACAAGAATAAATTCTTGAAGGTTATTACAGAACAGACATAGATAAATAATTTTGTAACGAATCCCCAGCTGTCAGCGCGGTCGAATCCGCCCCAGCCGAGGAAAGCTGAAAGACCTGAATCGCCAGGCAAATGAGACATGCGCTTTAGCCAGAGCAGAAGGAATTTTTCATCAAGCAATCCTGGAGAAGCAAGGCTCTGAGCGAAAACAACCAGCAGTATCACTGTCAAAAGAGCTGGTGTTCCAAACTTCAAGAATTTTTCTTTGCTGCTTGCGGAACCTTCGTTCACCTCAGCCGTGACCCTATTTCCGAGAGTCGCGTTTCCATTTTCATTCATATTTACTCCAGATCAATTCCTGATAATTTTGATTATGCATGAGGGAATTGTGTAAGCTTATTCAAAGCAATCGTTGCAGATTGGCTATTATAGCGTGCTGACTCTTGATAGCCTGCAGAAGCGTTGCCGTTTATAATGATATTTTCCGGTAACTGTTCGTGACTGTAATTACACAAATAAAATCTCCGCGTGGAATACGCTTCAGCTGCTCCGCTTGCGGCAATTGCTGCTTGCAATGGCCCGTACCACTAACTGAAGAAGATTACGAAAGAATAAGCAATTTAGCTTCTTCTCCGCATTCTGCACCGGTCAGAAAGTTGAACAGTTCGCGGGAAAATTTATTTTCCTTTACTCATACTCTGGAAAAGGGAAACGATGGAAGATGTGCGTATTTAAGCGATGACAAGCGATGCCACTTGCACATTGAGCAGGGCTCGAGAGCCAAACCCTCAATGTGCCAGCTGTTTCCTTATTCATTCACGGTAACGCCATCCTCAGTCATTGCTTCCTTGAGTTTTGCCAGCAGCGCGGTGCTATTCAACACGGGTGAGCTATTACAAAATCAACAGCCTGTGCTTGAAGAGCAATTTCGAATTTTCAATGCCTTGTTTAAGGCAAAGCCAGAACTCTGGGAATCGCTGCAACTTATAGATGGAAAAGTGCTGAGCTGGCATGAATTTGAAGCCATCGATGAAAGAATCTTGCAAGTGCTGGAAGAAGGCTCAGAAAACACAGGAAAGGCGCCGGCTGCGTTGCCACGAAAACTCAAGAAAGCGGCCGAAATCCTTTCTGCAAAATTAGGGAGTCCTGCTGATGCAGAAAAGGAGCCACGACTTGAGGCTCGCCCCAAAGTCGTCGATCAAATTTTGCTGAAACACCTGGACAGGCTTTATTTTCCGGAGGACGAGTTTAACTGCAAATATTACGATATTGACGCTAGAGGAGTTCTTGCCGAAATGGTGGCTGCACCAAATACGGTTACATTTGGATCTCACAAAAAAGAACTCAAATTTAGCGAGCTAATCAATATAAAAATAGGTGCATTAGCAGATGAAGTAGAAGATTTGCTCAATCGCTTCCTCTATGTTCGCTACTTCTCCAAACAATTCTTCGGACCCGGATTTCACCATTTCAGCCTGCTTTCCGGCTTAAATCATTTGCGAACATTGCATGTTCTGTTGCGTTTGAAACTAAAACAAGAAATAAGCTTGCAAGCAATCAAGGAGCCGTCTCTTGAGCATATGGCAGAGCTGATACGGACAATGGAACGACGGCTGACTCAACTTGAACTGTCGCCGCAAAGTCAGGCCATGTTGGAAGTAATGTTTTGCAGTTTGCAGCGGCAGGAACGCATCAGCTTCCTGGCCGAATGAGTTCCAGCCTTTAGTTCATTTAATGAACTAAAAGGAAACCGCGATAATCAGATAGTTTTGTCCGATTTTGTAATCACGGTCAGATGCAGGACTAACCCGGGTAGTCCCAAAACAAAGCATATGTTGAGTTCGCCAGATGTCAGCCCGAATACATCATTAGTTCAATTGGCAAAGTTCACTCGATTTAGTAGACTATGGGCCAACTACACTACGGATTTCGCAAGATGGGAAATCAAAGCTTCAACCAAATGCGCCTGCGAAATGCAGAGCTGATTATCCACGCAATCCGCAAGCAATCTGAAGTTAGTCGAGCAGACCTGGCCAGAGAGACTTATTTGTCACCGGCCACGGTATCATCTATTGTTGACGATCTGATCAATGCAGAGATACTAACCGAAACCGGAGCGAAGTCAACCGTGTCCGGACGGCGGCCCATAGGGCTCATGTTCAACCCTGAAGCTGGCTTCACAGCTGGGATTTGTTTAACTCCAGAGAAAATTGCAATCGTAATTGCCGATCTCGACGGAAAGCTGAAATCAGAATTCGAAGCGCCGATGGTCTGCATCTCAGAGCCTCAAAAAATAGCCGACGAATGCATCAAGCTTATGAGAGCGGCCTGCAAGAACGTTGGATTATCACTGAGCTCTTTGCTGGCTATAGGCATTGCAGCGCCTGGTCCATTCAGGGATGAGCAGCTCCCGATTCCGGGATTACGCCGACCTGGGGAAGTTTTCGAAAACGTAAAATTGCTGCTTTCCAGAAAGCTTGGTCTACCAACAGCTCTTGACACACTGGTAAACATGGCGGCTCTGGCTGAAATTAACAGTGGAGAAGGAGTGGGCTCCGATTGTTTGATTTATTTCCGCGTAGCTCACGCGATGCGTTCAGCTATTTTCCTAAATGGAAATATGCTCAAAGGCAAATTCAACAGCTCGGGAGAAGCTGGTCATATTCAGCTTCCCAACAGCAATCGCAGCTGCCACTGCGGTAAAATCGGCTGCGTCAATGGAATAGCAGCGTGGCCGCATTTCAAGCAAATTGCCGCTACATATGGTATCAGCATACAGACAGAACAAGATTTGATTGAACATGCTCATAATGGCACAAAAGCAATTAATGAGCTCCTTAGTGAATGCGCTTCAGCTGTAGGTTTCTGCATTTCAGCAGCGGTCAACCTGCTCGCTCCTGATACACTCATTATTTCCTCTCCCTACTTTGAATCGGGACAGGTATTTCTTGATCCGCTAACAAGCGCACTGAGTAAATATTGCCAGAGAGATTTGCTTACGCAGTGTAAGATTGTCTATCGTGATTTGAATAACTCGAGCGAGGCCTACGGAGCGTCACTGCTTGCTATTCAGAGTTATCCGCTAATTAAGTTGGTTCAGGACCGCATTTAATCCGGCAGGACAGCATTTAATCCGGCGCGGAATGTTATTTAGCCGGCATGGGATTTCCACCCTGTTCCAGCCCTCACCCTGCTGCCATAATCGACTGGGCTGTTGGTGGGTGGAAATGTCAGAACTGAATATTTCAGAGCTGAAGCAATCAGGTCTTTTACAGCAAACAGCGGGCGACAATTCCAGTTCTTTGCTTGCCAGAGAATCTCATGTTCTTTTGGGCGGCTTGTATGATGGAACGAAAGCTGCTGCCCAAAACAGCTTTAATGATCTGAAAAATTTCGAAAGCAATTTTCTTCAATCTCCTGGAAATACAGTTGCAAACTATGTGCAAGATCACTGGCAGGAAGCCGCTTCTGCAGCAGCGCTGACAGCCCTTTTTCCGCGAAAGCTAGCAGCTGCAGCTATTGGACTCTGCTCACTTCGCGGCGTGGCAGAATCAACTTATGATGCAGCTCAGATGGCAGCATCAACACTGGTACCAATGGAAGCCGCCAGAGACATTTATGCTCAGGATATAGCCGATCAAGGACGCGCCTTGATCAACTCAATGCCAATGACGCTGGCAGGAGCTTCCGCCGGACGCCTGGGAGCCAACATCTTTCTCGGCAAAGGCTTGAGCGCAAGCGACATGCTCAGCGGAAAACTGAACCGTTCATCTCTACAAGAGAACTTTTTCGAAAAAATGGATCAGATAAGACAACCAGCAGTGAAGCTGGTTGTAACTGACATGGACAACACCTTGCTTTCAACCCAAAAGCAACAAGCACTGGGATTAGAGGAAGCTGTGCAGAACCTTTCGGCAAAAACAAGAATTCCAGAAACTGAACTCTACCAGCAACTGGGAACTGTCATGGAAAAATACCACAGCCACAGTTACCCGTGGACCCTGGAACTAGCACTAAAAGATAAACTGAAAATAGGTGAAGCAGGCGGTATCAGCATCAAAGACTTCAATGAGCAAATAGCAGATCCGTTCTGGAATACAGTTGACGCATCAATGAAGCATCTCGAGCTTTATCCCGGAGTTCGCTCAACTCTGGATACACTTGCACAAAGACATATACCAGTTGCGGTTCTAAGCGATGCTTCAGCGTCAAGTGGTCTGCGCAGATTTTTGCACCTCGAGCTGGACGGCGCTCCTATCGACAGATTATTCACTCTACGCAACCCAGCAGAACCGGCTGAACTGCCGGAAGCACTGAAAGTGGCAGGCAGAGAGAGACTCAATCAGGCGCTCAGCAAAGAGCATAATCTGGCAGAGTTCAAGGTTCTTCCCCGCGAGTGGGAAAAACCATCCGCCGGTGGATTGCAAGCAATCATCGATCAGTATCAGCTGCGCCCGTCGCAAGTCTTAATGGTTGGCGACAGCGTCCGCAGAGACATGGGGGTCGCTGCTAATACGGGTGCAAGAGGCTTGCATGCAGACTATGTTGAATCCGAACCTCAATATGAAGCTATAATGAAACGGTTTAAGGACCCGAACGTCAAAGTATCTTTTAAAGACAAGACGCAGGAAAGAATTCCATTTGAAGATACTATCTTCTCTTATGCAGAACTGCCAAAATACCTGGAGCCAAAGTTTAAGCCCATGGCTGTTCCACATTTACTTGCCGCGTCCGCGGAAACGCGCCTGGTACCGCCCATGGTGCTATCTACAAATACAAATGATGTCGACTGATCAGGAATTGATTCAATGATTGAAACCATAACTATTAGAGAACTCAGCCCAGCAGATGCTGAGGAGTTCTGGACGCTGCGCTTGAAAGGCTTGAAAGAAGAGCCAAGAGCCTTCACAGCCTCATATGAAGAAGCCGCAGGCGAATCACTAGCTGCGGTGGCAAAGCGCCTTGAGTCTTCAGACAACGGTTTTCTTCTGGGCTCGTTTGATAACGGCAAGCTTATTGGCGTCACCGGATTTTATCGCTATCACGACGGGCTTAAAGTAAAACACAAAGGGGTCATCTGGGGTGTTTACCTTTTGCCGGAATATAGAGGCAAAGGCATAGCACGTAAGCTTCTGCTGGAAGTGATCGAAAAATGCAAAAAAGTTCCGGGGATTGAATTGCTGCATCTTGGCGTTGATCCATCCAACAAAGCAGTCGTAAAACTCTACGAGTCAGTTGGCTTTACAAAGTGGGGTACTGAACTCCATGCCTTAAAGATCGGCGAGCAGTATGTTGATGAAGATCAAATGGTGTTGTGGATGCCGGTTTGAGCGATCGACGCAGCAAAAATTGAAGCATTCGCAAAAGCCGCGCCTGCTATTTAATGTAACAGGAGCCCGGCGTTGCCAAGAGGTTGTCTGGCGGCGTTTTAACCCCTCAGCTAGAATGTCATAAGTAATATCAACTGGTATCGCCTTACTGTGAAGCCCTGCCCTCAATGCAAAAATGAGCTGGAGGATTTTGAAATCTCCTGCCACAGCTGTGGGCAGTCGCTTTCGCACACTAAAGCACCACTGGTGACTGATATTGCGCCTTCACGGGAAGAGCTCTCGGAAAGTTTCAGAAGCTGGCTAAACAGGGGCCAGGAATGCCTCAGCAGCAACAATCTGGAAGAGGCTTGCAATGCATTGCGAGAAGCAATCAAACGCAGTCGGGTTCTGGACAATCCACATAAGAGAGAAATAGAAGCGCGGAAACTGCTGGCAGAAGCACTGGAGAAGCTGGCAAAAACACCAGAAGCGGCAGATCAGTACAGGATTATGGCGCAAGAGGAAGAAAACGATCTGCTCAAGGAACACTGGTTAAAGAAATCGCAAGATCTTCTGGCAAGCTCCTCCTCACTGGCATTCGATCAGCTCTTCAAGAAAGAAGAATTCAGAGACCTTCTCGAAGAAGAGGTTCGATATGTGCCGCTCTATTGCAGTGGCTGCAAGCGGCTGCTTTCTGAGGCAGAAGTCTATGGCTTTCGCCGTGGGCTCGGCGACCAGGTGCGCTGCTGGTGTGGCATAGAATCTCGCCCAGTCGTGAAAGAAGATCGCAGACACATACAGGCTTACATAGCGGGACAAAATATCAGCAGCGGTCAGCGCGCACAGGCGATTCAGATTGCCGGGCGCGAGCTGAGCGGAGCCAAGAAACGTTCGACAGCAGCTTTGTTGGCATTGGTCGCGGGATGGTGCGGCGCGCACAAATTCTATCTGGGCGAAACAATGGCCGGATGGATCTATTTGTTCTGGTTCTGGACACTGGTTCCGATGTTACTGTCGCTCTACGAAGCTCTGCTGCTTTCGCAAATGAGTCTGGTGAGTTTCAATATGACATATAATTTGACTGCAATTCTTCAGGAGATTTTTCCTGAAGAACAAAATATTCAATCGAAAATAGACTTGTTTTCGCTTGAATCTGCTGTGCAGGAAGATGAGGAGATGGCAGAAAATGGCATTAGCGGAAAAGAAGTGTGACGCTTGCATTTCAGCAACTCGACCTCTGACTCGCGCTGAATTCGAATCGATGTTTGCAGAACTGCACGGCTGGTCTGTAATGAACGATCACCACTTGATCAAAACTATAAAAACGAAAAACTTCAAGCGCGCACTTGAGTTCGCCAACAAAATCGGGGCACTTGCTGAAGAAGAAGGGCATCATCCGGACTTGCTTGTGCGCTGGGGTGAGTTGAAGGTGGAGCTATGGACGCATAAAGTAGATGGTTTAACTGAAGCAGATTTTGTACTTGCGGCAAAAATTGATTTGCTGGATACGAAACAAAGCCCGCAAGCCTGACATAGATCGCCGTCAGCCATTTCAAAGCTCACGAAATTGATTAACACCAACTAAGAATAGATGTAGTTTAGATAAGCTTTATAATACCTGCGTAGCACACAGGTTGGACGTTCCGTGATTGGCACTGGTTTTCGGCGTGTCAAGACCTAGATTTAATTGGATATAAGCGGAAGCTATCAATATCATGTTATCCCCCATGCTCCCGCAGGCCATCGGATTAGATGCTCCAAGTTCCACCATCAACTGCAGCGCATTATGCACAGAACAGTTCTGCTCTGGTGCTTGCTCCTGCTTCTAAACTGGGGCTATTCGATACAGGCATAGTTGGCACAGGAAATTCGGCTAGAGCACTTGCAGCATATTTGAGCAGCAAGGGGCACAGAGTAAATTTTCTTGCTCGCGAAAACAGCAAACTTGCCTTTCTCAGCGATGAGTTACTGGTTAAAGCTGAAGGAAAAATAGAAGGCAGCTTCAAAATCAAGAATGCAAGTTGCGACGCATTGGAATTTGCTGCAAACAGCGAAATCATTTTTGTCGCAACAGTTTGCACGGCTTATCCAGAAATAGCCAGGCGCCTGGCTCCGGTGCTGACAGACAAACATACAATCATTTTGTTTTCGGCAAAACTTGGCGGCACGCTTTTGTTCGAAAATGAACTTAAAGCAGCAGGCTGCAAGACGGGCCAAATAATGGAAACTGATGCATTGTTTGCATGCAGAGTAAAAGAAGAAGAGAACTCCATCTGGATCAGAGGCTTCAAGCAGTGGACTTTATTCTCTTCAGCGAGCAAATCAAGAACTTCCAGAGATGCTGAACTGATGCAACATTTCTTTCCAGGATTATCTGCGGCAGACAACATAATTCAGCGAGGTCTGACAGACTTCGGCGCGATTGCGCATGCGCCGATCATGCTGGCGAATATGAATAAAATTTCGCGCCAGGAGCAGTTTCGATTCTATTACGACGGCATGACTGATGAAACCATCAGATTGCTCGAGTCAGTCGAAGAAGAATTCTCAAACATTGCAGATGCCTACGGGTCAAAACTAATCGCAATGAAAGACCTGCTCAACAAATACTACACTTGCGATGCAAGCAGTCTTTATAGCGCCATGACCAGTGTGCCTAATTACAGTTACAGCATGGCGCCACAGACGCTGCAGCACAGATTCTTGCATGAAGACATTTGCTGCACCCTTGTTCCAGCACGACAGCTTGCATCTCTTGCAGGGCTGAAGACACCAGTAATTGATGCGATTATTGCAATTGCCTCAGTGTTGACGCAGCGCGATTTAGAATCGGAAGGGCGCGATATGTCGGCTCTTGGTTTTGGTGGAATGAGCTACGAAGACGTGTTCAATTACATCAATAGCTAGACTAAGCCCGGGAGCGCCGGCGGCTCGCCGGCTTTTAAACGGATCGATCGATTAGTTGGAGTAGAAGCCGGCGAGCCGCAGCTAGCCTCGTAATGGGCCCCGTGCGAGCGCAGCGAGTGCGGGTTGGAGAGGCGAAGCAGGCGCTCCCGAGATCATTTGACGGATCTTGTTCTAGTTACTTGCCGCGGAGCAGAGCGAGTACGGCTGCTTGATCCGGTGAATTGGGATCGAGGCGTGCAGACTGCTCGACGTAGCGCAACGCATTGCGGAAGTGTTCAGATTTACCGCCGGGAGAAGGATCGAGTTCCCCAAAAGCGACGTGAAGTATTGCCAGGTCACGTGAGAGTTTTGCTTTAAATCTTGGTTCCTGATCGCTGACTGTCTTTGTGTACTGTGCAAGATTCTCGCCATAGTTGCGCATTTCATCAGAGTGGGCAGAAGCTTCCTTTTTTACTTGCTCGTAAACCGCTGGAATATTATGTGCTGCATACACTTTCTCCAGAGATGCTGCGCTGTTTGTCTTCAAATCTCTAAGCTGGCTGATGTAGGCATCATTTATCACTGTGCCGGAGAGTTCTTTGCCTTTGTTCGCTTCGGCAAGCTTCAAAGCCGCCTGCAAATTACCGTCCGCTGCTCGCAAATAAGTAGTTGCTTGTCCGCCGAGATCATAGTTTGCACCGGCAAGCATTCTCTCGCCATCTTTATCCCATTTGATTTGATCTATGCGAGTGCCGCGAGCAAGCATGCTTTCGCCCACTCCAAGCATAAGTGCGGCAGAGCCACGCTCTTTTTCAATTGAAGTCAATGCATTGCTATTGCTATTCCAATCTTTGATCATGACCGCCGCAGCCGCATCGTTTTTGTCGCTGAACTTATGGACTTGGTCTGCTGCAAACATAAAGCGATCTTTCGATGGCGATTTCATATCGTAATCGATTGCAGCTAGAGCCTCATCACGCATGCGCGGTTCAGTCTTACCAGTGATTTCGTACTGAGAATCAAGATAATTCCAGGCTTTGCCCAGAGCCCACCCGCCAACAGCTAATGCGGCACGAACTCTCATATCTCGCACTGGTGTAAGCGCACCTGCGGTTGCCAGACCAATTTCAGGCAAGCTCGGACGAGCGAATGCGCTGAACATGCCTGTGGGTGGTCCCAAATATTTGTCCAGAACGTGAGACCCACCAACCATTGCCAGTGAGCCTATTACTTTTGTTGGAAGCGACGCACGCGAAAGCAAAAGCAGCGGCATACCGATGCCCTGAATTCCCCAGTGCGCTTGATTGGCTAGTTCTGGGCTGTTGCCTAGTGCGCGATCCAACAAGTTATCGGCAGCCACGGTGGCAGTGCCGACAAGCAGTCCGGAACCAAGACCACGAACCAAGGCTTCTCCAGTAGTGCTTATTGAGCCTCTTTCAGCTTGCGCCAACATTTGCGCGGCGCTGTTGCGAGCAGCTTCCCCATTAGCAAGATCGCCCTGTGCTTTAATTGCATTGCTATTAGCTAGCCAGTAGTCGTTCGCTTGCGTGACAAGCCTGGATGATTCAGCCTGAGTGAACAGTTTCTGTCTGAGCTGAACTTCAAGATCAGTGCCTGTATTGCTAATGATATTTTGTGCGCGGAACAAGCTATCAGTTCGAACCAGATCAACTCTCGCGTTGTACCAGGCAGATTCGGTAGCAGGCAAGGGTCCGGTTGGAATTTGACTCAGAAGCTCAGTAGCTAAATCTGCGCGAAATCTTTGCTGGCGTGCGAAAGTATGAACTGTTGCATTTGCTTCTGTGCGCAGGCCGGAAAGAGCTTCCTCAGCGGTGTGAAGCGTTGCCGCGCGCTCGGGGACAAGCCGTTGCGAAGGGCTGAGGTTGTTGCGCCAGAACGCCACCATTCCGCTTCGTTCTGATGGCTCGATGGCACCTGTATATAAATCAGCAAAGTGCGTTCCTGCGCCGATAGCGGCACCAGTTCCACCAGCGGTTAAATATATTGAACGAGCATCAGCATTAATGAATGGCGACTTGCGAGCATCGTCATCGGAAATTCTAGGCGGTTGAATTGGGTCCGGCTTCAGTATTGGACCATCAGGCACAGGACCAGTCGGCCTGTCCGGAGGCGGCCAGAGGATTGGCACCGTCGGCGGTGGCGTGAATCTGTGCACGCCCCAGCCTCCCGGGGCGTCTTCCTTACTGAACGGCCAGGACGGTCCCTGCGGAACCGGTCTGTCAGTCGGCCACCAATCTTTTGATGTATCGGGAAACTTGTCTCTATTGCTGCGCGGCTGAGTAGTCGGAGGCGGTCCTTGCTCTTGTTGCATCTGAGGAGCTCGATAATGCTGGCTCACAGATGGTCCGCCACTCAAAAGAATGCCACCAACGTCTATTGGCGGAAGCTTGTTTGCCTCCGCCGCTCGATTGTCTGAATTTTGTTGTGGCGAGTCAGTCATGCCTTATTCGATGGGCAAAAATTGCAGCAACCAGTGACTCAGTCTAAATGGGGGCGCGGATACTGGTAAATACGTAATTTCCGGAATCTATAGGATTCTTCATCCTTAGTATTGGATTGGGAAGGGTCGGAGTAGAAGCCGGCTGGCAGCCGGCGCTCCCGGGGCTCCGCAGCAGCAGCGGATCTTGCCGAACGATACAATCCGCCTGAAGACAAAATCCGCCTTCGGACATTCAAGATCGCCTTCGACATTCAAGATTATGCGAAAGGGCGAAGCGAGGCCATGCCTCGCCCATTCTTATTACCTTCAATTCTCTTGCGGGGATTAGCAGTATATAGATGCACAAACAAACAGTCGCAAAAGGATGAGCAAAAATGAACAAATGGGCAAGAAGCTCTGCAGTCCTACATTCCAGCCATTCGAGCCGTTCCAATTGACAGAAGAAGCCTATTTCGAGAAAGGTTATTTCTAATCGTTTTAGTGGTGGTCCTACGTAGTTCCCGGCCTTACGCAAACTTGAGCTTTCTCTTATTATTCTCACATCTGGGGCTATCAACTTTGTTTCGGGAGTTGGAAAACTAAATGTCGCACGGCAAAAGCCATCATCAACATGGTGATGGAGGTTCGCACGGTCACTCCAGCCATAAAGGCGGAGCAGAACATAGCGAATCTCACGCTCATCACAAACTATCGTCCACTTTCCATGCACTTCATCATGAAGCAACCGCGTCGCTGTCGAGCAAGCCAGCCGGCGCCCATCATGATTCAGCTGTGCATATCACCGACAGCCATGCTAAGCCCGCAGTAGCAAAGGCCGCCGAGTCTGTTCATATATCAACAGCCAAGGCTGAGAAAGGTGCAAGCAGCACCAAAGTAGATTTGTCTCACGTGGCTGAAATCAAGCCAACAGAGAAGCACATAATTGACTTCAATACTTTTCCAAAATTATCTCTTATAAATGATGGGAAAGCAAAATCACAGCATGGAGATCTTTCCAGCCTGGTGCCACCGCATCTTGCCGCAGATGGCAAAGCGAATGTGCAACGCGTCGCAGGACAAGGTGAATCACAGTCGGACCTCTTCAAGCACACTCTTGCTGATGCAAAACCGCAGATAATCATGCCGGTAAATGAAAAGCAAGCAATGGCAGTGGCAGCTCCGGCGCTGAACGCGCTTGATGCGAAGAGAACTATTGCCGACCTTTCAAATAGTGGTGCAATTGTTGACAGAACCAGCATGGTGACTGATCAACAAGAAAAAGCGAAATTGAATCCTGGCGAAGTACCGCAGGTCAAAGTTTCATTCACCGCTCCTGATCAGAAAACCAAGCCTGATTTTCTGATCAAGACCGATGGCACTATCGAGATGTACAACAATCCGCAGACGACCGGTCAGAAAGATATCGTTGTGCAATTTGAACGCAATGGCGAACAATTTGCATTGACAGATGCACAAAAAGCAGCCGGTGGAAATTTCTATAGCTATTTGCAAACCCAGTTGAAGAGCCAGTTCCCGCAGATGGCGGCTGATCAACTTAAGGTAGATGACACACAAGGATTATTGCGTGATACAAATCTTCCTCCAGAAGTAAAACAAAATCTGGAAAGACAGAAACCAGCACCTGATGTCAGCCCGCAAAGCGGACTTCCTGAGAGATCGGGACCGACAATTCAAGATACGCGTCGTATCAGCCAGGGCGGACCAAGCGCTCAGGTACCACGCAGCGACATCAACAATATGACTCCGCCAGCACAGCGCATTCCAAATGAAGCTGATCGCATGGCGGCGATGAAGGATACAGTTGCAAGTTATGTAACTCGTGGAGATAACCATCCATACGACTACGTTGCCAAACGCGGCGATCGTGGCTGGGGAATCGGTCGTTACGGCATGACCTACAAGCAAGTGAGCAACTGGCTTGAAGGTCTTACTGATGAACAGATTGCAGAGTTGATCAAACAGGGCAAGCTAAGTCCTGATGCTGCAAGCAATCTCAAGAAGATGCGTGATTCAATTCAGCATGCAAAAGAAACAGGCAAAGAATCCGATTTGCATCCGTTCTTGAAAGCAATGAAGAACGGCGAGGGCTCAGAACAAGACATGCGCCAGGCAGTGTCACAGTTCATGCCGGACAAAGTTCAAGAACTTGCAGCCAGCGATCAAATTTCCAAGATTGCCGGTGAGCTGTCGAAGAATGCCGTTGCCAACGGCAAAGACGGCAGCGTAGATCCAGGACAGGTCGCGCTTTCATTCGTGCTCGGCAGAACGGTCACGAAGGAAGAATCGGACGCCAATCCTGAATACAAGCAATTTACGGAAAGCGCACGCCAGGCTTATCGCATGCAAGAACAAGCTCGCATGCAAAACGGCGACATCATCAATGTCGAGAACATGAGCCAGGTCAGCGATGCACTCAACAAAATGGTTGGTATGCAATTCTGGCGCGAAGCAGCCGGTGCTACCGAGTATGGCAACAAGGGTTGCGCCATTGCAGTTACGCGTGCATTGCAAAGAATGGGCGTGCAGATTGGAACACACCTCGATGTTACTGGAACTGCGCAGGATATGCGCCAGCGCGGATGGCAGGAAGTTTCACTTGCACAAGCTATGAGAAGCGGACAGCTTTTCGTAGCGGTCAACAAAGAAACTGGCAGCCACGTGGGCATGGGCATTGGAAATCAGGTCTGGGAAAACAGCTCTGGACAGCGCCAATTTGTGACGCGCAATATGAACGGCTCAACATTGAGATATAGCGGACGCGCGTTTATCGTGCCAATCAAGCCGGCAAACAGCTAAAATCCGCGCGAATTACTTCTTGCCGGCGGTTTCCGGTGTAGAGGCTTCGATAACGTCGAGCTTGTAGCCCGGCAGGATACCGCTGGTCGTGAGCAGGTTCTCTCGTATCTTGCGCACCTCTGTATTCTTGATTGCGATATCGCGGTAAATTGTGAGCAACTGCATTGTTGTAAACAAGCAGAGGTTCTTGCGCTTGGCAAAATCGCCCATGCTGCCCGGGAAATCTTCCTCGTTTCTATCCTGAGGCGGTCTATCCGCAAAGGTGCTGGCGACAAGAATACCCTTGGGCTCAATATCATAGTTGCCCCAATAAGTGATGACAGATTCGGCAAGCTCCGCGAGTTCCGAACGATTTGGTGTGGTGTTCGAATGCACGATGCGAACGATTGCCTGCATCTTATCGGAATCGCTAAGCCAGATTTCGCCCGAGCTGGTTTCCGAAACCTTAACGGTCCAACCAAGGGCCTCGAAGACTTTGCAGCAAGCCTGTGTCAATCTTATTCCAGACAGCGACAGCAATGCATCTTTGAGCTCCGCAAGATTGCGGATGCGATCTTCGATTTCAGAAATCTTCTGACGAGCACGCTTGACTTGCTCTTGCAAATCTCCGAGCTCTTCATGCATGTTCTTCAATTCAGTGAACGACACATTAGTGCACCAGTCAGGTACTCCAGGGCTTCTAATTTCGTTTTCCAATCTCGACATTAGGTCTTTTGCCTCAGGATACTCGTCTCTTTCACGCTCTTCAGCACGTCGACGCTGACGCTCTTTTTCGTCCTCACGGGCACGATCAAGTTCGCGTTGCATTTCGCGTGCTTTCTCGCGCTGCCGGTCTTCTTCTCGAGATTTTTCTCTTTCACGCTCTTCGCGCTCACGTTCTCTGGCGCGTTCTTCATCGCGTAATCGCTCGGATTCTCTTTCGCGTTCTCTCTCACGCTCTCTTTCACGATCTTCGCGCTCTTTCTCTTTTGCCCGCTCGCGCTCGCGTTCTTCTTCTCGCTCTCGTTCGCGTTCCCTGTCGCGCTCTTCCTCGCGCTTCCGCTCGCGTTCTCGTTCTTCTTCACGAGCTCGTTCGCGTTCCTTCTCACGCTCTTTGTCGCGCTCTTCTTCGCGCGCTTTCTCTTTTTCGCGCTCGCGTTCTTTTTCACGCGCTTCCTCACGAGCCCGCTCTTTTTCACGCTCGCGCTCACGTTCTTCATCGCGTGCTTTGTCTTTTTCTCTGTCACGATCACGTTCTTCATTGCGAGCTTTGTCTTTTTCTCTTTCACGCTCGCGTTCTTTTTCTTTCTCGCGTTCCTTCTCTTTATGGAATGGCGGGAGGTCTTCCTCGAGCTCAGGCCAATCAAGCACATTTTTCTTCTTTTCGGCAGGCGCCTGCGGCACCAGCTCATCAAAAGCCTTATCTACAGCATCACCCATTGCATTTTCGTCTTCAAAGAGCTTGGCGGAGGAAGCAGCCTTCGAATCAGACTTGCCCCGGGTCGACGCAAAAAGCTCATCCAGAGAATCATCGTCAGAGCCATTGGATGCCGCGACGGCTCTGGAGAAGGCATCTCCGCCTTCGTCTTCATCTTCATCATCGTCATCGTCGTCGTCATCCGCAAAAAGATCGTCCAGAATGTCGCGACCTTCGACTTCCGGTTCGTTGTCCTCTTCTTCAACATATTTATCTGTCGAATGTAACTCGTACCATTTGCTTATGCAGTCCCTCAAGGTGTCATCGAAACGGGTCTCATAAGGAGCAGGCAAGAAAATTACCTGCCCACCCTTTGGTCCACTCATTTTGTAAACAGCAATGTGCTTATCAGAGCCGCCAGTGGCAAGACTCTTATATCCTTCTGCCAGATTGTCGGTCTTTATATATGATGTCCATTCCACTCCAATTTGCTTCAAGTATGGAGCAAAAACATGCTTCTTGCCGCGCGAGCTCAATTCAACCTTATCGGATTTCGAAGCGCTGCTCATAGTGCGCTTGCCACCATTCGGTTTATCCGGCGCACTCTCGTACAACCAGAGATAATTGTCCATCGCTGTGCCTGAGCCTGCCACCGTGAACGGCGGCGACATGAAGCAAACCAACAAGCCGCCTTTGGACAGGAACTGGCGCAACTCATGCTCGCGCAATTCCAGTTCTGCACTGATTGATTCAAGTACCGAATCATTATCGAGCTTGAGTTTGGATTCACCGTCAGCAACAAGTTTTTCCGCCTGCTTGGCACCATCTGATTTAGGTTCGAACAAATGAACGATGCTGACAGGGTTAACGACAATCACGTCGTACATTGCAAGTGGCTTGGCCTCGCCCAAGGGCAAAGTCGAAGATGTTCCCCAGCCGGTGCAATTCACCCGTAAAACTTTGTCAGCACTTAAATTACTCATTGGGCTCCTACCTTAATCGTGAGCTGAACCTCAGGACGGTCTAAAAGGCTTATACCCACTGTTGCCACAAGCTCTCTCAATTTATGGGGCAAAGATAAAATTTTGCAGTTGTCAAGAACCTTCTCTTGGCAAGAGTTTCGAAGACACTAATTTCTGCCTTCTCGATCTATATGGCGCGAAGCAGGCAGCGATGAGGGTTTTCGACCAAAAATCAAGGGGAGCAAACTCGCATAAGCCAGACAAGCGGAGCTTTCAACAAGGTAAGACAGAAATTCGCATAGAAAGAAAAGCGATCACTGTGTGATCGCTTCCCATGCATTTTTGCAATTTTGTTTGCACTAATTATCAGTCGGAGTCGATTTCACCAAGGCTGAAGGAATCCTGGCTAAATGGCTTTTCCACGCCATGTTTCACAGCATTTTTCGGACCGTAATACAATCCTTCTGCAGTTCCAACCACTGTTCCGACCGGGATTGAAAAAACGCTTGCAAAAAGATTTGGCGGAAAATCTTCTTTGCCGCCAATCTTGTCAGCAAACTCTCCAGTAAAATTACGAATTCTCACACAAATTTGACGTGTGACAGCAATTGGTGTGCCAACAGCTGCGGCACTGCCAACTGCCAGTACCTTCACAGGGAACATCGCTGAATTCTTAGCCATGTCATTGACGCTGTCAGCTTGCGCAGGCAATGCCGACATCACGCTCATCATCAAACCAGCAGCAAATAGTGCTCTCAGATTCTTCACTTCCAGACCTCCAGATCCTAATGTTTCAAAGACCGCTATCTAGTAAAACCGTATGCCTTTCTGAAAAAAGGGGCATTCACTTTAACACCGCAGTCATAATAACATCGAGCACCTATATTCCCAAACCCGGGCTCGGGTAAAATCAAATATTCCAAATCAAGAAGAAGCATGCTAAAGCCAGGATCTAACTATCACCGCAAGGGATTCGGTCTCAAAGACTCCATTAAGGATGAATTGAGTCGCGAGTATGAATCTGATCTTATTTCGTTTATCAGACAAAACAATAACGAAGCAAAGAGGGGAGAGCTGACTATCCGGCTCGCTCAAGCTTTTGGATTTTGTTGGGGAGTCGATCGCGCGGTATCCATGGCCTATGAAACGCGCAAACAATTTCCAGATCGCAAAATTTGGATAACAAATGAGATCATCCATAACCCGCTGGTCAACGAGAAGCTGCGCCAGATGGATATCAAATTTATTCCGCAAGAATCGGACGGTCGCAAAGATTTTTCCGGCATTCAGAGCGGCGATGTTGTGATATTGCCGGCTTTTGGAGCCTCTGTCCAGGAAATGGATTTTCTGGCCTCCAAAGACTGCCAGATTGTTGATACCACATGTCCGTGGGTTTCCAGGGTTTGGAACCGCGTAGACAAATACAAGAAATCAGAATTCACAGCCATAATCCATGGCAAATATCGTCACGAAGAAACCGTCGCCACTTCATCCAGAGCGCGCCATTACTTGATCATGCAAGATCTCGAGGACGCACGATGGGTTTGCGATTATATTTTGAATGGAGGTTCGGCAAGCGATTTCCTGATCAAATTCAAAGACGCTGTGTCTAAAGGATTCGACCCGGAGCAACATCTGCTTCGTCTGGGCGTAGCCAATCAAACTACAATGCTCAAAGGCGAAACCGAGCAAATTGGCAAACTCTTCGAGCAAACCATGCTGAAAAAACATGGCGCGCAACAACTCGACCAGCATTTCCTCAGCCCAGGAGATACCATATGCGATGCCACACAAGAGCGGCAGGATGCCATGCAAGAACTCATTCATGAAGACCTGGATCTCTTCGTAATTATCGGCGGCTATAATTCTTCCAATACTGGACACCTTCATGAAATGGCGATTGCAAGCGGCAAACCTGCATATCATATCGATGGGCCAGATTGCATCAGTGCCGAGAATACAATCAGACACAAAACCGTTCATGCAAATGATGAAGTGGTGAGCGCCCCGTTTCTTCCACTTGAGGGGAAACTGAGCATTGGGGTTAGTGCCGGCGCATCCACTCCGGATCAAGTTGTGGCAGAAGTAATCGAACGCATCTTTGCCTTGCGACAGGAAGATAATCCTGCCAATGAAACGGAAAGAGCTGAGTCAGAGTAATTGACTCACGATTAACCGTTACACCACATGCGGTGCTGACATCAAAAATCAATCAATCGTGATTGCTTCTCGGTTTATTTTGTTTTGGATGATTGATCAAGTCCCGCAAGCGCATCGGAGGCTGGTTTGAAATGAGGTGATTTTTCGAGCACCTTCTTCAGTTCATTTCGAGCATCATCTTTCCTTCCAACTTTTTCTGAAAGGAACTTCGCATATGCAGTGCGAACGATTGCGTCATCCGGGCTTATTTTCAACGCGGCTTTGTACTCAGACTCAGCTTCTTTTATATTTCCCTGCCTGGAGAGCAATTCAGCAAGGCGAACGTAAGCAGGCAAGAACTCTGGATATATCTTCAAAGCCTGGCGCTGATCGCCGATGCCTTCCTGAAGTTTGCTTTGATCTTTGGCAGCAAGTGCCCAACCAAGCCCACTCAAGGCATATGGATGATCTTTCTGTATCTTCAATGCTTGTTTGAAAGGGGGAATTGCAGCGCCTTCTTCACCCGCGATCAGAAGTGCATTTCCCATCGCCACGTGATTTTCCGGATCTCCCGGAGAGATACGCAGCGCCTCTCCTACTTCATTCAAGCCGTCGCGAACATTCCCGCGTTCAGCCATCAACGCCCCGAGTCGGCGATGGGCATCGGCAGCTTCCGGCTTCAATTCAACGGCTTTCTTGAAACAGTTAATTGCTTCGTCCGTATTTCCTGCAGCAAGATATGCAATGCCGAGGTCGCGCCTGGGTCGATAATTCTGCGGCTTCAACTCGCAAGCTTCTTTAAGCATGGCAACCGCATCATCGTTCTTCTTCAAATTTGCGTAGATATGTCCAAGAATGATGCGAGCACCGAGCGACTTAGGATCAAGCTTCAAGGCTTGTTTTTCTTCAAGAATTGCAGTGTCGTAATTATCTTGTTGAGCAAGCGCAGCGCCCAACTGAACATGCGCCTCCGCACTTTCTGGAGCAATGCGTACTGCCTCATGCAATACATCTTCTGCTGCTTTGCCTTTCCCGCTTTCCATCAAAGCGCAGGCCTTTTTAATCAGCTTGCTTACATCTTCTTGTTCCGAGAAAGCTGATGGCGCTATCGCAAGAGCTGCAACGCAGCTCAAAAGTGATAGGCTCAGGGCTTTTTTAATTTTCTTGCTCATGGCTCGGCTGCCTCTCATTAAGGATCTCAAGTGGGCACGCCTTGGAACAGAGTCGGAGCCCATCGGTGTGCGATACTATCAGAACTTGTACAGACAGACATTGTCTTTTATAAAGCTTCCATTGCCTGCCAGAAGAGTTCAATTATGAAGAATTCGGATCAGCAGTACTGATGAGCTCAGAGGATTCCTAATGCCCAGCGAAAAGAAAAACAGTTCCGCGCAATCTTTGCAAAACCCGCCGCAGAGCCAGCAAATAAGTCCTGAGTTGTATAACAGCCCATTTCTGAAAGCATGCAGAAGAGAGCATACTGCATATACGCCGGTGTGGATTATGAGACAGGCCGGGCGTTACATGAAAGAGTTTCGCGATATACGCAGCAAGGTTTCATTGCTTGAACTTTGCAAAACACCATCGCTTGCCTGCGAAGTCACTGTGCATGCGCAAGAATATCTCGAGGTGGATGCTGCGATTATTTTCGCAGACATCCTCTTGCCTCTGGACGCTCTCGGTGCTGGGCTAGATTATGTCAAAGGAGAAGGACCGGTTATTGCTCGTCCAGTACGCAGTGAAGCCGATTTCAAAAATCTCCTCGATATAGATGCTGCCGAAGCGCTTTCGTATGTAATGGAGGCAATCAAACAAACACGTCAAAGCCTGAAACCCAATATTCCTCTTATAGGCTTTGCTTCAGCGCCATTCACACTTGCCTCTTACCTGATCGAAGGCGGCAGCTCGCGCAATTACGAGAACACCAAAACAATGATGTATCTGCGCCCGGATCTCTGGCATGCATTGATGAATAAGCTGGTTGATTTAAGCATCGATTACTTAAACGCACAGGCAAAAGCAGGAGCTCAAGCGCTTCAAGTCTTTGACAGCTGGGTGGGCAGCCTTTCACCGCAAGACTACAAAACATACGTCCTGCCACACAGCAAGCGATTGATACAGAATTTGGAAAAAGGCTACCCGGTCATACACTTTGGCACAGGTTCAAGCACATTATTGCCTTCCATGAAAGAAGCTGGCGGCGATGTTATTGGTCTTGATTGGCGAGTGGAACTTGCTGAGGCCTGGGACTCACTTGGTGAGGTGGCGGTTCAAGGCAATCTGGATCCATGCGTAGTCTTTGCCGAAAAAGACTACATAAGGGAGAAGAGTGAATCTATTCTTGCCAGTGTAGCCGGGAGAGCAGGGCATATTTTCAATCTCGGTCATGGTGTTCTGCCTTCGATGGATCCTGAAAAAGTAAAATTTCTGGTTGATGTCGTGCACTCGTTCAAGACAGAAAAGAACTAAGAGCTGGCGCACTCAAAACAAATGCGCGAAATATCAAGCAAACAATGTAAAAGCTTTGAACCGTTCACGATCTGTAAGGAGCAAAGCGATTAGAATATAAGGCTGGGAAACCTCGCGCGTTTCTCAACCCGCACAGAAGAGCCTGTATACAACATGTAAGATAAAGGCAACAAAACACTTGCCAAGTTCTTCTCGCTCTTCTTGTCATGCCTGGAACAGTACTGCCAAGTGCTTATAACAGTGCACAGCGGGTATAGAAAGAACAAATCACAGCCCGGGGTTAATGTGGCGTTCGGTAGCGGCCTGGCAAGTAAAATGCAAGACGGTGGAAAAGGCGACGATAATGCAAGCGCTAACGATCCATTGCGCATTGTAATTATCGGAAGCGGTATTGCTGGGCTTACGGCCGCATACCGCCTGACTCGCTCGGAATTTTGCCAGGGATTGAATCCGCAAGTACTTTTACTTGAACGCTCTTCAAGAGCTGGCGGCGCCATAAGCACCTATGAGCTCGAGGATTACACGCTCGAGCTTGGTCCTGATATGTTCCAAATAGAAAAGCCTGAAGCTCTAAAACTATGCCAGGAGCTCGGCATCGATAGCGAGATTGTGCCGACCAACGAAGCATCTCGCAGAACTTTCATTGCTTTTGAGAACCAGTTGCATGCCCTGCCGGAAGGCTTCCAGATGCTCGCGCCAACTCAAATGGCGCCCTTCTTCAACTCGTCTCTGCTAACGATGGGTGGCAAGATGCGCATGGCCATGGACTTTTTCATTCCCAAGAAAACAACAGATGAAGATGAGAGTCTAGCTCAGTTCGTACGGAGACGCTTCGGTCAGGAAGCTTTAGAACGAATAGCCCAGCCCATGGTCAGCGGAGTGTACACCGCAGACCCCGAGCTGCTCAGTTTGAGAGCAACAATGCCTCGCTTTCTTGAAATGGAACAAAAATACAACAGTGTAATTCGCGGTCTGATGAGCGAGAAAAAGCCCGAGCAAAATGGTGATGCTGGATGTCGCTACAGTTCTTTTGTCAGCCTGAAAAGAGGCTTAGGCAGCCTTGTTGAACGCCTCACGGCAGCTTTGCCGGGCGACTGTTTGCATTATCAATGCCCTGTTGTGGCTATAGAAAAAGGAACGCGAGGCAAACGATTTGATGTTGTGGTGGCAAGCGGCACCATTGTCCCGACTGATGCAGTAATAGTGGCAAGCCCGGCTCATTCAGCTGCAGAAATGCTTAATTCACTGAATACCGAGACAGCAAGCATGCTGCGACGAATTCAGTACGCATCCTGTGCCGTGCTCAACCTTATATATAATCGCTCAGATATTCCGCATGAGCTTGATGGATTCGGTTTTGTTGTGCCTGCAGTGGAAAAGAAAACAATTATTGCCTGCAGCTTCGCCAGCGTGAAATTTCCCGGACGCTGCCCTGAGGAAAAGGCAGTCTTGCGAGTTTTTGTAGGTGGCGCCCTTCAACATGATGTATTTGAACTGACTGATGAACAAATCGAATGTCTCATGTGGGAAGATTTGCATACATACCTCGGCCTAAAATCAGTGCCTCTACTCTCACTAATTACGCGTTACCCCCGTTCAATGCCGCAATACCATATCGGGCACACAGAACTGGTGAACAGCATTCGAACCAGCATTTCTCAGTATGAGTCGCTGAGACTGTGTGGAAACGCCTATGAAGGCGTGGGCATCCCAGACTGCATAAGAAGCGGGCAAAAAGCAGCGGAGCAAATTATCGAAGCTTTGAAAAAAGAGCCCAGCCTATCTGGTGGCAGTCCCAGCTGATATTTCAGCTGACTTTTGCAAGCGCTCTAGTTGACCGATAGCAACAGGGTATTCATAGAATGTCTTGTCACCGTTTTCTTTAACCCATTCCAGATTCTCAATTGCATCCTTTATTTTCCCCGAAGAAGACTGCTCCATAGCAGTGTAGAAGCGAACTTCGGTTGATCTCGAATATCCAAGTGCTTCCCGCATGAATTGTGACTCGTTGATGTCGTGATGCAAGAATCTGATGATTGGTCCGGGCCAGTCTTTGTCCGAACTCTGCGCAATCGCCTTTTCCAGCATCGCACGAGCCCCTGCTTCATCATGCTGCATGCGGAACGCAAGAGCACCAACAACCCAGGCATACAGGCGATCTGAGTCGGGGTCTGTAGTGCGGGAGAGCACCGCATTTACATCTGCCAGGGCGCCTTTTGCATTTCCTTGAGCAAGATTTGAATAAGCCCGGCCAAGAAAAGCCTGGACACAATCAGGGTCCAACTGCAGCGCATTAGTGAGATCGGCGCAAGATTCTTTCACTCTGCCGCACGACTGTTCAGCTGCGCCGCGTGCCAGATAAACCGCCCGAAAATTCGGATTCAACTTAGCCGCCTGATTAAAATCCGCTATGGCTCTTTCTGATTCACATACATCATTCCAGGCGCAACCACGGGCGAAATATTCAACTGCATCATTTGCTTTCAATTGCAAAAGTTGCTTTCTGACTTTCTCCCTCAAGCGCTCGGCTTCCTGCGCGTCTTTCTGCACACCTTCACCATGGTCGTAGAGAATGGCAAGTTTGCAGAGCGCTTCGGTTTGATCTTTTGCGCTGCTGCGCTTGAGAAACCCGGCGGCTCTTTCAAGATTATCTTTGTCACCGTACTGATACGAAAGGAACGAGGCATACGCCATGGGGGCCCTCCCCAGATCCATTTTCAAGGCAAGCTTCAAATACTTTTCTGCTTGAGCAAGATTTTGCTTTTCCCCGTCGCCTCTTTCATAAGAACCAGCAAGTGCCAGAAGCGCAGGAGGACTGCCCTGTTCGGCGGCTTTATGGAAGCAGCGTACAGCCTCGGGCAAACTACGCTTAACGCCGTTGCCATCTTTATACATCCAACCAAGCATCAAGGTAGCCTTATTAGAACCGAGCTCCGAAGCGCGCTTCACCAATTGAAAAATCTCTTTCAATTGTTCCTGTGATGCAGTGCCATTATCATCAAGCTGCAAGGCAAGTTGTACCAGTGCGTACTTATCATTCTTAGCCGCCTGCTCTCGCAATGCCTTTTCCGATCGTTCGTAAATATTTCCGGGAGCATAAAGACGGCGGAATGTAGCTTTGTCCCGCTCCGAAATCGTACCGCTTCCAGAGAAAAACATCAGATCATTTGCATTGCATGAATGCCCAATCAATCCCAGGCTGTGCCCAATTTCATGCAGAAAGACCGTGTGACGCAAGGCAGCACGTGAATCAGCGTAATTCTTTATATCGGGCTGAAAACGCAAGGGTTCGATTCGGGCTTTGCTCGCCGGGAACACGCACCAGCGCTCAGGACCAGAGGGAATAGGAATTGTGTGCGCAAGAACAGTATTTGAATAGCTAAGGTCTAGCATGGTTTGTTTTTGCGAAAAAGTGATGTCTGCATGTTCGGGATCATCCACCATCTTAAAGTCAAGCCGCCCGGGCACAAGTGAGCACCACTCGGCAAAGCATTGTTCGATTTCATTCCTGTCAAATGGACAAAATCCGTCGGCGTGACTTTCATCAGGCACGTAAATCTTCAATGGCATTTGCGCTTGCGACCAGTAACTCAATCGAGAGTGCGCAATCATCTCGTCAAAATAATCAGCCGGACACAGAGCCAGAGCATTTCTTGTATCGACAAGCTCCAGCATCGTCGCTTTGATTTTCTCAGGAAATTCGTTGAACGAGTGATGCTTGATCATGGCACGATAATCTTCAGTGGCCAGATCAGTTCGATTAGCTCTATCGTGCAGCTGCCCAAAATTAAAAAGTTCTACTGCATTCCGATTATGAACAATAGTGAGAAATTCCTGCTTTCCGTTCTTGAGACCCAGCGGAATATGAAAGTGCAGCTTGAGCGAGAAATAAAGCCAGGCAGGAAAAAAGAGCACAAAGACAATAAGACCCAGCCAGATGAAAGCTTCGGATCTGCCGGACCGCGCAGGCTTGTTAAGCGAGTTCAAGGTTTCATCTGTCATTGAACAACCGGGTTCGCACTCAGGACAAGATCATTCCCTATCCAGCTTAGCAATTAACCAAAAGGTGAGCCATGGACTGGCAGGCCATCCGGACAGGCGCTCTTCCAGGCGCCCTGCCAGGCAAGCCTCACGGGCGCCCGTTTTTGAACCTGCCAGATGCCGCGCTTATTAAAACAAAACAGCCAATCTTAAACCTGCCAATCTCATGCTACCTTTGTAGCAAACTCAAGCGGCTCGGGCATGAACATGCCTCTTCTGCACGACCGTACACATTACCGGCGCAGCCCGGCTCAGTCAGCAAACTGAGATGGAAAGAAAATAGTTACAGGACGCATACCATGTGGAACGGAGCTTAAATCAGGATGGTTCGAGCTCAGATGACAGCAAATAGCAAAGGGCGAAACAACAAATCGTTCGTAGAAGTCTACGGACCCCCCATCCTTGCTTGCATTGACATGGGTACCAATTCATTCCACATGATTGTCTGCCAGGCCAGTGAAGACAGAGACCATTTTGAAGTCATTACCAGAGTTCGTGAAGCAGTCCCGTTTTTCCGACGTGCTTTGGGCGCGCATACTATTGATGCTTCAGCCATGAACGCTGCGATGAGCATACTCAAGGACATGAAAGACAAAGCCTCCGAGAAAGGCGCGCGGCGCCTGGTTGCGGTGGCCACTTCTGCTGTTCGAGAATCAGACAATGGCGAAGCAGTGCTGCGACGCATTCGTGAAGAAGTCGGTCTGGATGCGCGCATGATTTCCGGCAGAGAAGAAGCGCGTCTGATTTATCTCGGCGTGCTCTGGAGCATGCCGCAACTGAAGAATCGATTTGCAATCGTGGATATCGGTGGTGGCAGCATGGAGCTGATTGTTGCTGATTCACACCGCACTTATTTTTCCGAATCCTACAAGCTTGGCGCAGCGCGACTCACTCAGCGCTTCTTCAAGAAAGAATCACCGACCCCACAAGAGATTCGCGAATTGCATGATGAAGTTCGTGGCATGCTGCGCCCGGCAGCAGCGCGCCTTTCAGAAACCGGCGGCTTCCAGCGCTTGATCGGAACCTCCGGTACAGTGCAGGCACTGGCAAAGCTAGATCGCGCGCGCAGCAAAAAACAAGCACGCAGCGAATCGCATGGCTACGCGATGAAGCTTGACCGCATCGAAGAGATTGTCGCTTTCCTGGAAGAAGCATCTCTTGAAGGCGAGAGAATAAAAGGAATCAGCAGTGACCGCAATCGCACCATTCTTGCCGGGTCAATCGTTTTGCTCGAAACAATGCGATCTCTCAACGTAAACGAAATCACGGTTTGTGATTCGGCCTTGAGAGAAGGGGTGGTGGTAGACATGCTTTTGCAAGAGGGCTGGCTGGACGCCGGATTGAAAGAGCATTTGAATCCCAGAGCGCGCAGCATCTATTCTTTGCTCGAAAAATACAATTCAAGCGTGGAGCATGCCGAGCAAGTAGCCGCGCTGGCTTTTCAGCTTTTCGATCAAACCAGACTCTTGAAATTGCACTATCATAACCAGGACACATTGCATTTGCTCTGGTCCGCATCAATGCTGCATGACGTGGGAATGTTCATCGGGCGAAACGGCCACCACAAGCATTCATACTATTTGATCAAGAACGGCGGTTTGCTCGGGCATTCAGAAGAAGAAGTGGCATTGATAGCCAACATTGCCCGCTATCACCGCGGCAGTGAACCCAAACTCTCGCATGATTCCTATGTCTTACTTTCAGACTCGGAAAAGCAAATAGTAAGCGATATGGCTGCCATACTTAGACTTGCCGAAGCGCTCGATCGCAGCCACAGACAGATAGTCAAACGAGTGGAACTGGACTTGCAGGGCAGCGGAAAAGGACAGGAACGCACTCAGGCATCACTGCTTATTTTTGTGCGCCCGGGCGAAAGCTGGGAACCAGAAACTTGGGCGCTGAAGGAAAAGAAAGCATTCTTTGAAAAACAATTCCAGCTCAAATTGAATTTCGAAGTCCGCGTCGAAACCCGCCCACAGATTTCCCGCGGCAGCTACTTGCCGGATTAAGCAAGCTCTATGCAAGCATGTCGCTTCCAATTTGCCGATATACGCGGCGAAAAGGCATCCAACCAATTTGTCGATATACGCGGCGAAAAGGCGCGCGCGGTATGATTCCATCCCCTGGCCCTAATAGGAAATCAAATACTTCATAGCGCCAACGCTATACGAGTGGCAGTAGTATAGCGTTGGCGCTATAGCTTTTTCGAAATCTTATAGCGCGCACGCTATATTAGTGGCGGTAGTATAGCGTTGGCGCTATATTCCATTTCGAGTCAGTGCGAGCGCAAGTGCGCGCAAATGGCCAAAATGGCAGCGAAATTTGGGGCCCATCAACAGACTGGTCCATCAACAGGCAGACCGCATGCACATGCAGAGTGCATTACGTACAATAAGCTGCTGTTGGCTGATGGCATTAGAAAGCAGCTTGCCATCACAGCAGCCGCAGATGAGTGATGTGTCGGTAATGGCATTAGAAAGCAGCTTGCCATCACAGCAGCCGCAGATGAGTGATGTGTCGGGCTGATGGCATTAGAAAGCAGCTTGCCATCACAGCAGCCGCAGATGAGTGATGTGTCGGGCTAATGGCATTAGAAAGCAGCTTGCCATCACAGCAGCCGCAGATGAGTGATGTGTCGGGCTAATGGCATTAGAAAGCAGCTTGCCATCACTCATCTGCGGCTGCTGTCGGCTGATGGCATTAGTAAGCAGCTTGCCCTCACTCGCTGCCTCCTTCAGCCTCAGTCTAACTTGACAAGCAGGCGCCGATCTGGCTTAATTGCCTTTAAGACTGTGTCTTCGCCAGGGCGGAAAGCAGGCGGGAAAATCCAGGGAAAATCCCAGGTTAGAAACGATTCTTTCCAGCGAATAATACAGTTTGGATGGGTGATGCGGATCGCCCCGGAGGACAAGATGAAAGGAAGCCTTGCACGTTTTGCATTTCTGGCCATTGTTTTGCAATTGAGCTGTGCTCAAGCGCAAGCCGTAACCTGGTTTGACAGCAGTATCCGACCGGATGGTGTTGGCGACTCAGCAAACGTTTCAATGGCTCCTGCTGAAGATGGGGCGCAAATCATCTATTCGCAAGACGGCGAAGCCGTTTCTGGTGAAGTCGTGGGCGACGTGTTCGATTCAGGCGACTAATCCTCGTTCTATTTAGATTATCTAGGGCGGTGCCAGGGCATCGCCTTTTGTTTTTTGTAAAATGGCAGTGCAAAGCAATTTGGGCTTACAATTCAATAGTAGAAAGAATTCCGGGCGGAAGGCGCATGAAAAACACATCAGTGCTCATTGTTGAAGACGAGCCTGTAATCAGACGGGGACTGCAGCTATTTCTGCAACACCGCGGCGTGACTATTCTGCACATGACCGACAATGGCGAAGAAGCAATTAGTAAAACACTTGAGTTGAATCCAGATCTTGTCCTGATGGATATCCAAATCCGCGGGCTCGACGGAATCTCTGCTGCCCACGAAATTAAACATCGAGGCAAAAGCCGCGTACTCATGCTAACAAGCAGCGATAACGACGACGACATATTCGCTTCGTTAAACGCCGGCGCAGATGGCTATGTCCTGAAGACGGCATTTGCTAAGAGCCTTGAGCTTGCAATTCAAACGGTTCGGCATGGCACCGTCTGGCTTGATCCGCAGATTGCACAGAGAATACTTCAAGTTGCACTTAGCGCCGGCAGCAATAAATCTGCAGACGTACTGAGCAGAACCGACAAAAACAAACTGCAGGAAGTGGCAAGCTCGAACTGCACGGATGGCATGTGTCTTGTACAGCCGGACTTTGTCGAAAGCCTCAGGCGTTTGCGCAAGGTTCAATGAAATAACATCCTTTTCCCCATGGACGAAAGCGAATGCAAATGGAACTATGGATCTGTGTTCCAAGCTTCATTTTGCTTTCCCAGTGAATGAACTTCATCCTCTGAGGGTAAGTTCAGATTAGAGGAGCGCTCCGGGATGTTAAAGTCCAAACTCAATTTGCTGCTGATAAGCCTTCTGCTGTCTTGCTCCCAGCAAGCACTGAGCCAGGGCGAGAGCCAGAGCAGCGGCGCAAGCAGCAACAGCGTCGAATCAGTCGGCAATGGCTTAAAGTCACAGGTACAGTCAATTCTCAAAATAGTCGCGAAAGCGGAAGAGAGTTCCAACACTGCCGGAAGATTTACTGGACAGGAAGACGTTCTCAGCGCACGCAATGGTGCTAAAGAAGAACTTGATGCGGCCGTGCGAGACTCAGAGCGTAAGCTAAGTGCAATGGGGCCGCGCATTATTCCTTATCTGCTCGACTATTTAAACGACAGGCATGCACAGGTTCAGAACATTTGCTCAAAAGTTTTGACGAAATTCGGCAAAGAGGCAGTCATGCCTCTCTTAAAACACGCAGAAGAGAGCAGTGCACCGAATGTATATGGAGCACGGTATTACAATAATCACCGCTTCGTACAAATTCTACAATCGATAGGTCCTGATTCGTTTGCTGAATTGACGAAGACTTTGAATTCAAAATCTGAAGATGACAGAGCAATGGCGGCTCAGCTTCTTGGTGATATGAGTCAGTATTGCCAGCCTTCTAATGAAGAGTCACCGGTAATGCCAAGCTCAGCAGTCGACGCATTGTGCAAAGCCTGTTTAAATGACGACTCAGCGCGAGTGAGAGAACTGAGCGCATTAGCGCTGGGCAGAATCGGTCCCAGAAATAGCGCGGTTGCAGAAGCTCTAACACGCACACTTAAACAAGATAATGAACCCAAAGTGCGGCGCAAGTGCGTGACTGCTCTTGGACAGGTTGCCGCCAAGCTTTCGGAAGAACCGGCCCAGGACATAGCAAAAACCTTGTGCAATTCACTGGCAAATGACGAGTATGAAGGTGTACGCATATCAGCGGCCACAGCACTGGGACAGATCAAATCTGCAGGCGATATTGCAGTGCCGGCGCTGACCAAAGCATTGAAAGATCCAGTTTTGGATGTTAAGACTCAAGCGATAAACGCACTATGCAATTTTGGCCCGAAAGCGGCTGTTGCTGTGCCCGATTTGCTGAAAGATCTTAACGAGCAAGCAACAGCAAGAGAAGCACAAAACGCAGTGCGCTTGCTGGCAAGAATAGGTCCACCGGCAGCCCCGGCAATACCCATGCTTGTTAAAATGGCCTCCGGCATTCGCCCGGAAGAACAGTATCTGCAAGTAAGCTTTGCACAAGCCTTTGCTGCAATAGGCCCGAAGGCACTACCTGCGGTACCACTGCTGATCGAGATGCTTAGCAGCTCGGATTATTCTGTGAAAAGAGAAGCCATCCATGCCATCGGCGCCATTGGTCCGGCGGCGCATGCGGCAGAGAACGCACTGAAAGAGCTTGCCGAAAGAGACGCGAATCTGAAACAAGAGGCTATCAACACATTGCTCTTACTCAAGAAGTCGGCGCATCCAAATCTAGTCGAAACATAACGCCTTCTCAAGGCTCTCTTTGCAAGCATTTCGGATTAATTCTCGAAGTGCTATTATTAGCCGACTATGAAAACACTTTATCCAGAAATAGAACCTTACAACTCTTTTTTCCTGCCTGTTGATGAGCCGCATAAGCTTTATGTCGAGGAATCAGGTAATCCGGAAGGTCCTGCTGTGCTGTTTTTGCACGGTGGTCCAGGCGGCGGATGCAGTCCTAATCATCGCCGCCTATTTGACCCGGCGCATTACCGTATAGTTTTGTTTGACCAGCGAGGTTCGGGGCGCAGCACGCCGCATGCATCCCTGGATAAAAACACTACGTGGGATCTCGTCGCCGACATCGAGCGGCTGCGCAAGCACCTGGGCATAGGAAAGTGGCTCGTTTTTGGCGGTTCCTGGGGGAGCACGCTAGCTCTTGCTTATGCAGAAACACACCCGGAACAAGTTAGCGGATTGATCTTGCGCGGTATTTTTCTTTGCCGCAAAGAAGAGATTCACTGGTTCTACCAGGGTGGAATTGATTTGCTGTTTCCGGATCTCTGGGAGAATTACATCAAGCCTATTCCGCCAGAAAAACGCGGCGATATGATCAATGCGTATTATGAAATTCTAGACGGAAAAGACGAGAAAGCAAAGCTTGAAGCAGCAAAAGCGTGGAGCGTGTGGGAAGGTTCTACGGTAAAACTGATACCAGATCCATTCACCATAAGCGCATTTGAAGCAGATGATAAAGCGCTTGCTATGGCTCGCATTGAGTGCCACTATTTCGTGCATGATTGCTGGCTGGAACCAAATCAGTTAGTCAAGAACGCCGAGCGCATTCGCCATATTCCGACCTGGATAATACACGGGCGCTACGATGTGGTTTGTCCCGTGAAAAATGCCTGGGACTTGCACAAAGCATTTCCCGAATCGAAATTGCTGATCATTCCGGATGCCGGCCATGCTTATGACGAGCCGGGCATTCTGAATGCACTTATTAGCGCAACTGATGAGGCTCGCAGTTTTAAGTATTGAATGCAAATACTGATGAGGCCGCAGTTTAATTGCCCGAGTGCGATTCTTTCTGGGCTACCTTGTCTTTTTTGTTCTCAGTCTCGGACTCTGCTACGCGGCGCACGTTAGAAACACGGCGCTCAAGTTTTTTGCCGGCGATGTTTTCAACAAAAGAGCGAGGTGCAGGCATGCCTATGTCGATGTAAGAGGCAAGCTCAAGAATTGTGCCACCATCTTCGGTGGGCTGCAAAATCCAGCTGCCTTCGACGGCTTTAAAGCGGTCGGACTTCAAAAGGTAATAGTCAATGCGCTTGTTTGGAATTTCGCTGCTTTTGATCAAGCAAACTGATGTGCCTACAACAGGAAGAAGCTGGAACTTCTGCTCGAGGGTCTGCTCATTTTTGCCTTCCTCGACTACTTTGCTGTACGCTAGATCAGGATCTGTTTTGCGCTCTTCGTGAACCGCATTCCACACGACATTGGGATGAGCAGCGATGCGAATTTTGGCCGTAACCCAGCGCCTGCCGTTTGGCTTGCTTTGAGTTCCGATAACTACTTGCCCTTTATCAAGCTTCGCTTTATCAGCCTCGGATATGACGAGTGAAGGCTCTGCTTTCTTAGCTTCGTCACAAGCGCTTTCCGTGTTAGCAAACACCGGCGCAGCCACTATAATCGCCAGCGCCGCCATCAGCGCTCCTTGCTTCATACCTGCTCTTAAATTATTCACGAAACATTCCTCAAAAAACAGTCGACAAAACAGAGAAATAACGAAGCTACATGCTCATTATCGAGGAGACGTACATAAAGCGCATCAGTCGCTTTGCGTATATTGAATTCGACGCCCCCTCATGAATTAGGTTCCTTCTAAACTCCTATTGGAAAAAATTTTGGTACCAGACGCCGCCATTTCATTTCCTCGCCATATTGCTTGTACTCAGGTCCAAGGCTGGCGAGCAAAAGCTGCTCCTCATATTTAGCTCTGTTAAGCCAGAGAGGAGCAACCACAAAAAGTGTCAGTAGAACTGCCGCTGGTGAGACAGCTGCAATTGAGGCACCAAGCACGCTCTGGATGATGCCGGAGTAGGCGGGGTGCATAACAAACTTCAAGAGACCATCTTTTCTGATCTTGTGTCCTTCGAGCACTTCAGCGTCCGTAGTGAAGGATTCACCCAGTGAATACCAGCCGCCGATCATAAAGAATAGACCACTGCAGAAGATTGCGATTCCGACCCACGAAATGGTGCCGGCAAGATCAGTAGCCAGATAGTGCAATGGAGCCAGCACCATAGCCAGGGTGCCGCCGATGACACCATTTCCAGCAAGAAATGATGCCACAACAATAATCACGGTTAAGAGTGTTGAGTACTGAGGCGCACGCTGGATAAGGAAGTTCTGTTCGTAAACAACGCCCGTACCGCGTCTCTTAAAGCCCCTGTATAAAACAGGTGTAGATAGGATTACACCCAAACCGGCAAGTGCAGCTATGGCAACTGTGGGTGTGTTCAAGTGCATGAGAATAATCGTAGCCTCCTAAATGTCAAACAGAGAATCGCTGACGTCGTTGTTGATTTGAACGTCTTTCCAATTTGTATGAGCAAATAATTTTCCATTTTTGTAATCGAACCATTCCACCGGCAGCAGCGTTTGCGGATCGATATAAGCACGCTTCATCAATTCAGTTCTTGCAGCATTGCTGTAGAGCTCGAGAACATAAACCTGCTGCGGCTGACCTGGCACCGTAACTGGTGCCTCTGTTACCAGACTCTTTTTGCCTTCTTTGACAAAGTTGAGCATAACCTGAGACATGCCAAAGAAATCGGAATCAACAAGGGGATATCCGTTTGCTGATCGAACCCAGTCTGAATCGGAATCAACGGTGCCCGTGATTTTGGAGAGCAGCCCACCGAGGTGCCCTTTTACTTTTCCATTCTTGAGCAATACCGCAAGCGAACCCTTCTTATAAGGACCTAATTCTTCAGCCCGAATCTGCCTGGGTTGTTTGAAGTAAAAGCGGCTGTTTTCGTTAATTTCTTTGCCGTCTTTGAAAACCGTCATGTGAGAGAGAAAGGAGTAAGTTTTCAGCGACGAGGCTGCCGACGCCATCTCTTTGAGGAAATCAGCGCCATCTTTGGTCATTTCCTGGCTATGAGTACCTGTTAAAGCAGATAGGGTTGTTGAAACTTTTCGATCGCCAGGCAATTGCGTTCCCTCCGCCAGCCCCGGATTTACGAGACTAAATGAAAGGGTAACAAAAAGCGCTTGTAACTTGCTATTGAATGAGTGTCTTGAGTTCATTTGCTTCTTTCTTTATTGGGGTGTTCGCCAAGATGCCTGTATGCCAGTTCGTAGCCAACAATGCCCAGTACATGTAGAAGAGAGATTATGCCATGTCAGGAAAAGTCCGTTCCTTAGAGGAACTCCATGTTGCCAAGACACCGTGAAAACAAGAATATCCCGGGCCATAAAACTTAATTCACATCAATATTCAAGTCTTCAGACTACAGGATCAAGCTGCGGGCATTCCCAAAGCGCCAGAACCGCATCAAGAATCGCCTGCGCCGATTCAGGAATTTCAGCACTTTCGGCCTCGCCAATATCATCAAGCATACGCTTCATAAGTATGGCGTGCCTGGTGTGGGTTTTAGCATGCAATCTCAACCATTCAAGACCATCATTGATGAGCTTCGGCTCATACTCGCTTGCATGCGCTTCGAAATATCTCTCATAAGATGAGAGAGCAGAGCGGCAATACATAGTGGCAGCCAGCTCAGCAGCGACGATAGCGTGAATGCCGTGGGCAAAATCGCGCTTCTGGCAATGTTCGCTCATCGCGTCGCAGAACCTTTGTGTGCGAGGATTTATGGGCAGATCTTGCAACTCTTCCCGTTTAATTCCGGCCAGATCAAATTGTTGCAAAAATAATCTTTGATAGTGCCTTTCGTCGTCACCAAGCTTATTAAGGAGCTGAGAAGCTGCAGTCATTCTTTCTGGAAGCCGCTCACGCACAGCGCTAATGTTTAACGGCAGCTCACGAATGTAGGGCCAGAGATCAAAAATAATCTTTCTCCCTCTTTCGAGAACTTTCTTTTCATCTGCCAGTTCAACAAACCATGGGCTTGTTGAGCAGCCCCAGTTGAGCCTCTCAAGCAGCGGTGGCATCCAGGCCGGCAGCGATCCCATTAAAATCTCCCCGCAATAACGAAGAATCACTTTACAGCATCTTCTTCTTTTTCCTGCAGACTCAACGCCGAATTTTTACGAGAGAACTTTTCCTGAGAGAAGCTGTCTTCAAGGAGACGAAATCTCTTGATAAAATTAGCCAATCATGGAAACAGAAAACAGGCGCCCTGCCAACGAATCAAGCATTTGTGAGCAGATAAGTACCGCAGACGGAGCTTTACACTTTATTCGCAGCTTTTATGCCGGCTCGCCGCGGGCAGTATTGCTCTACCTCCACGGTATTGAAGGGCACAGCCTCTGGTTTGAAAGGTCTGCGAAAGTTTTGCAATCAAATGACATCACAGTCCTCGCCTTAGATCGCAGAGGCTCCGGCTTGAGCAAGGAAGCGCGCGGCGATCTCAAAGATTACAGACAGCTGCTGGACGATACAAAGGAAGCAATTAAATTTGCTCGCAGCAAAGCCGGTGAGCTTCCGCTATTTTTTATGGCGAACTGCTGGGGAGCAAAGCTGGCGGCCATTCTTTGCGAGGACGAGGCACTGTCTGCAGATTTGAGCGGATTGATCTTGAGTTCACCGGCTATCGAAGTGAAGGTTGATCTACCTCTTATAGACAAGCTCAAGGTTGCATGGCGATTGCTCACAGGCAGCTCAACACCATTAGCGATACCACTTGAAATTGCGGATTTTACAGACACTGCCGAATTTCTTGAATTTATAGAAAACGACAAACTGCGCCTTAAAGAAGCGAGTGCAAGGTTTTTCTTAAACACGGCAATACTCACTTCATTAAGCAAACAAAGCGCCGAAAAAATCAGCCTGCCTACTTTGATTGTTCAATCCGGCATTGACAATATCGTGGATCCGGCAGGAGTACGAAAGTGGTTTGATCGGCTGAATTCGTGCGACAAAACCTTCCACATTTTTCCCGATGCATTCCACAGCCTCGACTTCCATAGCCACCCGCAAGACTACCTTGATTTACTTATGAACTGGATCAAGTCCCGATGCAACGGCCTCAGAACCTTGCCTGCCGAAAACGATTCAGCATTGATCCAGCAAAGCAGACGGAGCAGTTGAGATGAAGATACGCTCGCTGGAAACATACAAAATCACTCTGCCGTTTCGTTTTTCTTTCGGACACTCTCTTGCAAGCAGAAAGGAATCAAGCAATCTCATAGTTAAAATCACGCTGGACAACGGCATTTGTGGATACGGAGAGGGTGTTCCTCGCGATTATGTCACCGGTGAATCTATCGAGCAGGCAGAGAACAATGTCTTAACTCAGTATGCTCCGCATGTACTGGGAATTCCCATGGACAATCCTTATTCAGTGTTCAAGTCATTACGCCAATCATTCGATGAGCTTGGCTTGAGAGAAAAGCCACAGGGAGCATCGTGGTGCGCACTCGAGCTCGCCATGCTTGATGCCTGCAGTAAGCTGCTGGGCAAGCAAGTGTGGGAAATGCTTGGTGTGGCACAACGTAATAAAATTCGCTACGGTGGAGTGCTCCCGTTTGGCAAGAAAAAAGCTCTTAAAGCAGCGCTCTATTTCTACAAATTTTATGGCTTTCAGACCGTAAAAATAAAAGTGGGAACCGGAAGCCTGGAAGATGACGTCAGTAAATTGCAAATAGCTAGAAAGATCTTGGGTCCAGATTGCATTTTGCGGGTGGACGCGAATTGCGCCTGGAATCTCGAGGAAGGACTCAAGGCGGCTGAAGCTTTTCGGGCATTTAGTGTCAAATCGTACGAGCAGCCATTTCCAGCAGAAGACTGGGATGCCTTGAAAAAATTTGCGGACGCAGTTCCAGAAGATTTAATCGTGGACGAGTCTCTCTGCACACTAAATCAGGCAAAGAGACTCGTGGAAGAAAAAATATGCGATGCATTTAACGTTCGCGTTTCCAAAGCAGGCGGACTGCTGGCAGCAAAACAAATGGTTGAGCTTGCTCTTTCTCATGGGCTGCGTGTCCATCTTGGGGCACAGGTTGGCGAAAGCGGAATACTCAGTGCCGCAGCAAGACACCTGGCTATCACGCTTCCGGCACTGGAAAATTATGAAGGTTCCGCCAATTTCTTTCTGCTGAAAAAAGACATCTGCAAGGAGAATCTCAACGTCGGACCGGGCGGATTCGGCGACATGCATTTTGCCAGCAAGAAGAACGGATTTGGGCTGAGAATAGATGAACGCTCTCTGATCTCCATGAGTGAAGGCAGCAATGACCTGGCCTGCGAAACGGCACAAAACTCAGCGCTCATGCAACAAGAGGTAGGATAGTATGAGCCCATTCAATCCGCATATAGCCATAGGGCAAATTTATCGAGAGCTCACTCATATAAAGCGATTCAAGCAAGCGGTGCAAAACCCTCGCCAGACTCAAGAGCAAAAATTGCTTCAAATTATCAAAGCCAACGCCGACACAGCATTTGGAAAAGAGCATGGTTTCTCAAGCATTAAAAGCATTGCGGATTATCAGAGGCAGGTGCCTGCAGGTTCTTATGAAAGCCTTGAGCCCTATATTCAGAAAGCAATGGCAGGTGCCGAGGCACAGCTCAGCAAAGAAAAGCCCTTGATGTATGCCACCACCAGCGGCACCACAGGCAATCCGAAGTTTATTCCAATTACAAAATCACACCTGCGTGACTACACCCATGCTTTCCATGTTCACAACTGGGGCTTAACAAAAGACAATCCCGATGCGGCACACCATCCTGGCGGCAAGTACCTGATTTTCAATTCCAACGACCAGGAAGGATTCACAAGCGACGGAACACCGTACGGCGCAGTTTCAGGACTCTTGAGAAGACGGCAATCCGTATTTATTCAAGCTTACTTTGCCTTGCCTGCAATGATAAGTCGCATCAAAAATGTAGAGAGCAAATACTACAGTATTTTGAGATTGGCTCTCTGTCAGGATGTGGTTGCAATCATGAGCTGCAATCCATCTACATTATTATTGCTTAGCGATCAACTCAAGCAACATACTGAAAGCCTGATCAAAGACTTATTTGACGGCGGCATGAACAGGAAATTCCGGCCGGAAGGCGAGCTGGGCAATCAAATTGACGCGTTTCTGCGTCAGGATAAGGACTGCGCCCGCAGACTTCAATCATTAGTTGAGAAAGATGGCTTGCTTCTTCCAAAAACCGTCTGGCCCGCACTTAAAGTTTTGACAGTTTGGAAAGGCGGCCCCATGCCATTTTACCTGGAAAAGTTGCCTGACAAATTCGGAAACGTACGCGTTCGTGACTGCGGATATATGGCCAGTGAAGGCAGAGGAACAATTCCACTTTCAGACGAAGGCGCCGGAGGAGTCTGCGCGCTCACCTCTCATTTTTTTGAGTTTGTTCCGGAATTAGAGTACGGAAAAGCAGGCGCCAATTTTTTGACAATGGACCAACTGGAACTGGGAAAGCGCTACTTCATTTATTTCACGACTGCTGCCGGTCTCTATCGTTACAACATTAACGATCTGATGGAAGTAGTAGGCTTCGAAGGAAAAACGCCTGTACTTCAATTCGTACAGAAGGGCATGGGTGTCAGTTCAATCACAGGCGAAAAACTCACGGAAGAACAGGTGAGTGTCGCTGTTCAGTATGCCGTGAGGCAGCATTCGCTCAATGCCGTCGAGCACTTCATCATGTCGGTGAAACTCAACGACCCCCCATCTTATTGCGGGTTCGTAGAGACCGAAGCAAATATTTCCGATTCTGTGATGGAGGCGATGTCCAGAACTATCGACCTCTCCTTACAGCTGCAAAACATTGAATACAAGGATAAGCGGCTCTCTCATCGTTTGGGACCGGTCTGCCTGCAAAGGCTGCCCTGTGGAACTTTCAAGCGCTTGCGACAGGAACGAGTCAGCAACGGAGCCCCGGAAGCCCAGGTAAAAATACCTTTCCTTACAAACAACACCAGTTTTTGCCAGGAAATTGCTAAACTTGCAGACGCAGAATTAGCTCTTAATAGCTAGGTGGTCCAAAAGGGGTAGGCTTTCAAGATGGAATCGCGCAGGGTACTTGTTACTGGTGCAAGCGGAATGGTGGGTTACCACACCGTGAAAGCCTTGCTTGCGCAGGGACATGAAGTTCTCGCCTTAATCAGAAACAGCAGCAACGAGCAGCATCTAAATCGTTTGTCGGGCAAACTCATGGTCAAGCGCTGCGAGCTGAACGATGAAATCAAGCTAAGAACGATAGTTGCCGGCCAGGATGTCGTCATCCATGCCGCCGGTATGGTAGACCCGCATGCAAGCCGCGAAGACATTTACGCTGTAAATGTAGACAATACAAAGACACTGTTGATGATTGCTGATGCAGCAACAGTAAAGCACTTTATCCATATAAGCAGCCTCTCAGTCATAACCGGGCAGGGAGACATGCATGGGGCTAATGAGGACATGCCGCTGGTTTATTGCGGCGAGGCATATGCCGACTCAAAAGTAGACGCAGAAAAAGCTGTGAGCATGTTTTTTGGCAGATCACAAATGATGGTCAGCATTCTGCGTCCAGGATTCATCTACGGCCCCATGGAACGAGCATGGATGCCTCGCCTCATCGAGAACTTGCGCACGGCAAAAGCAATGCTTATCGATGGCGGCATCAAGCAGACCAACGTAATTTACATTGAGAATCTCGTCACGGCAATTCAACTTGCCATGCTTAATCCGAAAGCCGACAAACAAGTTTTCAACTTAACTGACGGCGAAACAGTGACAAAGAAGGAATTGTTTGATGCCATCTGTGATGGCATGGGATTCAAACGCATAGAACGGGAAGTACCGGGCTGGCTGGCAAAAGCTGCCTGCGAAGTGGTTTCAAGCGTGGCGCCTTCTTTGCCTATTGATTCGCGAAAGAAGCTATCGCGATTCTCACGTGCAGCTTACAGGCTCGCCGGCGTGAACCAGGGTTTCGATATAAGCAAAGCAGAAAGCGTACTCGGATACAGAGAACGCATTCCATTTGGGGAAGGTATGCGCATCACACTTGAATATTTCAAGCAAGAGAAAGGAAGCCCCACACAAGCCGGCGCACGTGTGACATAGATGATTCCCAGGCTTGTAGGAGATAGATAATGCCAGGCGCAGGAGTTTTTCAAAGCGCAAAAGATTTTATCGTCGATTACATCGGCAGACACAAACACCCTGTGAATGCCGTGTTGCATATAATTGGCGTACCAATGGTTTTCTATTCTCTCTTTCTTCTTTTTACAGGAACCCTGCAACTTGGCGCGGTCTTGTTTGTGCTTGGTTATTTATTCCAATACCTGGGACATAAGGCTCAAGGCAACGAAGTCGGTGAGGTAATTTTGATCAAGAACATTTACCGAAAGCTCACACAAAAAGGGACTGCAGAAAGACCATGAGCAACGCACAGATCACTGTCGCCGTCGATGGAGCCACAGGCTATGTAGGCAGCCACCTGGTCTATGAATTGAGACAGCGCGGCGTCAATGTCAATGCTATCGTTCATCAAGCAGCAAATGATTCTGATTGCAAATTTCTAGAATCCTGCGGAGCAAATTTATACAAAACCGCGCTGGATGCAAATTCAAACGAACTTCAAAAAGCGCTAAAAGGCGCTGACTACGCGGTTCACCTGATAGGCAGTATCGCGCCGCCAAAAGGGCAGAAGCTGGAAGATCTGCACAAAGGTCAGACGACACAGCTTGTGGAAAGCTGCAAGAAGTCCGGCACAAAAATCATCATGGTCACAGCGCTGGGCAGCGCAGCCGACGCTGATAGTGTTTATCACCGCACAAAGTGGCAGGCCGAAGAAGTTGTTCGACAGAGCGGGTTGCCCTATCTGATTTTGCGTCCCTCGCTTATCATCGGGCGGAAAGTCGGAAGACGAGACAGCAAGCTCATGGCTCGCTACATCAAGCTGCTGGAAGAAAAAGCAAAAATTCCTGTGATTGCAGGTGGAACGAACCGCGTTCAACCCGTGTTTGTTGTCGATCTGGCCAAAGCAATCAGCAACGCGATAATTGAGGGCACGGCGCAGAACAGCACAGTTGAAATAGGCGGTGCAGAAGCAATAAGTATGAAAGACTTGCTTGGTCTGCTCATGGATACGACAGGAAAGCACAAGCCACTACAAGCGATACCAGCCGGACTTGCAAATATTCTGGCGACGGTGCTGGAAGCTGTGCAGAATGTTCCATTGCTGAGCCGGGATCAGGTGAAGCTTTCGCAAAAGGACAACGTCTGCCAAAACAACGCACTTGAATCATTGTTGCACAGCAAACCTGAAAGTATCCAATCTGCGCTGGCTACATATAAAGAGCCGGCCGCCAGAGCAGTGGTTTAACGGAGATCAAAGTGCCAGCAGTTTTAGTAACCGGAGCAAGCGGATTTTTGGGCGGCAGGCTAGCAGAACGCCTGCACGAGCTAGGCTTTGAGGTTAAAACATTCGGCAGACAGCCGAAGTCCAACGAAAAACTTTCTCGCTTGAATATCGAGCATGTTCAGGGTGATATATTTGAGCCTTCCTCGATCGCAGCTGCATGCAGAGGCGCCGGCGCGGTCTTCCACCTCGCCGGATTGGTCTCTTATCGTCGCGCAGATTACGATCTTCTCTACAAAACAAATGTCATCGGCACTCGCAATGTGATGAAAGCCTGCCTTGATGCAGGCGTAGAGCGCGTCATCAACATGGGTTCGATTGCCGGCATGGGTATTCCCAAAGCAGGGGCCATCGCTGATGAGAGCATTGAATATAATCTCAAAGGACACGGCTTGCATTATTGCGATACTAAATTTGAAGCAGAACAAGAAGCGATGCGTTTTGCTAAACAGGGACTGCCAGTGCTTTCACTAAACCCTGGTATCACATTTGGTGAAGGCGACACTCATCCGCATCATCATACGATATTTCGTTTCATGCACAGTGGCTGGCTAGTCGGTTATCCAACAGGTGGTGTAATGTTCTCGGATATTGAAGACGTTGTGGCGGCCTGTCTTTCAAGCCTCGTCAACGGCAACCCGGGTGAGCGTTATGTTGTGGGAAGTGCCAACAAAACATTTCAGGAAGCAGCGGACGAGCTGGCAAAAGTTCTCAACGGAAAGAAGCCGATTTTACCGCTGCCAGGCTGGCTCTGCGAAGGCGCAGGCGTGTTCAGTGAAAGCGTTTTTCCCTTGTTCAAGAAAAAGCCTGCGCTCACCTGGCAAGTTGCCTGGCTGAGCCAGCACAAGATCTTTTATAGTTCAGACAAAGCGATTAAAGAGCTGGGTCTGAAGCAGACTCCTTTTGAAGAAACATTGAAACGCACAGCACCCTTTTATCTGGGACAGATTCACCCGGGCTCTAAAGCAGCAGCAGCAGAGCAAGATCTGGCAGGAGCAGGCAAATAATGCAATCAGCAAGATACAATGTTCCGGCTTTCATTCTTGCTCTCATTGCGGGGCTCCTCGCTCCGTCCGTGCAAGCGCAAGAGAACACGAACAAGTTCGCGGTTGGCCGCGATGCGAAGGTAAAAAACAAGGTCCTGATAGAAGTTAATTATCCAGTTCATTTCAATTACAAGAAGCGCGACGACATTCTGACAATGAGAAGCAAGGAAGTTGCTAAACATCCTGAACTTCTACATGGAACTTACACTCCGTACAACCCAATATGGGGAGCAATCGAAGACGGAAAACCCTGGTGGGGGACAGCCGGAGCCTGCGTGTTCGATTCCGGTCGCCGAAGTATGGAAGGTCCAGCAGAAGAATCGCGATTTGTGATGAACCCTTTTTTGTTTGTAGGAGCCAACCCGGGCTCCACGGGCATTTGGAACCAGGCTCAGTTTACCCAGAAACAAATCAACGACCCGGCATTTCCCTATTTCTGGCAGCCCGAGTCACTGGAAATCGACCCACAAAGAGCAGTGGGAAAGGTTTCCTACAACATTACAGGCTACCAGAGCAAAATACTCGCCACAGGCATGCTGCGGGGTCCCGCTTATATAAATCGCTTCAGCCTGGTTGCCTATAATGCTCGCGACTTCGGCTACAAGTTCATTTATTTCAATCAAGAAAAATCGATCCATGTCTCCAACGATCATCCAACTGACGAAGCCGTTAGCATAAAGCAGTTCATTCACTGCGGTGGAACCTGTGGCTGCCCCGGAACCTGCTGCAACAATATGAGTCCATTCACAGCTGAAATCGATCGACTACGTCTAACTAAGCTGCCTGCGCGAGCAGTCGTATATTTGTGGAGAGAAGAACCTGAGAAAATCGATAAGAACCCCGATATGGTTTTCCTGCTTGAGTTCCGCTAAGAGCAACCGCAGACGGGGCTCTAGCTTTCGTTTAATTCCTTAAAGACGCTTTGCTTCCTTTGCAAGAAGGTGAGACAATTCACCAATAGCTAGAGAACAAAGAATTTGTCCAGCCCCTTCCTGCAAGTAGACCGCAGGCCACGTGCGAGCTTACCGGTCCGCCGGAAGCCACTGGGAGCGCCGTCATGGCTTCTAAAAAGCAGAGCATGTTCAAAAACTTCAGACACGATCAATATATATGTATAGGGCAACGTTCGCTCGCATGCTCCATGATGCTTGCAAGCCTGCTTTCACTGTCTTGGACAATGAATTGCTTAGCATCAAGCTTGCCGCCGACTGAAAACATAAATGCGCATACTGCAGCAAAAGGCACAAATACAGTACAAGCGCCTGGCTTGAAATCTATCTGGCAAATGGCGAATCCAGTCAAGAAGCTGGCGCAAACGAATAAAGAAGCCAGTGCTGCAATCGAAAACAGTAAAACCGCGCCGGCAGACAGCGCCGAATCCAAGGACACGAACGAGAAGAAGACTGGCTCGGCATCGATTCAGGACGGCAAACCGGCTGCCAGCGAGGAGCAAGAAGGAAAGTCAGATAAGAAGAAGCTGGCAAAACCGCGCGTGCTGCCGATGATTAGCTGGTATCCGGATAATGGCGAAGTAAAAGCCGTAATTCTATGCGTTCATGGTTTAGGTTTGAACAGCGACTCTTACGAGGAATTTGGCCAGAAATTCCGCAATCGCGGATATCTGATTTATTCAATGGATGTGCCAGGTTTCGGCAGCTTCAAGCAGGCAGATGAGGGAAGAGACCGGGTCGATTTCCCATACTGCCTAAATGCGATCCAGAAATCATTGGAATTAATTCATAGAGCCAACCCGGATAAGCCGGTTTTTGTGCTTGGCGAGTCAATGGGCGGTGCCATAGCCTTGAGGGCCACTTCAATGAATCCACAGCTCGTTGATGGGCTTATAAGCTCGGTGCCTTCAGGGGACAGATTCAAACAAAGCAAGGAAACCCTGAGAATCGGTCTCAAGCTTCTGACGGCACCTAACAAAGAGTTCGACATTGGTACAAGCGTTATCGAAAGAGCCACAACAAGCGAGGCACTCAAAGAGAAGTGGGCTGGAGATCCGCTCAACCGGATGAACCTTACGCCCAAGGAATTGCTTACATTCCAATCATTTATGAATGCTAACTACGACAGTGCCAAGCAAATAACGAAGACGCCGGTTCTCTTCGTTCAGGGGTGCAAGGACCAATTAGTCCGCCCAGAGGGCACTGTGCAGCTTTTTAACTCGCTCCAGACAAAAGATCGCGAAATTGAATTAATTCACGACAAAGAACACCTAATTTTCGAAGAAGGCCAGTTTGATGATCATGTATTAGACATTGTCGACAAATGGCTCGTCGCACATATCTCAAATAACAAACAACTGACTAGCAATAAGTAAGCTCTATAAGAGCTCGTGGGGAGGTCCGAAAATGATTGATAAAGAACGCAAGCTAAGGCAAGCGCTCGCCGGCATGACACTCGTTGCCGCACTGGTCGTGCCGCTGGGCTCCATTGCCGCGCCCGCGCCGGTAGCTGCCGGTTCAAGCCCAATGGTTCTCGGTCGCAATGCTCTTGCCGCCAAGAATTACACAAAGGCTGTGCAGATTTTTGAAGCCGCCTCGAAAACTGACAAGTATAAGAATAGCTGCGAATGCAGACTCGGCCTCGGCAAATCGCTGTGCAGAGTTGGCGCCACGCAAAAAGGAAGCGAACAGCAAGATTCGTACAAGCGCGCAGTTAAAGAATTGCGCACAGCTGTGAAGTTGGGCAAGGGCTCAGCCAACGCCATCGAAGCTAACAGCTTGATGCTTTCGTTGCCCAAGAGCATAACCGCTCCCAAGATGGGCGCGGACACGCCAATGATTGCCATGGCTAATGGAATTCGCGGCATGGATCGCGGCACAGGGGAAGCAGCAAAACCGAAAGTTCTCGAGTTCTACGCTTCTTGGTGTGAACCATGCAAGCAGCTCAAACCCATTATGGAGAAAGCCAAGTCGCAATACGCTGACAAAGTTGAATTCGTGAGCTATAACATCGATGATCCCAAAGCTGAGAAAGTGGTTGAAGACTACGAAGTCAGCCCGATCCCGACACTGATTTTCCTCGATAACTCGAATCAGGTTATTACCTACTCCATCGGTTATTCCGGTGACAATGGTCTTAAAGCCGGCATGAAGAAGATTCTGCCGCCAGCATAAGCTTAATCGCACAAACTCGATCCCATAGAGCGAGGGTTTACCGAGACCCTCGCTCTAGTTTTGTCTGATAAGGCGGCATCGACAACGGAATGAAAGCATGGGGAATATGATTAATGGTAGGCTTCCCTGATTTCCGATAAAGCGTATGCACGGCAGCGACAGTTCATTCTACGTAAACACCCTGGTGACCATGTTAATGGTATCATCTGCGGTGGCTATATTTGTGCGCTGGATTAAGCTGCCGTATTCACTTGCGCTGGTGATCGTAGGACTCGTCATTGGCTTGTTCAAGCTGCTTCCTGGTGTGGAACTGACTCCGGATTTGACTCTCATGGTTTTCCTACCTGCGCTCTTGTTTGAAGCATCCTGGAACATTGATGTTCAGGAGCTCAAAAGAGACAGAGTGCCGTTAGTAGTGCTATCCACTTTGGGCGTGCTTGTGTCCATGGGTGTGATCGCCGCGCTGCTGCATTATCTGCTGGGGTTTGATCTGAAGGCGGCGCTCTTGTTTGGTGCAATGGTTTCTGCAACAGACCCGATTTCAGTAATCGCATTATTTAGAAAACTGGGAATCGACCGGCGCCTTACAATGCTGCTTGAAGGCGAGAGTCTGTTCAATGATGGAACTTCTGTTGTGCTATTTAAGCTGGTTCTTGCACTTGCCGTTTATGGCCAAGATTTTTCAGCGCCCAATTTTATATTCAGCTTCATTTTCGTTTGCGCTGGCGGCTGTCTCCTTGGAACAGCCATTGGACTGGCAACTTCCTACATCACACGCTTTTTTGATGACCATCTGCCCGAAATCATGCTTACTACAATTGCCGCATACGGCTCATTCATTCTGGCGGAATCTCTACATGTAAGCCCTGTGCTTGCAGTAGTAACAACAGGGATTGTAATTGGCAACTACGGAAGCCGCAGCAGCATGAGCGCGACAACACGGCTTGCGGTTACTTCATTTTGGGAATACGCAGCCTTTGTCGTCAACTCGCTTGTATTTCTTTTGATCGGAATGCGGATCAACCTTACAGCCCTTGCAAAATATCAGGATTTGATTGTTGCGGCGATTGCAGCGACGATCATATCGAGAATGGTTGTTGTTTATTTCTTCTGCCCCATCTTGAGTTCAAAGCGTGTGCCTATTCCTCCGAAATGGATGCATCTTCTTTTCTGGGGAGGCTTGCGTGGAGCACTTTCAATGGCAATGG
>JBIKOL010000201.1:0-14462 GCA_044358055.1 Obscuribacteraceae bacterium (SeqCode)
AGCCTTTTGTGCTGGGCTAGTTCTGCTGATTATTTCTTTCATCTATTTATTCTTCAATTTATCTTCCTGTTGTTGACAAACAACAGGAAATCTCCCGGGAGCTGCCACAGGAGCTTGCGCTCCATCATCACTTCTTCGATTTCGTTTTTTGTCTGCGTGTGGCAAGCTGCTGCTGAATGGTCATCAGCTGATCGCGCAGAACTGCAGCACGTTCAAAGTCCATTGATTTTGCCGCAGCTTTCATTTCCTGTTCGAGTTTCTTTGCCAACTTCGTCAGATCCACACCAGATGCTTCCAGCTGCCTGTTGAGTTCTTCATCCTGCATCTTTTCTTCGGGCTGGCTTTCCTTGTTGCCGCGAAGTTGTTGGAGCAATGCATTGGTTGTGTCTTTGATGATTGTTTGCGGCGTAATGTTGTGTTCCTTGTTATATGCAATTTGCAAAGCCCGGCGGCGCTCGGTTTCTTTCAATGCTTTTGACATGGAATCAGTCATGCGATCTGCGTACAAAATAACCCGCCCGGCAGAGTTACGTGCTGCACGTCCGATGGTTTGCACGAGCGAACGTTCTGCGCGCAGGAAACCTTCCTTGTCTGCTTCCATAATCGCCACGAGACTTACTTCCGGAAGGTCCAATCCTTCGCGCAACAGGTTCACGCCGACAAGTGCATCGAAGTGTCCGAGTCGAAGATCGCGCAGTAATTCGATACGTTCAAGAGCATGAATTTCCGAATGTAACCAGCGCACACGTATGCCGATCTGCTGCAAATATTCCGTGAGATCCTCAGCCATTCGCTTGGTCAATGTCGTGATCAAAACGCGTTCGCCTTTTGCCGCGCGCTCACGAATTTCTTTGATAAGATCGTCGATCTGCCCTTGTATCGGTCGAACTTCCGTTTCTGGATCAACTAGTCCGGTTGGGCGAATTATCTGCTCTACCACTTGCTTGCTTTGTGCAATTTCTTTGTCGCCTGGTGTTGCTGAAACGTAGACGACAGGACCAACTTTTGCAAAGAACTCGTCGTGAGTGAGAGGTCTATTGTCGCGGGCGCATGGTAGGCGGAAACCGAAATCAATCAGAGTATCCTTTCTTGATTTGTCGCCGGCGTACATGCCTTGCAGCTGCGGAACCGACACGTGCGATTCATCGATAACAGTGACGAAGCCGTCGCGCCCGAACCTGCGAACAAAGTAATCGACGAGAGTTTGTGGTGGTTCTCCAGGCTTACGCTGTTCGAGAATTCGCGAGTAATTTTCAATGCCGTTGCAATAGCCAACTTCTTTCAGCATTTCTAAATCAAAGCGAGTGCGCTGCTTTAATCGTTGTGCTTCAACTAATTTATTCTCGTGAATTAGCAGCTGGAGACGCTCTTCGAGTTCAACTTCGATTTGTTCAATTGCACGGTCAATAGTTTCGTCGTCAGCAACGTAGTGTTTGGCAGGATAAATACGAACGGAGTCGGCGATTTCTTCAATCTCACCGGTAACCGGATTGACTACAGCCAGGCGCTCGATTTCATCGCCGAACATTTCGATGCGAATAACACGTTCTTCATAAGCTGGGAATATCTCTACAACGTCGCCGCGCGCGCGGAAACGTGCACGTTCTACAACCATGTCGTTGCGCTCGTAATACACATCAACGAAACTGCGCAGAAGTTGATTTCGCTCGATCGTCTGTCCGACATTCAGGTCGATCGCGGCAGATAGGTAGCGCTCTGGAACTCCTAAACCGTAAATACAGCTCACGGATGCCACAACTATTACGTCATCTCGTTCCCAGAGAGAGCGTGTGGTTGAGTGACGCAAGCGATCGATTTCGTCGTTGATGCTGGCTTCTTTTTCGATAAATGTGTCCGTACTCGGAATGTATGATTCCGGCTGGTAGTAGTCGTAATAGCTGATGAAGTATTCGACTGCATTGTTGGGGAAAAACTCGCGGAACTCGTTGCAGAGCTGTGCTGCAAGTGTCTTATTGTGCGCAAGAACAAGGGCTGGCATGCCTGTTTTGGCAATCACGTTTGCCATGGTCATGGTTTTGCCTGAGCCGGTTACGCCAAGCAATGTTTGATACTGGTGCCCGCGTTTGAGCCCCTCTGATAATGCTTCGATTGCCTGCGGCTGATCGCCAGCAGGCTGGTATTTTGAAACAAGTTCGAACTTTGCCATTTTGGAAAACGCCGATTACGCGGCGCTGTATAGACTAGCTTTTGGTGGCTTTCTCTTCGTTTTCGTGCTTTTCGCTTTCTTTCAATGCGTTAGTCACTTCGCTTTGTGCATCTGAAAGAGAGCGCTTAAAATTGCCAATGCCCTGCCCGAGTGCCTTGCCCAGCTCAGGAAGCTTCTTGGGCCCGAAAATGAGAAGTGCCAGACCAAATACTATTGCTATTTCACCGGGGCCGACGCCAAACATAATTCTTGCCTCAAGAACTGCAACTATAAAAATCCTAACACAGGTAGCTCCTAAAAACCCCTGTTTCCAGCTAAGGTTAAGCTCAAGAAGTTTTAGAACCTGTTTTTAGAAGCGGGCGGGACGCCAGCGATCCCGGGGCTTTGCTTTTGTCCAGGCGGGCGACGCATGGCTCGTAACGGGCACACAACGAGTTAGCTCCTACACGCGCGCACGCCATGGCATCGCAGCGCCTGGCCCAGTCCAGTTTATTTAAAAGGCCAGTCTTTGGGGACGCTGCCGTCTTTGCCGGGGTCTTTGGCTTTGGGTTTGTCGGCGCTCGGCTTAGGCGTTGTTGAAGTCGTACCGCTCTTGCCGTTGCTATCTTCTTTTGTCGAGCTAGCGGGCTTCTCTTTGCCTTTGGCGGGAGGCTCTTCCGGCGGTTTTGCGCCATTGGAATAGTTTACAAGCGGTTCTTCTATGACCTTAGTCCATTTGCTGAGAGTCACGCGATCGGAGAGCTCTGCGGCCGCAGCTTCCATGTATACGTAATCGGGAAGCAGCCCTTCTGGTTCAAGGCTTTGATCGATCATGTCGGAATCAATGCTCGTGTTAGGTCTGTTTTCCACGAAAGTAGATGGCTTCATGAAGCTTGCCGTGCCGACGTATACGGATGACGGGTTAAGGCGCAAGAATTTTGGTTTTGCATCCAGCAACATGTTGTAGAGCATAGCGATGTGTGGATGATCTGATTGTCGCTGCAAGTGATCTAGATGGCTGCCGAACACTGTAAATGGCATCATCGGATATGCTTCCACAACTTGTTTGATGTATTGAGAGCCGTCGCGCTCGCGGAAGAACGCCAGAGATTCTTCGTAACTTACAAATGGAAGCTCTTGTTTCTTCTCTTTCTTTTTGCTTTTCTTTTCACCCGGTTGTAGCTTCTGCAGCTGGAATTCAGGCAGCTGCAGAAGCGCTTTTGTCACAGCCGGGGGATAAATTTGTTTATCGATTCCGATATCGGTTGAGTACGGAAATGCAAATTCAGAACCTTCGTCCCAGACAGCATTCTTGTTTTCATCAAAGAACGCAACTCCCTTTAACTCAGGCTCGTCGACCTTTTTATGTGAGCCTGGGTTCTTCATTATGTCCCTTTGATAGGCAATGTTGCGCAGGTCCACAAGCACCTGACCAGTGGCAGCAGTTCCCTGACGGTAATGTTTGTTGTTGAGGAAGTCGTTGGCGCCACCTAAGGATGCCGGGTAAAACCATGAACCCACCGGACTCTCGTAAAATGCAACCCAGCCCATGAATGGAAGCTGCTCGCTAAATTTTCCCAGAGTGACAAGAAGTGTATTGCCGCCGTTCGACCAACCAATTGCACCTACAGTTTTATTATGCAGGTGAAAGGGAAGCAATTCGGAAATGTTTTTGCCGCTGTGGTCGTTGATTTCGCCGGCAGCGAACCTCAGTACATCGCGGAGTGCTTCCTGTGATTTAACACCGCGATTGTCGTAGATTCCAGATGAAGTGAAACCAGGTTTGCCACCGCCAGGAAAAGCAAATCTTATTTCGACGAAACCTTGCTGTGCTGCGTGCATAGAAAAATCAAGACCCTGGCTGCCATTTCCTCCGGGCACTACCACCACTACTGGTGCACCATCCTTGTAGCGAGGTTTTGTAGAGAAGATCATATTTACGGCAAGCCCTTGACCTGGAGCCGACTCCGAAGGCACAAAGGTGCTTATCGATTCTTCTTTCACCATGGGCGGTACCTTAATGGATGCTGCCGGAATCTCTGCCGCAATAACATTGCAGTTAACAAAGATCACAATGAGGGAAGCCGCCACTGAGAGCGCAGCCGTAATCACATTTTTGTCAATGAGGACAAGAAACAGGAGTAAAGCCGACGGCAGCACGCGTTCGCCTCTCAACCCGCAGATACTAGTGCTCGCATGGGTCCCTATTCGAGGACTAGCTGCCATCCTGGCGGCTTTTAAAACAAAGGAACGAGCCGATATGTTCATAATCAAGTTCCCGGACTAAGGCAACAACGGCTTCAAATAACGGAAATCGCCAATTGCGCTGAAGTACTTATAGATTGCATGGAGCAATGAATGACGATTATCACGTTTCGCTTTGTCCGGATCTTCAACAAGCACATTGTCGAAGAATGCCTGAATCGGTCTCTCCAGCGTCGGCAAGAGCGAAACGAGCTCTTTGTAATCATCCGCTGTAAGCGCATGCAAAAACTTGCTTTCCGGCCATTTGCTTTGCACTTTGTCCACAAATGTATTGTAGAGATCTTTCTCTGCATCGCTCTCAAACAGTGATGGATTCATCTTCAATTCCTTATCGTCATCGGAGAGAATCTTCCCGACACGAACGCCCGCGCGGATGAGGGCAAGTTGCGGATCCGCTTTGATGAGATCTTCCAGCGCACGGCAACGTGTCACTGCATCAGGAATATCGCTCAATACTTTGCCGCTTGAACAGACAGCTTCGATTACTTCTCTGTGAATACCAGCATCGAGCAATTTAGTTCTGATGCGTTGCACCAGGAATTCGCTTAGATCGGTAAGCGCCTTTGCGGCATCGAAATTCTTTTTGTTCACCAGCATCGGTCTGATTTGATCCATAAAGAATGCCATCATTTCAGAAACATTTATGTGGTAATCGTTGAGACCTTCCATCAATATGTCGATCATGCCGTAGCATTGACGGCGCAGTGCATAGGGGTCGCTTGAGCCACTTGGACGGCGGCCGAGGGCGAACAATCCTACGAGAGTATCGAGCTTGTCGAGGAACGCAGCAAATCGTCCAACCGTGTCTGGAGGTATGCTATCTTCCGGATGTCTTGGTTTATAGTGACTGCTTATTGCTTCCACTACTTCAAGAGTTTCACCCTCACGAGCCGCGTACCACGCGCCTACGTGACCTTGAAGTTCGGGCAATTCACGAACGAGATTGCTGACCAGATCGAGCTTGCATAACATCAGTGAGCGCTCGATGCAGACGAAGTATTTTGGTTCGAGCATGAGCGCAGAAGTGAGATGCTTTGCGGCAAGACAGAGGCGCTCTGTTTTCTTGAGGAAGCTTCCCAGTCCTTCCTGAAATGTGAGTTCATCAAGGTCGGATTTGCGGTCGAGCAATTTCTTCTTTTGATCATCAAAGAAAAAGAATCTGCCATCAGCAAGTCTTGCTTTAATAACGCGCTCGTTTCCTTTCTTGATGAAATCATGAGCCTCTTTGCGATCGTTATTGGCTACTGTTATGAAATACGGTAGAAGCTTTTGAGCTACGCCGGTGCTTTCTGCCTTCTCCACAGGGAAGTAGCGCTGGTGATGCACCATAACAGTTTCGATGAGTGTATCTGGTAATTCCAGATATTCCTCACCGTATTCGCCAACAACTGCGCAGGGCCATTCGAGGATGTTTGTAACTTCATCTAGAAGCGAGCCGCTCAGCTGTCTTGGTTTGCCTGCCAATTTTTCGGCTGCTTCTCTTACTTGTTTTTCGATCAACTGGCGACGTTCAGCTGGATCAACCAGAACCTTTGCTTTGCGCAATGAATCGACATACTGGTTAGGATCCGTAATGCTCAATTTCTCGGGCGCCAGAACACGGTTTCCGAAGGTGTCGCGGCCTGATTTGATGCCGTCAAGTTGAACTGGCAATTCGTCTTTGTCGAGAATAGAAACGATCCAGCGAATTGGTCTGGAGAATTTTAGTTCGGAATCGCCCCAACGCATGAGGCGTTCTCCAGAAAGTGCCATGATTGCTTGTGGAACGATTTCTTGCAGAACGCCACTGCTGGGTTTGCCTTCAATCGTCAAATTGGCAACCAGCTTATCATCTTCGCGCTCGAGTTCCTCAACCTTCAAACCGTGTTTCTCGGCAAACTTTACCGCGGCTACCTGCGGCTTTCCGTCGGCGTCAAAACTAGCTTTAATAGCGGGACCTTTTACTTTTTTCTGGACAGTTGATTGCATTGAGGCAATTCCAGAAACAATGCAGCTCAAACGCCTCGGTGTTCCGTATGTTTTTATTGACTCAAACGGAACATTCTCCTGACTCAACTTATCGGAAATTAGTGACTTCAGGCGCTCTTGCGCTTCGGGTACGTGGTCGGCCGGAAGTTCTTCCGTGCCAATCTCAAGCAGATAGGTGGGCATTCTCAATAGACCTGTCTATTCCAACGAACTGCATATTATATAGGCTCTTTCGGGTTCCGCGGACGCAGGGCAAGTTCCCAAGATTCAGGTTCGTAGCCCAGAGTCCTTGCAAGGTCGAACTCTTGCGCTGCTTTTGAATTCTGTCCCATTTGTTCATAAATCATGGCACGATGATAATGACAAGCCCCTTCCTTAGGTTTGAGCAGGAGGGCACGGTCTAAATCTTCCAGTCCATGTTTGTACTCTTTAAGACAATAATAAATAACGGCTCGAGTATCGAGCGCTTCGGCGGACTCTTTGTTTTGAGCCAGGCAGCGATTAACGTCGTTTAGTGCTTGCTTTGTTTCTCCGAGTGCAAGTTCGCTCCAAGCTCTCATGTTATATTGAGCTGCCGGAAGCGGGTTCGCCTGGATCGTTTTATTTAGCACCTCAATGGCTTGTTTATAGTCTTCGAGTTTATGCAAAGCCAGTGCTTTATCGAAATATGCACCTGAGTTTTTTGGATCAAGTGCAATTGCTTTGTCGCAATCTTCGACGGCTTCCTTTGCACGTTTCATGCCTGTTAATGCTTCAGCCCTTCCCAGAAAGAAGGTTGGTTTAAGCTCAGATTTGAGCAGTTGATTGTAGTCGTCGTAAGCTAGTTGAAATTCTTTTGCTCTAAGATGTTTCATCGCGCCGGAAGCGATGCGATAAATATCAGATCTGCGATCCATTCTTGCTGAACTTGTTCCCCAGACTGCAAAAAGTGCAAGCATGAGGACAAGAACTGCTATGCTGATGCTCTCCTTCTTGTTATTTCCTTGTTCTATCGAATTTAACAAAAAGCCGCTTATAAAGCCGCCTGCCAGACCTCCGATGTGAGCAGAATTGTCGATGCCTGGTGTGAAAAATCCATATAAAAGTGAAGCGCAGATAACTGCGAAAAATATCAGTGGATGAGTCAAATTCTCTTGTTTGCGATCCTGATCGCTTTTTTTCGCCAGTACCGCAAGCATAGCACCGGCCATGCCTACGATCGAACCTGAGGCACCCGCGCTGATTTGCGCCGGATCCCAGGCAATGCTGGCGACCGAGCCGATCAATCCGGAAAAAAGATAGATGAAGATAAAGCGACTTTGCCCGAAGGTATTTTGTACAGTCGGTCCCAAAACCCAGAGCGCATACATGTTCAATCCAAGGTGCAATAAGCCGTTGTGCACAAATATGTTTGTGAATAAGCGCCAGTATTCACCATATGCGGTGAATGCACCAATGTTTGCCCCCCATGCCAGAAGCAAATCTTGCGGCGCTTGCCACCAGGCTTTCCAGCCTGAGGCCAGCAGCATGCAAACGAACACGATAATATTTGCAGCGATGATCAATCGCAAGCAATCGATTTTGAAATCTATGCGCTCCGAACTCAAATTCCAAGCTGGCTGAATTTGATTGGATCTGGCGGATTCAATGTATATGGCTGAAGTTTCAATCCGAACCAGGCCACATCGCGCCAGGCTCCTGCTTTGTACCCTACATTGTTATAGACACCGATAAGGGAAAATCCGAGGGATTTGTGCAGGGCAATGCTTGCTTCGTTCGGCAGTCCAATTCCGGCATAAGCGTTGAAAAATCCCAGTGTTCTTAAACCGTCAAACAAATTCTGGTAAAGCTTTTTACCGACGCCCTTGCCGCGAGCTTTTTCGTGAAGATAAATTGAAACGTCCACATCCCATCTGTAAGCATCACGCGTTCTGTGCTGATCCGCATATGCATAGCCCATTACAGTGCCGGCTTCTTCGTAAATTAGCCACGGATATGACTTTGTAGTCACCACAATTCGCTTCTGCATTTCTTCCACCGTGGGTGGCATGACTTCGAATGTAACAGCGGTGGGCGCCAGACAGTAAGGAGCATAAATATCCAGTACCGCCTTTGCATCTGCGGACTTGGCAACTCGGAATCCCATCGAATTATCAGCTCCCGGTAGTAAAGTAAGTTCGCTAATTTTACACGTTCAGGCGATGGGATTTCAATTCTTGCTTCGATGTGGAGAGTCAAGCAAAGACTCCTTGCTGGAGAGGAGCCCAGGGATCGCACGCTCCGCCTCGCCAACTGGCACTCGCTTCACTCGTACGGAGCCCCATTACGAGGCTAGCTGCGTCCCGCCTGCTTCCAATTGCACGCGGAGTGAGCTTATGCTATTTTGCCACTAATAATGATCTCAGTTCCATCATCAAGAGTATGAATCTCTCAAGGAATTTCTCCGCAGCTCTCTGTTTGTTGATTTATCTGGGTCCGTTCTTCGACTCAGAAATTGCAACAGACCGTCAGCGCGGCGTTCACTCCACAAGTATCGGATGTGGAAGCACAAATCCAAACATTGCATCTGCTGCCGAAAGAACCGGTGGCTATGCTGGTCTTGAATTCCTGGGCTCGTCTTTGATTTCACGCATGGAGCTGGATAAGCTTTTGCATTTAAAGCAGGGCGCAACCTATGAATCTATCGTTAAGTCTGTGGACAAACTGAAGCTTGCACTTGAAGCGAAATCAGTGAAAGCAATGGTCGAAATTGTGCCAGATGGTGCGGATTTTTACGTCTCTGTGGATGTGCTCGATACTGGTTTCAACAACACAGTGCAAAATCGCCGCCTGGAAAATCCACGTCATATCGGTGTTCCAAACGAAAAGCCATTTGTTTTGCTTGCCGAATTAAAAGAAAGAATGCAAAAGCTGGTGGATGAAGGACGTCCTACAAGCGAGTCTTATGATGACGGCATGCGCAGTTTCTCTGATGTAGCTTGCCAGCGTATTGCAGAAAAAATCGCACAGGAATTGCCTGGAATGCGTCCATATATTTTGCGCATTTTGCTTTCAGAGCCAAATGGAGAACGTCGCGCGCAAGCGGCTGAGTTGATGAACTGGATTCCTGATCCGGTCGGAAATTCTGCCGAGTTGATACCCGCTCTTGATGACAGCGATATGCGCGTGCGAATGGTGGCTGCGAAATATTTGTGGGCACGAATTGGCAGATTGCCAGACAGTTTTCCCTTTGATTTGACGCTTGAAGGCCTGAGCAGACAGCTTACACGCCAGACCTATCATGATCGAATTCGCGCCATGTCTGCTCTGCTTGCGCTGGCAAAAAGAAATAGTGATCTGATTACTGGTATCAAAAGTTTTGATGAAGCTAAGTTGAAAGAGATTGCTTCGACCAGCACTATACCTGATGTACAGAACCGCGCTAACCAGCTGCTGAAGCTTTGTTCCAATCCGCCTGCGTTAAAGAAGGTGGAACCGGATTCGTCTGCGTATTAAACTATTTTGCCGCGACCGTCATAGAAGCATCGTTCGACGGGCTTGCCTCCGATTAAATGCTCTTGCACAATTTCATGCGCGTCTTCGGGAGTTAAGTGCGCATACCAGATTCCTTCTGGATAAACCACTGCCATAGGACCATTGCCGCACTGGTCGAGACATCCAGTTTTGTTGATGCGAATCTCTTTTTTCAATCCGAGCTCTGCGATTTCTTTGCGCATCAGATCAAGAATCTGCTCGCTGCCTTGCTGCTGGCAAGTTTTACCACTGGTGCAAACGAAGACATGCTTTTTATAGATGCTCATCAATAATTTCCGCGGAAGGGATCCCCTACTTTGATCCTATCTCAGAATGGGGGCCATACATGCCGGACTGAAAAAATTAGATCAAGCAAAATGTGCATAATCTAATTTGACCAGGAGAAAAGCTTTGTAATGAAAGCCCAGATGTGCTTGACGTTTCATTGCCGCGCTTGGGACAATGCGTTCTGCTTCTGTGAAGAAGCGACCGTAGACAGTCTGGTGAGAACCTCGGTTCTCTTAAGGGCGCAAGCCGCCAGCTAGAGGTCACAAACGACAAATCAAAAAGTCGGCCGGGGCTCGCCCCCGGAATTGTGCACCCCTGCGGATTTTCAATCCCAGGGATTTCGCTTTTTGTACCTCCTTTATGTCACGCGGTTCCTCTCTCGAGGGCATGCATAAGCATGTCCCGTTCAAGCAAAAGAGGCATGAATGGCTACCAAAACACAAAAACAAGAACTTGTGGCGGAGCTAGAGGCGCTTTTCGAGAAGAGCAGCGTTGCCATTGTGGCTGACTTCAGCGGTTATACCGTTGAAGAAATTACCAAGTTTCGCAGGAAACTGGATAAGAGCGCAGCTCGTTGCAAAGTCGCCAAAAACACTCTCATCAGCCGAGCCAGTTCGAAGGGGCAATTTGCTTCCTTATCCGAACTCGCAAAAGGTCCGACTGCCCTGATTCTGGGCTTCGAAGACCCGGCTGCCCCGACCAAAGCCACTCTTGAGTTCATAAAAGAAGTCAAGAAAGGCGAAGTGAAGGGCGGAGTGATGGAAGGCAAACTCCTCACCGCAAAGCAGCTAAAAGCAGTTGCGGATCTTCCTTCGCGGGAAGTTCTTCTTGCAGGCATCGCCGGTGGACTCAACTCCGGCGCTCAAGGCGTTGCAGGAATCCTCAACAACATCATCGCGGATATTGCAGTTCTCGTCGAAAAAGTCGCCGAGAAACAGCATTCTGCTTAGTTCTTTCCATAAATCAAAAACAGAAAAGCGGAGCGCATCCGCGAAGTAAAGGAGATTTCAAAAAATGGCTACTAAACTTTCAGTTGAAGATTTGCTCGAACAAATCGGCAATTTGACCCTCATCGAAGCTGCTGAACTCAAGAAATTGATGGAAGACAAGTTCGGCGTTACAGCTGCTGCTCCAGTAGCAATGATGGCCGCTGGTGCTGCACCAGCTGCTGCAGTTGTCGAAGAGAAGACCGAATTCGATGTCATCCTCACATCAGTTGGCGACAAGAAGATCGAAGTTCTCAAAGTCGTCCGCGAAGTTACAGGTCTCGGCTTGAAAGAAGCAAAAGACCTCGTAGATTCAGCACCGAAAGCGCTGAAGGAAAAGACAAAGAAAGAAGATGCCGATGCAATGAAGCAAAAGCTCGAAGCAGTCGGCGCCAAGGTCGAAATCAAGTAATCGATCTTGCGACTAAATTAAAGGAGAGGGAGCGGGATTACTCGCTCCCTCTTTTGCAAATGTAATTAAGTCCTATTCTGCTGACCTGTCTTTGATACAAGCATGAATTAATTTACTGTCTAATAAACTGTCCTAATGTGAATATGCGTGCTTTAGACCAGTGTCCAAGGGGTCAAAAGTGCTAGACTTGAAATGTCCAGCTGTTCGGTTCCCCGGAAAGATGAGTTCTTTTTAGATATGCAGTGTCCAGGTTGTGGTCTTTATCATCCAGCCAGATACGAGCAGTGCGTGTCTTGCGGCAGAAAGCTCAGCGGCGCTGCTGCTGGGGCTGCTGTCGCCGAGGAAGAGCTTCCACCTGAGGAAGAACATGTTGAGGAAGACCCCGAAGAGGAAGAAGAGATTCTTTCGTCGAAGCGCCGCCGTGAGCGTGCTTCTGGTATTAAGAAGAAAGGTCTCCCCATGGGGCTGGGTGCCACCATTGCCGCTGGAATTCTTCTTGCTTCAGCGGGCGGCACTTATTTCTTTCTGTCACGCCCGCCAGAGAGTGACCGCCTTTTAACTGAAGGGCAAAAGGAACTGGCTAATGGACAATTCGCCTTCGCACAAAAAACGCTTGAGCAGGCGATGGCAATCAAGCCGAACGATCCAAAAATCTTGCTTTCACTTGCGCGTGCATACGTAGGAACAGACCAGGTCGAAAAAGCATGGAGCTGTATTTCGCAGGCTCAACAAAGCGGTACCGGTGTGATGAGCGATCCGCAGCTTACTTCCGACCTGGCGAAATACTATGTGCAACGAAATCAGTACACTCGTGCAGCCGAGCTCTTGAGACCGCTTGCTACACAAAACGTGCCTCATAAGAAAACGGAGCTTTCGGATCTAGATGCACTCTGGGGTGACGATGCGCTCAACAAGGGTGATACCGATCAAGCGAGACAATGCTGGGAAGAGGTGAAGAGTCTTGGCGAGGGTTCGCGCTTTAACGAAGTTGATACCAGATTGGCTTCCATCTATTCAAAAATGGCGAACGAGCTTCTTGCCAAGAACGATAATGATGGTGCGCTGAAATACTTGAATAATTTGAATACAATTGCGCCCAGTCCTCAGACCTATGAAAAGTGCGCAGATTTGTACGCAAAAGTAGGGAAGGTGGATCTTGCCATCGACCAGTTGCGAAAAGCGCTCAAAGCAGGCAGTGGATCTCATGATCTAAATCACAAACTTGCCGGCTTGCTCTCACGTCGGGGCAAGGAATTGCTTGATGCAGGCGATACCGAAACAGGCTATGCCTACCTGCAACAAGCGCAAAGTTATGATACGACGATGAAGGTTCCATCTGTCGCACTGCGCGCTGTAGCTGTGAATGTGGATAATATGTCCGGCACCGTGCGTAGTACCGGCGAAGCATGGAATCCCGGGCCAAACGCTGTGGCATATCTTGCCGTGCGCATCGAATTGTTTGATACCAACAGTTCGTCTGTTGTTTGGACGAAGGAACAGAAAATCGTCGATGAGTTTGTGGCACCATTGCAGGCTCGGGAAAGTAGAGCGTTTGATCTCGGTGGTCCTCTAACAGGTGGAACCACAGGGCTTGAATTGCGTGTTTATCTGGATGGACGTTTGTATAAAACCTATCCGCTCAGTGAGGGTAAATCTGCGCCTGCAGGAACTGATACACCGCAGCTGGCACCACCAATAAATCAAGTTCCAAAAATTACACCTCAAACACAACTGCCACCAGTCTCACCACCACCAGTTCAAGCGCCACCGATGAATCCGCCTGCCGGTGGAATGACGCCGGAAGAGCGTACTTTGAAGGATCTCGAATAGTGCTTGTGCGCATTTTCGTCGCCCTGCTCCTTGTTCTGCAAATTAGCCCGGTTCTTGCCGCAGAGAATCCTGAGACCTCAATTGCTGCGCCTCAAAACAGGCAAATTGATTTCAAACACCTTTTGGTCTTCTCCGCTGGACTTCATAAGTTCGACAAAAATTATTTGCATCCCGGAGTGGAAGCTGTCGTTGGCGTTGATATCGACCTGATGAAAGTAATGTCGGCGCGTGGAGTGCCTGATGATCACATGGTTTTCTTTCGCGATGAAGAAGCTACTCGTGATAATTGCCGCAATGGATTGCATCAGCTCATTGCTAAAGCCAACACGGACGATGTTTTGTTTTTCTTCATCCACTCGCATGGCGGCGATGGTGTCATTTGTACTTATCAGCAGAAGGAAGGCTGGCAGTATCAGGATCTGATTCAGGAAATCGAGCAGAACTTTCGCGGGCGCACTGCAGTAATTTGTATTGCTGCTTGCCATTCGGGCTCGTTTATCGATGTGATGAAATCGGCACCGCGCAGAGTATCTTATTTCGTTTTGACTACAGTTCATCCAGACAAAAACGCCTGGACAATTGCCACCTCTGATTTCGAGGCTTGTGTAGCTGACGCATTTTCCGGAGCACCTTGTCCCGATTTGAATCAAGACGGCGTCACTACATTCGAGGAATTTGCGCAATATGTTTCGCGCGATCAATCGACGTTATTTGGTAGCCAACCGGATTTTGCCTTTAGCAATGGATTTGATAAGAACATGGTACTCAGCAATGCAGCGCCGCGTACAGGACGCTGGCAGTGTTGCCTGGTGCGGACAGATGCTGGCTTTCGTGGTCGCGTTATGAGGCAAGAGGGAGACCGTCTATTGTTCCGTCCGAGGAAGTTTCCAGAGCGGCTATATGCAACCTCTCCCAATCGTGTTAGGTTATTAGATTAGGACTTAATCTTGTTTGGATCGGATCGATCTTGCCGGAGTAGAAGCCGGCTGGCAGCCCAATACCGTTAAGTTAAGGTTGTCAGCGTCAAGTCGACAATCCTGGAAATCCTTACTAGATGAGGGATTTACTATTTTGG
>JBIKOL010000207.1:0-13140 GCA_044358055.1 Obscuribacteraceae bacterium (SeqCode)
TCACCCTTGAAAGCGGCTGCAGCTTAAGCATTGGGCGAATTAGCTCGTGTGAGCCAATTCCCTAAAGATCCCAAATACTTCGATCTGGCTTGACAAATATCAGGGAATCTCCCGGGATCAGTCCTTACGCACTAACTTTTTAACAACTGGAACGCGTGCCGCTAGCATCAATGGTTCTTCCAATTTAAAGATGACGCAAGTTGAAACGTAAACCAATCCACCTGCCACTGACGCACATCCGACGCCTGCAAGCAATTGCAGGCGGACTATCCAATGTGACATTGCTGGAGCGATATGCGCGACCCATTGCAGCGCTTGTTCCGTGCTCATAGCCGCAGTCACTCCATAGGCTGCGGCGGCGCATAGACCAGAGGCTAAGAACATCACAAACAACGGTTTCACTAGATGCGAAAAGCCCAGAAGACCAATTCGTTTTTTTAGAAACCAGGTAAGTAGACTCAAGTTCACCATAGTTATAACTGTACTTGCCAGTGAAATTGCACCAACGCCAAGATTGGTATGGTAGACGAAATACCAGTCGAGGATTGCCTTTACCGCAATGGCTACTAGCGCTACATGGAAAGGTGTTTGAGAATCCTTGAATGCATAAAATACTCGAGTGATCAGATCTCGTGCTACATAGAAAAAGATAGATGGAGCGAGTAGTAATAATGCGATGGTTACCATTTTTGTTGAATCGTCAGTAAATTCTCCGTGCTGGAATAACAGCTTGATAATCGGCTGTGGGATCACCAGGAACAAGGCCGTTAGTGGTAAAGCGAGGAACCACAAAATACGGAGAGAACGGCGAATTTCGGCTTTGAGATCTTCCAACCTGTTGGCGTTAACATGTTCGGTAAACCGAGGCAGAATAGGAACAAGCATCGCGGTTAGCAAGACTCCCAATGGAAGCTGCACTAGTCTATTTGACATGAGAATGGCTGTCCATGCGCCCTGACCGAGATTTGGTCCTTTCAACGTAAAGTACATATCGACATAAACTATCAACTGACCTACAGAAGTGCTGAAAATAGCAGGCCAGATCATTTTCGAATACTCGTGCCAGCCTTCGTCAGCTTGGAGGTTGAATGACCATTTCAGTTTTGTCTTTAATGTATCTGGGAGCTGAGCGAGAAGCTGTCCTACTGCGCCGCCCAATGTTCCTACTGCTAAAGCCAATCCGGACACGGCCCGGGTCTCCGCATCTCCCCCAAAGAACATGATGGCCAAAATGATAGCTACACTTGCGATTGCCGGAGACAAAGACGGCCAGAAAATTCGATTGTAAACGTTCAACACGCCATAAGAGATGCCGACAAGCCCTGAGATAACTATTAAAGGCAGCATGATCCAGAGTTGGTACAAAAACTGCGTTTGGAATATCTGCGTCAACTCATCTCTGGATTTGCCCTGCAGACTTTCGTGCAATTTGCTGACGACAATTTGATCGTGATAATTCCCTGCGAAAAAGCTAGCAATAAAAGGAGCTGCAATTGCTGCGATAATTGAGATAATCAACAATGCAACGAAGGTAAAGACGAAAACCTGTAATACCATCTTGCCTGCATTCTCATCATCCTTCCTTGGAGTGAGAATGGCTACGGTTGCCGAATGAAAAGGTCCACCCAGTCCTCCGAATAGAATGAGTATGTTTCCCGTAAAGAGATAGGCATAGTTATAAGCATCCGCGATAATGCTTGTTCCGTAGGCATGCGCTACAACAATATCGCGTACCAAACCGACAACTTTGGAGAGAACCGTAAGAATAGCGACGACGCTGAAGGTCTTGCCAAGGCTGGGCTGAGACGCCCCTTCCTTCTTATCGCTTGTCACCGCTACCGGCTCTGGATTGTATTTCGGCTGCATATTTTACCGATGGCGGAACGAAGTTTGTTTCTCCGCTCTTCTTACTATTCAATTCTATCTTGTCTGTCGGAGGAATGCCGAGGTAGCGTGCTGCCTCCATGCATATGCCGTTAAACACGGGCCCTGCAATAGTATTGCCCCATCTGCCATCGGTCTGTGGTGTGTCTACCACAGCAATACAAACCAATTGTGGATTGTCAGCGGGCAAGAAACCAACGAAGGACGCAATTGTCGCTCCGGCAATATATCCTCGTCCGTTTGCAGTAACTTTTTGCGCAGTACCGGTCTTGCCGCCAACTCTGTAACCTGGAACTTTACCTGCCATCTGCGTGCCAATGAAGACGTTCTTCGCAAGTAAATCAGCAACGAGGTGTGCCACTTCAGGTGATATCACTCGAGTTTTCGCTGGCTCCGTCCATTTTTCTGTAACCCCGGTTTTGGGATCGTAAATTCTGCGAATCAAGTGAGGCTGAACTCGTAGCCCACCGTTTGCGACGGCACTAACCGCGCTGACCAGCTGCAGCGGCGTCACAGCTACAGCACCCTGTCCGAAGCCTGTAGTGCCCTGGTCGATTGGTTTCCAGTCTTTGTAATTTGAAAGAATACCAGCGGACTCACCGGCCAGTTCTACTCCGGTCTTTCTGCCAATGCCAAACTCAGTGAGTTTGGTGTAGAACTGCAATGGTGTCATGAGCAGTCCTATTTGTGCTGAGGCGACGTTGCTTGAATGTATGAACAGATGCAGCAAGTCGATTGCACCATGACCGCCTGGCTCGTGATTGTGCAAGGTGCGATTGCCTATGCGAATGCTTCCGTTATCAATAAATGTTGAAGTCGGTTTGATTACGCCCAGATCAAGTGCGGAGGCAACAGTTAGAATCTTGAATGTAGAACCTGGCTGGTACACATCAACCATCGCCCAGTTCTTCAACTCTTCATATTTATATTTATGGTATTCGTTAGGATCGTAGTTCGGGTAATTAGCCCAGGCGAGAATTTCGCCGTTTGTAGGATCCAGTAAAATCGCGCAGCCTTTCAGCGCCGAAGAGTGAACGCACATTGCACTCAACTCTTTTTCGGCGAGGTGTTGCAAATAATTGTCAATCGTCAGTTCAACATTGCGTCCCATCGGCGGCGTTATTTCCAGCGTCGGAGCGCTGTTGCCGGCAATGATTTCTCTTCCATGTCCATCAAGCTGCGGGTGATTTACTCCACCCGTGCTTTGAAGTGAACCTTCAATTGCCTGTTCGACACCACCCTGACCTTTGGTATCACGATTAACATAGCCTAGGATATGCGAGGCCAGCTTTCCTTCAGGGTAGTGGCGGAATGAACGAGGCACACAATCAACGCCTGGCCAGTTGAGATGCTGCAACTCTTCGATTTCTTCGCGGTTCAAGTGCAAAGCCATCGTTACTACCGGGTATCCGCTCTTCAATAATCTCTCTGCTCTGCCTGCATCGATATGACAGATGTTGGCAAAAGCAATCGCCGCTTCTTCTTTAGTGACCTTGAGCAGCTCCGGGTGCACGAATACATCATAACGAGTAGTATCGATTGCAAGCGGCAAACCATGCCTGTCGGTAATTGCACCACGGTGAATCAACGGATTGTTTTTCTCACGCTGCACGGCGGCTCTGTGAGTTAAGTCCGCACCACGGATGATTTGCAAATAATAGAGTCTTCCGGCAATGATCAAGAGACCCAGCACAATCAAGAGCTGCCAGACACGCAAACGCCACAACGGAGAGCGCGGTTGTTTGCGCTTTTCGGCATATCGATTCGTCTGCTGTTCCTGGGCTCTCACCGGCATTCTCTTTTACCCGGTTAATATCCAGACATGAGCGGTAAGAAGTGTTTGCGCGGCTTATATTCCGGCACCTCATGTGGTTTCACTTCCTGCGCAATAATTACGTGCTCTGGGGCACGCAAACCTGTACGTCCTACAACACTCGATTGAATTCCCTGAAAGGAGATAGCCCGCAGAAGCTGCGCAGATAGCTCCGTATTTTGCTCACTCAATCGTCTCGCTTCTTCCTGCAATTTGCTAACTTCAGCAGTAGCAGCAACATCGAGCCCGTAGCCCAACAAAGCCATGCCGCAGCAAGCTATGAGAGTGGCACGCAAAACACGATTTACCTTTGCCAGCAGAGGTACGTGTCGGTTGTGCACACGCGGCGTCCAATCTGGCAGCTCTTTGAATTGCGCGGTAGTTTCAACTTGTGGGGTCTGTGCCACCATCGGCGGTAGTGCGACCGAAAAAGATGAGGCGGTCCAGGAATCTGCATCGATCGCTGAATGCGCTGCTGTCATCCTCTGCCTCCTGATACCGGATATACACGTTTCCCCGCTCGTAGTTTAGCACTACGGCTCCGGGGATTGGCAAGTGTTTCTTTCTCGGATGGTTGTAAAGGTTTGCGTGTAAGTATTTCGAGTTCCCGTTGTTTGGAACACGTACAGATTGGCAGTTTCGGCGGACAAACGCACTCGCTTTCAAAGCTCTTGAAAATTTGCTTAACCAGCCTGTCCTCAAGGCTGTGAAAGCTGATGACAACGAGTCTTCCGCTGTCTGCAAGAATTCTAATTGAAGCAGAAAGGAAATTTTCTAATACTTGCAATTCATCGTTTACAGCAATTCGCAAAGCCTGAAATGTTCGAGTGGCCGGATGTGATTTATCAGCACCTCGACGATAGCCCTGCACGCGCCCAATTACGCTTGAGACTATGGAAGACAATTGGGAAGTTGTTTGAATCGGGCGGGAGGCAACGATTTTTTTTGCAATTTGCCTGCTCAAACGTTCTTCGCCATATCTATACAATATGTCTGCGATATCTTTCTCGGAGAGTGTATTTAGAAGATCTGCAGCGCTTGTTTTGCGATTACTGTCCATGCGCATGTCGAGCGGTCCGTCAGCAAGAAAGCTAAACCCTCGTGAAGGATCATCTAATTGCATCGATGAAACTCCGATATCTGCAAGGATGCCACCATCCACGGAGCTAACGTTTAGATGTGCGCATATATCTTGTATATCTTCAAAATTTCCCTGAACCAGTTCAATACGAGGATGTTTGAAATCAAATCCTCTGGCTTCCAGGTTCTTTCGGCAAAGGTTTAGCGCGGCTTGATCTTGATCTATGCCGATTACCAACGCGTTTTTTCCAACCCTGCTGGCGATTTCGCCCAGATGCCCACCTAAACCGGCAGTCGCGTCAATATAAATTTTGTCGCCTTCCGGTTTAAGCATTTCCAAAACTTCAGAAAGCAAAACCGACTGGTGCTCAAATTGCTCGGATGCCATCGCGTTGCCCCCCGCTAAAGGCTATCACATTGCTTGAAATCAAATTGCACAAAAGTCGAAGGACCCGCGCACAGCGCGAGTCCTTGCACTACCCAGCCAATACAGTCTTTAGATCAACCGCGTTTGCGCTTGCTCGAGTAGAACTCGAAATCCCAGCAGCAAGCGTAAATCAGTTGCATTGTAATCAAGCCCACAATCGGGCAAATAATCCAGGCAGAGTCTGGAGTGCTGGCATGCCACCAGCCAGGCATAAGCTTCGAAGAACACGCAATTGCAAGCACGGGCAAGAGACTCAGCATAACGATTACGCTGAGCTGTTTGCTGCTGGCGGTTGTACCGCCCCAGTGCCAACGGTAACCATCCCACCAGAATGTTGGAGCAATTCTCCAGCCCATGTTGTTAGCGGGGAAAAGCAGTCTGCCGCCGCGAAGAGGTACAAACGAACGCTTGCAGCTGCTGCACGCCATTGTCTCCGTATGGCCAAATGGCTCGAGCACGCCCGGCGTACAGCGCGGACATGGATACGATTGACTTAACGCAATAACTTGCTGCTTCAGCGAGAGATGCTGAGAAGAAGAGGGGAACATTTGACCTTCATCCATCGGTTGACTTGGTATCGACATATAACCGTCCCACGGCTCTCGGAGCCACAGTGCTAGAAATCCTTGACAGATTCTAAATACCCGGCTTCTTGTCGGAACCCTCACGTCAAGAGATAAATTGGCAAAATTTAATCAAAAAATAGGGTCTTTTCGGCTCATTGCCAGCGTGCCAATGGCCAGAAAAAGCCTGAAGAGAACGCTGTAATCCTCGTGGGAGAACTCAATCGCGCGTTCATCGATCCGCTTGACTTCTGGCAGCAATTCAGCAGCGTCGGCCATGGCCGGGTCCATAAAGGAAATGCCTATAGTCGAAGGTTTCGGCGGGTTGAAGATATTCCAGTAGTCCCGCTTCTGGATTGCTTCGGCAGCGCCGTGTTTTAGCGCTTCCAGAGCCTCTGCCTGCGGCAGGCAGATGGCTGAATAACGTGAAACGGCTTTCTTTACTGCCACTGTGGTCAGAGAGCCCAGTAAGTTGCGCGCTTCGTGGCATGCGGCATCATCGCCGCTCAAAAATGCAATCGGAACGCCAAAATATCCAGCCAGTGCAGCGTTCAACCCGCATTCACCAACTCTGACTCCATTCAATTTAACTTCCAGATAGCACTGAGACTTGTATGTGTGGCTGAGAACGCCGCATCCATGCCCTGCGCCTGCGTGATAACCAACGAAGAAGACACCGTCGAATCCTTTGTCGACCAGTTGTTTCGAGCTAAGTTTTCCGGACACTCCTGCGACCATGGAAAACGGACGCTGCCAGCCGCTGAGAAGTGTAACTCCTTTCGGCAACAGTTCCTGGCGCAAGTTGCGCCCGTCCCAGTGTGCATCGGCAAGGTAAATGTCGGTCACGCCACCGGCGGAGTATATGCCTTCGATAACCGCACTGAGCTCTTTATGCATGAGAGTGATAGCGCGCTCGTATCCCGCTTCTCCTGGCTGCGTCTGCGTGTAATGAACGATGCCGTTCACGCCTTCGAGGTCCGCGGAAATATATATCTTCATGCTGTCTCCGTCTCAGTAAATTTACGCGCGACTATTCTATCAATTGGGAAGAATCCCACGTAATTGATGACTTAGATGCATCCAAGAAATCGATCGAAACCCGCTTGAGCTGCGCTTTTCACCGATTTGAAAGAAGATTTCAATAGAGGTGAAAGAATGTCAAGGTTTGGCTCATGTCAAGGAAGCTCCGTTATAATCTCATCAGCGTTGATTACTAAATTGATCTTTCTGATCAGGTGTTGGCGAATTCGGGTTAGTTTCTTAGGGTCCTTTCATGGTGATGGTTGATTCAGAGCTCGACTCTGGTCTGTGCGCAAACACAGACAACTCAACGCTCGGTTTCTGCAAAATGCAGGCTCTGGGAAATGATTTCGTTGTAGTTGCCGAGCAAGATTTACGCAATGCAGTGAAGGCTTGCGCAGTCGGCAAAGCAGAAAAAATTGATGAACTCGAGGCGGCAGCACTGCCGGAGCTGGCAAAGAAATTGTGCTCGCGGCATTTTGGCATAGGAGCCGATGGCTTTATTGTCGTGCGGCGCGGAAGCAAACCAGGCAGATTGTCCTGGACATATCTCAACAGCGACGGTTCGTCATCGCAAATGTGTGGAAATGGATTGCGCTGCCTGGCATTGTGGGCGGAAGAACATGGATTTGCACCTTCAAATGAGTACTTTGTTGAAACGGGGAAAGGTCCTGTTCAAATCAAATTTATCAGCCCTGCATCTATTAGCACTGATCTTGGTGAACCGATATTGGCACCAAATTTGATACCAGTCAGAGATGCCGGCGAGTCGCCGATAATTGCCAAAGCCATTGATGCAGGTTCCAATAAAATTGGCATTACTTGCGTGAGCATGGGCAATCCCCATTGTGTGACCTTCCTGGATGATCTAAACGCAGCATGGTTGGAATCCGCTGCCAGCTGCCTACAAGCCGACAGCTATTTCCCGGAAGGCGTGAATGTTGAGTTCGTGAAGGTTGAGTCTCGTAGTCATGTCAAAGTAGTCGTCTATGAGAGGGGCTGTGGTAGAACTCTTGCCTGCGCAAGTGGTGCGGCCGCGGTTGCTGTAGCCTGCGTACTCGAGAAAAAGACCGAGCGTGAGCTTACTGTCGAACTTGAAGGCGGGCCACTTCAGATTTCCTGGAGCGAGGAAGACAATCATGTGCGCATTACCGGACCAGCTGGCACGGTGTTCCGCGGACAGGTTGATTTGAAGTCTCTCCTCTCGGAGGGCTGCAAATGCTAAAGATATATATGGAAGAACGCGAAGGTCGCATAAAGGGGCGTCGCGAAAAACGCAAAATGGCGCGCGTCGCTCGCAAACGGCGCCAGGTTTTACGCTATACATTCCTTTGCGCGCTGCTTTTCGGCGGCATCGCCGGTTTTATCAAAGTATCGTGGAGCGTCGCGGATCCTGAGACTGACATCAAAGTCTCAGGCAACGAAGTTGTGACTGCAAAACAGGTGCGAAAGGTTTTGATGGGTTGCATGCAGAAGCCGATTTACACATTGAATCCAAAAGAGCTGGAAGCGAAGGTTCAATCTTTAGCAGACGTGCAGCGTGCATTTATTCGCCGCTATATTTTTCCACGGCCATATCTTGATGTTATCGTTATGGAAGAGTTTCCCTGGGCAAGTTATGCGACTGCGCCAGATCAGCCTATTTCTGCGGTGATTTCGCAGACGGGGCGAATGATCCCGATCGATCAATTCCCAAATATTCCGCAACCTGCACTCAAAATATATGGATTGGCTGATTCGAAGTTCAGCGATCATGACGTGGCTCAGTGGTCGAATTGTGTTAATTTCATTTCTGCGCAAATTGGGCGCCCGGTAGATTACATCGACATGCGCAAGGCTAACGATATACAAGTTCAGTCCGGTGATTTGCGTTTGCGCATAGGCTCGGCTGATTCAATGATGCAGAAGCGCATCGCTCGACTCCCGTCTGTTTTGCCGGTTCTTGCTGGTCTCAAGAAAGAGAATATTGAGTATGTTGATTTGAGTTTGGACAGCAATGTGCCACTCAAGATTTCAAAATTTAGCAAGAAGGAAGAGCTGAGCAAACCCGGCTCAAGCGATCAACGCCCAATAGCCCAGCGTTCCACCCCGCCTGCTATGTAAGCGGTGCCCCGGGATCGCGGGCGTCCCGCCCGCTTCTATTCCGGTAGGCATCAAATGGTGCCAAAAAAAAGCTTCGATAATAATTTAAAGCGGGCGGGACGCCCGCGATCCCAGGCGGCATCCGCCCGGTCTGAGGAAACCTCGTTAAACACTGCGGCTGTGTTCTACTTTAGCTTTCGCCCACATCACTGCGAGTTCGTCCTTGCTAAGTTCCTGTAGCGGACGGTCGGAAATCTTCTCCATCAGCCGATAACGCTGCCTGAACTTATCGATGGCGAGTAAAAGTGACTCCTCGGGATTCAATTTATTCCAGCGCGCAACATTGACAAGGCAGAACAAAACGTCGCCAAGCTCCAGATCCAGATCCTTCTGGCGTTGCGGTCCTTCCGGCGCTTCGATCACCTCTTTAAGCTCATCAATTTCGCTCAACAATTTTTGCCAGAGCTCATCAAAATCACGCCACTCAAAACCTTCGCTGACGGCTTTCTCCGAAACTTTCAAACACTTCAGCAAAGCAGGCAATGCATTCGGGACCGTATCAACGGATGACTGGTTCTCCTTGCCTTTCTCTTTCGCTTCCAGCTTCTTCAGCTCTTCCCACTGCGTCACGACTTCGCCGGCCGAATCCAATTTCTTCTCACCAAACACATGCGGATGCCTGGCGATCATCTTCTGATTAATTCCTGCTGCGATGTCTTGCATATCGAACTGCTTATTTTCGCTTGCAATCTGTCCATGCAAAACTATCTGCAAAAGCAAATCGCCAAGTTCTTCCTTCAGCTTGGCGGGCTCTTCTGCGTGGATTGCTTCTACAACTTCATATGCTTCTTCGAGGCAATATCGCGCGAGAGTCTTGTGATCTTGCTCACGATCCCAGGGGCAACCATCAGGAGCTCTCAAGCGAGCAATTGTCTCAATGAATTGGTCTATAGCAGTCTTGCCGCTCATTCTTAGCTCCGTTAAAGCATTACAATCAGGCTAACACAGGCTTCCTGCCTCTAACATTTAGAGCCGCTTATTGTTATATTTGATGGCGAGACTCATATTTGGAAGGCATCATTGTGGACGTTTGCGTAATTGGTGCGGGTTATGTAGGGCTTGTAACGAGCTGCAGCCTTGCACATTTGGGACACAAGGTCGTTGTAGTCGAGGCTGACAAGAACAAGCTTCAACTTCTGGAATCTGGCGAATGCCCGTTTTACGAGCCGGGCGTCTCAGAGCTGCTGAAGTCGAACTTCAAGTCTGACCTTTTGACTTTTACGGACAACATTTCCGATGCCGTGAAGAAATCGGAAATTATATTTATCTGCGTTGGAACTCCGCCTTTGCCAAGCGGTGAACCGGATATGTCATATGTGGTCGCTGTAGCGAAATCAATCGGAGCCGCGCTTGATTCAAGCCGCAAACGCATTGTCGTAAATAAATCCACTGTTCCTGTGGGCTCCGGTAACTGGGTGGAAATGCTGATTAATCAGGGCATCGAAGTTGTGCAGACTGTTCCTGCAAGAAGCAGCTCCAAAACTGATATTCCTGTATTCAGCGTTGCCAGCAATCCTGAGTTTTTGCGTGAAGGCAGCGCCCTGCATGATACGTTTTATCCTGATCGCATCGTAGTTGGTTCATCAGATCAGGTGACTGTTGAACGCCTGCGCGAACTTTATCGCCCGCTAATCGAACAAACATTTTCTGCCCCAGAGCAAGCTCCTCGTCCGGCGGGGTTCGGCATGGTGCCATTCCTTGTTACCGATCTTGCATCAGCAGAAATGATCAAATATTCTGCCAACGCATTTCTGGCAATGAAAATTAGTTTTGCTAATGAAATGGCAGGAGTCTGTGAAAAAGTCGGTGCCGACATCAGAGAAGTTGCTCGCGGCATCGGGCTAGACAAGCGTATTGGTACTGCTTTCCTAAACGCAGGTGTTGGCTGGGGCGGAAGCTGCTTCGGCAAAGACGTAAACGCATTGATTGAAGTTGCACGTGAGTACAGCGCGCCGACACCGCTTCTTGAAGCAACCATCGCGGTGAACAAAAATCAGCGTCATGTTGCAATCAAGAAATTGCAGGAAGAACTGAAAATCATCAAGGGCCGTGTGATTGGTTTGCTCGGGCTTTCGTTCAAGCCAAACACTGATGACTTGCGCGACGCAGCAAGTTTGACGATCGCAGCGCAATTGATAAAGATGGGTGCGCATGTGAGAGCATATGATCCTGTTTCGGTTCCAAATTGCAAACGCATGCATCCAGATCTCAACATCGAGTATTGCGAAAGCGTAAGCCAGCTCGCTGCAAATGCAGATGCCCTTGTTCTCGTGACTGAATGGGCCGAATTCAGCCGTATCGATTGGCATTCTGTTGCTCACACAATGAAAAACCGGCTTATCATCGACGGAAGAAATTTCTTGCTCGCCGCCGATCTCAATTCAGCTGGCTTCACATATAGAGGAATAGGCTCGTGAGAATTCTAGTTACTGGCGGCGCAGGGTTTATTGGCTCGCACTTTACCGATCGTATGCTTGAAGAAGGGCATCACGTTCTGGTGATGGACAATCTGGTAACCGGCAATTTCAATAATATCGCCCGCCATCAGGGCAATACGAAATTCGAATTCATCCATCACAATGTGAGTAACCATATTCATCTAATTGGTGATATTGATTGGGTTATTCATTTCGCAAGTCCTGCGAGCCCGATTGATTATTTGAACCTGCCGATTGAAACCCTTAAAGTAAATTCGCTAGGAACGCATAACACGCTTGGTTTGGCTCTGGCGAAGAAATCGAAGTATTTGCTTGCCAGCACTTCGGAAGTATATGGTGATCCGCTTGTTCATCCACAGCCGGAAGAATACTGGGGCAATGTAAATCCGATCGGACCACGCGGTGTGTACGACGAAGCCAAACGATTCGCCGAAGCACTGACCATGGCGTACTATCACAAGCACAATCTTGATACACGCATCGTTCGCATCTTTAATTGCTATGGACCGCGTTTGCGTCCCGATGACGGACGCGTCGTTTCTTCCTTCATCAAGCAAGCGCTCAACGGTGAACCGCTCACCGTATATGGTGAAGGCCAACAAACGCGAAGCTTCCAATATGTCTCAGATCTGGTTGATGGAATTCGTAAATTGATGGATTCCGGATACCACGAGCCAGTGAATATCGGTAATCCAGAAGAACGTACCGTGTTGGAACTTGCTTCGGTAATCAAAGAGTTGACCGGTTCCAATAGCGAAATTAAATATGAGCCGCTTCCGCAAGATGATCCGAAACGTCGCTTGCCGGATATTACTCGCGCGAAGAAGCTGCTGGGCTGGTCGCCGCAGGTTGATTTGAAGACAGGGCTTGGGAAGACAATTGAATGGTATCGCTCGGAGCGTTCGCGGGCGGAAGGCCGCTCCGCCGTTCAGGTTAAGTAGCACCGTTCCTGTTAATCACTGATGCTGGGGGCACGCTACGCGTGCCCGCCAATCGGGCTGGTGAAAAACATTACTGCGCTATCGCTGGTAATGCAATCTCTTCATTAGTTAGTTCCGCACCCATTAAAGAGGAATCACTGTCGCCCTTGACAGCGTTGACTGTGTAGTATACACTACACACTATGAGCAATTTCGGAGAATACATAAGGCAAAAGAGGGAAGAGCTACAAAAGCAGGCTCCTGGGGCATATTCCGTTAGGCGGGTCGCTGCAACAGTGGGTATCGAGCCTTCTTATCTCAGCAAGATAGAACGTGGTCAGCAAGCTCCGCCGGGCGAAAAAACGATAAAAGCTCTGGCGGAAACATTGAATGAAGATGCGGACGTTTTGTTGGCGCTTGCCGGAAAAGTTTCAGACGAATTGCAGGAAATAATCAGAAAACGTCCGCAAGTTTTTGCAAGGCTGATCAGGGAACTCAAGGATATGCCAGACCAGGCGGTATTGCGCCTGGTGCGAGAAGTGCGGGACGGCAATTGGTAGGAGAACAAACGCCATGTTGGAACTACATCAAAATACTTTGGTCTTCTCCTTTCCGGAAGTGCATGAAGATGCGAGGCTCACTATTTCGTTTCAGCGCACTTTGAGAATTCCCGATGACGGCAAGACTTATCCTCTTCCACCCGGCTTCAGCTGCTTCCCTCTCAGACATATTGAGGATTACGAAAACACATTGCCGGAGGAATGGATTAGCCGCGGTGGTGTATTAATGCCGATGTATCAGCGTGAAGCCTTATGGCTCTATTTTTCACCTCATTACGGTGCAGGGCGAAGGA
>JBIKOL010000058.1:0-47129 GCA_044358055.1 Obscuribacteraceae bacterium (SeqCode)
AGGAAGTATTTGAAAAGCTGGGAGTGTGGCCGGAACAGATAATTGATTACAAAGCGCTCTGCGGTGATACTTCGGACAACATACCCGGTGTGAAAGGCATAGGACCGAAAACAGCGGTTACTCTGCTTTCTCAGTACCAGACTCTTGATGGAATCTACGAGCATCTGGGCGAAATAAAATCGGCATCGCAGAAGACCAAGCTTGAAGAAGGCAAAGCCAGTGCTTATGCGAGTCAGACCCTCGCCACCATCAGATTGGACGTACCGCTTGAATTTGATTTCGATCATTGCGAATTGAAATGCGACGACCCCGCAAAGATTTGCGAGATATTCCGCAATATGGAATTTCGTAACTTACTTAAGCGTTTGCCGAAGATTCTCAGCTATTTCAACAACGGTGTTGAACCGGAGATTGATCCTGCATTATTGCAAGTACCGGCCAAGAGTCGCATGAAAAGCGGAGCTTCTTTCTCGCGCAGTGAAAATCTTAGCGCTGCAAGTCCGACAAGTTCAAGCGATGGTCCACTCTTGGGTGGACGGCAACTCAGCCTGCTGGAAGCGGCAAGTGCAACCGGAAATGTGGCTGTTCTTGCACCGCAGGAACTAAAGGTAGAGACTCTGCGCAATAAAGCTGATATCGCAGCTTTTTGCGATGAGCTGTGCAAAGCCCCAAATGTCTCTCTATCATTTCGCGCAAGCAGCGAGCACGCCTTTGATGCCGAATTGCACGGCGTGTCGTTCTGCTATTCTGATTCCCTTGCTGTGGAAGATGGTCGCCTTATCTTCAAAGAATTAAAGGCACCGGCTCGAGTCGCCTACATTCCGATGGAGAGACCTGGTGAAGGTCCTGTAAGTCGCAATGACGTATTGCAAATATTCAAACCGCTTCTGGAAGATGCGTCTGTCAGCAAGATTATTTATGATGCAAAATTTGCAGCAAACGCTCTTTCTCTTCATGGTATTGAGCTTAAGGGTGTTGTGTTTGACCCGATGTTGGCAAGCTACATTCTAAATCCTGATGAGAATCACAAGCTCAGTGCGCAGAGCTCTGCCATATTGGCGCGACGCTTGCCGGAACTCCCGCCTGTTAATAAGAAATCCGGTGGGCTGGAATACCTGCCTCTGAATCAATTGGCGCACGTTACTTCTGAAGAGGCACATGCCGTGCATGACCTTGCCATTGCCTACGTAAAAGTAATGGATGACGATCAACGAGAATTGATGTGGGCGATGGATTTGCCCTTGAGCAATGTGCTGGCACGCATGGAGCAGAATGGGGTCAAACTCGATTTGCCTTATTTCAAAGCTCTTGGTAAAGAACTGCAGGAAGATATTTCACGGCTGGAAAAAGAAATATTTGAGCTTGCCGGACATGAGTTCAATATTGGTTCACCGATTCAGTTGCAGAAGGTCTTGTTTGAAGAACTGGGATTGCCTGCAAAAGTTAAAACCAAAACAGGATATTCAACTGATGCGGCTGTTCTCGAGTCGCTTGAAGCAGCACATCCGATTGTACAAAAAATTCTCGAGTACAGGCATCTTACGAAGTTGAGTTCAACTTATGTTGAAGCCCTGCCTAAATTGATTTCTCCCAGAGATCAAAGGTTGCACGGCGAGTTCAATCAGGCAACTACAGCGACCGGGCGTTTGAGCAGTACAAATCCAAATTTGCAGAATATTCCGATCAAAACAGATGTAGGGATTCGCATTCGAGGCGGCTTCGTGGCCGCTGACGAAAGCTCGGTGATCATGTCTGCTGATTATTCGCAAATTGAGTTGCGTTTGCTTGCGCATATGTCCGGCGATGAGAAACTAATTGAGGCGTTCAAAGCGGACGAAGACATCCACGCGCGCACCGCGGCTTTGATTTTTGATGTCCCGGTAGACCAGGTCACTGCCGAACACAGGCGAGTCGGAAAGACGCTGAACTTTGCCTTGATCTATCAGCAAGGCGCATTTGCCACAGGTCAATCGCTCGGTATTTCAACAAAAGAAGCCACAAGTTTCATCGACAAATACTTTACGAGTTTTTCGAAAGTGCGCGCGTTCATGACGCGTGTGATTTCAGAAGCCCGTGAATGTGGATATGTCCAGACTCTCTGGGGCAGACGGCGTTATTTCACGCATTTGAACGATCGAAATGACGGCATCAGAAAAGCCGATGAACGCGCGGCATTCAACGCACCATTGCAAGGAAGCGCAGCTGATTTGATGAAGCTGGCTATGATCAGATTGCAAAATGGATTGAACGAGAAAGGAATGAAGACAAAGCTCATTCTGCAGGTCCACGACGAATTAGTCCTTGATGTGCCGGCTGACGAAGTCGAGCAGGCTCGTGAATTACTTCTGGCCTCAATGACGATGGGACAGCCTTTGCTCGTGCCGCTTAAAGTTGATGTCGGGTCGGGCAAACACTGGATGGAAGCAAAATAGAATTATTTCTTGCGCAGGGTTTCTTTTAGCTGCAGCGCGAGATCTCGATGGTCGTTTAAGACTCGCGATTTTAAGCGCTGGGCAGCGAGAAATGATTTGTAATCGGAGTGCTGCATCCTGAATGCCGTCCAGAAATCTTTTGCAGCACCAGTGTAATCTCCCAGCAGATTTGCCTTTATTCTGCCGCGCTCGTACCAGTTTGGTTGAAACTCCGGAGCCATACTCATCGCAATGTCATTCTGTTTCATAGCTTCTCTGGACCTGCGCAGGGACCTATAAACCTGTTCCAGATAGAAGTGGAACTTCATGGCATAGTTTGTCTTATCCACACTCTGGCTGACTTCATCGACAATTGCCGAAGATTTTTTTTCAGGCAGAATCTTTAGCAATTCCCTCACTCTCTCTTTCGCGTCTTCGAAATATGAAATCCAATCTGAACCTGCCAGATTCCTCAATGCACAGCGCAAAGCGTCCTCATAATTGCGATCTGTTCTGTAAGCCTGATACATCAATAGGTTCATACGTCGATTGAAAGGGTGTTCAGCCAGTGTTTGTCTGCAAGTTTCGATGGCTTCCTTAGAATGACCGAGCGCCAGCAGCGACTGTCCTTTAGCCATCCTCGCCGCCATGTAATGGTGGTTCATTGCAATATCCTTTTCTGCAAGTTGAACCGCTGAGTTCCAGTCTTTGCGATCCATGCAAATTGTTGCCAGAGCCGTAGCCGCACCAAGTGGGCAATCATTTCGAGCAAGAAGAGCACGGTAAGCTGCTTCAGCGTTGCCCATGTCGCCGCCTTCCTGCATAAACATAGCCTGAAGCAATTTCAAGTTAGGATCATTCGGCGCTTTTTCCCAGACAATTGACTTCATATTGTACGCATCAGACAGTTCACCCGCTTCAATATGGTGCCTGAGCCTTTTGAGAATGTCCTCCGGTTTTGTCTCCAGCTTGGATGCAATACTGAATTGCTCTGTGGCCAGGTCAATTAGCCCGTTTCGTTCAAAACACCTGCCAAGTAAGAAATGCGCGTAGCAATCATTAGGGTTATCGGTGATAATTTTTTGCAAAGTTTCGAAGTCTTCTTGCCTGACTTGAAATAGAGAAATGTGATTCTCTACTTCTGCGATTTTTTGATCTAGTGATGCATCTGTCCTGGAGTCAAGCGACTGCGTGGCCGTCCCTATGTTTGCACTTGTGCTTGATCCGTGCAAATTCGCTGCACTAATTTCAGCAAGGACAGGCCCACAAGCATGCAAAGCTATTGATAAAGCAATAACCGATTGAGTTAAGAACCGAAATTTTGACACTACTGAATTTGGCCCGAGACTTTATAAACCAGATACACCTGAGTTCTGTAGCCCTTCAAAACAGGCTTCATAACTGTGACCGTAGCCACAGCTCCTTTTCTCATGCCTGATACGATTTTTGTGGTATCCCCGTTCTTTTGTGGATCCCACTTGTTGCTCTTGAAGGCATTTTTATAGAAGGCAATTACTTCGTCAGGTGTCTCTTTTACGTGAAAAGACAAGCTGTAACCCGGTCCATCCGATTTACGCTTGAAGGCTAGGATGCTGTCATATTTGGTAGGCGACGACCCCGCATATGGTGGCAGGAACGGCAGGTCGGGCGGCTGCTTCAAGGTTTCAGGCACAAACTCATTGTCGTTGTTGTAAGGCTTTCTGGGTTTTGCCGGTCCTTGAAAGCGATTTTGCGCAACAACTTCCTCTGCAAATGACAAAAAGCTACAGAAACAAAACATGGCGGACAGAGCAATTGTCCAGCCATGTTTATTGAATAGAGGCGTAGCGATCAAAAACTTCAGTGCGCCATTTTTCTTACCGGTCATTCTCAGCCATCCTTTCATGGTTGAGGGGGAAAATCAGTCCGGTTTGCAGAATCCCGAGGCTGTTCCCTGTGCCTGATCTGTGAACATCACTTTACCCAACAGGTTTTTGTAGCCCGAGGATGGAGTCCAGGTGGCGATATCTTTCGCACTGATACCACTGGAGGGATGCTCACGGTACATTATATCGTGGATACCGCCATCATGGTGCGGGTTGACCATTGTACCGGTGATGTTATACCAGTCAGTGGTTTGCGAAACAGGTGTGCCATCAGGCTGCTGGCTTGGATTGGAAATCCAGGGTGGAGGAGTGTTAGTCCAGGTAAGATTTGTCTTTCCGTTATCCGGACCAGGCATATAGATGTATGCTACTTCTCCAAGCTTTAGCGTGTGTGCTGCAAGCAATGCACGAGCTTCGGCTTCGCCGGTACTTGGCTTGATCTGTCTTGCCCGTTCAGCAACGTAATTCTCCAGTTGCGTGCCAAATCCATTCTGAACGAAATCGCCCAGCGTTTTGACAGTTCCTTCCTGGCTTACCTGGCATTTACCCATACTGGAAGATGGCAATTCGACACCTCTTTGCCAGGTGCGCAATCCGGTGACACCGCAATTGGAGTTGCTTACAGCAAGGTCACCGCAGGTGTTGAATTTGTGTTGCAGCTGACATTTTGCACATTCGACCGAAAGCAAGTCGCCCGATCTGCCTTGCTGCTCACTATACTGTGTGTTATTGCCATTGTGATAGGCATTGTCGAAAGCTCCTGGTCCACTGCCGTTTCCGAGGAGGTCCCAGCATTGCGGCACGACATCTGGATCGTTTCGTGACCAGCCTGTCGAATTGTCATCAGTGCACTGGGTCATGATGAGCTTGCCCGTATTGTCATGCGGAATCTGTTTTGCTTCCGCTGCGGTCGCTTTTTCACCGTTCAACTTATAAAGCCCATCGGTCGGCGGTGGCTGCGGGACCGGCTGCGTCCCTTTTTCTATATCGTAATTGTATTTAGCCCAGGCTTGTTCGTTGCTGAGGTCTGTACTGAACACGGGACCCGCAACGAAGATGCCGGGGTTGAGCAATTCATTATTTAATACGTGGTCAAGTCCGGCGAATGGTCCGTCGACGCCGGCGCTTCCTGGGCTTCCATCAGGACCGTTTTGAACTTTAATATAGCCGTAAGGCATCGACAACACAAATGTTTGATTCAATGAACCAACTTCAGCGCAAGCGATAGATACTGCATTTTGACCTGAACGATCTTCCTGCGCTTGTGATTTGGAGCGGAATCCATTTGGTGGAACCAGCGTATTAGCAAACGAGGCACCTCGTTGTTGCTGATTCTCAAAAGTCTTGTTTGAGACAAGGTGGGGCTGCTGTCCAGGTTCGAGTGGTACGCCGACCGGGGTTGTAGCACCTGCCACTACAGCTGGTTCAACGTAACCACGCATATATTGAGTTGATGAACCTTGTGGTGTCGTGAACAATGCTGTTTGCAAATCAGAAGCGAAGAGGCTCTTCAAGGAGTCCGGCAAGGAAATGTTCGTTGCACCGGAGTCGTCTGATGTTTGCTCCAGATATGCGACTTTAAAGTCATTGTCCACTCGGCCCATTGTTGACTTGGAGCCTAACATGCGCAGCGAGTTTTGATCTGCCGTATCGGAGAAATTTCCCAGCAGAGGATTATTCGAGGTAGACGAAAGTGCAGCGCTCAGCAGTCCACCTACGGAGGTAGGACCGTTTTGCAAGGCATCGACAGCCTTCTGCGCATCGGTAACAGCCGCATTCCCTACACCGGGATCTGCCTTAGCGTTCACGCAAATTAGTAATGCTTGTGCCCAACATCTATTGTAAGTCAGCAGATTGATCGGGGCTGCAGCAGGCGGAGGCGCATTGTTGTTGAGGCTGCGATCACCAAGCTGCCCATATAGTTCTAGTTGTTGAGCATCGGTCAATCTGATTGCCGGCTTGCGGAGCGCATTCTTCGCCACATTCAAGTTGCCCGAATCAGTGGCGTGTTGCATTTCTCTTTCGCCGCCAAAAATCTGGGCCAGGAAGAAGAAACAAATACCAAGCAAGATCAACGTAATAGTTGCTGCTGCAATTAATGCCAGCGTGCCTCCACGTTCCTTCCTGAGCTTCATAAAACTTCCTCCAGTCTGGTAAAAAATATTCTGCTGCTGCAGTTGTACCCGAAAAAACAAGACGAACCGGAATCGCCCTTCGCGAGAATTTAGCCCGGACCCGCCGCGGCTGCAAAATAAACAAAGAAATCCGCTTGTTCTTACCCCACCCTGACGAACAAAAAGATTAGTTCCCTTTAATTAATTATCCTTCATCTTGTCCGGGGTGTCAATAGCGCCAGAATTTGGGCTTATGCTTCGGAAACCTCGGACTGACGGGCTAGACGGCTATGTTTGCGTCCATAGAGGAAATAAAAAATCAAGCCCACGGGACAGGTAATTGCGTATACCTTCCAGACCAGAATATCGAGTTTGTAAGCCAAAAGCGCGCATCCTACCGCGCCCAAAAGTGACACTACCGGGTGCACAAGTTTTAATCTAAATGCTCCAACGCACACAAAAATGAAAGCAACCAGCGTACCTAAAACCATGATATCGGTCACGCTCTCAAAAGGAACGAATCCGGCAACGGCTCCGACGATAACTCCGTTTACCATCAAACCAAAGGAAGGACTGCCGTTTTTTGTTTTAGCAAAGATAGGTGGAAGCAATCCATCTTCAGCCATGTTGCGGAAGATTCTGGGGCCGCCCATCGAAAGAACGAGCAAAACGTTGAAGATTCCGATTACGGCACCTGCGGATATTAGCTGGGCAACCCAGTTCTCTCCGCATTTCACCATGAGATTTGCCAGTGGCGCAGATGACTCGGTTCCTTTGAAGATTTCGTTGGCGACTAAGTTTCCGTCTGCCCCCACCGAATACACAGGCTGCATCGCGGTGGCGATTGCCATGACCACAACGTACAAAAACGCTACCAGTCCGATACAAAGGTAAGTAGAGAGTCTGGTGTCTCGCAAACTCTTGGACTCGCGAGCGAATGTGTAGAGCGCGTCGAATCCTACATATGGGAACACAGCAACAGCAGCTGCTTTGAGAACTCCGTCCCAGCCATTCGGCATGAATGGTTGCCAGTTCGCTGTATTTATGTGAGAAAGCCCTGCGCCAATAAAAGCAAGCAGCAGAGTCATCTTTAAGCAGACCAGGAAGAAGTTCAGTTTTGCCGATTTCTGTACTCCGCCGCCGATCAATATAAACGTGACGACAGCAACAACTCCCAAAGCAATAATATTGCAACCAAAATGGAACCCGCTTGCATCAAGCGTGCTGCCTCTGAAGAACTCGGGCAGGTTCATATTAGGAATCAGTCGTTTTAAGTACTCTGTCCAGCCAATTGCAACTGCTGATGCTCCGAAGCTGTATTCGAGAAACAAGCCAAACGCAACGATCCAGGCGATCAATTCACCTATTGAGTAATAGACATAACTGTATGCAGATACACCGTGTGGAACTTCACGAGCAAATCGTTCATAGCAAATGCCAACGAAGAGAAAAACAAAACCTGTGATTACAAAGGAAAGAATGCCTGCAGGACCAGCTAGTAATGCGATTCGTCCTGGCATGACGAAGATGCCTGCGCCGATGGTGGCACCGATACCCAGTGCGGTTAACATCAGCCAGCCTAAATGCTTATTTTTTTCGTCGGCCTGTGCATCGCTGCTGACAGCCGGCATGCGTCTTAAAAGTGTTGTCATAAAATCAGCCACGGGAACTTGACTTGCACCATAAATAGGGGAAAGTTGGGACGTGGCTATGCTAGCATAACGGATCGGTTTTTATATTTGACTGAGTTCCAGAGGTGCGTATGAAGATTCAGAAAGCTGCTGTGGTTGGAGCGGGAACTATGGGGGCTGGCATTGCGCAAGTGCTCAGTGCTGCTGGAATTGAGGTGTACCTCAAGGACATCAAGCAGGATTTTGTTGACCGTGGTTTGGCCAACATTAAGAGAATGTATGATTCACGCGTGAAAAAAGGCACGCTGACTGAAACCGAAGCTGACTACCTCTTTGCCAACGTCAAGGGCACCACTGAGTATTCTGGTTTCAAGGACGTCGATCTCGTGATTGAGGCTGCGCTGGAAACGATTGAAGTCAAGAAGCAGGTCTTTACCGAGCTCGACAAGATATGTCCACCACATGCAATTCTTGCTAGCAATACATCCGCACTTTCAATTTCTGAAATCGCTGCAAATACAAAACGCCCCGACAAAGTGCTCGGAATGCACTTCTTCAACCCGGCACAGAGCATGAAGCTTGTAGAAGTGATACCGGGTGTGAAAACTTCCAGGCAAACTACCGAGACAGTCCTAAAACTCTGTCGCGATCTAACAAAAGTTCCAGTGAAGGTTGAAGAGTGTCCTGGATTTCTGGTTAATCGCTTGCTCTTCCCGTATTTGAATGAAGCTCTCTATGTACTGCAAGAAGGAGAGGTAAGTCCGCAGCAAATCGACAAGGCTGCTGTTGAATTCGGCTTGCCGATGGGACCTTTCACTCTCCTCGACATGACCGGCATTGATGTTTGTGCTCATGTCACAGACTTCCTATATAAGGAATACGGATTGCGTTTTCAGCCCGCCCCATTGCTTCGCCTAATGGTTGAGAACAAATTCCTCGGGCAGAAGTCTGGCGCTGGCTTCTATACACATGCCGCCGGACAAATTCCCAAGAAAGACGAAGAAAAACAACTCAATCCAGAGCTTCAGCAAATACTTGAGCAAGCCAGAAAAGAATGCCCGCCGGTTTCTGCGCCGAAATCTTTTGATGCGCATCGCATCATCATGCCGATGTTCAATGAAGCACTTTATGCTATTCAGGAAAAAGTCGCGGAGCCTTCCGATGTTGATATTGCGATGCAGTGGGGATGCGGCCTGAACAGAGGCTTGATTTCCGTTGCAGAAGATAAGGGCCTCGATTGGTGCTTGAACGAGCTTGAAGCGCATCAAAAGATTCACGGCGAAAGATTCCGTCCAGCGTGGATTTTGCGCAAGCTGGTTCGTGGCGGAATACATGATTTCAAAGTTCTCTCTCCAGAACCGGCTGTAGCCAGGTTCTAAGGGGGCATTGAATCTATGGAAGGGGCACGCGCCTTGCGTGCCCGCCTCCCAGGAGCAGCAAAGGTAGGGGCAGCGCCATGTCTTGCCCACTCAAGGAAACGGAATCGGTATCACTAGAAAGAGCACAAAATGTTTCGCTGGATAGGTACATTCATAATCTTGTGGTTCATCTTTCAGGTGCGCCACGTTTTTCCGCCTATCATCATAGGCGGTATCATCGCTTATCTGGTATTGCCAGTGGTGCAAGCTGTGAGCCAGCGTGCACGAATTCCTATTGGACTTGCCACCGCCGCTGTCTACCTTTTCCTTGCCGGCGTGCTTGTTGGTGCCCTCTGGTTTTTGGGACCATCAATCGTTGCTGAAGCAAAGGACCTGATGAATCCCGCAACGCAGCACGAGCTTGTGCATAAAGCCGTTGAACAAATTACCAGTGTAGTTAAGTGGCAGGGAAATATTGACGAAGAACAAATTCTCGAAGGTGTTCTCCATAGCATAAGCCGACCAGAAGAATTGCAAAAAGGCGTGGGTGAGATATCTCATCTACTGCTTTCGCTGCTTGTTTGCGTCGTCTCATCGATTTACTTCACGCTTGACTCTCACTCTGTCGGGCGTTTCTTTCTCAGATATGTGCCGGCTGACAGGCAGAACAGCATAATCGAACTGTTTGGTCGTATGAATAAGATGCTGAGCAAGTATGTTCAGGGACAGATATTTTTGATCGTAATCATGTCGTCTGTTGCCTGGCTGTTTTTGCACTTTGTCATTCACATGAGATATGCATTGCCGGTTGCAATATTCAGTGGCTTCCTCGAAATTATTCCTGTGCTTGGTCCGATTATTGCAACATCAACTGCCACCATGGTCGGTATCGCCCAATTTGGACCAGCTGCCGCGCTTGCAATTGTTGTGTTTTATACTCTGGCGCGCTGGATTGAAGATTATGTTGTCGTGCCTAAGGTAATTGGGCATGCGGTAGAACTGCACCCGCTTGCTGTAATTTTTGCTGTTTTGTGCGGCGAAACTCTGGCTGGCGGCTTGGGTATGCTGATAGCAATTCCAGTTGCCGCATGTATTAAATTGATTCTCGATTACTTTTATACCGGCGAGCTTCCGGAAGATCGCCGAGGCAAGAAGAAAAAGGACAAAGGCGGCGGACCAGAGCCGAAAAATCTGCCGCCGGACTCCTCAAAAGCAATTAGTGCTCAGGAATCCAAAAGCAGCGATCCGGGTGTCTCAGTAAAAGTAGATCAAGCAGAGAAAGTTCAGATTTCAGATCCTCAAAAAGACATTTCGTGAGTGATCCTATGCAATCAAAAGAGGCAAGAAGATCAGGTACTGTATCAGGAGCACCTCTTCTTGCCTTATTTTTTGCCCTGCAGGTCAATTTACCTGCCCTGGCAGATACGTATGAATTCGATATGCTGAATGAAGAGGCTGAGTCGCCGGCAAAGAAGCTGGATCTTAGTTCTCTAAGAAGCAATCCTGGCCAGGTTAAAGCTATTCAGAAGGATGCGGAGCCAAAATGGAAGACTCCCGAGAAAGGAAGCTTGCTTGTAAAAACAGGACCAGATTCTTTATTGATTCAGACTCCTGCATATATTCGCATTTACGATTTTAAGAACAAGAAAATTGTTGGACTTGATCCTGCAAGGAAATTGTTTTATCCGCAATCTCTATATGCTGATCTGGCATTCCGAGCGGCTGAGCTGGGAAATCGAACTGTATTGCATGCTGTTGTCGGCAATGCATTGAAAGGAAAATTTGGCGGGCAGATATTCGACCCTTTTTTTAGCGAAGAGATGTTCTCTCTTCAGCTTCCCGAAAAAAATTCCGCTTATGAACTTAACAAAACAAAGAACAAAGAGGCGACTGATTACAAGCACGATAATCTTGTTGTGAGCTCATTTGTTCCAGCGGCTACGGCATTGGCTGGAGAGAAGCAAAAGCAATTCAGCCGCTTCCTCATTTACGGTACCTATCTGCACCCCGAAATTCGGCTTGATATTGAGAAGAGTGCGAAGGTCCCGCAAAAGCTTATGTACTTTCTGGATAATCAACCAATTGACAAAAAGCGAGTGACGCTGACTCTGAAGAAGGTGACACCTGGTGACTATACGTTTGCCATTCCGGCTGGATTCAGTGAAAAACACGACGATAAAGACCCGCTGATTTCTGTTTATAAGCGCATAAAAGAAACGGGATCGAAGCCGCCTGCAAATCTGCAAGAGCAAGTGCTTGCCGAGTACAAGGCTGCGCTGGAAAGCAAAAATTATCTCGACATTTTCCTCTGTCTGACTGAATACAATTTGCAGACTGGGGAAATTCTCGGCGACGAAATGCAAGCTGTCAAAAACGAGATAAAGACTGATCCTGAGTGCAAGAAATTGTTGGCAGGTCTTCGAACACCGAAAACTGAGCAACAAGCTGTCGCAGCACTTGCGTCGCTTGATTCAATTGATGTATCGAAATTGAAAAAGGCATATCTGATCGATTTGTTTCGCGCAAATGTAATTGTGGCTTTAAATGGCTTCGGAATGCATGAGCTGAAAACTCGTGAACCATCAGACCCTACGAAAGCATTTGTCAGCGTGCTTGAGCATAATCCATATTTAACCGGTGTTTATACGGATCTCGGCAAGTTTCTCGAGACAAGTTATCAGCAACATTATGCCTGGCAATGCTACGATCTGGCGCGTAAGTTCTATCCCAAGCATCCGTTTATGGCTGATATTACGGCAAGAGAACAGCAATTGACTGAGCTCATGCCGCAATTTATTTCAGGAGATCAAATTCAATGACGCAGGACTTAAATGGCAAAACAGCACTCATTTTGATTGACATTCAGGACGGCTTCGATTCTCCCTACTGGGGCAAGCGAAACAATCCTGACGCAGAAAAAAATGCGCGCCGTTTGCTTGATGCCTGGAGAGCCAGTAAATTGCCAATTTTCCATGTTCAACATCGTTCGACGGAAGAGAATTCGCCATTACGGCCTGATTCTCCAGGCTGCGCTTTCAAGCAAATAGTTGCTCCCGGAGAGAACGAGCCCGTTATAGGCAAGCAAGTAAATAGTGCGTTCATTGGCACGGATCTGGAAAAACGGCTGCGCGAGCAGAAAATAACTACGCTGGTTATTGCCGGCATAAGTACCGATCACTGTGTTTCAACCAGTACAAGAATGGCCGGCAACTTCGGCTTTACTGTTTTTCTGGCATCCGATGCGACACACACCTTCAACAGAAAAGGACCCGATGGCCGCGAGTGGACTGCAGATGAAATCCACTCGAGCGCTCTTGCCAGTCTGCATGGCGAATTCGCCACCGTCATGAGCACATCTGAGATCCTGGGAAAGCTATCCGAACTCACTCAAGCCGTTAAATAATCGGTCGGTCCTGTGATAATCGGACGGGTCCTGGGTATATTGAAGACTAATTGTTTGGCTTCATGTGTGTGTCCCTCGATGCTAATCTCTGACACTACTCGAGAAATCGATAACATCACTTTCAAGCATCTGATGATCAATTCAGTTATTGCCCTTGCGGCGGCTGTTTTCATCTATGCGGTGTTCGATCAACAACAGCAATTCAGTTGGTGGTCGCTTTGTATACTTGCGACCTGCGTAGGTATCGTGTCAATCGATGACATTCTAAGCTGGATGCGCTGGCAGTCAATGATTGAGCGCGCGCTTGCAAAAGGAAGCGAGGACGGCTATTGGGCTGTGATTGCCGCAAGCGATCAGGTGATCAGAGCTGAAATCGGCAATGAGATTTATCCGGACCGCATTCTCTGGCATTGCGATTTGATGAGTATTAGACAACTCGATGATGGCATGCCCACGGAAAGACGAAAAGCACTGGTTTTCATGCATCCAGATGGGCCAGTTCCTATTGCACTTGAAGTTGATAACACTCTCTTGCTGTTGAAACCAACAGTTAAAGGAATGTCGATGTCGCTGGTGGATTCCTGTGCATACATCAGTGCAGTAATTCACGGATTTTTTCGCGGATTATTCCGGCGCGATTGAGTCTTTAGCGAGTCTTGCGTAATTCTCCCAAGCAGCATGTAACGGCTGTTTAGAATCACTTGACAATCTAAATTAAAACCGCAATAGTGGAGTGCAGAGGGAAGGGTTTTCCGTTTGGTCAGTTCGCGCAATTAGATCGGGGCGCACAAGACAGGGAAAGTCCTATGAAAAACAAGCCTAATTCAAGTTTGGCTCTTTTTGCATTTTTATTTTCTTGCCTCCTCCTGAGTAATCAGGCTGTTTTTGCTGATAACAGCCATATTCCGGATGAGTACGAATCAGCCTATCATCATCTGTTGGAACGAAAGCAACATTTAATGGATGACCGCGCAGACTCAATCAAAAATCTCGAACAATGCGACTCATGGCTTGCTCAAATAGACAAAGCCATTTCTGCTCCCAATAGCGCCATCGCGCGGCAGAAGTTGCAAGCTTCAAGAACGTACATTATGAGCCTGGAAGACAAATTCCATCGAGATCTACAATACGAAGAAGCATCCTTGCAGAACGTAGAAAAAGATCTTGCCTGGGTCGAAGCTGAAATGAAACACTTCGCCGTACTTGGCTGGCGTTGATCCTCTAAGTCAATTGGGTTTTGCCACTGTGCACCTAGTTTGCGGCAAGCTTTAGCTTTAGTCATGGACTCTACAAAGGAACTGTGATTACTTAGCAGCGTCAACAACGCCACTCAGAACGGAGTGAACAAGGTTGGCGAATCTCTGCCATAGCGAGCTAAATGCTGAGTATGCCAATGCTCTTGCGTGGACCAAAAAGCTTTTTAATGCCTTGTCGGAAGAGGCGCTCTATTCTCGTCCAATTGCCTTGAGGCAGCCCTGCATTTTCTACCTGGGACACCTTCCAGCTTTTGCCTGGAATCAGATTTTCCGGGGAGTTATGAAGCGCGCTTCTTTCAGTGAATCTTTCGATTGTTTGTTCGAGCGTGGAATTGATCCCGACGATTTGTCTTCTTTGATGGATAGCAAGCTGGAGTGGCCGCGCCTGGACCAAGTGATAAATTACGGGCAGCGCGTTGAGGGAGAGTTAGTCGGCTTACTTAATTCAAATGAGTACTTCGAGAATAAGCGTCTTGAGCAGGCACTGCAGATGGTGCTTGAACACTACTTGATGCATATTGAAACCTTCTTGTATATGCTTCATCAGCTCCCGCTTGATCAAATCCTCAGCCCGATTGAGAGCTTCAGTCCTCACTCTGCTTCCCCTTGCCGAGATCTGCCGCGGGATGCTGACAGCGTTTGCTGCATACCTGGAGGAACGGCTGTGTTAGGGAGGAGTTTCAACGAAGAAGGGTTTGCCTGGTGCAATGAATTTCAGCGCAATGAAATAGAGGTGCCAGCTTTCGGGATCGATCAATATCCGGTTACGAATGGGAAATTTCTCGAGTTTGTAGATGCCGGAGGATACCAAAAGGAAGAGTACTGGTCGCCTGATGGCTGGACTTGGGTGCAAAAGACTAATCGCAAGCATCCACAATTCTGGTTGTACGCAGACAGAATATGGTGGCAACGAAATTTGTTTGCAATACTCCCTCTGGACCTATCATGTCCTGTCTGGGTTTCTAAATCAGAAGCTTCTGCTTATGCAAGATTCAAAGGCGCTGCATTGCCTATTGAAGCCCAGTTTCATAGAGCCGCATACGGCAGCGAAAACGGTGAGCGAGACTATCCGTGGGGAAACGAATGTTCAGCTAAGCTGCATGGCAATTTTGGCTTGTGCAATTTAGACCCAGCTCCCATCGGAACTTATCCGGAAGGAGCAAGTTGTTTCGATGTCCAGGAGCTAATTGGAAACGGTTGGGAGTGGACCCGCAGCGTTTTTGAGCCTTTCCCAGGATTCAGAAAGATTCCTGCGTATCCTGCTTATTCGGCAGACTTCTTTGACGGCAAACACTTCGTTTTGAAAGGCGCCTCACCTGCTACTTCAAGCCGCCTCACAAGGCGCTCATTTCGCAACTGGTTTCAAGCTCATTACCCATACATGTATGCAAAATTCCGCTGTGTCTACGAAACGTCAAAAGGAGCAGCAAGATAATGTACCAGAAAGCAAGCCAGGCTCGGCGCTTCTTCATCGAAGCCGAATCGGGAGATAGTAGATCCAAAGCAGGGCTGTCAGAAGCACAACAGCTTGTTTCCAGCCAAACTTTTGCGGCAGACATCGCTCGGGGAATGAGTTCCAGGCAGAAATACATACCCAGCAAGTATCTCTATGATCAGGTTGGGACTGCACTTTTCGAAACTATTACTTTGCTGAGAGAATACAATTGCACGCGCGCTGAGCAGAGGCTACTCTTGAGTGCGCGCAACAAAATATTTGAATTGCTCTCCACGGCCATTACAATCGTTGAATTAGGCGCCGGCAACGGTGCAAAGGCAAGCACGCTTCTTTCGGCTTTTTCCGGAACACAGCAGATTGATTTTCACAATATAGACATATCCGAGTCTGCTATTGAACTTTGCAGACAGACACTTTCTCCGCTTACAAATATCCGCTGTATTGGACATGTCTGCGACTTCAAGTCTGGTCTTCAAAAGGCTGTGAGCCGACGCAAGAAGAATAAGCCAATGCTGGTGCTCTTTCTCGGCAGTTCAATCGGAAATTATGAACCTGCGGAGGCACTGGATCTACTCAGACAGATCAGGAGCTGCCTGATACCTGGTGATTTCTTCTTATTAGGTACAGATCTGGTGAAGCCGGTGGAACAATTAATCGAAGCTTATGACGATGCCGCTGGAGTTACTGCTGCATTCAATAAGAATATTCTTGTGCGTATAAACCATCAGTTGCAAGCTAATTTTGATCCCAGACGATTTAAGCACCTTGCTAAATGGAATTCAGACGCAAGCCGGATTGAGATGCATCTTTTAAGTTTGAGAAAGCAAGAGATCGATCTTAAAGGATTATCTATGAAGCTTGAGCTTGGTCGCGGCGAATCAATTCATACAGAAAGCAGTCACAAATATCATCCGGGAGAAATTGCTGCTTTGGGGGCGAAAGCAGGCTTCTCTTTATCCTTTCAATGGTTGGATGAAGACGCATTGTTCGCAAGCAATTTATTCGCGGCTGTTTGAGTTTTTATTTTTATCGCTTGTTTCGGAATGTACTAGTCAGTTAGATGCGTATAGAGCAAATATCCCACTGTTGATGCATAGAATGCTCCACCCAAGAGCATATATTGAAACTTCAAGGCGTTCCTTTTAATTAAGAGCAAGAAGAATATTGCTGAAGCGAGGGCAACAAGTCCGCTTAAAATGGTTCCATTTCCCAAATGCCATTTTGTGAAAGCAACACCAAACGCCACAGGAAAGCATGCCTGGAATACCATTGCACCAGTAATATTTCCCAGCGCCAGAGTATCTTTTTTGTTTCTCATCCAGATCACGCTATTGCATTTTTCTGGAAGTTCAGTTGCAATCGGAGCAATAATCATTGCCAGAATAACTGCTGGAATATCTACAGTTTGTGCTATTGAATAGATGCGATCGACGAATTGGTTTGCTCCCCACAGAATGCCTGCAAGACCAGCAATCACCTGAATGATAACAATGAATAGACTAGTTCCAAGTTTTAGCAGCTTTTCAAAGTGAAGGGTTTCTGGCTGTTCTCCAGCTTCGCCTTCGTGTGCAAAGGTTACCTTCAAATAAAACACATAGACGAAGATTAGCAGAACACCGATGACTTGCCGCAACACAGGAAAATCTGTTGCCAGTGTGGCAAGTAATCCGACTGTATAAGCCGAAATGAAAAAGCTCAGATCACGATCAAGAATTGTGCGATTGAAGTTTAACCCTTGCTCGCGTCTTCCTGTTTTGCTGAAAATCCAGACCGACAGCCCACAAACGCACATTGTCAGAGTGCTGAGCATAAATGGTGCACCAGCGATTGCTCCAATGCCAACATCGTTGTAGGTCTGCCCGTGGAACACTGCGACAATTGGAATCAATGTCTCTGGCAAAGCTGTACCTACCGCGGCGAGCACGCTGCCAACCACGCCTTCGCTGAGGCCGAGTTTGTGCCCCAGCCATTCGATTCCATTAGTGAACAACTCTGCCGCAACGAGGATCACGATTAGAGCCAACACGAGCATTCCGGCGTCGATCAAGGATGTCTGGAGCGTATCCATAGATTGATTCTGTGTTACCTCGGCGGATGCCTTTCAGTGTCCGTGCTAAGATGGCTCACTGACATTGTCCTATTTTTTCAGGTGCGGTGCCCTATGTCTATCAGCATAAAAGACGTTGAGCATGTGGCGAAATTGGCTCGTCTGGCTCTTACTGAGGAAGAGAAGCAGTTGTTTGCGGGTCAGCTTGCACGGATTATCGATCACTTTAATGAACTCAATCAAATCGACACTTCAGGCGTTGAACCGCTCTGTCATGCCTTGCCGGTAGTCAATGTTCTTCGCGAAGATGAAGTTAAAGAATCTCTAGGGCGTGAAGAGCTCATGAAGAACGGACCGGCTGTTGAGAACGGATTCTTCCGCGTCCCACGAATCGGCGACTAATCGCACCCGGGAGCGCCCGCGGCGCCTCTTCAACCCGCACTCGCTGCGCTTGCACGGGTCCCAATTACGAGGCTAGCTGCGGCTCGCCGGCTCCTAAATAAGCGATCCGATCCTTAAGCTATTGATTGAACCAAATTATAAGCCGGCGAGCCGCCGACGCTCCCGGGTTGTTTAGACGAAGCCAAGAGAATTATTGCGAAAGAGCACGGATGAAATAAAATTCACAGGGCCTGTTTTCAGCCAAGTTGATAAGCTATTGGAGGTAACCGGTGAGCGATGAAAAGGGAGACTACATGAACACCAGATTCGTTTTTGTAACTGGTGGCGTCGTGTCCTCTCTGGGAAAGGGAATCGTAGCCGCCTCGCTGGGGAGACTGCTCCGAGCGCGTGGCTTATCCACAACCATTATCAAACTAGATCCTTACCTCAACGTAGATCCGGGCACGATGAGCCCTTATCAACATGGAGAGGTCTTCGTTACTGAAGACGGCGCTGAAACCGATCTCGACCTGGGACATTATGAGCGCTTCATCAATGCCGATCTCAGCAGGATGAACAATGTTACTGCCGGAAAAATATACATGACTGTTCTTGAAAAGGAACGTCGTGGTGACTATCTTGGTGGTACCGTGCAGATGATTCCGCACGTAACAAATGAAATCAAGAACTTTCTTGGCAAAGCAGCCCAGCACGCCGAAGTTGATATCGCGATTGTCGAGGTCGGTGGAACCGTAGGTGACATCGAAAGCCTTATCTTCCTCGAAGCAATTCGCCAGATGCGCAAAGAAGTGGGACGCGACAATGTTTGCTATATCCACGTAACACTGATTCCGAATTTGCGAACTACATCAGAGCTGAAAACCAAGCCGACGCAGCACAGCGTAGATGAGCTGCGCAGTCGCGGTATTCAGCCCGATATTCTTGTTTGCCGCACCGAGAAGCATCTTTCGGCAGCCATTCGCGAGAAGCTCTCTTTGTTCACAGACGTTGAGGCTAAGGCTGTTATTCAATGCCATGATGTCGGTAACCTGTATGAAGTGCCTTTGATCATGGAGCAAGAGGGGCTTGCTGCAAGAGTGCTGGAGCGCTTGCATATGAAAGATACACAGCCGGATCTTGCCGATTGGCGCAGCTTGATCGAACGTGCGCGCAAGCCACAACCGACTGTGAAAATTGCAATTGTCGGTAAATACGTTATGCTTTCCGACGCATATATTTCGGTAGTTGAGTCGCTCAAGCACGGCGGTGTCACCGTTGGCTGCAATGTCCAAATCAAATGGGTCTTATCTGAAGACATTGAGAAAAACGGATGCGCCGAATATCTCAGCGATGTGCAGGGCATACTTGTTCCAGGCGGATTTGGCGACCGCGGTATTGAAGGCAAAATCAAAGCTGTTGAATATGCCAGAACGCACAATATTCCCTTCCTTGGACTGTGCCTCGGCATGCAGGTAGCTGTTATCGAATTCGCGCGCAATGTGGCAAAAATGCAGGGAGCGCATTCGACAGAATTTGATCCTAAGTCACCATATCCGGTGATAGACCTGATGCCGGATCAACACAATGTGGTGAACAAAGGCGGCACGATGCGCCTTGGACGCTTCCCCTGTCATTTGCAGACCGGCTCAAAAGCCGCAAACCTATATCGCGAACCTGTAATTTACGAGCGCCACCGCCATCGTTACGAGGTAAACAACAAATTCAGAGATGACCTTAAAAAGCACGGACTGAATTTCTCTGGGATTTCCCCAGATGAGCGCCTCGTAGAAATGATCGAGCTGTCTGATCACCCATATTTCATTGCTTGCCAGTTCCACCCTGAGCTCAAGTCACGTCCAGACAAGCCGCATCCGTTATTCGTTGGTTTTGTCGATGCTGTTTTGAAGCGCGAAGCTTCGATTGAAAAAAAAACTGAAGATGCTGAGCAAAATATAGAAAAGACGACCTTGCTTAACGCACCGACTCAGCCTGCTCAGCGAAAGTAATCTGTGGCGAATCATTCGATAAAGTAAAACTTGTACTTGCCGATTTTGATCATATCGCCGTTAAAGATAGCCTGGTCGAGATAGACCTGCAGCCCGTTTAAGTACGTTCCCCCTTGGGTCCCGAGGTCTCGCAAAAAGTATTCGCTCTCCTTCTCATCGTAGGTAATTTGAGCGTGATATTTTGCGGTTGTCTCGTCGTCCAGAATCACGATGTCGTTGCTCGAGTCTTGTCCGATTCTGCATGTAGGGCGTGGAACGGCGTACATCTGACCGTCACCAACGGACTTGAGTTTTGCGACATTGCGGCTCAAAGGCGCCTTCGCAACAATTGAGCTTGCTGCTTTTGTGCTTACGCCCAGCGTTTCTTCGCCAAAGGTTCCGACATAAATCGCCTGCTGTGTACATTTCAGGCAATTCAGGCCGCTATATCTGCGCCCGCACACTGTACAGATGGAGTACAAGCAAAATCCTCAACTCTGAAACAGGGAAGTCCGACCTGGGTACCTGATCATATTTTAAGGGTAATTTTGCCAATTGGCGATCTACAGGCAGCACTATGGGATTTCCTTAAAGGAACTTTGGGCTTGATGTTTTACCATTGAAAACCTAACTTATACAGGCTAAACCTATGTCTGCACTGCTTTTTCAGAAGACAGAAAGAAACGAAAGCAGCACTCGAGAATTGTCAGGCAATCCGCAGGGATTGCTGGCCCCATTTGCTTTCCTGGTCGGGCTCCTGCCGTGCCTGCTGCATAATTTCAATTTTTGCGAGTCTCGCATTATGCTCGCCACTGATGGCAAGCACTTCCTTACCACTGTTTCACTGCTGCTTGAATTCATCAAAGAACATCTTGGTACAGCTGATGCAGCAAGTTTCCTTGCGCAATCGCAATTGCCGGGACACATCATTCTTGATGGTCCACTCATGTCTTTGATATACGCGCCCTTGTTCCTGCTTCTGGGCCATATTCCAGGTCCTCGTGACTGGATGCTGCTGGCTGCAGGGCAGTCTTTCTTCCATGCTCTTTCAACAACAGTTCTTGTACTGCTGGTTTACAGATTAACCCGCAGCCGCTTGTTTGCAGTGCTTGCGGCTCTTGTCTATGGAATGTATCCCCCTGCTGTGTTGCAGAGCGGGCATTTTATGTCTGAGATGCCTGTGACAACAATATTGCTTTCCTTGCTATATGCAGTAAGCTCGCGCAGGAGGCCGTTTCTCTCATTTATGTTGGCGGGTGCACTGGTAGGCATTATTATCCTGAGCAAACCCGCCTTAATTCCTTGTGCGCTGATAGTTCTCATAGCAGGTGCTTTCGCTGTTAAGACTAATTCCACTGAGGATGCAGCGGGCAAGCGTTCATTGCTTAATTTATTAAAGTTGCCGCTTCCGATAATTATGGGCACCATAACTGGTGTCATGCTCGTACTCACTCCCTGGTCGGCATTTTCTTATTGTTCGACGGGCAATTTCCTGCCTACCGCTCAGCGACAGCCTCTCTACAATGTCGCTACTGGCTGGAATACGGAGGCATCGGGCTGGGCTTACAACCCGCATGCACCACTTACGGATCTTTTCACTGAAGCCGACGGTCCTCTCGGAACTGCGATGGGGATGTGGATGAGCCGCCCTCAAGAATCAAGCTTGCTTGCTCTCAGCAAAGTTAGCCGCCTGTTCTCCTGCCCATGGAATGATTTCAAAGGTAGAGCTCTGGGGCTAGATGAAAACGCGCAGATTCTTTTTCATCGTTTGATCATTGCGATAGCAGCATTTGGTGCATCGGCGTTTGTCTTGTCTGGTCGGCGTTATTTAAGTGCCGGGCAAAGGAATATGCTACAGATAACGCTGCTTCTTATCTGCAGCCATCTCGCTTATCTGATGGTAGAGTGCCAGCCCAGATACGCGTTTACAGCTGTGCCGTTTGCAGTTCTTCTAGCAGTTTACGGTATCTGGCAGGTTTCTTCTCTGTCATTTCAGGATGCATTTCGTCGGTTTCTCATAATTGCATCTGTTGCTTCGGCCCTTGCCATTTCGGCGCTGCTCATTCACGCGGAAAGCTTCTGCAGTATTTTCAACCCAAGGACGCTGGTGGAACGCAGCAATATTCTCAACACTCATGATCGAGTGGAGAAAGTGGTCGATCTGACAGGTGTGCGAACACCCGAAAAGATCAAATCGGTGTTTCTCCTTGTTGATGGCGATAAGAATTTGGAAAAGGCTTCAGTTCGATTGAATGGAATTGATCTGCGCGAGAAATTATTGTCTACGATGAATTTTGATGCGGCGCACTATGCCCTCTATGATCAACTGCGTGAGTTCGGACCTGCCATGCGAATTTCGGTAGATGATTTCCGCCAATGGCGAGCTATACCGCTGGATGCATCACTGGTGAACTGGCACTCGAAAAACCAAATTGTGATTCGTGGGCTGGCAAAAACTGCGACTATATATAGCGACCGTCGCGACACGCGATTCTCACTTTCTCCCGATTATTGTAATTACGGTATCCTGGCTGCCGCTCCCGTCGCCGCCGGCGCTGAGTCACGATATACCGATCCTGTTCGAACTGCTCAAATAGTTCAAGAGTCATTCGCCATTCCAAAAGGCGAAGCAAGAACGTCCTTGAAAAATTCGTTGCGCATAAAGCTTTTGGTGCTGCTGGATCCGACCAGTTCTAAGCAGGCAGATGGCAAAACTTCGCTAGAAACTGATGAGCCTGCAAGTGCCCTGGATGCGTCATGCAAAATCTCAATTTCTAGGAAATCATTTGATCCGATGCTTTGGGACCCCGGTTCGACCGATTGTCTGCGCATCAATAAAGTGGTTCTGTATGCTGCGCGCACAGTCGCGGCCGAGTTTCCGCTTGCGGATTTGAGAGCTGGGACTCACATCAAACTCCGCATAAGTGGTGAATTGAAAGCCTTGAAGAATCCCGGTGAAGTTGGCTTAGGCTGTGCTGTTAAGGGAAGCAATGGTGCCGTGCAGATACTCGGTAAAACGCCCAGAGCGCTGCAAGCTAAAGCGAACTGGCAGAAGTTTGAAATCAACGATATAGTTCCACAAGCATCGGCTGGCGGAAAAATAAGTCACGTGCATCTAGCCCTTTATCCTTGCCCCTGGATGGAAGGACAATACGGTGTGTCTCGCAAAGCTACGGATGCACTGTTCCGCAATATTACTGTTGAGGCTGAGTCCATCGACTTGCCCTCCTTGAGCGGAAGACGCATTTTGTATTAATGCTCTGTGGCAAAAACCGAGTTCAGTCTCTAAGTGAAAAGATTAAGCTCTTGCTAAGAATTGTAGAGAATTCTTTGTAGACAATTTTCTGTGAGACAGGCTTCCCAGGCTGAAGCTCGTCTGATTGCAATACTTTGAATTGTTGAGCTTTTTATTTGGACAGCATAGGTTGACAGCAGCAATTGTAAGAACCGTGTTAAAAATTGGTATGCGCTGTTCCGCTTAGCAAGCGCCTTTCACTGCGCACTCCAATTTCTCCTCTTTCTGCTGAGAATTTGGTGCCTGTATCGACAAAAGCACTGGAATCGAGTTCCGGTGCGCTTCTGCATGCCTTTATTCAAAGGAGAACGACGACCGATGAAATCTTCTAATGCCTTCGCTCTTGCTATTTTTTCTGCGGCGGCTGCAAGTGCCTTGTCGCTTGGGCATCAACCGGGCGAAAAGCTTTTCGATCTTCCTTCCATGCGCAGTGCTGTAGTTCCTATCAATCATGTTGCAGTGAAACCACATAATGTTGGAAATGCAATCAGAGTGAAGAAATCTGTGCCGCTTGTCGCACATAAGGAAGCTGCAAAAATCGCGCAGCCTAAACCTGTTACTACAGCCGCTCCGTCTGCTGAATTAGTGGTGTCTGCGCAATTGAAAGATCAGCCGACGGCTATTAAACCGCTGACAGCAACGATGCAGAAGATGGCACTTGCTCATCCCAGCTCAAGCATGAATTGCAGTTGCTGCGCTCATATGGACTGCGCTGATGGCAAGACAGCCAAAGCAAAAGCCAAGCAAGCGGCCTCGGCCGCTGCGGCAAACAAAATTGCAGCAGCAAAGATTGATGCCTTTCACAAGGCTCAACTTGCCCAGGCTCGCAACAGGCAATTAGCAATGCTAAGGCAAGGCAGAGGACCATTGCATCCAGAGCCCGCCAGCAAGCCCTCGATAAAGACCCTGAGCGCTTCAGCAAAGCAAGCGATGAAGCAGCGTTTTATTAATGGGCAGGCTGGCTTGTATTCACCGACAGACCTCATCAGTGCGGGAGTATTTAGCTACTATCCGCTGGTTGGTGGCACCTTCAGACGCACCAGTGGAATTCATAACATCGTGGTTCATTCCACTGAAACCGGTTCGATTGCAGATGCAAAAATGGTGATCAGAAGCTGGAATAATTCTGGCCGTAATCATGCAGGCGCGCAATTTATAGTTGATCGAGACGGAAAAATCTACGAGACTGTCGACCCGAGCTACGGCACGTTTCATGTAAATTCATTCAAGACTTTGCATGATGTGAAAAACGATAATAGTATAGGTATCGAAATTGTTCGTTCGGGAGACCAGCAATATACTCCCGTTCAGTTCAAATCGGTTGTTTGCCTGGTAGCGTATTTAAAGAATCACTTCCAGGTCAATCAGGTCTGGGGGCATGGTCAGGTTCAACCATCTGACAGAACCGACCCCTGCTTCTTTAACTGGACCGCCTTTCACAAAGGGGTAGACGCCATCGATAGCAGCCAGATTGCCTCGCGAGTATCCGCGGGTAAGGCCGGCAGCCGGGTCAACTGATTCCTGAGCTCGCAGATGCCCTACAGTTCGGGCATCCGCCGTTTCTGGACAGTAGCTTTAATCAGGGAACAAGATAAATTCTTGTCCGCATAGTCACAAATACACGAGCCCCTCACGATTTTGTGGAATCTTAAAAGTGGGGGCTCGTGTATGTTTGATAAGGCGATTTCTGTTTTCCTGAGTTCACTAATTCTAGCGGGCGTAACTGCTGTGACTTGCCGCGCAGAGGAAAGCGCTGACGAGTCAAAGACGGTGCATAAAGGTACCGTTGAAATGCTGGACGCTGGAAAAGGTGGTACACTGCGACTTTTGCGCCCTCCCAGCCCTGCTGCGGCAAGCGTTGGCGGGCCTAAGTCAGGGGGCGCGCTTAAAGGAGCTGCCTCCTCGGCCGAAACCAATGATGCGCTTAAAGCACGTGTTTTCAGTGCTGCCGGTATCGGCTTGCCTGATAATCTGAACTCGCCGCTTCAGGGCAAAGAGAATTTTGGTCGCTATGGATTAAGTGCAAAAGAAATTGCCCAGCTAAGCAAATACGAAATCTGTGTGATGATTGATTGCTCAGGTTCGATGACAACCAGAGATTGCGAGCCATTGAATATCTTCCTTTTCAACGAACCGCGCATTTCTCGATGGGAGTGGGTTCAACAACAAACGAGCTTATTGTCCAGGCAACTTGCAGATGCTGTACCTAGCGGTATTACAGTCGTTCCATTCGCTTCTTTTGCACAACGAATGGCTAATGTTTCGCCTACTGCGATTGACAAAATTTTTGCATCCAACATACCAGGTGGTGGCACCGCCCTTGATGCAGCATTTGATGTAGAGCTAGATGGTTACTTTGCAGATCGCAGCAGCGGGCGGACGAAGAAGCCCTTATTAATTGCTGTAATTACTGATGGTGTGCCAAATTCGCCACAGAGGGTTGTTGACGAAATTGTCGAGCTTTCCCGTAGAGTGCAACCTGGTGAAGTGCGAATTGCTTTTTTCTTAATTGGTGATAGCACAGGCGGTGAATTCTTTGTCCAGCGTCTTTGCAGCGTGGGCGGAAATGCGTCCTTCTATTCCATTGTTACAGCGCATTCATTTCGCGAGGTGAGCATGGAAGGATTGCCGCGTATGCTGGTTAAGACTGTTCTTGAATAATAGAATTCTCAGCGAGCAATCTGATTAGTATTCCCCGCATTGTCGCATTCAGGATGTCGCGAGAAGATTCTCACAGTTTGGCTTGGGGTAACACACCTGTGGGGGCGTTTGTATGAGTTATCCAGATTTTGAATATAGAGCGGAAAGGATCGCAGTTGATCTCAACGTAGGTAATGCCAATGATGCGGCCAATGTGTTGAGAGATGAGCTTTACAGGCAGCCGTGGGAAGCCGGTGCTCTGATCAATAGAGCGAACCAGCTGAGTTCGCCTGCGCGCAGAGATGACATTATTGTTGATCGAATTGGCGATGTATCGGTGAGAGACCGATACACAGGTTATTCGGTCTATGCTGGACGTCTTGATAATCGGCCTTATCCAGGGTATCCAGTGCCGATTCCAATTCCGATTCCGATTCCATTTCCGTATCCGTATCCCAGGCATGGGTATCCGCATCATCCGCCACATTATCCACCTCATCACCCACCGCATCATCGCTGGTAATATCTGAGTTCTCGTTGTCTGAACGGGCATCAGAGATTGGTGATGATCTGCAATCTTGAGGTAAAGGGCGCCGCTGAGGCGCCCTTTTTTGGAAATCGCGAGTGGAAATCGCACAATGGGGAATCGCTAGTGGAAATCGCGAGTGGAAATCGCTAGTGGGAGCCGCTAGTGGAAATCGCGAGAGGTGATTGGAATTTCTTCTTGCATGGCCAGGCGCGGAAGTGCATGGACCGAGTTGGCGATTAGGTTGACAACGCCTTCTTCGAGCTGCAGCCGCCCGGAGATGGCGATAAAGTTTTGCGTAAGTATGACCTGTTTGTAATCGTCGAATGTTTGCGGGCGGATGATAATGTTGGCGGTGCCCGTTTCGTCTTCGAGTGTGATGAATACGAAACCCTTCGCTGTGTGCGGACGCTGGCGGCAGATTACGCTGCCGGCGACTGTGAGCATGCGTCCATTTTCTGCAGCGGCAAGTTGGGCGCAGGCGTAAATCTTGTTTTTCTCTGCCCATGAGCGGAAATAAACCATTGGATGTTGTCCTGTGGATAAACCCATGATGTTGTAGTCTGCAACGGTAGTTTCGAGATCTGTCATGGACGGCAAGAATTCTTCTTTCTCGTTTTGCTCATCATTTTCTTTCTTTAGCAAGTTGAGAAGTGGTGTTTCTCTTTTGGAGCTTGCAATTTTGAGAACCTGCCATAACGCCTGTCGCCTACCTTTGCAAAATGTCTCGAAGGCTCCTGCGCTGGCCAGTCGCTCGAGATCTTTGTTTTTCAATCCGCTGCGTTTGCATACGTCTTCCAGACTCTTGAACACGCCGCCTTTTGCCCAGGCTTTTTGTAATTGTGTTTTGGCTCCTGGTCCAAGCCCTGATACAAAACGCAAGCCGATGCGCAATGCGGGTATCGCCTCCGCGCTTTCTTGCTCGAGCGTGCAGTCCCAGCTGCTGTGCGCCAGATCTACAGGACGAACCTCTACTCCATGGCGTACTGCATCACGGATTAAAGTTGCTGGGCTATAAAAGCCCATTGGTTGAGCGTTGAGTATGGCGCAGTAAAATTCCGGACCATAATAGAGCTTGATATAAGCCGAGGCAAATACAAGCAGAGCAAATGAGGCCGCGTGGCTTTCAGGAAAACCGTAATTTGCAAATGCTTTCAGCTGGAACGTGATTGTTTCAATCGCTTCTTCTGAAAGTTGGTTTTTGCGCATGCCCTCAGCGAGTTGCACACAGACCTGTGCCATTCGCTCGACCGAGCGTTTATGGCTCATCACGCGGCGAAGTTGATCTGCCTGTGATGGAGTGAATCCTGCTGCCACCACTGCCAGTTTCATGCCCTGTTCTTGAAACAGTGGAACTCCGAGCGTTCGCTTTAGTATAGGCTCAATAGATGGATGCAGGTATTCGATGGGCTCGAGCCCGCGGCGTCTGCGCAAATATGGGTGGACGATGTTTCCTTGAATTGGACCCGGGCGAACAATCGCGATGGAGACAACTATGTCATAGAAGCAGCTAGGACGAATCTTCGGCAAAATGCTCATCTGTGCTCGTGATTCTACCTGAAATACGCCGATGGTATCGGCTTTCTGCATCATTTGATAGATGTTTTGATCGCTCATATTTAGTTGAGAAAGATCGACTTGAACATTGCGATGTTTTTTGATTAGTTTGAGTCCCTCCTGGATCATGGTCAGCATTCCCAGACCAAGTAAATCGATTTTGATCAGTCCGGCATAATCGAGATCGTCCTTGTCCCATTGGATTACGGTGCGGCCGTGCATGGACGCTGGTTCAACCGGAACTATGCGTCCAATTGGTTCGCCAGAGAGCACAAAGCCACCAACGTGGATGGAACGGTGCCGTGGCAATTGATGTAGACCCGCAACCACCTGAATCAGGAGTTGCACTTTGCGATCTCTCGGGTCTAATCCGGCTCGGGCGGCACCTCCATCGGCAAGGGCTTCGGCTGCAGATTGGGCTTCTCGATAATGCGCTTCTGCCGAGAGTCGATCTGCTTGTTCGGGGGAAAAATCAAAAACACGAGCCGCGTCGCGAACAGCTGATGCGCCGCGGTAGCTTATATGCTCGCAAACCATAGCTGCGTGATCGCGTCCGTATTTCTCGTAAACGTATTGAAGGATCTTCTCGCGTTCTTGATGAGCTATGTCTAGATCTATATCTGGCGGTTCGTTGCGATCTTCAGAGATGAAGCGTTCAAAGAGGAGGTCCATTTCTATAGGATCGACCGCTGTGATTTTCAGGCAGTAACAGACTGCCGAATTCGCAGCGGAGCCTCTACCCTGAACCGCTATGCCCTGTACTTCTGCAAAGCGTATGATATCCCACATGATGAGAAAATAGGGGGATAAATCGAGCCTGATAATCAGCTCGAGCTCGTGTTTCAATTGTTTGATTTGTTTTTCGCTCAGCTTCCTCCCATATCTTTCTTCTGCACCCAGCCAGGTGAGTCTTTGCAAAAGCTCGTTCATCTGTTGCGATTTACTGGCTGCTACGCTGTTTTTGTTTTCTGGCTTTTCGTTCTCGACGTTTGATTTTTTTACAGGCTCATAAATTGAAATATTGCTGATCGATAGATTCTCTGTAACACAGCTGGCTTTCTCGGTAGAGGGGGCGGGGTAGTGGGGTCCCTGTGTGGGGACCCCACTATCGGTAAAAGGGTTGAGAACTTGCATCGCTCGTGAGATTGCCTGATTCTGAGCGTGCTCAGCCAGATAAGTCTGGGCGCTGCTCAAATCTATATGAGGTAGTTCTGGTTTGAGCAGTCCGAGTCTGAATTCACACTGCTCGGCAACGAGCAAAGTGTTTTTCATACCATCAGGATGATGATGCCATTGCTGGAATATCTCTTGTGCGGATTTGAGATACCAGCTGCCGTTGGGGCGAAGGCGTCTGCCTGCAGTGCTCAGCGTGCGCTCATGCCTGAGACAGGTGAGTACGTCATGTATTATTCGTTTTTCCGGATAAGCATAATGAACATTGTTTGTCACCACCCACGGTATTGACAGCTTATGCGATATTTCATAGAGCTGTTTGCAGATAATAGATTCTTGAGCAAGGTTGTGATCCCATAGTTCAAGGAAAAAATTGTCTCCATAGATTTCGAGCAGATATTTGCAGGCTTTAACTGCCTCCTCGTGTTTTTCCTGTGCAATGAGTGAAGGGACCTGTCCATGAGGACAGCCCGAAAGAGCAATTACCCCCTCTGAATGGTTCGCCAGTTGCTTGAGGGTTATTCGCGGAACTCCTCGACCGCAATTCATTCTGCCGGCCGTGATCAAACTGCAGATGTTTTTATAACCCTGCAATGATTTAGCCAGTACCGTGATGTGATAATCACCTTGCAGGCTCAGTTCTGCTCCGGTGATTGCATTTACTTGCAGCTCTTTTGCTGCCTGAGCAAATCGTATTGCAGCTCCCATATCATCGTGATCGGTAAGAGCCAGTGCGGAAAGTCCTATAGCTTTTGCGCGTTCTACAAGTTCTTCCGGGTTTGAGGCTCCATCGAGTAGTGAAAATGCGGAATGGCAATGTAACTCTGCATATTCCAATTTGTTTGTTTAGTTTGCATTATTTACTTGTGTAGTTTTGCTGAGCAGTTGCTCTTTCAGTCTCGCGGGGAAGCGATTCATTTAAATTTACGATATGTGGTTTTAGAAGCGGGCAGGACGCCCGCGCTCCCAGGAGCTGACGCTATTTTTTGCGGAAAGATATATGAATCCCTGGCATTGAATGTACAGCTCGCTGGGGGGTGGCGATTATCGGATTAATCGAAGAATCCGTCGAGGTACCATGAGTTGTTTTCATGGTCGTGAACAAGCAAGACTAAATAGTTATCGTAGCTTATTGTTTGCTGATATTTTTGTCCTCCTTCTTTTCTCAAACGCGAGCCGCGTATGCGTTCGCTGCTTACCTCTATAAGTGCGACATAATAAGATTTGCGTGTTGGGTTTTCCCACCAGAGTCCGGATAACCTTTCCGGCTCGGTCAGCTCTTTTATTTTGTGCCAGCGCCCCTGATAGGTTATTGCTGTCGGTGTTTTGCCCTGATATTCGACGAGTACCGGCTCTGGGCTTGGCGACTTCTTGAGAATGAGCCCACAGGCAACTGCTGAAGCGCCGGTGTGAGAGCTATCGTATTCAATGTTGATCGGCAATATTGCTTCTCCTTCTTCAGCGACAGGCAAAAAATTTGCAGCCATATCTGGAAGATGTTGATCGGCAGAAACAGGACGAACAACCGACTTTGAACCAAGCCTTGCAATGAATCGCTGGAGCAAAAGAGCGAATGGTTCTGCTTGTGCATCGTTGTGTTTGAGTTCTGCGACAAAGCTTGTATTGTCATTTTTCTCACTCCTTTGAGCTGATTGGTTAAGGGATGCTGCAAGTGCTTGAGTGGAAGATTCTGCTTCCTCCTGTTCTTTGCCGACCAGTGCAATTTTCTTTTTGGGGCTGGATTTGACGACCTGCAATTTTGTTTGTTGCCAGTTTTCGCTAATTGCCTCTACAACTTTTATGTGTAAGCCGGTGTATTCCCTGGCAAGTGGTGTCGCTTCAAGAGAGAGCTTTGCTATCTCAAGCAGAAATTTTGTATTACTGGACGGACGCAATAACTTTAAGGGACGCTCGTCGAATTTATCATTGTCATTGAAAAAGGAAACGAGCAATTCTTCGGCGAGCATGCATTGTTCTTTTAATTCTGAGCATATCCTCTCTAGCATTGATTTAAGAATGAATTGTGTTTGTGAAAGTGACTCGACCGGGAAATTCAGGTCGATTGCGCACTCAAATAATTGTGGCGCACGCACCATTTCCGGATGTGTTTGATCGATGCCGCTGGCGAGTTTTACCGCAGCAAGCCCTTGCGGACCAAAGCGCTCATTGAGTTCTTGCACAGGGATTCTCATAAGCTGATCGATTGTTTTTATACCTAAGCGAGAGAATGTCTCTTGCACTTCGTCTGACACGGGCATGTGCTTGATTGAAAGAGGCGCCAGGAATTCTCCATCTTTTCCATGAGGCACAATGTAATGGCGGCTGCGCTTGAACTTGCTTGCCACCTGCGCCGCAAAAGCGCTGTCAGCTATGCCGATGTGCAGCTCAGGAAAGCCTGTGGTATTGAGCAGCTTTTGAATGTGCTTGCAAAATTTTGATTCCCCTCCCAGATGTGTAAGACCGCTGGCATCAAGCAAGAATATTCCATTGCCCATGCTGCTGACTTGCGGTGAAGCCATGACCAGCCGTTGCACTATTTCTGCTTGCAGCTTCGCATAAAGATTTTCGTTCTGTTCACGCCAGAGAAGATCTGCACAAACAGCTCGGGCTTCCGAAAATTTCATGCCGGGATAAACCCGTTGTATGGCTGCTTCCCTGGAACAATACAAAACTGATGATCGGCTGCCTTTACCGGACAATATAACCAGCGGTTTTGTTTTGAGTTCAGGTTCAGCCTTTTGATGTGCGACGATCTGGAATTTGGGTATGCGTATACAGGCGATTCGGTACGGAAGAGCCAAGGTTCACCTCCACTTCTTGTGAAAGACCATCACGCCAGGCGCTGAGTCTTATTGTGGGTACGATCATCGCGACGCCATTTAGCCCGGCTTCGCATTTCACTGCAAGTCCACGATTGAAAGTAAAACGAGCATGGCAACCCCAGTTGTTGCTTGCGCTTGTGTTGGATTCATCATCTTCGTCTGCAACGCTTGTGTCAGACACGACAATGAGAGCGGCTTTTGATTTGTCTAAAGAACGTTGCAGGCGAGTATAAATTTTACCTGGCGCGGGAGAATACCCCATGCCGAGTCCTTTCTTTTTACCAGGCTGATTGCTGCCCAGGTCAAGAATAACTATATCAAATGCATTGCTGCGAATAAATTGGTCTGCGCTCCAGATTGCTTCTTGCATCAGCAAATTGCGTTTGGAAATTAGGGGCACAACTGAAGCTGATTTGTTTTCATTCTTTTCTGACGGACGGATAATCCAGAATTTGCCTTTTTGCTGGACGCTTTCATTTTCTAATTCTGATTTCAAATTGATGGGCACTACTTTCTGATCAGCAGAGTTTGCTGCTGTAATTGATGCCCAGTCAGCAGGATAAAGCTTGCCTTCGCAGTCAATGTAAGCCACGTTCAAGCCCTGTGCACACCAGTGAGCGACTGCACTGCGCAAGAGGCTTGTTTTTCCCGATGAAAGCGGACCACTCCATTCAGTAATGCGCTTGCGTGCAATACCTCGTGTAACGCCGGCATCAATTCCTTCTATGCCTGTGTTTATATTATTGCGCGGGCGCATCTGGCCATTCAGCCATTTGCCAGGAAAGAGCTGTTCGAGTTGTTGTTTTAGAGCCTCCACACGAACTTGCATATTCATCTTCAGTCCTCTTTCTAGTTACTTGGCTGAGTCCGATTCAGTTCATCCGTGCGTGTTCGAGCGGACAATGCGACGCATCGTCTTGAAACGCATTTTTTTCGTCAGCAAAAAACAGACCAAACACGAGCTTGGTGCCGTATGTGTTAGTTCACGAGCAAATTAGAACCGTGCGGCTCTGAAACTGGGCTGCGCTGACGCTTTGATTAAGTTGTATCGGTACCATCTATTAATACATACACCTGTATGGTTCGTCAATCCCTTTACAACGACAATTAAGGGGTTCCGATTCTGTCAGCTTTTCGGGGATTTCTCGGCCGGTGCCCGCTTTCGATTAATGTCAGCACTGTTCAATTGCACATAGCATTCCTTATAGGCTGGTGGCAAACTGAGATACAGGGTGGATTGAGTTGAACTGAAATTGGCGTTCGTTCGGAGTTTACTAATTAAATGAATAGTCTCAAGAATCTTCTGGATCTGTTGATCGAATCTTTTATGAGCAGCCGACGCAAAGTAGCGCTCTGTCCGGTACGTGTCTATACTCGCAATCGAGTTCGCTGAGCGGAACGCCAGCTTGGAACAGACGCCGGCCAGCCGTAGCTTGCTTTGTAATGCTGTCCCGTGCTAGCGGTGCCGGCGACGCGGACGCTCCCGGACATGATCCATAACACAACGGATCCGTAGATGCCGGATCAGGGATACGCTGAAGAATTAAGCGCCAGTTGAAGGCTGCGCTGAATCTGTTTGCACCATAGATTGAGTGTCTGTGCCAGTCTCCGGTGTGTCAGACCAAGTTCTGCGTATATGCGTAAAGAGAACGTTCAAAACAGAAGCCACCGGCAGCGCAAAAATAACACCAAGCGTTCCATCCAGCCTGGCACCAATCATGATGGCAATGAAAATCATGATCGGATGCAATCCAATTACATTACCTATGTACTTCGGCGCAACCAGATTGTCTTTGAGTTGCTGCAATACAGAGAAAATCAAAGTCAAGAAAATAACTTGAGTTAGCCGGTTGCCGGGAAAGGTCATGCCGTGAATAGCTACAGACAGAATCGCTGGCACAAATCCGATTGGAGGTCCTATTACTGGAAGTATTTCCATCACAGCTAGAAACAAGCTGAGCAACAAAGCGTACTGCACTCCCAGAGCACTATAGACGCCCATCATCAGCAAACCAAACGCCAGTCCTAAAACGAGCTGCCCTCTGAAAAATGATTGCAAGCTCTTGTCTGCATCGGTAGCGATTGATTGCAGGAAGGGCTGGTGTTTTGCTGGAAATAGATGGATCAAATTGTCCGTGATTTTATAACCATCCAGGAGAAAATAGAAAGTAACAACTGAGATTGAGATCCAGTACAGAAGCCAGGTCATCGTACCTACGGCGATATAGTTCAGGTTAGATACAATTGCCGTTGGATCGGGCCTCGGCAGATTGGCAATTATGTTGTTCATGATGTCTTGTGCTTTGACATTGAGCTGATAAGAATGAAACTTCTGCTCGAGCGGCAAAAGCATTTCAGTCAGCTTCTTCAACATTTCTGGAATTGCATTGAATGTTGTCTGAATCAATTGCGTAATCTGAAAAACAACTGCCGGAACAATCAGCAATAAGCTAATACCAATTACTGCCAGCATGATGATATATACAAGACTTACCGATACGGCCCGGTTTTTCAGCTTCTTTTCCAGCCAGTCGACCGTAGTAATTGCCATGTATGAAAGCAGCAGAGCTATGCCAAGAATGCGGAGAATATCAGCAAAGAAGAAGCCGATCATAAATACAAGTGCGAACAAAAGTAGTATCAACACTGTGATGATCAGCTGTCTCTGGAATATCAAAAGTCGATCGGCTTCGTTCATGTTTCGGTGCTCAGCGCAGATTGAGTACCTGTTTAAGATAATCTATTTTGTTCTTTATGTCTCCTGCATCAGGACCATTTGGGTTCAATTCAATGGTCGTGCGGTATTCGCATAAAGCTGAATCATATTTTTTTTCCTGCAAGAAGCTGTCTGCAAGCAGTTTGTGATATGAAGTCTCGTTAGGTTTAAGCAGCAGCGCCAGCTTCATTTCGCTTTCTGCTTCTTGGGCTTTTGTTTGTGACAGCAAGACTTGCGCCAGACGAAAATGAGTTTCAGGATCCATCGGATCCAGCTTCAAGGCTTCGCGGAAGGCAAGTTCAGCATCAGGAAATTTGCTCTGGTGCTGCAAAATAATTGCAAGATTGAAATGATAGCTTGCTTTGTCTGCACGTAACTTGATGGCTGCTCTTGCCTCTTTTTCCGCATCGACTATTTGCCCGAGTTCTTTCAAGACGAGGGCAAGATTGTTATGTGCAGAGGCCCCTTGCGGATATATTTGAATAGATTTGCGAAACTGTTCAGCGGCTTCCTTCGTTTTGCCTGACGCAAGCAAAGCCGCACCTTCCTTATTTAATGCTCGTGACTTCTCTTCTGCGCCAGTCTCTTCAGGCTGGGCGTAAGATGCTGCCAGTGAAAGACATAGGCTAAATGAAATTAGTGCTGTGAATTTGATGGAGTTTTGCATATCAAAAGAATCTTACAACGAACCTTCGGGCTGTGCTTGCGATAAGATAAGCGTTTCAAGAAGAAAAGAACTAAAAAATTGAAATCTCCAGTTCTAGCTGTAATTTTGATGTTTTCTCTGCTGCTTAACGCGGCAGGTATTGTCTTCTTCATATTATTTCTGAACGAGCATGGACATTACAAGAGCGCCAAGCGTGAGAAGGCCGTGCTCGAAAGAAGCCTTATGATCGCGCAAAGCGGCAGTGCTGTTCAGCAAGTTCTAAGTTCTGATTCGGTGCAAAAGCGAGCATTTGTCAGCCAGAAGGATGGCAACATGGACACTTTTGCTTTTCAAGCACCGCAATATGTGCCAGGAACTCTTGATTACACACTGGTCGTGTATTTGCATGGAATGGGTTCAAATTTTATGGAACCTTTTGTTAAACCTGCTGCTCAAACCATCGCATCTGGCGTCTCTCGAGATAATCCTCGAATTGGCGTCCTTTCCTGCAATTACCGTCAGGAAGCGTCATGGGGCAATGATGCTGCCGTTTCGGATATTGTGCAAAATATCCGCGAGGTGATGCAGGAATATCCCTTCAAAAATATCGTTATCATGGGAACTTCGATGGGTGGCTGCGTTGCCTTGAATTTTGCCGCAACTGCACCAGATGATATCAAGTCGAAAATTGTTGGTGTGGTAAGTATGGAGTCATCGGGCGATCTTGTTTCGCTGTTCAACAAAACGAAGACCGGTGCCATACGCCCTGCAATGATGATGGCGTTTGGTGGTGCGCCCGATCAGGTTGAGTCTACTTATAGAAAGAAGAGTTTCTTGACTAATATAGATGCGCTGCCTCGCTCGGCAAGAATCTATGTCCTTTCAGCTAAAGCAGATACGGTGGTGCCGCCTGAGCTGCAAAAGAATGTTATCGATGAGTTGAAAAAGCGCTCAATTGCCAGTCATATTGATGAGATTGAGGGGCAACACGAGGCTCCGTCGGCGCAATATTATGCCAGAGGTGTGCGCTTTGCTTTAGGCGAGAACCTAAACTAAGTCCTGCGCAGGTAAGATCAGAATTATGGAATTAGATTTGCGGGAAAAAATCTAATCGCTCAGATCTAGCTGCTGTGGCTATACGCTTAATCGTATGCTTTACGTTAAATTGCGTCATTTAACCATTCCAGGGCTCCGCAGATTCAAGCTAAGCGCCTACAATAGAGCTTTAGCAAGAATAAGTTGGCAGTAGCTAATATCAAAAACGGACTTTTCCCAGCCTGGTGAATTTCAGACAATGCCATCAGAGAATGTCAAGATAACGGTCGATGCACTGGCTTTTGCAATTGCTCAGGGCAATCTGGAAGTGTTGCTCATTAAGCGGAAGTATGAGCCATTCAAATCTTATTGGGCATTGCCCGGTGGATTTGTGCTCGATAGTGACTTCAGTCTTGAAGACGCTGCAACACGCGAGCTGTATGAAGAAACGAATGTGTCGAATGTATATCTTGAGCAGCTTTATACTTTTGGTGATCGCCAACGTGATCCTCGCGGGCGTGTGGTTACTGTTTCCTATCTTGCATTGTTGAGGCAGGAAGGACTTGAGCTGCGTGCCAGTACTGATGCATCCGGTGTAGCATGGTGGCCAGTGAATGAATTGCCTTCGCTGGCATTTGATCACGAAAAAATTGTCACGTATGGCTACCAGCGATTAAAATATAAAGTCGAATATACTCCGGCAGCTTTTAAGTTATTGCCGCAGAAATTTACGCTGAGAGATCTTCAAACCGTGTATGAAGCAATCCTCGGCAAACCTGTAGACAATAGAAACTTCCGCAAGAAGTTTCTCAGCTCAGGTGTATTGCAGGAGCTCGATGAGACAAGTCAGGAAGGTTCATACAGACCGGCTCGTCTTTATCAATTCTCCGAGCAAGATTTTGAGAAATTGCCTGACCGGCCTGTATTTGTTTTTTAGATGTATGGATGAATAAAATGATTAGTTGCTTGAAACAAACAAGCTTGCAAAAAGCGATCACCGCGTTAGTAATTGCCTTGAATGCAAGCGTGGCTATTTGTCCGCTCAGCTTCGCTCAGGGTCATCTAAAAGCCTGGAACACTAATCAGCGAGAACAAGCTGAGCGGCTACTTTCGGCAGCCGTGACGTGTTTGGGCAAATCTCAATTGAGCAAAGCTTCCACACTTTTGATTCAAGCAACCGGCACTGACCCGACAGATCCGGCACCATTTGCGGTGCTCGGACTTACATATCTGCGGCAAGGTAAATATTCTGAAGCACTTGATGCATTGAAGAAGTCATACCAGATCAACAAGAACGCAGAAACTCTGCTCTCGGCTGGTTTTGCCTATTACTTGCAGCATGACTATGATGCAGCAATTAATGCCTGGTCTAAAGTGCTCGAGCGCGACCCTAAAATTGTAGAAGTATATGGCGACATTGGTTTCGCCTACTTGCGCAAAGGCGATTTTGTGAATGCTGACACTTCCTTTCGCAACTTAATCAAGGCTCGTCCCAGTTCTCAGCTTGCATATCAGGGACTGGCTTTGCTTAACTATCTGGCCGGGAATTTTTCAGCTGCGCGCAAGGCTGCAGAACACGCTCAATCGATTCAATCATATTTCCCTGTCTTGCTATTGCTGGCGAAACTCGATTACTTGCAAGGCGACGCGCAAGCAGGACAGAAGCGTGTGGCGGAATGGGCGCGCGCAGCAACGGGAAAACGTGCTCTGTCTCGCAGTATGAGCGCTGTGGGTTATCCAACGCAACATGACTTCAGGTGGGATCCCTTTCAAATCGACAACTTCGATAACGGACGACTGCTTGCTGCTAGAGCTGCTGGGGCGAAGGAAAAGAAAGACAGCAATGGAAAAAGCAAAGCCAGTGATGCCAAAAAGAAACCGAAAACTGGAAAAGTCGGGTCGCTGCTTACAGACGCAAGACACGCGCATGATGGTGCCCCCAGCGATTATTTCATAACTAGGGAGCTGGCATTGTTGGAAATGGCCAACGGGGACTACCAGGAGTCAGCAGATCATTTCCATGAGGTTCTTCAGCTTTGCCCATCTTGTGATGTTGATTGGCTGTATTTAGCGCGCGATCTCTCGCTACTCGATAAAGCCGGCGAAGCGTCATACGCAGCAAGAGAATTTCAGAACAAGCATCACTCCGAGAGAGTCGCTGGGCCATTTCTTGATCTGGCCAAAGGCGAACCTACCGTCATTCCAGATCTCAGCCCGCAACCGGAAAAAACTCGGACGGAGAAGAAGGAACAGAGCGATTCAGGATTTTAGCTTGCTGCGCCATTCTTGTGCAAACATCTGCGCAACTGCTTCACAAAAAGTACACGAAACAGAACGGATTTATTTAACCGGGCAGCGCTATTTTTAGCGTGGAAACCCAGGTTTAATTAATATGCCAGCTATCGAACCACAGAATACTAATCTTGAGGCAAGCAAGAACGAGACTTGTTTGCTGCCAAACTTAAGTGCCTTGGATCTTTACCAGGAGGGGATCGGCAAATCTATTTTTGCTTCTCGCTCGAAGCCTGAGAAAAATGTTTTTGACGACCAGATTAGTGCAAAGGGAGTCGAGCAAGGAAAAGTTGGCGATTGCTTTTTTGAATCCGCGCTGGCATCAGTGGCGAATAGCTCAAAAGGGCAGCAGCAAATCAAGGAAATGATCAAAGAAAATGAGGACGGCTCTTACACCGTGACTTTTCCAGGAGACAAAGCTCATCCAGTGAATGTGACACAGAAAGATCTCGACGACAATCGCATGAATGGCAATGTTCAAGACAACGCGGATTGGGCTCGAGTAATCGAAACGGCATTTCTGAAATACGATCACGCTGCTGCTTACAAATCAGGCTTGCTGGACAACTGGCAGCACCAGCAAATTCCCTATCTTGCGAAATTGATGAGTACACGCAAAGCGCTTGAATTATTGACCGGAGACCGATCAGCTACAGCGTGTTTGTCCATTGGCACAGTAGACAATAGAGAGTTATACCTGGGCAAGACCAGTAAAGCCAATCTTGCAAGAGATCTGGAAAACGCGTTTAAGAATGGTGATGCTGTGACTTGCCAGTTGCTATTTCCCTCGGATGGATTGGTATCACATCATGTCTATAGCGTCCTCGGGTACGATCCCAAAACTCAAGAAATAATCGTGCGCAATCCATGGGGAGAAAATAATGGAACCCCTTTTGCTGAGACAGGTTCTAGCAAGGATGGCATTAGCAGTCTTGGCGACGGCGAATTGAAGATGTCTTTAGACAAGTTCATGAGAACCTTTGATGATCTGAACATGAGCGGAAAAAGCTGCTTTGATGAGAACTGGAATAATTTGAAATACGATGCAAAAGCACAGGCTGCTGATCTGGGAAGAATAGGTGCTAGTTTATTGAGTGGAAATTTCAGGCAGCTTGATGATGCTGCAATAAATTACCTGAGGGATAATGTGCAAACTACTCAGGATCTGACTGCGACAGGACTGAATCCTGTTTTAGAAGGGACGTCTATTTCATTAAATGCCCTGACGAGCACTGCTAAAAAGCTCGAGGCTCCTCTCGCTGATCTTCTTACGAATAAAGCACCTGAGCTCATCAAGACGCTGACGAACATTAAGCGAAACGTAGCGAACAACCTGAACCCCTTCAAATGGTAGCGCTTTACAGTGGTTGACGCGGTCCGCGTAAGAGGTAGAATTGATAGTCTTCCGCGTTCGATGGCAGCTTTATGGACAGGCAGACAACAGAAAATAAGTTTGACAACGAGCCCGAAGAATTTTTCATTCCTGAATTCGGGTCGATCTCTCTAGACTGGCTAGATCCCGATGAGAAATACGCAGGTGCTGTTTTCAAGCTGAGCCCTGACGTTTGCAGGCAGATTGCTGAAATTCTTGGGTTCACTGCTAACTTCGAAAATTCAGGTGTGCGAACCGCCGTTGCAGATATTCTTGATTTGCGGTCTTCCTGTGTATTTGAGATTGAACGTAATGCTAAGCCGACCGAAATTGCATTAAGGTATTCGCGTGATCGCTGGACTGCGTCAGATTCGTCATCGGACAATTCTCGTCCATGGATAAAAACGTCGTACGAGGCTCGTTACATAACGGAAGATCTAATTGCATCGATTGGCGAGCAATTGAAAATTAAGGCTGAGCCAGCAAAAGATTTCATCATACGTGTCAATTTTAAAGATAATACTGCGGGACTTATATGTTCAGAAGCGGACAAAGAACTGATGCCTGCGGCCGGGTATGCGACTTTCAATTTACCAACAGCAAATATGTCTGCTGCTTCAGAAGTGAAACCGGATGAAAGCCCGCCAGTTGAGCCCAGCGCGAGGGAGTCGCTGCAGATATCAGCGCTCGAAGCAAAAGAGGAAGCAGCGGAAAAAAAGGGTGAGCCACCACCATCGGCAACACCAGAACAAGCGCCAAAAGAAGCAAGCAGCAAAGCAAAGAACCACGAGCCGCGGAGAGATGAAATGGAAAGTTCAGCCAAATATGCAACATACTCACGAAGCGAGATTGATCAAATGCTGAAGCAGCAGGCCGAAACAGTGGCTAATGCGCTGGGCAGCAAAATAAGCTCGCAGCAGAGAGCCTTCCAGGATGCGGTTGAGAAGCAAGAGAAGACGTTTGCGAAAATATCTGATGATTTCGCAATGAAATTCGACTCGACGCGCACGAGACTTGAAACGCAGAGCAAGGAGTCTGAAGACAGTATTCGAGCTGAGCTTGATACATTTAAGAAGGATTTGTCGAAAGAGCTCGAGCAATTTCGTTCGCAAATTAGTAAAACAGTATTGCCTGTTGCTAAATTCATTGACGAAAAGAATGCGCAGCCTTTGCAAAAGAAAGACAAGAAAAAGGATGAGCTAAAAGACGGGTCTAAAGCCGACAATGCTGCTGCAAAACAGACGAGTACTGCGGGAGTCGCTGACCCAGGCTTGCGCCCCATTCTATATATAATTCTCGCAATGACATTTTTCTCGGTAGCTGCACTGTTCGGCGTCGTTATGCCGCAGCTTGGAAGGGTAGAGGAGTTGAAGAACGAAATCTCGAGCTTGCGCTTCAAGATTTCGGAAATGGAAAAATCTGGGGGCACCAAATCCGGTGGCTCCGTAAAATCTGAAGATGCCCCTGGGAGCGCCGGCAGCCTGCCGGCTTCTAAAAAACTTGACACTTTGAGTGCACCGCCTCAGTAAAAAACAGGAAGGAGCGGAGTCGCCCGCAGGGTCCCCTCTTTAGAATCATCTGGTAGCGCCCTGGGCTCCCGTTAAGTTGCACCTTCAAAGGACGAGTTTCACCTTCAAAGGGCGCCCATGAGGCGCCCCTACCATACTAATTATAGTTGGGAGCCCAACTAGTGATGTTGCAGATCTTGCACTACCAGAGCCACGAACACAATCACGCCGATCACTACGAGAGCAATAGCAGCTCCAAAGAAAATTTGCAGGCGCTTTTCTACGTCTTGCTTCGGTGGTTTAGACGTCACTGATTATGCTCGCTTCCATGCGCCGCGGAAGTGGCACTTTTTCCAACCGTCAGTGCGTTTGACGAAGATATCTGTAGCATGGCACTCTTCTTTGAAGGGGTGCTTGCCACCGTACTGGCGAATTGCTACGAAGTTGACTACCGCGGTGTCGCCGGGTGGCATTACTTTCGCGTAGGGTTGATCGATGGTGACGGAAACCAACGGATGACCCTGAGCAGCATAAAGATCCACTTTCTTCTTCATGTCTGCCACTACATTTTCCTTGCCGGCAATCAGCTTGTGGCTGCCTTCATCGAAGGTCGAGCAGTGATCGTCTAGCATAGTTTCGTAGGTTTTCCAGTCACCGTTGTTGATTGATTTGACCAGATCTTGAAGGACTCCGATGACTTTGCTTGATTCTTCGCAGCAAGCATGAGGGTCGATGCAATCTACTTTTACTTCCTGGGTAGGAGTCGCAGGAGCCTTCGCCGTAGCAGAGTCTGATGTAATTGTGTCTGCCGAATATGCAATCGGCTGGCAATAGAAGCCCACGATTAACAGGGAACTTAAAAGTCCTGATTTATTGCGCATCTCTCCTCTCTCCTCGTACTTAGTCTTGGTCATCTTCGGGATTCTATTGCTTGGCGTACAAAAGTGCTGTGTCCACATCTTTGATCGAGCTGTTTACTTGCTTTAAGTAAGAGTCAATACGAGATAGTTTCTGATTCAAATTATCAATTTGCTTTTGAGTCTCATCGTACGCGCGCTGAAGCTCTGCTTGTTGCTGAGTTAACGCATCTCTCGATTTCATCAAGTTGTTGTATACCGAGATATCGTAGGCCATGCTCTTTTGCCCGCTATAGGCAAGCAAAATAGCCAGCGAAAGCATTGGTGCGGTCAGCGCGAAAAATAAGCGGCGCATCTTAGAAGGTCTCCGTTCCAGGCTGTCTGCCCAGCATTCGTATATATAGCAATGTAAGGCTAAAACGCTGTTTATTTGCATAAAATCCTCAATGTGAACTAGGTTTTATCAGAATTGTCAAGTATTCGTCCTATTCACATTCTTTCGCTTCCGCTGTGCTGAATTAAGGCCCTTACCGAAACGGAACTCGGACGAACTCAACTTTGCCGTCTTTAAGTTTTTCGCGGTACTTACAAAGCAATAATAGATTCGATTCAAAACCCGCCTTGGCGTGGTTTTCCATAATGGAACTGAATCAGAATCTAAGCCAATCGGATTCAAAAACGTTATGAGATCTCTCAATTGGCTGGTTTTTATATCGGTTCTATTATTCCTTGACTACTTGCGCTACGAGTTGGTCAAAATTCACGAGAGGTGGGATCTATCATCTCTGCTGAATTTCAGCGCTTAAAAGCCAAGCCAGAGGATCTGCTCAGCATTAGGATTCTGCTCGGCTATTTGGACTCGGCTCGGCTCGTGGACTCGGCTCAGCTCTTGCTCTTGGACTCGGCTCTTGGACTCGGCTCGGCTTTTGGACCCGGCTCGGCTATTCGTTGCATATATCTCAACCGGCTGACGAATCCAGTAAGGAACTTTGAACGTTCTTTGTACTGACCTGAGAAAGATTAAAAATTGTAATTGTGCCTCTAAGTCTAAACGCATTGTCCCGAAATATTGAGAATTTACCTGCGGCCTAGCCAGTCCATATGAAAAATGCTATATTGTAGTTAACGTCAAAATGACGATTACTGAAAAATAAGGGCAGCGTAAAAATGACTAACCGTACCGACGAAATCAAGCCTGCGCAAGACTTAGCAGTCTTGAAAGATCAGCTTGATGCAAAGTCCCGCGCGGAGCTGAGCAATATAATCGACGCTGCCCTGGCAGAGGACATCGGCGCCGGTGACCTTACTGGTTCGTCGGTCATCCCTGAAGACTCCGTCTCCACAGCCTCGCTCGTGCTGAAAGAGGGTGCAGTCATCGCTGGTCTACATGTTTTCGAGCTGGTGATGAAGCGCTGCGATCCCAATTTCAAAATTGAACTGCTGGCGGATGATTCTCAGCAAATCGAAAAGACCCCTTTCAACCTTGCTCGTATGAAAGGAAGCTCTCGCGCTCTTCTTGCCGGTGAGCGAACCGCTCTCAACCTGATTCAGCGTATGAGCGGCATTGCGACGATGACAAGACAGTTTGTCGATCTTGCGCAAAACTCCAATATCGAAATATTGGACACAAGAAAAACAACTCCAGGATTGCGCGTTATTGAAAAATGGGCGGTTCGTCTGGGTGCCGGCGTGAATCATCGCTTCGGACTCTATGACGCAATTCTCATTAAAGACAATCACCGTGCCATCGCAGGCGGTGTTGCACCATCCATCAAAAAAGCGCGCCTGAATGCACCGGGCGTGCCCATAGAAATTGAAGTTAACACCCTGGAACAACTCAGCGAAGCACTCGACCTGGGCGTCGAGAGAGTAATGCTGGACAACATGTCTTCTGAAGATATAAAGAAAGCCGTAGCCATTGTGAATGGTCGGGCTTACATCGAAGTATCAGGCGGCGTAAATCAAAAGAACATCCAAAACTATCTTATACCTGGTGTAAACGGCATCTCAATCGGTGCTCTAACACACTCGGTAAAGAGTATCGACATAAGTCTCGAATTCGAGGGCTAAGCCATGCTTTCCACAAATATTCCTTGTTCAGAAACCGTAGCTGCTGCCACTATGGCAGCTGAGATTTACGAACTTGCACGCAAAAAACAGGCTGTTATTCTGGCGCACAATTATCAAATTCCAGAGATTCAAGACCTGGCAGACTACGTCGGCGATTCGCTTGGGCTCTCGCAGCAGGCAGCACGCACCGATGCAAAAACCATTGTCTTTTGCGGCGTTCATTTCATGGCAGAAACAGCCGCCATTCTCTGTCCGGACAAAAAGGTACTCATTCCAGACCTGGATGCCGGCTGCTCGCTTGCCGCTTCAATAAACATTGATCAGTTGCGTGCCTGGAAGGCCGAGCATCCCAATGCTCTAGTCGTTTCTTACGTCAATACAAGCGCCGAGATCAAAGCAGAATCTGACTATTGTTGCACCTCGGGAAATGCACTCAAAGTCGTTCAATCTATCGACGAAGACAAGGAAATTCTTTTCCTGCCGGATCAATTTCTTGGTTCATGGGTGCAAAAGCTTACCGGACGCAAGAACATGCACATCTGGATGGGCGAGTGCCACGTTCACGCGATGGTTCCACCGGCGAAAATCGACGAGAAGCTGGCTGAGCATCCCAACGCCGAATTGCTTATTCACCCGGAATGCGGTTGCTTGACCCCTTATCTGGATCGTGTTGTCAGGCAAAATGGATGTTGTTCTCTGAAAGTTACTTCGACTGAAGGCATGATCAATCGCGCCAGAGAATCAGATGCAAGCGTATTTGTGGTTGCCACTGAAATCGGCATTTTGCATCGACTTAAAAAGGAAAATCCGCAAAAGACATTCCTTCCGATCGAAAGCGAGATGAGCTGCCGCTACATGAAAATGATCACTCTGGAAAAATTGTACAGAGCGCTCAAAGAAGATGTTTACCAGGTGACTGTACCTGAGGAGACCGCACGCAAGGCTCGCAAAGCAATCGATCGGATGATTTCCATATTCTAAAGCCGGGAGGACAAAATTATGGTCCAGGCAACTGTAACTAGCAGATATGACACAGTAGTGGTTGGATCCGGAATTGCGGGGCTTCTGCTTGCTCTTGAACTTGACGCAGGCGGAATGCGCGTTGCCCTGATATGCAAAGGACGTCTGTTTGATTCGAACACATCCTGGGCTCAAGGCGGAGTTGCGATTTGCACCGCTGCCAATGCGTCGGACAGTCCGGAGCAACACCTGCAGGACACACTTTCTGCCGGAGCGGGTCTTTGCGATGAGCATATGGTTCGTCTTATCGTAAATGGAGGGCAGCAACTATATGAAAAACTTGAGCGCTTCGGACTCATGTTTGATCGTCAAGAAAATGGAAATCTCGCACTCGCTCGTGAAGGCGGTCACTGTCAGGCTCGTGTACTGCACAGCAAAGACGCATCCGGTCGCGCTATTGCCGAAACGCTTGTTTCTGCTGTCCGCAGGTCAAAAAACATAGCTGTATTTGAGGAAATGTTCGCTGTTGATTTGCTTACTCAGTTTGGTCGTTGCGTGGGCTTGCGTGTTCTAAGAGACGAACAACTTCTTGAGATTTTAGCACCGCGGGTGGTGCTGGCAAGCGGCGGGCTTGGTCAGATTTTTTCAAGAACCACCAATCCCAACATTGCAACAGGCGATGGTATTGCAATGGCTTATCGAGCTGGTGCAGAACTCGTGGATATGGAATTCGTGCAGTTCCACCCCACTGCATTGAACATACCAGGCGCGCCGGCTTCATTGATTTCGGAAGCTGTACGTGGGGATGGTGCGCATTTGCTGGATGCAAACAACGAACGATTCGCGTTCAGGTTTCACAAAAACGGCGAACTTGCCACAAGAGACGTGGTTTCTCGCGCCATTCTCGCCACTATGAAGGAGCAAAATCTTTCTGCCGTTAAACTCGATATGAGACCGATTGGTGCAGCTAATACTCTCAGCAAATATCCAAACATTGTTCAGACTTGCAGAAACTGGGGCATCGATCCACTTGATAGTCCTGTGCCGGTGTCACCTGCTGCCCATTACTTTATGGGTGGAATTTGGACTGATCAAAACGGGCGAAGCTCGCTGCCTGGTCTCTACGCCATCGGTGAATGCGCCTGTACTGGATTGCATGGTGCCAATCGCCTGGCAAGCAATTCTTTGCTCGAGGGCGGCGTAATGGCATTAAGGGCTGCAAAAGCAATTCTGGGCGAGAGCTCCAGGAGATTTCTCATTGCTGGTCGCGAGTTTGAGGGAGCCCGGATTTTTGCCCCTTCAAATGCACTTAGAAATCTGGAGAGGTTCAAAAATAGAATGTTTCGCGAGCTAGGAATCTGCAGAAATGGAGATGAGCTCGAACAATTCATTATTTCAGAATCTGATTTCCCGGTAAAGCGCATGCCTATGGATCAGCGTCACATTGAAGCAGCCAACATTCATTTGCTTGGAACCCTGATAGGCAGCTCGGCGCTGGCACGGTGCGAATCCAGAGGCTCTCACTATCGCTCGGATTATCCGCACCTGGATAATGCTAGATTCAATTCTCGCTATTTTGTTTCGCGTCAAGAAAGGCACTTTTCCGCGCTTGGCAGTGCAGTGAAACTATCGAGCCCAACACATCACCTGCGCTTACCCGCGCATCAGTCGGGTCTTTAACGATCACAATCCCGGGAGCGCCGGCGGCTCGCCGGCTTCTTAGTACTAGATCGATCCGGTGGGAGTAGAAGCC